>NZ_JAQLOK010000003.1:0-569792 GCF_034063545.1 Luteibacter sahnii
ATCGCGAACACGCGGGTATACGTACTGGACGAGCGGGGCGAGCCGGTGCCGGTGGGCGTGGCGGGCGAGTTGCACGTAGGCGGTCCGGGGGTGGCTCGGGGTTATTTGAATCGCCCGGAGCTGACAGCGGAACGGTTCGTGGCGGATCCGTTCTCGGACGAGGCAGAGGCGCGGATGTACCGGACGGGGGACCGGGTGCGTTACCGGGCGGACGGGGTGATCGAGTTCCTGGGCCGCACGGACGGTCAGCTGAAGTTGCGGGGGTTTCGGGTGGAGCCGGGCGAGATCGAGGCGCGGCTGCACGAGTGCGAGGGCGTGCGCCAGGCGCACGTCGCCGTACGCGAAGACTCGTCCGGGGAGAAGCTGTTGGTTGCCTACCTGATTGCCGAGGAAGGCGTCGAACTGGACACGGCGGCACTGCGCCAGAGTCTCAGCCGTCGCCTAGCCGCGCACATGATACCGGCGCACGTCGTGGTACTCGACGCGATGCCCTTGACCGCCAACGGAAAGCTGGACAGGCGGGCGCTGCCCGATCCGGCGGAGGCAGGTGAGACGGCGGTTCGCAAGGAGAAGCCCCAAGGCGAGCGCGAGATCCGCATGGCGGCACTGTGGGGCAACCTGCTTTCGCAGGAAACGATCGGTCGGGAGGACAGCTTCTTCGACCTCGGGGGGCACTCGCTGCGGGCCATACAACTCGTGTCCGCGATGCGCAAGCAATGGGGGATCGAGGTCGCCGTGGGCGACCTCTTCAATCATCCGCGGCTGCGGGAGTTCACGGCGGCGGTCGCCACGGCGGAAACGGTGACGGAAGGCGCCATCCCGCGGACGCCGCGTGACCGGCCCATTCCGCTGTCCTGGTCGCAGAAGAGGCTGTGGTTGCTGGACCGGCTCGAGATGGGCGCATCGTCGGCCTACCACGTGTCGACGGGAATGCGATTGCGGGGAGAGCTTGACGTCGCGGCCATGCGCGCCGCCTTCGCGCGTCTCGTGCAACGGCACGAGATCCTGCGGACCACCTTCACGACCATGGGCGACGCACCCGTGCAGTGCATCGGTCCGATCGAAGCGGCCTTCCCGCTGGAGGTGATCGATCTTCGCGGTCGGGACGATCCATCGCGGCAGCAGGCCATTACGCAACATGCGAATCGCCAGGCATCGACGCCGTTCGACCTGGCCAAGGGACCCCTGTTACGGGTGAGCCTGCTGCGGACCGCCGATCGTGAGCACGTGCTGATTCTCACCCAGCACCACATGGTTTCCGACGGCTGGTCGCTCGATATCCTCACCGATGAGATATCTACCCTCTACACGGCGTTCCGGTCTGGTGGGGAAGATCCGCTCCCGCCACTGGACATCCAGTACGCGGACTATGCCGCCTGGCAGCTCACCTGGCTCGATGGTGAGCCCTGGGAGAGGCAGAGCACTTACTGGCGAAACCAGCTCGATGGCGCGCCGCCGTTGCTGGAACTGCCGACCGACCATCCGCGTCCCAGGGTCGGCAACCACGCCGGACGCCTGCAGTACCTGAGTCTTGGCGTCGAGCGCTCGCAGGCATTGCGGTCGCTGGCCAGCCGCCACGAATGCACCTTGTCCATGTTGCTGATGGCGGTCTGGGGCGTGTTGTTGTCACGGTTGAGCGGCCAGCAGGACATCGTCGTGGGCATGGCCGTGGCCAACCGGCAACGTGCCGAGAGCGAGCGCTTGATCGGTTTTCTCGTCAACACCCTCGCCCTGCGGATGAAGCCACGAGCGCACACGCGCGGATCGGACTGGCTGGCCGAGGTCCGTGCGTCGATGCTCGGAGCCCTGGACCACCAGGACCTGCCGTTCGAGCACGTGGTGGAGATGATGAGGCCTGCGCGTGACATGCGGTACAACCCGTTCGTGCAGGTGATGTTCGGCTTCAACAATACGCCGTCCACGGCAGGCCGGGGGTTGGCCGGGCTTGAGGCGACATCGTTTGAACTGGAGCACCGGACGACGCCTTTCGACCTCGCGCTGTCCCTGCGCGAGAGCGGTACGAACATCGAGGGGACCTTCGAATATTCTTCCCAGCTCTTCGAGGCTTCGACGATCGAGCGGATCACGGGCTATTTCCTCACGCTGCTCGACGGCTTCGTGAAGAACATCGACACGCCGATCGGCGCGCTCGCCATGCTCGGCGAAGCGGACCGGCGGAGCTTGCTCGAATGGTCGGGAGTGGATGCGGCACGGGGCGTGGAGGGTACGCTGCACGAGGCGTTCGAGCGCGTGGCCCGTGAACGGCAAGGCGCCGTCGCGCTCATCGACGGCGATACAACGCTCAGCTACGAGGCATTGGACGGTTGCGCGGAACGCTTGGCCAGGGCGTTGCGGTCCATGGGCATCGGCACCGGCCACCGGGTGGCGATCGTCGGCGAGCGAAGCGCCGACATGATCGTCGGGCAACTCGGCGTGCTCAAAACGGGCGCGGCATACGTGCCGATCGACCCCGGTTATCCCCTTGCACGCGTCGAAGCGATGCTGGTGGACTGCGCTCCCTCCGCCGTGCTGACCGGACGTGGCGCCGGAGCCAACGTATCGGCATCGCGGTCGATGCCGGTGCTGGACATCCGCTCGATCGCTGACGACGAGACGTCGTGGGGTGGCAACGCGCAGCAGGTGCCGGTGGGCGTACGTGGCGATGACCTTGCCTACATCATCTACACCTCCGGCTCGACGGGTGCGCCGAAGGGCGTGATGCTCGAACACCGCAACGTCCTCTCGCTCGTCGCCGATCGTCGCCATGTTCCCATCGACGTGGACGACCGCGTGGCCTATTGCGCCAACCCGGCGTTCGACGCGGCGGCCTGGGAGACGTGGAGCACGCTCCTGAACGGTGCGACCCTGCTGGTGGTTCCGCAGCACACCCTGCTGGATCCGGATTCCTGCGCGCGCTTGCTTGCCTCCCATGGCGTCACCATCCTGCACTTGACGGTCGGACTCCTCGATCGCTACGCGGCCTCCGCCGCCGATATCTTCCCCCGATTGAAGTGCCTGTTGTTCGGCGGCGACAAAGCGGACGTCGCGGTGGTGGCGAACGTCGCCAGGACGAAGGCGCCGGGGCGACTCGTGCATTGCTATGGACCGACCGAATGCACCACGTTCTCGTGCGCCGACCGGATCGACCCTGACCACGTGGAACGCCTTTCCATAGGCCGGCCGCTGGCCCATGCGAGGGCCTACGTCCTCGGTCCCGGCGATGCCTTGTGCGTCCCGGGAAGCGTCGGCGAAATCTGCATCGCGGGGCCCGCCGTCGGGCGCGGATACTGGAACCGGCCAGACTGGACGGATGAACGGTTCGTCGCCGATCCCTTCGACGCGTCGGGCACGGGACGCATGTACCGGACCGGCGACCTTGGGCGCTGGCTGCCGGATGGCCGCATCGAGTTCCTTGGTCGCAACGACCAGCAGTTCAAGCTCAGGGGCTACCGCATCGAACCCGGTGAGGTCGAGGCTGCCGCCATCGCGGTGGGCGAGGTGCGTCAGGCGTTGGCATTGCCGCAACGGGATGCCGGAGCGGAATCCCGACTGGTTCTCTACGTCGTCGCGAACGACGCCTCGGGAGATCCCGTGCGGCTGCGCCGTCAGCTGTCCGAGAGGTTGCCCGAGCACCTGGTGCCGTCGGCCATCGTGGTCATGGAGGCGTTCCCGTTGACCGCCCACGGCAAGGTGGACAGGGCCGCCCTGCCCAGCCCGGTGAGAGCGATGTCCGATCGCACGCGTGAAACGCCGCGGACGGAAAGCGAACGGGTGCTGGCCGGCTTGTGGAAAGAGCTTCTCGACGTCGCCGAGGTCGGCCGCGACGATCATTTCTTTGAACTGGGCGGACACTCCCTGTTGGTGATCACGATGATCGAGCGGCTACGTTCGCAAGGTTTCGCGGTGGGTGCGCGCGACGTATTCACGATGCCGGTGCTGAGCGTGCTGGCGAGCCGGATGGAGGCGGAGCCGGCGGGGCGCGGCGTCCGCGAGGAGATACGCCTGTGAGCGTGGAAATGTTGCTGGCGAAACTCGAATCGCGCGGGATATCGCTCCGTGGCGAGGGCGGGGAACTTGTCGTCGATGCCCCCCGGGGCATGCTCGATCCGATCCTGGTGGAGGAACTGCGCTCACACAAGGAGGCACTGCTTTCCCGGTGCAGGTCCGGTATCGACGTCGAGCTGGACGCATCGACCCTGGCGAGCCTGTCCGCACAGGCGCCGGACGGAGCCGGTATCGAGTCAACCCATGGGCTTTCGCCCCTGCAGGAAGGCATCCTCCTGCAGCATCGCCTTAACGAGGCGAGCGACCCCTACATCGTGCGCATGATGCTGGTCTTCGATAGCCACGCGCGCATGGAGGCATTCCTCGCCGCGCTCGGGAGCGTCATCAATCGCCATGCGGCGTTGCGTTCCTCCGTGCATTGGCAAGGGCTAGCGCATCCCGTGCAGGTCGTTTGGCGACAGGTCGCCTTGCCGGTGATCGCGCTCGAGGTGCCCGCGGGTCGTTCGCCGCAAGCGATACTCGAGGAGGAAACCGATCCTCGACATGCCCGGATCGACCTGACCAGGGCGCCGCTGTTCTCGGCCGTCACGGTGCCCGACGCCGATGGTCGCTACCGGCTAGCGCTGCTGTTCCACCACATCGTGTGCGACCACCTCTCGCTGGATATCGTCATCGCGGAGGTCCAGGCCTATCTCGATGGCCGATCGGCCGGGCTTGCCGAACCCATTCCCTATCATCGCTGCCTGCAAACGCCACGCGACGAGGACATGGAGCGCCACGAAGCGTTTTTTCGCGAGCAGCTGCAGGACGTGGATACGGTCGCCGCACCGTTCGGCGTGATGCGGCACGAATCCGGCGGCGAAAGCCTGAGCGTACGCCAGGCGACGCTCGAGCCGGCGTTGGCGCACGCGTTGCGCCGCTGCGCGAAAGAGCAGCGGGTTGGTGTCGCATCGCTGGCGCATCTCGCGCTGGCGCGCGTGGTCGCCGCCTGCAGCGGTGGGGACGACGTGGTGCTCGGCACGGTGTTGACCGGGCGCAACCACGGTGCGCGGGACGTGACCCAGGCGGTAGGCATGTTCCTGAATACGCTTCCCTTGCGTGCGCCGTCCGGTGCGTTGGACGTGGGCACCGCACTTCAGGCGATGCACCAGGCACTCGGGCTGCTCCTCGAACACGAGCAGGCACCCTTGTCGCTGGCCCGGCGTTGCACCGGGTTGCCGGCACAGGCGCCGCTCTTCGCCGTGGTGATGAACTATCGGCGGAGCGCCTCGGCGTCCACCGGGGCGTCGGTCCAGGCGCGCGCATGGGACGGCATCCGGCTGGAATCCAGCGAGGAGTCGAGCACGTATCCCTTGACCGTTATCGTCGACGACTGGGACGGTGGCCTCGCCTGCACGGTCAAGGCCGCCCCGGGCATACGGGGCGAGACGGTGCTGGAATGCCTGCGGTATTCACTCCAGGGCCTGGTCGACGCCTTGTCCCGTCCGGAGGGGACCATCCTTGGCCATATCGGCGTACTGCCCCCGCACGTGTGTCATCGCCAGCGGGAAACCTTCAATCCCCCTTGGGAAACGCCGGCGGACGTATTCCTGCATGGGCTGGTCGAGCGCCACGCCGAAACCGCTCCGGATGCGCCGGCCCTGCGCTATCGGGATCGATGCCTGACGTATGGACAGCTCAATGAACGAGCCAACCGGCTAGCGCATTTCCTGCGGGCGCAGGGCATCGGCACCGGCGAGCGCGTGGCGCTGTGCATGCATCGGGGTGTCGAGGTCGTGACGGGCATGTTGGCCGTGCTCAAGCTGGGCGCCGTTTACGTGCCGGTCGATCCGACCTACCCGGAGCAACGGCTGGCGTATCTGTTGGAAGACAGCGCGCCGGCTGCGTTGCTCACGACGGCATCCGTCGAACCCGACCTGCCCGCGCTCGGGCTGCTGCGCACGTTCGTGCTCGACGACACCGCGACCTCCGCGCATATCGATGGCTGCGCCGCATCCGACCTGGTAGCCGGTGATATCGGTGGGGAGACCCCCGCCTACGTCATCTATACCTCGGGTTCCACGGGCAAGCCCAAGGGCGTGGTCAACGTGCATCGCGGGCTGGCCAACCTGGCGCGGCAGCAAATCGGGCTGTTCGATCCCTCCCCCGGCAGCCGCATCCTGCAATTCTCCTCGACGAGCTTCGACGCCAGCATCTTCGAGATCGCGATGGCGTTTGCCGCGGGGGCGACCCTCTGCCTAGCCGATGCGGAACACCTGTTGCCGGGCGGTCCGTTGCAGCAGGCGATCGCGGACCACGCGATCACGCATCTCACCTTGCCGCCCTCGGTGCTGGCCCTGCTGGAACCGGAAGATCTATCGTCCGTGCGAACGCTTGTCGTCGCAGGGGAAGTCATGAAAGCCGAACTGGCACGACGGTTCGTCCGTGGACGCCGGTTATTCAACGCGTACGGACCGAGCGAGGCGACGGTCTGCGCGAGCGCCTGGCAGTGCTTGCCCGGGCAGGCCGACCCGGTGCCGATCGGGTTTCCGTTGCGCGGTACGCGGGTGCATATCCTGGACAGGTACATGCAGGAGGTACCGGCGGGGGCGCCGGGCGAACTCTACCTGGGCGGCGCCGGTGTCGCCCAAGGGTATCTGCACCGCGACGCCCTGACGGCCGAGCGATTTGTCGCCGATCCCTTTTCGAAGGAAGGCGGGGCCCTCCTTTATCGCACCGGCGACATGGGCGAGTACGCGTCCGACGGGGCGATCCTCTATGCGGGGCGCAACGACGCGCAGGTCAAGGTTCGCGGCTTCCGGGTCGAACCGGGCGAAATCGAGCGGCGGTTGGAGAGCCTGCCGGGCATCGAGGGGGCGATCGTGCTTGCCGTCGAGGACGAGGCGGGGCACCGACGCCTGATCGCCTACGTGGTCGGATCGTGGGAGTCGTCGCCGGAGGATCGTTCGGTACGCTGGCGGGCCTCGCTCAAGGCCGTGCTCCCCGATTACATGGTGCCGTCCCATTTCGTGCCGGTCGAGGCCTGGCCGCTAACGCCCCATGGAAAAATCGACCGCAAGGCGCTCGAGCGTATGGACGTCGTCGCGCGGACCGCTCGTACGCCGCCGCGCAATGCCGTGGAGAGCAAGCTTGCCGCTCATTGGGCGAAGCTGCTGGGCATGCCGCCGGAACATGTCGACATCGACGCCGATTTCTTCACCGCAGGCGGCGATTCGATGCTGGCTGCCCGGTTCGTCACGGGAATCTCGCTCGACGACATGCATCTGGACATACGCGACATCTTCGAACATCCGACGATTCGCCAGCTGGGCCCCCGGGTTCGCACGGATGGAGCCGACGGCGCATCCGGGGACATCGGGGGAGGCGGACCGGTCGCGATCATCCCGAACATCCGGCATGCGTTCGGCGTGTCCAGCAGGCAAACGCGCGATTGGTGGAATCTCTTTTCCCTGTTCGGCCTGCCCGAGTCGTGCACGCCCGAGCGCGCCCATGAGGCATTCAAGGTGCTGGTCGAACGCCATGACGCCCTTCGGCAGAACTTCGTGTGCCGGGACGATGGAAGCTGGGAGGCTCGCATCGCCCCCTTCGACGGCACGGTGGCGTTCACGATCCGCGATGCGTCAGCCGTGAGCGGCGGCGACATCGCCTTGATGACCGCGGAACACCGGCGCATGGTCGAGACGGCCAGCATCGAGCGAGGGCCGCTGATCCAGCTGGCCATGCTCGACGGGGGCCCGGGGCAGCCTTACCGTTTATTGTGCTGCGCGCACCATTACGTGATCGACGGCGTGTCGATGAACATCATCGGCCAGGAGTTCGCCCACGTGGTCGACCAACTCGCACGGGGACTGCCGCCGAAGCTCCCCCCGTTGCCCGTCACTTACCGGCAATACGTCGGCTACCTCGAAGATTATGCGCACAGCCCGGCCTGCCTGGCGCGGCTGGATTACTGGTCGCGAGCGGGCGCTCGCGGTGACCTGGGCATTCCCCTGAGCCGACCGGACGGCAAGTGCTATGTCTGGTGCTTTACCAACTGGCCCCGGGAACACGATGCATCGGCCCTTCTCGATTCGGTCGATCACCAGGACGGCAAGCAGCTCGAGGCCTGGTTGATCGCATTGTTCGCCCGTGCGTACGCACGGTGGTCGGGACGCGACTACCTGTGGATGAACGTGATCGACAACGGGCGAAAGCAGCCGGACGGTGGGCCAAACCTCGATCGCATGGTCGGCTGGATTGCCACGATGTATCCCCTGCTTCTCGACGTGGATATCGGCGCGCCCATCGAAGACGGCATGCCGGACCTGTGCAGGCAGGTACACGATCTTCCGCGCGACAAGAGTTTCGGGCTGCTCAAGTTCCTTCATCCGGATCCGGCCGTTCGGCAACGGCTCGCCGACCTTCCGGAACCGCGCATCAACTTCAACTTCCTGGGCCGTACCCGTACGGGCGCGCTGCCATCGCACGCGAGCGAACCGACGTATACGACGTTGCCGCTGCCGCTCACCGACGAAGCCTACCCAAAGGTCGAGAACAGGGAATCGCTCGCCCTCGGCGAAAACTACATCATGTTCGTCTGCTCCATCATCGACAGGAATCTGCATGTCTCCTGGAACTACAACGCCGAACTGTTCGATCACGAGGCGATCGAACGCTTCGATGCGGCGTTCGCGGACGAAGTGAGGCGGTGCAAGATACCTGAGGCCTCGAAGATGGAGGTGGGGCCATGAGACTTCTCGGATACGTCTTCCGGCAATCCGCGGGCTTGCTGGCATTTACCGTGTTCGCGGGCTCCGTGGCCGGCGTGGCCGCGGCGGGACTGATTTCCGTGATAGCGCGATCCATCAGTGCGAAGAACGGGCTCGTCCTGATCTGGCCTTTCGTCGGGTTGTGCCTGTTGACCGTGATCGCCGGTTCGTTGGCGGGAATCGCGTCGATACGCCTCATCCAGGGCGCCATGTACAGGATGCGTGTCGACCTGAGCCGGAAGATACTGGCGACGCGGCACGCCACGCTGCAGAAGATCGGTCGCAGGGAGCTTTACACCATCCTTAACAACGACATCCTGATGGTGACGCAGTCATTCCAGCAGATGCCCTTTTTGCTCGGCCAGCTCGTGTTGCTCCTCGCCTGCCTGGTCTACATGGCCTGGCTCTCGCTGAGCCTGTTCCTGCCGTTCGTGGTGCTGTTGGGGTCGACACTGGCTTTCTATTTTGCGCTGGAGCGCATTCCCTTCCGCAAGCTGGTGGCCATGCGCGTGCAACTGGACGACTTGAATGCGGCGCTGCGCGACTTGATCGACGGAAGCCGCGAGCTCCAGCTCAACAATGATCGCGCCAATTATTTCCTCAGCGAGGTGCTTTCCAGGCAGGCCGCATTGCAGCGCAAGCTGGCAAACGATTCACTGTCGCTCTTCGCCCTGGTCAGCACCTTTGGAAACATACTGTTTTACCTGATCATGGGAGTGGTGCTGTTTGCCGCGCCGTTCTGGGGCCAGCATCCCGGTGCCGAACTCACGCAGTTCGCCTTCGCGCTGCTGTACATCCTTGGACCGATCCAGGTCCTGACGACGTCGATACAGAGCCTGCGCAACGGCGAGATCGCCCTGCGGCGCATTGAGCTGCTGGACAAGACGCTGCCGGAATCCGGGGCGGACGATGCGCGATCCGACACGCGGGACCCGTGGACGCGCGCGCCGTCGTCGCTCTCGTTGCAATCGGTGCTCTACCGCTACCGCGACGAACTGGACGAACTCAGTTATACGCTTGGACCGATCGACGTGGAACTGCGCTCGGGCGAGATCACCTTCATCGTCGGCGGTAACGGCAGCGGAAAGACGACGCTCGGCATGCTGCTGCTGGGCTTGTACGAACCGATGGGCGGGACGATACTTCTCGATGGCGTGATCGTGGATTCGGATAATCGTGATCGGTATCGGCAGCACTTTTCGGCCGTGTTCGCGGACTTCCACCTCTTCGAGCAGTTGCTGCAGAAGGATCGCGAAGCGATGGATCACAGGGCGAACGCCTACATCGCCCGCTTCGGGCTGCAGAGCAAGGTGACGGCCGATGGCGGGCGCTTCTCGACCATCAAGCTATCGTCAGGGCAGCGCAAGCGGTTGGCGCTCGTCGCCAGCTTCATGGAAGACCGGCCGATCTATCTCTTCGACGAATGGGCGGCCGACCAGGATCCGGAATTCAAGCGCGTGTTCTATCGCGAACTTCTGCCGGACCTGCGCGCCCGGGGGAAGATGGTGATCGTCATCTCCCATGACGACGCCTACTTCGATTGCGCGGACAGGGTACTGCGCCTGGGTGATGGACGGCTGCTCGACGTCGAGGTGGACGCGGCGCGCAGGGCGGCCGCCGTCTGACCCGAGTGCGCGGCGTCAGCGCGTTCCGAAGATGACTCGCCGGTCTATCTCCGTCACGTCGCACACCCCGCAGAACGCCATCACCAGGTCCATGTCACGTCGAAGGAGTTCGAGGCATTGCCGCACGCCGTCTTCGCCGGTGGCGGCCAGGCCATAAAGGTAGGGCCTGCCGACGAAAACGCCCTTGGCACCCAGGCCCAGCGCGCGAACCACATCCTGGCCGTCACGAACTCCGCCGTCCAGGTGAACTTCCAACTGGCTACCGACTTCGCCGACGACGTGTTCCAACATGCGAATGCTGGAGGGAACGGCGTCGAGCTGTCGTCCGCCATGGTTCGATACGATCACGCCGTCGGCACCCAGGTGGGCAGCCTGTCGGGCATCCGCGGGATCGGTGATGCCCTTGAGCACGAGCTTGCCGGGCCAGAGATCCCGGATCCAGGCGACGTCCTCCCAGCTGAGCGTCGGGTCGAACTGAGCCTGGGTCCATGCGGCCAGCCCACGCATCGAGGTATCGCCTTCGTGGGCATCCAGGAGGTTTCCGAACCGGCGGCGACGCGCGCGCAACAGGCGCATCGCCCAACGTGGCCGCGTCGCCATGTCCCACAGCGTGGACGGGGTGATGCGTAGCGGCACGGACAGGCGATTGTGCAGGTCCCGGTAACGTATGCCTTGCGCCTGGAGGTCGAGCGTGAGCACGAGCACGGGACAGCCGGCATCGCGGGCCCGGTCGACCAGCCGCCGTACGAAGGCCCGGTCGCGCATGACGTAGAGCTGGAACCAGAAGTCGCCGCCGACGTGACGGGCGATGTCTTCGATCGAGCAGATGGACATCGTCGAAAGCGTGAAAGGTACGCCCATGCCACGCGCCGCGCGGGCGGCGGCAATCTCGCCGTCGGGATAGAGCAGGCCGGTGAGGCCCGCGGGCGCGAGGGCGACCGGCATCGAGGCGTTCTGGCCCAGCATCCGCGTACGCGTCGAGCGGCTGGAAACGTCGCGTCCCACCCGCTGGAGCAGGAGGACGTCGCGGAAATCCTCGACGTTCGCCCTGCACGCCGATTCCGTCCATGAGCCCCCATGAACGTAATCGTAGAGTACCCTCGGAAGACGGGATCGGGCGACGCGACGTAGATCGTCGATGCAGGCGATGGCGTTCAAGCCGGCACTCCATGAACAGGCATTTCCACGATTTTATTCACTGTATGATGGAAAAAGCATGGGTGACTCGCAGAAGACGATTCAGATCGTGGAACAGGCCGTTCAGTCCATGCCCAAGGCGGCTTCCGGATGGTTCATGCGCCGCCCGCTGGCGCGGCCACGCATGCGTCTGTTCTGCCTTGCTTACGCCGGTGGCAGTGCCGTGGGCTACCTCGATTGGCAGGAGTCGCTCGCACCGGACATCGAAGTGTGCGCGATCCAGTTGCCTGGCCGCGGCAATCTCTTTCATGAGCCGGCCATCACCGACATGAATGCCCTGCTCGGTAGCCTGGTGCCGGCCGTGGCCGAACGGATCGGACAAGACGCACTGCCGTGCGCACTATTCGGACATAGCCTCGGTGCGTTGCTGGCCTTCGAGATCGCCCGAGGTCTTCCCGCGCATGCACGAGGTCGATTGCGGCACCTGTTCGTGTCCGGCTGCGAGGCACCGTCGGACCGGTCACCTTCGAAGTATCTGCATCGTCTTCCCGACGCCGAGCTCATCGAGGAACTCAAACGCTTCGACGGAACCCCGCCGGAGATACTCGAGCATCGGGAATTGATGGAATTGGTGCTGCCGACGATTCGCGCCGACTTTACGCTGGCGGAGAACTACGCTTACGTGCCGGGCCCTTCGCTGCCGATGCCGATGACGGTCCTCGCCGGGCGTGAAGACGATGATTGCGAGGCTTCCCGCATTCGGTCATGGAGCCGGGAGACCGAGTGCGAGGTCGACTTCGCATGGCTCGATGGTGGGCATTTCTTCATTCAGTCGCAGCGCGCGGCGGTCGTGGGACGGATACGCGAGACCTTGGCCGGTTACCTGAATCTTACCGCCCTGGATCACTAACCGGCCGATACGACTGCCCGCGATACGTCGGGCTCACCAATAAAGAATCCACTCGCCGCCACAAAGCACGCCGTGGCCTTGCACGGTAATGCGTTCGTCGTCCTCACCGGCGACGGCGCTCGACGCCGCGTGGTGTCCGAGCAGGCCGTGATGGAAGACCAGCGTTCCGACGGAGTACGGCAGGTACCTGGATCCGCAAAGCTGGGCAAGTTCGCTCAGGGACCTCGTCTCGCCCGGGTCGGAAAGTCGGCCGAGGTCTTTCGAATTCAGGTCGTATACCTGCAGACCCGTGCCGTTCTTCGGCATCAACAGCGGCAAGGTGAAGGAGATGGGGTAGGTGTCCTCATCCATGGGCACGGGTAGGCGCAGCCTTTCGTATTGCGTGTCGAAATGTACGCCGAACCCCTGGGTGATGTTGATGGCATCGCCGCGGATCACGTGAAGGCCAGGTACGCCCAGCACGTCGGGGCGGTAGGTGACGGGGGCGCCGAGAATGCCGCCGACCACCGATTTCAGCTGGGCATACATCTCGCCCATGGCATCCATCAACACCCGGTTGGAGGCGGCGACCTTCGAATAATACTGCTCCTGCGCGTCGGCGTCCGGCATGCAGATGTCGAGATAGGCCGCGCGGCCGTAGGTGACGAACTTTCCCGGCGTGGCGGGATAGCGGTCGACGTAGGCCCCGGCGGCTTTAGGGAGGGCATCGAGCACGGCACGGCACGTGCCCGCATCGAAGACGGCATGTTCGGTGATGTAGTCCGGTGCCTCGCTCATCGCTACCTCGATCGTCAATGAGTGGATGGATGATGGTCGAATCACGAGCGGCGACTCCCGGTTCGTCGACGCCGCGCATGGACGAGACGAGCGACCGCTTCGATGTTGATATCGTGACGGACGTCGTGAAAATCCGGAACGCCATCCATGGGCGTCACGCACACTTTCGCCACGTCACCCATGCGGCGACTGTCTGCGGTGTCCGGGCGCGCCACCGTGGTGGCGGGTTGACCCCTGTGCGTGTCCGGTTCGTCCTTGATCCCCCTTGGCGTCACACAGGTGATGGCCTTGCGATACGGGCGCCCGTACCGAAGGTATGGGCTCGCGCCAGCGTACACCGCTTTTTCCTTGCCACGCAACCGATTGCCCGTGTCCATCAGGCTCGCTTCATTGGCCGCCGCCGATGCCACGTGTAGACTCGTCCTGGGCCATAGGGGTTCCACATCATGCGTTTCAGGGAAGTTGCCGTATTGGCCGGGCGTTTCTGCATCCTGCCCTTCGCCGTTCTCTATGTCACCGTGCATTTCCTGTTCGAACGTCTCATGTCCTTCGTGATGTGGGTGGGCGCGGCATTCGATCGAGCCTTGGGCCTGGGCAAGCCCCTTTCCCGTCACCCGTTGGCATGGCTCCTTGCCACCGCCCTGCTGACCGCCGCCCTCGGTGCCGGAATCGTAGACATTCCCCTGCGCGAAGCGTACCTGCGCTGGGCCGCGTACGCGCTCGTGTGGGTCGTGTTGATGTACGTGTTGATCATGGCGCACTTCCACGCGAGCGTGCTGCCCGATCCGGATGCGATACAGGACGCCATCGGCCGGCATCCACTCGAGCGCCGTTTCGCCTCCTGCCTGCGGATCCCGTTGAACGCCATCTTCCTTCGCTCCGTGATCGGCGGCAGCGTATTGATCGTTCCCCTGGCCGCGGCGGTCATCCTTCCTCGTCACGTGTCGTGGTTCGCGGGGTTGTCCTATGTCGCGATGGTCGCCGTCGGCAGCAGCCTGGTCCATGAAACCCTGGACCATACCGATATCCACAACCACCTGTTCCGGCCCCGCGAAGGTTCGTCGGGATGGCGGCGGTTCGTTCCACGGGCGATGAACCGCTACCTGCGCCTGGCCCTCAACCCTCTGTTCTGCCGGATGCCCGCTTACTATCGCGTGCAGCATATCTACATCCATCACGTCGAGAACAACGGCCCGGACGACGTGCAGTCGACCGTGAAGCACGATCGCAAGAGTTTCTTCGACTTCTGCATCTTTGCCCTGACGTGTGGCGTCAGCTTCGCTTTCGCCCTCGACGTCATCGCCTATCTGCGGCGCAAGGGCAAAAAACGTCCCTTGCGCCAACTGCTGGCGGGCGCGTCGTACTGGATGCTCTTCCTCGTCGTCGTCGCGATCCACAATCCGGTTGCCGCGCTGCTCATATTCGGCGTCCGCTTCTTCTTCGGCACGGCCATCGCCGTCAACGCCTACGCCTGGCACGGCCTGGCCGATCCCGGCGATCCGGGTAACGTCTTCCTGAATTCGGTCAACGTCAGGGCCGCCGGCGGCGCGAGCGGCTTCCCCGGGGCGCTGCACCTGCGCCATCACCAGCGCATGGGCGAGCACTGGTCCATGCAATGCGCAGCCTCCGCGGAAGAAGTCGATACCGCCGCCGCACGGGGCGCATTGACCTTGAACGTGATGTCGCCGAGCCTATTACTGAAAGCGCTCTGGGCGGAACGCTTCGAACTGATCGCACACGCCGTCGTCAAGCCGGGGCAGGACACGAGCGCTAGTGCGCAATACGATGCGAATACCCTTTGTGCGCTCATTCGAGAACGGACGAACCCCATTGTCACACCGCGGCGAAGCCGCATGGGGCGGCGCATGGATGCGGCGTGTGGACGGATCTTCTCGCGCTACATCGTTTCGGGGCCGCCGCTGCCGCCGATGACCTGAAACCGCATCCGGCCGCGACAACACAAGCATCGTCGCCGCGACCGGATCGAATGCGCTAGACCGTGGCGAGGCCTTCCTGCGCGACGTCGTGGGAATCGAAAGAAAATTCGCTGCCGTCGGTGTTCACCGTCTGGCGCAGCAGGCTGGTGGTTCCATCGCCGTCGAACACCAGCACCCTCGCCACATGCCCCCCATCGACGACCTGGTGGCGAGGCACCGACTCCATGGCGTAGATGATGACGATGTCGCCTTCGCTGCACAGATGCGCGCAGGCGCCATTGGGTTCAATCTCACCCGCTCCCGGTGTCCCCGGAATGGCATACGTGACGAAACGATTGGCATTGGTCACGTTGACGACTTGGACCTCTTCCAGCGGGAGAATGCCCACCTCCTTCATCCACAAGGGGTCGATCGTCAAGCTACCCATGTAATCGACATTACAGGCTGTGATCTTGGCGCGATGGAGCTTCGCGTGCATCAGGCGAATCATTTCAATCTCCTGTTCGAAATGCTTCTCTAGTCAATCGCATCGACATGCCGCTGGCACACTAGCATATTCATGGGGCACCGCCTAATGCGAAGCGACGGCATCGTCCACGTCGGCTTAGCCTTTTCTTTCGAATTCCTCGCATGCCTTTTCCATGGCGTTTCGATGCGTCGGATCGCGGGGCAACGCGTGGTCGTCGCCGGAGGGCGAGGAGGCGTGCCTGGAGGTGATGTCGGCACGGATTCATGACCGAACGCATCGCGGGACAGCCCCGCAAGGCGGCAAGCCCGGCGCTCGCTGATCGGGATCAGCTCACACATGCGCCGGATTGCTTCGCGCTTGCGTTGCGGGGCTAGCGTTTACCCCGAACCCGACCTTCAGCGCCTCGATGTCCAAGTACGCCTCCGCCAACAGACGCTTCAGCCGACGGTTCTCAGACTCGATGTCTTTCAGCCGCCTGGCGTCCTCGGCCTCCATGCCGCCGTACTCGGCCTGCCAGGCGTAGAAGCTGGCGGGACTGAAACCATTTTGGCGGGCCAGCTCCGAGACCGCCATACCTGCGTCGGCCTGTTTGATGAGGCTAATGATCTGCTCGGTGGTGAAACGACTCTTCTTCATACCCGTCCTCTCAGTTGACGGACTTTGCAGCTTCACGTGGTACGGCTCCGTGGGGCAGGTCACTCGTCGTGTCGAAGACCAAGCTGTTCTGGCGTATTTGGCCTTTAAGGCAGGTCACGTTGCCGAGTCGAAGGCCTCCTACGACAAGCTTGTCCGCAACCATACTGGTTCTGACCAGGCTGTTTGGGAGAACTACGCCATAAAAACGCTTACGATCTACAAGTTCCAGGCGGATGCCACTCGGACTGACCGAACGACACCAACCGCGCACTCATCCCTTACCAGCAAGGATCGACAAGTAAGCTTTCCTCGCTCAGAAGCGCTCTGTGAAAAGTAGCGTCGATTTACGCTGATCTGGTACTTGGTATAAGGGCACGCTCTGCGTCCGGCTTATACCGCATCGTGGAGCGAGCGCTACGCGCGACGTGACGGGTGTCCCGCACTGAAACATCCCTGTCATCCAGCCGACCTACGGTGATCCGCTCGACAGCCAATCGACGATGCTTCCCATGGATACTTCCCGACGCCATTTCCTGAGCGTCGCCGGCGGACTGGTCGGTGCATCCGTTCTCATCGACACCTCGCGCGTGGCCCGCGCGATGGACATGCCGATGACCATGCCCATGCCACAACGCATGACCATGCCTGGCCTCGCTGCGCCGAACGCGCCGTTGGTGAATCCGTTGACGCTGGCGCGGTTCGTCGACGCGCTGCCCGTGCCGCCGATCGCCTTGCCGACCGGCAAGCGTGCCCATCCCGCGTTCGGTGCCCGGCAGCTTCCCGTTTACCGCATGCCCATGCGTGCCTTCAGCGCCAAGGTACACCGGGATCTGCCGCCGACGCCGCAATGGGGTTATGCCGGCTCCACACCGGGCCCCACGATCGTGACGCGGCGAGGCGAGCCGGTATTGGTGGACTGGGTCAACGAACTCCCGACGCGCCATTTCCTGCCGATCGACCACGGTATCCACGGCGCGGAGAAGTCCAGACCCGAGGTCCGCACCGTCACGCACGTGCATGGCGCGCGGGTGTCCGCACCCAACGATGGTTGGCCGGAAGACTGGTACGTGCCGGGCAAATCGGCCACCGCCCTTTACGCGGGTGACCAGGATGCCACCACGTTGTGGTATCACGATCACGCCATGGGCATCACGCGGTTGAACATCTACGCGGGCCTGTTCGGCAGTTTTCTTGTGCACGATGACGACGAGCAAGCCCTCGGGTTGCCCTCGGGCGAATTCGACATCCCCCTGACGCTCTATGACCGCCTGCTCGCCAAGAGCGGCAAGCTCTACTATCCGGTATCGGACGACCCCGAAGCGCCGTGGGTATCCGAATGCCACGGCGATGCGGTGCTATGCAACGGCAAGCTGTATCCCTATCTCGACGTGGAACCGCGGCGCTACCGCTTTCGGCTGATCAACGTCGCAAACACCAGCTTCTTCCACCTGTCGCTGTCCCACGGCAAGCCGTTCCGTCAGATCGGTAGCGACCAGGGCCTGCTGGCCGCGCCCGTCGATCGCCTGGGCATCGAACTGTATCCCGCCGAACGCGCCGACGTGATCGTCGACTTCAGCGCGTATGCGGGGCAGTCAGTGCAGCTACGCCACCAGGCGGAGGGTATCGTCGAGTTCCGCGTTCGCGCCAAGGGTCGCCGCGACACGTCGGTGGTGCCGGCCACGTTACGTCCGGTGCCACGCATCGATCCCTCCACCGCGGTGCAGGATCGCGTGCTCGCCCTGGGCGAACAGGACGACTCCGGTGGCAATCCGATGACGATGCTGCTCGATGGAAAGATGTGGAGCGATCCCATCAGCGAGAAGCCCAGGAAGGGCACCGTCGAAACGTGGACGTTCGTCAACGTGACGGGCGATGCGCATCCGATCCACTTGCACCTGGTGCGCTTCCAGGTGGTAGAACGCCGTCCATTCGATCTCTTCGCATGGAATGCCCACAAGGAACTGAAGTTCACCGGGCCGTCGATACCTCCGCCGGCGCACGAAGCCGGATGGAAAGACACCGTGCGATGCGATCCTGGCATGGTCACCCGCATCGTCGCGCACTTCGACGGCGAGCCTGGCAAATACGTCTGGCATTGCCATTACCTCGAACATGAGGACAACGAGATGATGCGTCCTTACGAACTGGTGTGAGTCAGTATCGCGATTTCGTCGCGGCGCGCGCCATCGTTCGAAATATCTTGCGTTGACACGTGAGCGTCATCACGACCTCGCGCATTGTCGCGCGCGTGCCAACGATCGGTCATATGCGAAGACGATGCTCACGACGGTCGACGGGCCCCATAACCTCGGTCGACACCAATCAGGGGGACGACTTCAGGTAGGGAGAGATACACCATGGCTACATGGTTGCAACGCACGCGGCTCATGCCGTTGTTGATGGGCACGCTGTCGGTCGGCGTCGCCGGCATCGTCGGCGCCCAGGACGCCACGCCACCGGACCACGACGCGCCGTTCCGCCAGAATGTACCGGTCGCGCCGTTCAAGAACCCGGTGGGTCTTCCCGGTGGTGTGGTCTTGATGCACAAGTCGCCCCACGGCGAGGACAACAGCGATCGCACCGCCACCCCGATCAAGCACGTGATCCTGCTGATCGGCGAAAACCGCACGTTCGATCACGTGTATGGCACGTACACGCCGCCGAAGGGACAGTCGGTGGACAACCTGCTGTCGAAAGGCATTGTCCGTGCCGACGGCACGCCCGGTCCGAACGTGGATCGTGCCGCGCAGTTCATGGCCTCGAGCACCGGTGCGTACGACATGTCCCCGAGGAAGGTCGGCAAGTACAAGACACTTCCGCAGATGAATACCGGTGGCGCGCCGACAGCAGCACCGTTTGCGTCCGCGACGCAGGCGCAGGCCATCGAGCCGGCCCTGCCCGATGGCACCTACGACATGCTCGCCAGCGGCGGTACGGGCCTGCCTACGCACGTGGTGGATACCCGGTTTCCGGCCAGGCTTCCCAACGCACCGGTCGACATGCACGCGTCGATCAGTTACGACGCCTACGCCAATAGCCCGGTGCACCGCTTCTTCCAGATGTGGCAGCAGCTCGACTGCAGCGCCCGGCACGCCACGGCCAGCAATCCCAGCGGTTGTCTCAACGACCTGTTCCCCTGGGTGGAAACCACCATCGGCGCGGGTACCAACGGCAAGCGGCTGCCGGCGAACTTCACCGACCAGAGCACCGGTGAAGGCGCCACCGCCATGCAGTTCCTGAATATGGCCCAGGGCGATGCGCCCTACTTCAAGGAACTGGCCCAGACGTACGCGCTGAGCGACAACTTCCACCAGTCGGTCATGGGTGGCACGGGCGCCAACCACATCATGCTGGGCTACGGCACCCTGATCTACTACGCCGATGCCAACGGCAAGCCGGCGACCCCGCCGGAAAACCAGATCGAAAACCCGGACACGCAGTTCGGCACCGACAACTGGTGGAAGCAGGACGGCTACGCCGGCGGTTCGTACGTCAACTGCTCCGACGAAAGCCAGCCGGGCGTGAAAGAGATCAGGAACTACCTGCGTTCGCTCCCGTACGAGACGTTCAAGGGCACCGACTGCAAACCGAAGGCCTACTACCTGGTGAACAACTACAACCCGGGCTACCTGGGTGATGGCACGCCGGCACCGCTGGGCGACGACCAGTTCACCATCCCGCCGACCATGCAGGAGAACCTGGCGCTGCTGCTGGAGAAGCACCATGTGTCGTGGAAGTACTACGGGGAGGGCTTTGCGCAAGGCAAGGAAGACGGCGAGGGCGGCACGTTCTGCAACATCTGCAATCCGTTCCTGTATTCCACGCAGGTCATGACCAACCCGGAACTGCGCGCGAAGAACCAGGACCTCAACGACCTCTACACCGACATCCAGAACGACACGCTGCCGGCCGTGTCCATCGCCAAGCCGGATGGCATCCTCGATGGTCATCCCGCTTCGTCCAAGCTGGACCTGTTCGAAGGCTACGTGCGCAAGATCGTCGAGATGGCCAAGGCCAATCCCAAGGTGTGGGACGACACCGTGATCATGGTGACCTTCGATGAAGGCGGTGGCTACTATGACTCGGGCTACATCCAGCCGATCGACTTCTTCGGTGACGGCACGCGCATCCCGCTTTTGGTGGTGTCGAAGTACTCCACCGGCGGCCGGGTCGTGCACACGTACTACGACCATGTTTCGTTCGACAAATTCGTCGAAGCCAACTGGAAGCTGAGGGACCAGATCTCCAGCCGTAGCCGCGACAACCTGCCCAACCCGGTGTCGTTCAGGGAGAACCCGTACGTGCCGGTGAATGCCCCGGCCATCGGCAACCTCATGGACATGTTCAACTTCGGGCGCAAGGATGTCTACGACGCCAGCGCCATCGCCGACTGATCCTTACGATAGCGCCAGATACCGGCCTTGCCCGCGAAAGCGGGCAGGGCTTTCGGTCTGGCAAGGAGTCGAATGATCATGAATGGTTTGCGTTACCGCCGGTGGGTCGCCGCCGTTGTGTGTCTTGTCGCCACCACGATGGTGAGACCCGTGCACGCCGATGCGGGCGATTTCGGTGCCATGCCGGGGCTGTGGAAGATCCAGGTGCGGCATGTGGAAAACGGCAAGGCCGGTGCGCCGACGGTGACATGGCATTGCGTGGACGAAGGCGCCGACCCCTGGACGACGTTCGCTGCGTGGACCCCGGCGCAAGGCGAGTGCACCACGACGGATCCCCAACGCCGCACGACATCGCTCACGTGGAAGCTCACCTGCAAGGGATCACCGGCGGCGTCCGCGCATGTCGACTTCGACAGCGCCAAGCACTACACCGGTAGCGTTTCAGTGGCAGGCCACGGCGAGGTGATCCAGGTCGAGGGGGATCGTTACGCGGCGTGTACCAGTCCGGAGGATTGATGCGGTGGTCGGCGATGACGTCAGTGGGCTCGACGGCGACCGCTTGCACACTTTCGCCGTTCGACAGAAGTTGAAGGGCGAGATCACGTGAAGTTGCTGCGCCATGGTCCGAAGGCCATGTCAATGTCGTTCCGAAGTACGCTGCTCATGCGTCGCTCGCGCATGCCTGTCCGCGTGGCCCACTCGCTTTTGGAGCTCCTATCGGCGTGTGGACCCAACAGGTATGACGCGACGCATCGCAATCCAGGGATGCGGGGTAAAGGTGATCTCCATGCGGCGTGCCGTCGCTCAAGATGACGAACGTGCCAGGAAGAGTGATCTGGAAAACGGCGTCAGGCTCGGCACAATACGCTTGCAGACTGCCGAACTCCCTACCGCGCCGCGAACAGCGACCGATGAATCTGCGCGCCCGCCCACGCGCCGCTCGCCACGGCCAGCGATACCGAATGGGGCGCTTTCGACAGGTCGCCGCATGCGAAGACACCGGGCACAGACGTGCGCTGCTCGGCGTCCACGCGCACCTAGCTCCCCATGGGCGTCTCCTCCAGCTCACAACCGAGCGCCTCCGCCAGGGGGCTCGACGGTGCGCAGCGCGCAGCGACGAAAAGTCTCGCGAAGTGGTGGGACCGTCCATCGGCGGTTCGCACATCCGCGTGCCCCACCAACGTATCGATGGGCGATGCTTCAATCGATACGCCGAGTCGCAACAGGTCGTCCCGCTGCTCCGGCGACAGCGTCACGGCATCGTTGACGAACAACGTCACCTCACCCCACTCGGTGAGGAAGCTGGCCTGGTGAATCGAGTTCGGGCCGGTCCCGAGGATGCCGATCCGGCCTTTTCCGAGTTCGTAGCCATGGCAGTAGGGGCAGTGGAAAACGGCCTTGCCCCAGCGTTCGGCCAGGCCGGGGATGGCGGGCAGTTGATCGGTCACGCCCGTGGCCAGGAGGATGCGTCGCGCGTGGTGGGTTTCGCCGTGCGCAAGGGTGACGGTGAAGTCATCCGGTCCACCGGATATCGCCTCGACGCGTGCGTCCAGCCATTGCACGGTGGGATACGCCAGCAACTGCTCGCGCGCGATGGCGGCGATCGCCGATGCGTCGGCGCCGTCCTGGGTGAGGAAGCCATGCGAGTGGCTGGCGAAACGGTTGCGTCGCTCACCCGCATCGACGATCAGGACGGACTTACGGGCGCGCACCAACTGCAGGGCCGCGCCCATGCCGGCGTAGCTTCCGCCAACAACGATGACGTCATAGCGCATGGTTATCTCCTGATGCGACGTACCGCCGCGTGGCGGCGGGCGAAATCCGCAGCCAGATCGGCGAGGGTGATCTCCGAAAAGCGTTGCAGCAGAAGCGCCTCGGCGTCGGCCAGCGTGCGCTCGAGGGCGGCGTTGACGGCTTGTTCCACCAGGCACTGCGGTGCCTCGTCGCGGTGTCCGATCGCGAACATCGCGGGCTCGCCCAGGGCGTCGTGAAGCTGCCGCAGGGTGACGGCGTGCAGATCTGCCTGGATGCGCCATCCGCCGGCATGGCCGCGTTCGGACGCGACGATGCCGGCCTCGCGGAGATAGCCCATCGTTCGCCGCACCACGACGGGGTGCGTGCCGAGGCATTGGGCCAAGGCGTCGGACGTCATCGGGCCGTCGTGCTCGGCCATGTGCAGCAAGGCATGCAGGACGGAAGACAGGCGGCTATCGTGCTTCATGTAACTTACAATGTTACGAAATCGAGCGTGTGTCAACTCCCGGCAGCGTAAACGGGCGCAGCGGATGAACCCGGCTTCGCCCGTGGTGTGCGACGTGAGCGGCGTGTTGCGGACAGGGCTGCCGTCTACATCAGCTCGTGGGAAACCAGCTCACCCAGTCGTTTGAACCACGCGGCGCGTTGCGCGTCGGTCGACGTGGTGTCGCGCAGGAAGGCGCCGACGACCGCGTGCCGGCCGTTGGGGGCGGTGATGATCGCCATGTCGTTCCAGGCGGCGATGCGCTTGCCGTTGCTCGCACCGGTGCCGGTCTTGTCGGCGATGGTGAAGTCCTTCGGCACCCCCGCGCGAATACGGTTGGGGATGACTTGGGCCTGCATCAGGGAGAGCAGGTACCGCGTCGACACGGGCGACAGCAGCTGGCCCGCCTGGAGCTTGTCGAGGAAGCGCGCTGCGCCAGCGAGCGTCGTGGTGTTCTCCTGCATGGCGATCGCGGCCTCGTAGCCTGCGCGCCGACGCGCATCCCTGGCCGCTGCCGTCTCGTTCGCCGGTTCGGTCGTGCCATCGGCCAGACCGTCGAAGACACGGCCTACGCCCCGCTCGTCCATGTCGATGCGCATGCCTTCGACGCCCTTGCTCTTGAGGTAATCGGTGACCACCGGGCCGCCACCGATCAGGCGGATCAAGGCGTCCACGGCGGTGTTGTCGCTCTGCGTCACCGCCGCGGTCAACAGTTCGCTCACCGTGACATCCGCCGCGCCTTTCGCGATGCGGGCACCGACCGACGGCACGGCGGAGCCGGGGGTCACGTCGGCCGGTGTCAGGTGCACCGTGCGATCGAGTGTCAGCTTGCCCGCATCGACGAGGTTGAGCACGGCCGCCGCGACCGGCGCCTTGAACGTGCTCATCATCATATAGGGGCGGTCGTCGTTGACCCGGGCGGTGACGCCGTTGTCGAGCTCGACGACGATGCCGAACCGGGCTGGCCGGGCCTCGTCGGCGAGCTTTTGCAGCGACGCCTGCAAGGCCTCGGGACGCTCCGCGGCGATGACCGTGGTGGATGCGAAGGCCAGGGACAGGGCGAGCAGGGGATACTTGAGCATGGGGAGAACCTCGGGGGAGTCGGCCGTCATCCTGTACCACGGTTCGGCGTTTTTCGTGGCGAGGGAGGGGACGGAGCGAAGGCGTGACTTTCGTCGCTTGCCCGTGCCGTTCGTCTCGACGAGCATCGGGCACGACACGTGAGGGGAAAGGTATGAAACCGCTGCTGGCAGCCCTGTTGCTGCTCATCGTGCCTGCCGCTTCGGCACAGGATTGGGCGACCAGCCTGCGCACGGACGCCCGGGCCATGCATGATGACATCGCCCGCAACCATCCCGGCTCCGTCGATCCCGAGAATCCTGGCTTTGCGACCAAGAACGACCGGGGCCTGGCGCTGGCGTTGCAGCGGGCGGGTCGCACCACGACCTATGCGGGCTACCTTTATGCCCTGATCGCTTACGCGGCCACGTTCGACGACGGCCATCTTGCGGTCTTCATCCCCGAGGACGTCGATCCGCCTCCCCTGGCGACGCGGTGGCCTGGATTTCTCACCACGTTCGATGAAAAGGACGAACAGCGTGTGGTGACTCGCGCCGCGGACGCCCCGGTGCCCCTGGGCGCGCGCCTCGTCGCCTGCGACGGCAAGGAGGCCGCGGCACTCGCCCGCGACAACGTCGGCGGCTTGGGGGGGAGCGGCCGCTGGAACCTTCACGCGTCGCGTGTCATGCGCGGCAAGCGACTTTTCACCGACGTCGGCAATCCATGGATCCAGCGCCCCACCCGATGCACGTTCGACGTGGACGGCACGCGTCGCACGGTGGACCTGGCATGGCGGCCCATCGACGAGAAGGAACTCGTCCGCCGTTTCGCCGAGGCGTACCGGCGCAAGGCCGAACCGATCGGTCTGCGGACGCTCCCCGACGGCACGGTGTGGATCGCGCTCAGCGACTTCGACGGTAACCCCGAGCATCCGGCGGCCAAGGCGCTTGAACCGTTGATCGCCCAGGTGCGATCGCAGCGGAATACGATCCTCGGGGCGCCACGCGTGGTGCTGGACCTGCGCGGCAACAACGGCGGTGACTCCGGGTGGAGCCAGCGTATCGCCCAGGCGTTGTGGGGCGAGCAGGCGGTCGGTGCCGTCAACCTGGAGCCTAGCCGCGTCGACTGGCGGGCCTCCCGCGACAACATCGCTCAGATGCATTCCTACCTGCGCATGTGGCAGGCCCATGCCGACGCGCCGCCGGAAAACCTCGCATGGGGCAAGCGTGTCGTCGAGGGGATGCAGGCGGCGTTGGCGAAGGGCCAACCTTATTACGCGGAAATCGACGACGCCAAGCCGCCCACGCCGGCACCCCCGGTGACCCACGCACGGATCGTCATGGTCACCGACAGCGGCTGCGCGTCGGCCTGCCTCGACGCCGCCGACCTGTTCCTCGCCCTGGGCGCCGTCCACGTCGGCCAGGAAACGAGCGCGGATACCGCCTACATGGACATTCGTCAAACCACGCTACCGAGTGGCCACATGGCGCTGGCGGTACCGATGAAGGTCTACCGGGGGCGCCGACGTGGCAGCAACGTTCCCCTGGTGCCACGCGACGCTTACCCGGGCGACCTCACCGATACCGCCGGGCTGGAACGCTGGATCGCGGGCCTGCGCTAAGTTGCCCTCGCGCGCGCGTCAGGCGCCGAGGTAGAGCGCCTCCACGTTGAACCCGTCCGGATCCAGCACGAAGGCGGCGTAGTAATTCGCCTGGTAGTGCGAGCGGATGCCCGGCGGCCCGTTGTCCCGACCGCCGGCTGCCAATGCCGCCTGGTGGAACGCGTTGACCGCCTCGCGGCTGTCGGCCTGGATGGCGACGTGCCCGTCGCCGGGGGTGCCTTGGTCGTGGATCCACAGGCTCGGGTAGCCGTCGCGGCCGAAACCGTGGCGCGTGCGCCCGTTGGCGTCGCGGCTGATGACGAGCGTGACGCCCAGCGGGGCAAGGGCCTGTTCGTAGAACCGACGGGAGGCTTCCGCATCCGTCACGGCGAATTCGATGTGGTCGATCAACGGCATCGCGAGCTCCTCGGGGTGTTGGGCGTCGGTGGGCAATGTCGCACGGAATGTGCGGTGCCGGGGGTGGGTTTTCCAGTGAGGCATCGCATCGGCGGGCCGGCCTGTCGAGGGAGGCGGACCGCCGCGAGTGTCGGCAACCGGGGAGTGCTCGCGACTGCGGTGCAACATTCGGCGCACGACGACGCTGACGTTTTTGGCACGGTAACCCCTGCATTCATGACACCGAGCCGCCAGGCCGGTGCCGTGTTGCGCCGCGGCTTGCAGGGAAGCGCGTGAGTATTATCTTAAAATACTACAAATAGGGGGAGCGGCAGCCGGCGTGTCCTGGGGAAGGGCGGCCCGCTCGCCGCAGGGTTTGCATGTCGATGTGAGCGATTCCATTCGAGGGGAGGTAGTCATGCAGCTTACGAAGATGGCGTTCGCCGTTCGCGCGGCGCTGGTAGCCACGGGTATGGTCGGCCTGCTGGGGCACGTCGGACCGGTGCGGGCCCAGGCAGCCACGACGGCACCCGCCGCGAGTTCGACGAGCGCCGCGCCGTCCACTCCCGCGCCGCAGGATCCACAGGCGAAGGCCGGCGACAAGAAGGTGACCGAACTGGGCGCGGTCGCCGTCACCGGCCAGCTGGCGGCGTTGCAGCGCGCGCAGGAGATCAAGCGCGACTCGGTCAACGTGGTCGACTCGATCTCCGCCGAAGAGACGGGCAAGTTTCCCGATCCCAACGTGGCCGACGCCCTGCAACGCGTACCCGGCGTGTCGGTGAACCGCAGCGGCGGCGAGTCGAGCCAGATCGCCGTGCGTGGCTTTGGCCCGGAATTCGTCGCCGTCACGGTCAACAACCGTCAGATGGCCACGGCCTCGGGTTCGCGTGCCTTCAACTTCGACGTGCTGCCCTCCGAAATCATCAGCGTGGCGCAGGTCAACAAGACCTCGTCGGCCGACATTCCCGAAGTGGACATCGGCGGCGTGGTCAACATCCAGACGGCGCGCCCGCTCGACTTCACCGGTATCCACGGTGCCTGGAGCGCGGCCGGCGTCAACAGCAACATCGACGGCGACTGGAAAGGCAAGACCACGCCCAAGGCCTCGGGCGTCTTCGGCTGGACCAACAACGACCATACCTTCGGTTACATGGTTTCGGCCACGTATTACAAGCGCAAGGACACCCAGCTCAATACCCAGGCGAACTCGTGGTACGCCGACCAGAACATTTCGCAGTCCGCCGGTCTGAACGATCCCCGGTACGAACACGTCGCCGTTCCCGAGACCTTGCAGAGCAACTACATCGACGAGACCCGCACCCGCAAGGGCGTCAGCGGCGCGATCGACTGGAAGCCGATCGACCGCCTGACCGTGCAGCTGGATACGCTCTATTCGAGCTACAAGGTCGACAACCTCCAGCGCGCGTTCGGCGAGTACGGCAATACGAACGACATCCAGTCGCTCACGACCGACGCCAACAACACGGTCACCAGCTTCACGCGCAAGGCGCGCAGCAACTCGACGATGGCGAACGACTACATCCTGTCGTCGAGCCCGAGTTACGAGAAGAGTTACCAGAACGGCTTGAATCTCGGCTTCGACGTCGACCCGAACACCAAGATCAGTCTCGACATCTCCGACTCCAAGGCGTGGAACAAGGTCAGCCCCGATGGCTACTTCCTCGTGATGGGCGCAAAGAACTTCGGCGTCAACCCGACCTGGACCAACGGCGGCGACAACCGTCCACCGGCGTATTCCAACATCCTGTCGTCCACCGACGTCACCAACCTGGACGCGCATTGCTGCAATGCCGGTTCGGGCAACAACGTGACCAACAAGGTCGACCAGTACCAGATCAAGCTGGACAAGAGCTTCACCGACGGCACGCTGTCGCGGCTGGTCTTCGGCGGCGAATACACCCGGCAGTCGGTGACGTCGGTGAGCTATGGCACGCCGAACAGCATCCTGTGCAACGCGTATTGCGGTTACGGCGTTCCGGTGGACCCGAACGCGGTGGGTGCCTATCTCTACACGCCGCCGGCTCGCGTCACGGGCGTGACCTCGCCGGGACAGCCGCAGCAATGGGTGGCGTACGATCCGCGCGCCTATCTGGCCTGGCTGGCCTCGCCCGCGGCTTACAACCAACTGCCGGCCGACAAGCGTGAGGCCCTGCTCGCCGGCCTCGCGGCCAACGGCGGCACCTTCGACGCCGCCATCAACCCGGGCAGCTACAACAAGGTGGCCGAGAAGCAGAAGTCGGTCTTCGCCAAGGCCGAACTGGAAGGCACGCTGTGGAACATGCCGTGGGGGCTGGACCTGGGCGTGCGCTACATCAACGTGACCTCCACCTCGACGGCCATCAACCAGCCGCCGATCAGCTACCGCATCGACCCGAACGACACCAGTAACGGCCAGGTGGCCTACGGTGGGCTCCAGGCCCAGTCGGCCGATGGCGGCTATCACAAGTGGTTGCCGTCGCTGAACTTCAAGTGGAACCTGCTCGACAACCTAATCTACCGCTTCGCGTACTCCAAGACGCTGACGCCGCCGCAGTTGAGCAATCTCTACTACAACACCAGCTTCGGCACGCGACCCAATTCGTTGACGATCTCGCGCGGCAACCCGGCGCTGCAGCCCTACACGTCCACCAACTTCGACATGGGCCTGGAGTGGTACATCAACGACGCCAGCTACGTGGCGATCGAAGGCTTCCACAAGAAAGTCGGCAACTTCACCACGCTGGTGAGCACGCCCACCACCTTCCTCAACGACTCGGCCAGCGGCAATCCGCTCACCTGGACGCTCACCCAGCCGGTGAACCTCAACGCGTCGAAAATCTACGGCGAGGAACTGACCTTCAACTATCAGTTCAAGAACGTGCTGCCCGATCCGTTCGACGGCCTGGGCATGGCGTTCAACTACACGCACGTGTCGAGCAGCACCTCGCTCAGCCCGGGCCTGATCTCCACCGCGGGCGCGTTCGCGGTGCCTGGCATCGGCAACTCGGGCAACCTCAGCGCCTATTACGAGAAGGGACCGGTGCAGGTGCGACTGGCATACAACTGGCGCGGCTCCTACCTGGAGAGCATTTCCTACGGGGCGGGTGCCCAGCCGGCCACGCGCACGTCGTATGGCCAGCTCGACCTCAGTGCCAGCTACGCGATCAACAAGAACCTTTCCGTGTTCGTGTCCGGCACCAACCTCACCCACGAGCACCTCTACGACTACTCGGTCTATCGCAACCGTTTCCTTTACGCCGAAGCAGACGGTACGCAGTACACCGTTGGCGTGCGTGGCACCTTCTGATCCGGGAGCATCGATGAACATTTCCATGGCAAGCCTCCTGCGAGGCACGGCGCTCGGCATGCTCCTGGGCATGCTGGGCCTGGCGATTCCCCCCGCGCGCGCGGCGGACGGCAGCGGACCGCTTCCGCAGATGGGATTCAACAACTGGAATTCCACGCACTGCCGCGATGAGTTCAACGAGGCGATGATCCGCGGCATCGCGGACAAGTTCGTGAGCCTCGGCCTGAAGGACGCCGGCTACCAGTACGTCAACATCGACGACTGCTGGGCGAACTGGCAGCGCGACAAGGACGGGCACCTGCAACCCAACCCCAAGCGCTTTCCCAGCGGCATCAAGGCGCTCGCGGCCTACATCCATTCGAAAGGCCTCAAGTTCGGCCTGTATTCGAGCGCAGGCACGTCCACGTGCGAGCCGTTGCAGGAAAACCGTGGGTTCCCGGGGGGGCTGGGACACGAGAAGGACGATGCCGCCTCGTTCGCCGCGTGGGACGTCGACTACCTCAAGTACGACAACTGCAACAACCAGAAAATCGAGGCCACCCAGCGCTATGCGGCGATGGCCGAGGCCCTGCGTGGCAGTGGCCGAACGATCTTCTTCAGCGTGTGCGAGTGGGGCGAGAACAAGCCGTGGCTGTGGGCGGGCAAGCCGCCCATCGACGCCGGTTCGTGGCGCACCACCGGGGACATCAGCGACAACTACGCCTCGATGCTGAAGATCTTCAAACAGAACGTCGTGCTCGATGGCTACGCCAGCATGGGGCACTGGAACGACCCGGACATGCTCGAGGTAGGCAACGGCGGCATGACCGACGTGGAATACCGCAGCCACTTCAGCCTGTGGTCGATCATGAACGCGCCGCTCCTGATCGGCACCGACCTGCGCAAGATCAAACCCGACGCGCTAAAGATCCTGCTCAATAAGGACGTGATCGCGGTCAACCAGGATCCGCTCGGCGTGCAGGGCAAGCAGGTGAGCGATGCCGGCGGCGTGCACGTCATCGTCAAGCCGCTGCAGGGCGGGTCGCACGCGGTGGTCGTGTTCAACGAGACGGACGCGGCGAAAGACATCGACGTGAGCCCCGCGCAGCTGGGCCTCAGCCCGGGCCGCTACACGCTGCGCGACCTGTGGGCGCACACCGATCGCCAGGGCGACGGCACCATCAAGGGCTCGCTCGCACCGCACGCCACGATGATGTATCGCGTCAGCCCGTAAGGGGAACCGCCCGTTGGGGCGATGGCCTCAACGGGTGCGTTGGCGGCGCAGGTTGCTGCGCGAATCGGCCACCATCTTCATCATGCCCTGCCGGGCGACTTCCGGCTGACGACGGCGGATCGCCTCGTAGACCTTGTGGTGCTGGGGCAGGGCGTTCTTGAAGTTCGCCGAATTGCGCGCCGACAGCACGAAGTAGGTGCCCAGCGCGCTTTCGATCACCGAGAACAGCGACGACATCAGCTCGTTGTTGGTCGCGCGCAGCACCGCTTCATGGAAGGCGAGGTCGGCGATGGCCCAGGCGTCGAGATCTTCGGCCGCTTCCATCGCGAGGTACGCGGCCTCGATCTGCGCCAGTTGGTCGGGCGTCCGGCGTTTCGCCGCGGCGGCCGCGGCGGCCGGCTCGATGAGCTCGCGCATCTCGACCAGTTTCTCGACGAACGCATCGGTCGGCATCGACTCGCAGCGCCAGGCGAGCACGTCGGCGTCGAGCTGGTTCCAGTACATCTCTTCGCGGACGCGGGTGCCGGTCTTTTGCCGGGATTCGATCAGCCCCTTGGCCGAGAGCACCTTCATCGCCTCGCGCAAGGCGGTGCGACTGACGTTCATGCGTTCGGCCAGCACTTCCTCGCGGGGCAGGTTTTGTCCGATCGCCAGTTCGCCGCTGACGATCAGTCGGCCCAGCTCTTGGATGACCTGATGGTGCAGGTTCCGCACGGTCGCCAGCTTCACCATTCGCTTTCCCTTCTTGGCTGTTGCGCCGGAATCCCGCATCGCATGGAATTTGTCATACAAATAGGAGGCGATGCGGGAATTTATAGCACACGCCGCCGCCGGCGGGCATGCGTGCCCGGCGTGTACCGCGGGAAGAGGCAAGACAGCCGTGAAACACGGGCAAGGCCGGGGGCACGAACGGATCGTCCCCCGGCCGACGGCCCGGCTTATCGCCGAAACCGCGCAGGCGTCCGCCGGCTCAGTGCGTGGCGTGCCGCATCAGGCCATGGGTGAACAGGTAGGCGGCCGTCTGGTAGTAGGTGATGGCGTCGTCCGCGTCTTCCTTGTCGGGACGGTTCATCGGCTCGGCGTCGCCCGTGGTCCGCTGCGGGATCATTTCCTTCACCGGCTGGCGGGGAATCAGCGAGGCGAGTACGTCGCCGTGCAGGTAGCCCAGTTCCTGGTAGGTGCTCACGAAGGCGCGCTCGCGGCCCGGCTCCAGCTTGAACAGGTCGTAGCCGTAGAAGCGCGACGGGTAGCTGAAGTTGAGCAGGCCCAGCAGGGTCGGCGGAATGTCGATCTGGCTCATGAGCCGGTCGACGTGGGCCGGGGCGATGTGCTTGGGCGAGTAGATGTAGAGGGGGATGTGGTAGCGGTCGAGCGGCAGGCTGGTCTTGCCCGCACTGGTGGCGCAGTGGTCGGCGGTGATGATGAACACCGTGTCGTCGAACCACGGCTTGGTCGAGGCGCGTTTGAGGAAGTCGCCGATCGCCCAGTCGGTGTACTGCACCGCGGCCGGGCGCCTGCCCTGGGGCAGCGACACGCGGCCTTCGGGGAAAGTGAACGGCCGATGGTTCGAGGTGGTCATCACGTGGCCGAAATACGGCTTGCCCTTGGCGTAGGCGTCGTCCATGCGCTTGATGACCAGCGTGTACAGGTCTTCGTCCGCCACGCCCCATACGTTCTCGGCATGGATGTCCTTCGCATCGATGGCGTTGCGGTCGACCGCGTCGTAGCCGTTGTTGGCAAAGAAGTGGTTCATGTTGTCGAAGTAGCCGTAGCCGCCGTAGACGAACTCGGAGGTGTAGCCCTTCGCGTTGAACACGTCGGCCAGCGACCAGAGGTGTTCGTTGTCGGGACGCTTGACGATCGACTCGCCCGGGGTGGGCGGCACGGACAGTGCCAGAGCCTCGAGGCCGCGCACGGTGCGTGTGCCGTTGGCGTAGAGCTGGGTGAAGAACAGGCTCTTGGAGGCCAGGGCGTCGAGGTTGGGCGTCAGGTGACGGTGTTTGGAGACGTCCAGGCCTTCGACGTAGTCGCCGGACAGGCTCTCGACGCTGATCAGCACCACGTTGAGCTTCTTCTCCGGCCCCATGTTGGCGATCTGCCGGGTGATGTCCATCGGATCGTTGCTGGTGAACGTGGCGTCCGGGGTCTTGAGCAGGGTGCGCAGGCGGCCGAAGGCCACGGCGTCCGGGAGGGTCGGGTAGTACTTGCCGTAATCGAGCTGGTTGTCGCGGAACGCGGCGAAGAACTGATAGATGCCGTCCCCTGCCAGCTCGTTGACGTAGTTGTTGCGCGACTGGTCCTTCATCGAGGCGTCGAAGGCGAAGCTCACCGCGACCGTGAGTGCGAGCCAGACGCCCACGACGGCGGTGCGGCCGAGGAAGCGCGAACCATCGTCACGCGGGCGGATGCGGCGCCGGCTGAACCAGACCACCGCCAGCGTGGCCAGCACCAGGAGGATCGTCCAGGTCACGATCGGATACGACTCACGGATGTTGCCGACCACCTCGTGGGTATAGACGAGGTAGTCCACCGCGATAAAGTTGAAACGAGCGCCGAACTCGCCCCAGAAGACCAGTTCCGCCGCGCCCACGTAGAGCACGCCGAACGCGAGCACGAAGGCGAAGCCGAAGAAGATGCGCCGTCCCCAGGTGGACAGATACGCGCGCGTCGGCAGCAGCCATAGCACCAGCAGCATCGGCCACCCCACGTAGAGCAGGGTGATGAGGTCGTAGCCCAGGCCGACGCCGAACAGATAGAGCCACTGCAGTGGATTGGGCGGGACGTCCTTGCCTGTCTTGACCAGCAGGATCAGGCGGACAAGGAACGCGACGGCGACGAACAGCACGCCGAACCAGGCAAGGGGCTTGAAGCGCTGGCGGAGCGCCCGGGATGTCTGGGATACCAAGGAATCAGGCCTCGTGTGGTAAGCAAGCCCTCAGGCTGGCACGAGCCAGCAGCGTAAGAGGGTACGCTTACGGCACGCTTTCCCGAACCTTATGCCAGGCTTAGTCACCCCCGTGCCGGCTGCCGCCGGATCGCGCCCCTTCACCGCATCGCGCGCCATCGCCCGATCGCCTCGGCCGCCCGCAACGCCGCCCCGGCCGCGTTGCCGTCCTCCGAGCGGATCGCCAGGTTCATCCCGCCGTAGGGCGCATAGCGGCGTGCGTCCGTCGTGCCGAATAGCCCAAGGGTCAGGGCCTGCGTTGCCCCTGCCAGGTGCATCACCCCGCAGTCGGCACTGATGTACATGCCTGCCGCCTCGATGAAGGCCGACAGCTTGCGCAGGTCGCTGGTGAAATAGGTGGGGTAACGGTCATTCACCCGCGAGCGGCCGTCGGCGGCCACCAGCTCGACGATCCGCAACGGTCCGGTATGCGAGGTCAGCTCGGCGAGGAACGTGGTCCACCAGGCCTCGTCGTAGCGCTTGGCCCCCGTCGCGTTGGGAAAGATCGCCAGCACCGGCGCGTCGCCGCCCGGCGCGGCCGCCAGCACGCGCTCAAGGGTGGCCCGGCCGGTGCACCGCTCGGTGTCCGACAGGCGCAGGTCCAGGCGGGGCATCGGCCGCGCCATGTCCCGGCCCGCGGCCCAGCGCAGCGCGTGGACGGGCCTGGCCGCCAGGTGCAAGGGCAGCGTATCGCCCGCCGTGTCGACGCCGAGACGAAAGCGCGCCGTGGCCAGCGAGGCGAGCAGCTTGCCGGAGGACGAACCGGCCGCCGCGTCGATCACCAGGTCGTAGCGCTTCCTGCGCAGGGCGCGGATCGTCGCCACCGTGGCGATCGGATGGCGAACCGCCTTCGGCGCCAGGAGGAAGAGATCGCCCAGCGCGGCGTAGCCGCCATAGACGCCGCGAGGCGCGGCGCCGGCGCCGAGCACGTCGACCTCCGCGCCCGGGTAGAGACGCTCCAGCTCCGCCATCAGCGGGGTCATCAGCACGGTGTTGCCCAGGCGATGGTTGGGCCGGCAGACCAGCACGCGCTGGATGCCGGAAGGTGGCAGGGAGCCGGCTGTCACCTCGTTACCCGTCGGCGGCAGCAGCCGTCCCATCAACCAGCGTACCGTGCGGCGCCGCCACGCCTGGAGGCGTCCGTGCTGCGGCGCGCGCGAGGGAGCCGCGGTGGATGTCCGGGTAAGGGGTAGGGCCCTCGTCATAACGCACCTCTGGCGCCTGGACCGACCAGGTCGTGCGCCTACGATGCCAGCGCAACCTTAGAACTTGCTGTGCAACGAGGTTTCAATCTCGTGAATGCCGAGGGGGTGCGCGGAACCCCCATGGTCGGTCAGCCGCGCGCAGGGTCGAGCAGGCCGTCACGCATCGCGATGTCGACATCACCGGGTGTGTCGATGTCGCGTTCCAGCGCGTCCGCGCGCACAGCCAGCGGCGACTCGCCGGCCCACAGCGCGCGCAGGCCCTGGTCGCCCTGGAGCGATGGCGCGCGTCGCAGGGTCGAGGCGCGCACGACGGCGGGAACGCCACGTGCGTCGCCGTACGCCGTGACCACGTCGCGTCGCCCGTCGTAGGCGGCGAGCAGGTGGGCGAGGTGCATCGCATCGAGCGCGGGCTGGTCGACCACCGCGACCAGCACCGGGCGCTCGCGATCGTCCAGCGCGCGGGCCGCCACCTGCAACGACGAGGCCATGCCGTCACGCCAGTCGGGATTCACCCGAACGATGCCTTCGTCGAGCCAGGACGCCAGTGCGTCGGCGTGCGCACCGAGCACCACCACAAGCCGGCCGGGTCCGGTAGCGGCGAGCAGGCGCGCGGCGCGCACCAGCAGGGTTTCGCCCCCGACGGTGAGCATCTGCTTGGGGTGGCCCAGGCGCCGGCTGCCGCCGGCCGCCAGGAGCACGGCGTCGTGTCGTGCCGTCATCGTCGTTTCCGTGTGCCGCGCGTGCGCGGCGGCTTCATCAAAGCTACACCATGACGGCGGGGGTTTCTGGTTACTCTCCCAAGGCGCCTACCCGACCACCCAACGGCATCGAGGTCACGCCATGGACACCAATGATCTGCGGGTTTCCCGCCGAGGCTTTCTCAAACTCAGCGCAGCCTCGGCGACGCTGGCCGCCGCACCGCCTTTCATCGCGCGCGCCGCCACGACCGACGACGAACGCGCGCCGGTGACCGCGAAGGTGTCGCTTGAGGTCAACGGCGCGCCGCAGGCCCTGGTGCTGGACACGCGCACCACGCTGCTCGACGCGCTTCGCGAGCACATGCACCTTACCGGCACGAAAAAGGGCTGCGACCATGGCCAGTGCGGCGCGTGCACGGTGCTTGTCGATGGCCGGCGCATCAACAGCTGCCTTACCCTTGCGGTGATGCACGAGGGCGCGAAGATCACCACGATCGAAGGCCTCGGCACGCCCGAGCGGATGCATCCGATGCAGGCGGCGTTCGTCAAGCACGACGGATACCAGTGCGGATACTGCACGCCGGGACAGATCTGCAGCGCCGTCGGCACCCTCGACGAGATCCGCCGCGACGTGCCCAGCCACGTCACCGCGGATATCCAGGCTCGCGCGTCGCTCACCCGCGACGAGCTGCGCGAACGCATGAGCGGCAACCTCTGCCGTTGCGGCGCGTATTCCAACATCGTCGAAGCAATCACCGAGGTCGCGGGAGCCGGCGCATGAAACCCTTCACCTATGAGCGCGCCACGTCGCCCGCGCAGGCGGCCGCCGCGGCCGCGCGCACGCGCAACGCGAAATTCATCGCCGGCGGCACCAATCTGCTCGATCTCATGAAGATCGGCGTGGAAGAGCCCGACCACCTGATCGACGTCAACGGGCTCGACCTGGATACGGTCTCGCCGACCGACGACGGCGGCCTGCGCATCGGTGCGTTGGTGCGCAACACGGATCTGGCCGCGGACCGGCGGGTGCGCAAGGATTACGCGCTGCTCTCGCGTGCGCTGCTGGCCGGGGCCTCCGGCCAGTTGCGCAACAAGGCCACGACGGCGGGCAACCTGCTCCAGCGCACGCGGTGTCCGTATTTTTACGACACGCATCAGGCCTGCAACAAGCGGCTGCCTGGCAGCGGTTGTGCCGCGTTGGGCGGGTTCAGCCGGTCGTTGGGCATCGTCGGCGTCAGCAAAGCCTGCATCGCGACCCACCCAAGCGACATGGCGGTGGCGATGCGCGCGCTGGATGCCACCGTGGAAACGGTCAAACCCGATGGCGCCACGCGCCGGATACCCCTCGCCGATTTCTATACGCTGCCGGGCAACACCCCCCACATCGAGAACACGTTGACGCCCGGTGAGCTGATAACGGCCGTCACGTTGCCGCGTCCCCTGGGCGGCACGCACCTGTACCACAAGGTGCGCGACCGGGCGTCTTACGCCTTCGCGCTCGTCTCGGTGGCGGCCGTGGTGCAGAAAGACGGCACCGGGCGCCTGGCCGTCGGCGGCGTCGCCCACGTGCCGTGGCGGGTGGAGGCGGCGGAGGCCGCGCTGCCCCAGGGTGCCAGGGCCGTCAGCGCGCGACTGCTCGCCGATGCCCAGCCGACCGCACAGAACGCGATGAAGGTCCCGCTGGTCGAGCGCACGCTGGCCGCGGTGCTGGCCCAGGCGAAGGAGGGCTGACGCCATGAAATTCGACACGCCCGCCACCACCAACCCCATCGACCGCCTCAAGGTGGTCGGCCAGCCGCACCCGCGCATCGACGGCCCACTGAAGACCACCGGGACGGCCCGTTACGCGTACGAACGCCATGACGCCGTGCCCGACCATGCCTACGGCTACATCGTGCCTGCGACGATCGCCAAGGGCCGGGTCACGGCGATCGATACCCGCGCGGCGCGGCGCGCGCCGGGCGTGCTCGCGATCGTGACCGCCCGCGACGCCGGCAAGCTCGGCAAGGGCAAGTACAACACCGCCGCGCTGCTTGGCGGTCCGCAGGTGCAGCACTATCACCAGGCGCTGGCCGTGGTGGTGGCGGAGACCTTCGAACAGGCTCGCCGGGCCGCCGCCCTCGTCAAGGTGGATTACGCAAGGGAAAAAGGCGCCTTCGACCTCGCGACCGCCCGTGCGGGTGCCACCAAACCCGGTGACGACGCCGACAGCGGCGCCGGCGACTTCGCCGGTGCCTACGCCGCCGCGCCGATCACCCTCGACGCGACGTACACCACGCCCGACCAGTCGCACGCCATGATGGAGCCGCACGCGTCCATCGCCGCGTGGGACGGCGACAGGCTCACCCTATGGACGTCCAACCAGATGATCCACTGGAGCCAGGGCGACGTCGCGACCACGCTCGGCCTGCCGAAGGACAGCGTACGGCTTATTTCCCCTTACATTGGCGGCGGATTCGGCGGCAAGTTGTTCGTGCGCGCCGACGCCGTGCTGGCCGCCCTCGGTGCCCGCGCTGCGAAGCGTCCCGTGGCGCTTACGCTGCCGCGTCCGCTGATCTTCAACAACACCACGCATCGTCCGGCCACGATCCAGCGCATCCGCATCGGCGCCGACCGGGACGGCCGGATCACGGCCATCGGCCACGAGAGCTGGTCGGGCGACCTGCCCGGTGGCGGGCCGGAAACGGCCGTCAATCAGACGCGGCTGCTCTACGCGGGCGCCAACCGCATGACCGCGATGCGCCTGGCCGTGCTCGACCTGCCCGAGGGCAACGCCATGCGCGCGCCGGGCGAGGCGCCGGGATTGATGGCGCTGGAAATCGCCATGGACGAAATGGCCGAGAAGCTGAAGATGGATCCGGTGCAGTTCCGCATCCTCAACGACACGCAAGTAGACCCGGAAAAACCAGATCGGCCGTTCTCACAACGGCATTTCGTCGAGTGCATGCGCGAAGGCGCCGAACGGTTCGGCTGGAAGGATCGCCCGACGGCGCCGGGCGCGCGACGCGACGGCCCGTGGTGGCTTGGCATGGGGGTGGCCTCGGCGTTTCGCGACAACCTGGTGATGACGTCCGCCGCGCGCGTGCGATTGGCGCCGGACGGCAGCGCGACCGTGGAAACCGACATGACCGATATCGGCACCGGCAGCTATACGATCATCGCGCAGACGGCGGCGGAAATGCTCGGCCTGCCGATCGGGAAGATCACGGTCCGGTTGGGCGATTCGACGTTTCCGGTTTCCGCCGGCTCCGGTGGGCAATGGGGTGGCAACAGCGCCACGGCGGGCGTCTACGCGGCCTGCGTGAAGCTGCGCGAGGCCGTGGCGCGCAAACTCGGCCTGGACCCGGCGACCGCCGAGTTCGACAACGGCAGGGTCTCGGCGGGCGGTCGTAGCCTGCCACTCGCCCAGGCCGCGTCGGGCGGCGAACTCGTGGCCGAGGACACCATCGAATACGGCGACCTGGCCAAGCGTTTCCAGCAGTCCACCTTCGGCGCGCACTTTGTCGAGGTGGGGGTGCATTCGGCGACGGGCGAGATTCGTGTACGCCGCATGCTCGCCGTCTGCGCGGCCGGTCGCATCCTCAACCCGATCTCCGCACGCAGCCAGGTGATCGGCGCGATGACGATGGGTGTCGGCGCGGCGCTGATGGAAGACCTGGTGGTCGACAAACGCCTCGGCTTTTTCGTGAACCATGACCTTGCCGGCTATGAAGTGCCCGTACACGCGGACATCCCACACCAGGAGGTGGTGTTCCTCGACGAGACCGACCCCGTGTCGTCGCCGATGAAGGCCAAGGGCGTGGGCGAGCTCGGCATCTGCGGCGTGGCCGCGGCGGTCGCCAACGCGGTGTATAACGCCACGGGCGTGCGCGTGCGGGACTACCCGGTCACCCTGGACAAGTTGCTGCCGGGTCTGCCGGCGGTGTGAGCGACGGGGACGGCGTCAGTGGATGGCGCCGTCCCCGTCGCGCAGCGAGCCACCGGCGTGGCCACGTCGCGTCGCCACGATTTCGGCGGTAATCGCCAGCGCGATTTCGGCCGGGGATTCCGACCCGATGTCGAGGCCGGCGGGGGCGTGCACCGTGCGTGCGAATCGCCCGTCTTCGAACACGCGTCGCGCCCTCTCGCGCGACCCGAGCGTGCCCAGGTACGCCAATGGCGCCTCCTGCAGGACGCGTAGGTAGGCCATGTCCTGCTCGAAATTGTGCGTCATGACGACGACCGAGGTCTGCGCGTCGGGCAGGATCGTCGCCATGACGGTGCCGGGTCCGGCGCATAGCCGGGTCACGCCGTCGACGGCGCGAACGTCGCGAAGGCGATCGGGGTTCGCCTCGACCAGCGTGACCGCCCAGCCGAGCGCGGCGGCGAGCGGCAGCATGGCGCGCGCCGTGGCGCCGCTGCCGACAAGCACGAGACGGTGCGGGGGACGGAGCGGTTCCACCAGGACGTCGGCGCGCCCCCGGGGCGACAGCAAGGCGAGGGTCGCCGCCCGGTGGCCGTCGTCAGGCGGTAGCCCGGCCACGATATCGCCCAGGGCGTCGTCGTCGAACTCGTCGTGGCGGAGCGCGCCGTCGAGCCACACCTGGCGGCGCGGCATCACCGGCAGGCCGTCGAGCGCGAACAGCGTCACGAGGCGGCCGCTCCGGCGGCGGGCGATGCCATCGGCCAGTACATCGAGCACCGCGAGGGGCCTTGGTGGCGCCAACGGCTCCACCATCACCTCGAGCTCGCCGCCGCAGCCCATGTCCATCATCAGGTCGAGCCCGTTCTGCGCGTTGTAGTGGAGCAGTCGCGGTGCCTCCTCGCGCATTGCTTCCAGCGCCCGCTCGACGATGTCCCGCTGTGGGCAGCCGCCGGACAACTCGCAGACGACGTCGCCGTCCTCGTGCACGAGCATGCGTGCACCGACCCGCCGGAACGTCGACCCGCGCGTGCGGGTGAGCGTGGCGAGCGCACCGCGCCCGCCACGCTCGCGCAGGGCCAGCAGCGCGTCGACCAGGGTGCGGAATTCATCGGCCGAGTTCATCGGATAACGCCTTTCGTCGTCGCGCCAGGAAGCTGGCGACGCTAACCGAATCCACGTCGGGCCGGGGTCAAGGCGGCGGGCGGCTCCGCAAAAGATTGCGTCACGAGCCACTTTCCGACATCATGAATGAGATCGATTCTCATTCATGATGTCGTCCACACGACGCAAGCGTGCGCTCGCCCAGGGAACTACCATGCGCCTGTCCAAGAACCCTCTCGCCCTTCTTATCGCCGGGGCCCTGCTTCCCGCGGTCGTTCATGCTCAGGACGCCACGGGGGGCGGAACCGACGACCACGCGGTGCAACTCGCGCCCGTCGCGGTGACGGGTACCCGTGCGAACGTGGGATACACCCGCCAGGACGCCACCAGCGCCACGAAGACCGACACGCCCGTTATCGAAACGGCGCAGGCCATTTCCGTGGTGTCGTCCACGCAGATGCTCGACCAGGGCGCGTTGACGGTGCAGGACGCCCTGCGTTACTCGGCCGGCGTGCGTGCCGACGCCTACGGCGTGGACAGCCGCGGCGACGACGCCTTTCTGCGCGGGACCTCGTTCGTGCAATATCTCGATGGCCTGCGCCAGTCGTTCGGCGGCGCCTACGCGCGTACGGAGCCTTATTTCCTCGACCGCCTGGAGATCGTGCGCGGGCCGTCGTCGGTGCTGTACGGGCAGGGCACCACGGGTGGCCTGATCGCGCTGGTGTCGAAGCGTCCGCAGTTCATCGCCTCGCACGAGGTGGAAGCCCAATGGGGCAACAACGCACGCAAGCAGATGGCGTTCGATTTTACCGGTCCGCTCGATACGGCGGGGCATTGGGCCTATCGCCTAATCGGCGTCTACCGCGATGCCGACGCGCAGATCGACCACGTGCCGGACGACCGCAAGGCGATCGCCCCCGCGATCACCTGGATGCCCGATGCCGATACGCAATGGACCCTGCTGGCGAACCTTCAGTTCGACCATAACGGCACGACGCTTAATTTCCTTCCGCATGCCGGCACGCTGCTGCCCAACCCGAACGGCCGCATCCCCACGAACCGCTTCACGAGCGAGCCCGGCTTCGATGCGTACGACACCAGCCAGCGTTCGGTCTCGTCGTTCTTCGAACACCGCTTCGACGATACCTGGAAGTTCGTGCAGAACGCGCGCTACTCGCACGATAACGTCGACTACCGCACGCTTTATCCGAACGTCTATTCCGATCCGGCGGATCCCTTCCTCGACGATGCCCAGCGAACGGTCGCGCGTTACAGCTACGTCTCGCTCAAGCGTTACAAGCGCCTGGTGACCGATACGCACCTGCAGGCCGACGCCGATGCCGGTGGCGTGCACCATCGCGTCCTGTTCGGCCTGGACGTGGCCTATTCGCATACCGATGCGAAGCAGGGCAACGGCTATGACGCCGTGCCCTTCGATCTGTACGCGCCGGTGTATGGCAACGGCTTCGTACCGCCGGATGTCTTCCCCTCGCCGTCGTCGCACACGCGGCAGACGGGGCTGTACGTGCAGGATCAGATCAACTGGGGCGAGCACTGGATCGGTACGGTGGGTTTCCGCCACGACCGCGCCACCCAGGTCACGGGCGGCCAGCGTTCCGTGGACAACGCCACCACCGCGCGTTACGGCCTGATGTACCGCTTCGACAGTGGACTGGTGCCCTACGTGAGCTACACCGAATCGTTCCAGCCGCTGGATTCCCTCGACGCCTACAACCGCCCTTACGAGCCGCTGCGCGGCAAGCAATACGAGGCCGGCCTGAAGTACCAGCCGGTCGGCAGCGCCACCCTGCTCACCGCCACCTACTTCGACCTGCATGAAGACAACCGCCTGGCGCCGGACCCGCAGAATCCGTTGAACCAGATCCAGGCGGGCCGAGCCCGAACGCGGGGCGTGGAACTGGAAGCCTCGACGCGACTGGGCCACCACCTCGACCTGATCGGCAGCTATACCTGGACGCACGCGCGACCCGGCGACGGCACGATCGTGGCCGGCCTGCCGAAGAACCAGGGTTCGGTATGGGGCGTGTACCACGTGAACGACGTCGACGACGACGGCCTGAGCCTGGGCCTCGGCGCGCGCTACATCGGCGTGAACGACGACGAGACCGGCACGTTGCACGTCCCGAAGAAGACGCTGCTCGACGCGATGGTCGCGTACACCCAGGGGCCGTGGCGTTTCTCGGTCAACGCGGCGAACCTCACCGACCAGGTCTACAACGCATCGTGCCTGGCCCGTGGCGATTGCTTCTACGGACCGCGCCGCAGCCTCATGGGCATGGCCCGCTATCGGTTCTGATCCAGGACGCGAAAGCGGTTAGGATGATCGCCTGGTTGGGGTTGGGGAGAACACGATGCGCCTTCGTACGTTGATCGGCCTGGCGATGCTGGCATGGGTCGCTGGCGCGCAAGCGGGCAACCCTGTTTTCCCCGGGTGGTACGCCGATCCCGAAGCCGCCATCTTCGACCAGCAGTACTGGATCTACCCCACCACATCCGTGCGGTATGGCGAGCAGACGCATTTCGACGCCTTTTCGTCGCCGGATCTCGTGCACTGGACGAAGCACGCCGACGTGCTCGACATCAAGGCCATCGGCTGGGCGAAGAAAGCGCTGTGGGCCCCCGCGCTCGTGCATAACGCCGGCAAGTATTATTTCTTCTTCGCCGCGAACGACATCCAGAGCGACAACGAGCCCGGTGGCATCGGCGTGGCGGTGGCGGACGCGCCCGGAGGCCCTTTCAGGGACCTGCTCGGCAAACCGCTGATCGGCGCGTTCCACAACGGTGCCCAGCCGATCGACCAGTTCGTGTTCCACGACGACGACGGCACGTGGTACATGATCTACGGTGGCTGGAAGCACGCGAACATCGTGCGTCTGAAACCGGATTTCACCGGGGTGGAGCCGATGGCCGATGGCACGGTCTACAAGGAAATCACGCCGGAGCGGTATGTCGAAGGCCCGCTGATGTTCAAGCGCGACGGCCGTTATTACCTGATGTGGTCCGAAGGTGGCTGGACCGGGCCGGACTACTCCGTGGCCTACGCCATCGCCGACAAGCCGACCGGGCCGTTCAAGCGCATCGGCAAGATCCTCCAGCAGGACCCGGCGATCGGCACCGGCGCCGGCCACCACTCGTTGTTTCACGTGGCGGCCGACGACAGCTGGTACATCGTCTACCACCGCCACCCGCTGGGCGACACCGACGGCAACCACCGCCAGGTCGCGATCGACCGCATGTACTTCGACGCGAAAGGGAACATCCTGCCGGTGAAGATGACCAACGAAGGCGTGCCCGCTCATCCCTTGCGCTGATGCGCGGGCACGCCGCGCGGATTACGAACGGGTGTCGTCGATGATCTCCACGTGCGGGAACGCCCGCCGCACGCAGCGCACGTAATCGCCGTCTTTCAATGCCGAGAACGCCGTCTGGTAGGAGACCAGCTGGCACCCCGGCTCGGTGCGCCAGTTGTTTTCCCAGTACAGCGGCAACGCGCCGGCACCGTTCTCGGCGAAGGCCTTCATGCCTCGGCAGCCAAGGGTTTCATCCGGTGGCACGGGCACCCCGAGCTTCGCGGCGAACGCGCGATAGTAGGTGATGCGGTTGGCCGAGGCGGCATGTTCGGCGCCCGAGCCCCCACACTCGACGCCGCCGTTCATGATCAGCGTGGTCACGCCGAAGCCCGGTGCGCGGCCATCGGCGAGATCGGCCGCGTTCGGCTGCCAGGTGCCGTCGATCACGTGCAGCATCGACGGCTTGGGCGGCTGCGGGTAGGTGTAGAAGAAGCTGGCGCTCGCGAGATTGAGCCAGGTGTCGGCCACGCGTTCGGGCGCGTCGAGCAACACGTGCACGTCACCGTACATCGCCTCCGAGAACGGCCCGTAGTTGAAGTGATACGACAGCTGCTTGGCGCCACGGCCAAAGTAGCTCTTGAAGCGCCCATCGGGCCAGGTGCCGCACGGCCACGCCTCGGTGCTCCAGCCCGTGGCGGCGCACTCGCCGTTGTAGCCGCTCTTGCCCTCGTCGAAACCCATCTCGCGCACGTGCATCAGGCCCTGCCGGTAGGCCTCCTGCTCGCGCCACGCATCGTGCCCGCCGGTTTCCTGGGCGAAGTGGGCGAACATCGTGGCGAGCGTGCGGCGGCAGATGGCGTCGGCATCGCGGCCGTCGTCGTAGTCGGCGCACATCGCCGGGAACTTCGCCGTGGCCTGAAGGAAACCGCGGTAGCTGTATTCGGGCTGCCGCAGCGGAAACAGATAGTCGAACGTCGCCTCGTCGACGATCGACTCCACGCGCCGGACGTTGACCGGGTTCTGCGCGCGGCGTGGTGCCACGGCCTCGACATGGGCATTGTCGAGCGTACGCACCGAGTGGCGCACCGACTGCATCAGGGGCGACGCGGTCAGGTCGGCTTCGTCGGCGAGCAAGCGGCTCAACGGCACGGTGACCACCTCCGGCGGCGTCCCTGGGTCCGGGCCGGGACCGGGACCGGCCGGCGGCGCGACCGGCTCGCCGGGACAGCCGGTCGGCGTGCCGGTGGCGACGCGTTCCCAGGAGGTGTCCCAGGGATGTGGCGCGGTGTCGACATGGGCAGGCGTGTGGCCGGGTGGGGTCCACCATTTGGCGCGGTAGGTCTGCGCCTGCCAGTTCACCACGCAGTCGGCGACGTAGACCTGCGATGCGTCGTAGTCGAGCGCGGCGGCCAGGGGGGAGAGGGACAGCGACGCGACGGCAAACGCCGCGCGAAGGGCGCGGCGAGGGAGGGGAAGGATCATGGGACGTCGTCCTTGGCTCAAAGGGATGCGAACGGTGCTTGCCACAAGGGGCAAACGTCACGCTATCAGCGACGACCTACGCGGGAATATGGAACTTTTCTGAAAATTGGCTGCGAATATCCGCAACCGGCGCGTCGACATTTGCCGTTGCAAGGCCACGTAGAATCCGCTTTGGGTGGAGCGTCACCGGGAGTTGGAGCATGCGTTACGAGAAAGGCCACAAGGAACAGACCCGCCAGCGCATCGTCGAGGCGGCGTCCGAGCGGTTTCGTGCCGACGGCATCGATGCCGTCGGCGTGGTCAGCCTGATGAACGACGTCGGCCTGACCCAGGGTGGCTTCTACAATCATTTCGGGTCGAAGGAAGACCTGGTGCGCGAGTGCATCGCCGTCGGTTCGAACGCGGCGATGGAGCGTTTCGCGATCCGGGTGGCGGCGTCGGCGGATGAGCCGTGGCGCGCGCTGATCGACCTTTACCTTTCCACGATGCATCGCGACCACCCGGAGCACGGCTGCATGGCTGCCGCGCTGTCGGGAGAGATGGGCCGGCGCCCCGCGTCCACGCGCGAGGTGTTCACCGAAGGCTACGAGGAGATGCTCGACCTGATCGGCTCCACGTTGCCGCAGGACATCGCGGCCGCCCGCCGCCGCACGCTGGCGATCGCGGTGATGTCGTCGATGGTCGGCAGCATGTCGCTGGCGCGCGCCGTGGCCGATCCGGCGTTGTCGGAGGACATCCTCGCGCTGGGCCGTCGTTCGTCGGTGGAACTGGTCGAGGCGGAACGCGCGGCGGCCTGAGTCGCCGCGCTGGCGGCTCAGTGCGTGGCGGGCACCGGGGGCTTGCCCATGGCGGCGGCCTTCTCGGCGATCTTCGCCCGGATCGCGGGCAACGCGGCGAGCGCCGCCCGCTCGCCTTCGAGGATGGCGACGTTCTTCTGGTCGAAGTCGGTCGGGCCGATCTGGCCCACCTTCGGCCGGATGACGACATCGGCGCGGCCCAGCTCCTGCTCGGCGAGCCGGCGCCCCATGATGGTGATCGACTGGCCCACGATGCCGACCATGTTGGCGGGGTTGCTGCCGTCGGGCCGTGCCGAGATATCCACCGCGATGACCACGTCGGCGCCAAGCTGGCGCGCCGCGTCCACCGGCACCGGGCTCACCACGCCGCCATCGACGAAGTGCCGTCCGTTGATCTCCACCGGCTCGAACACGCCGGGGATGCTGCTGGAGGCGCGCACCGCCTGGCCCGCGTTGCCGCGAATGAAGACGGCGCGCTCGCCGTTCTCCAGTTCGGTGGCGACCGCGGCAAAGGGTTTGGACAGCTTCTCGATCGGCCGCTGGCCGATCAGCTGGTTGACGTAGTCCTGCAGTTTCTGGCCCTGCACGAGGCCGCCGGAGAAGAAGCGCACGTCGCGGATGCTGCCTTCGTCGAGCGCGAAGGCCTGCTCCTGCAGGCGGAAGGCATCCATGCCGCTGGCGTAGAGCACGCCCACGACGCTGCCCGCGCTGGTGCCTGAGACCACATCGGGATGGATGCCGCTGGCCTCCAGCATCTTGATGACGCCGATGTGCGCGAAGCCCTTGGCCGCACCGCCACCGAGCGCCAGGCCGATGCGCGGCTTGGGTGCGAGCACGGGCAGGGCGGCTTGCGGGTGCGTGTCGGCGGCGTGTCCGCCGCAACCGGCGACCAGGAGGGTGAAAAACGGGACGAGCCAGGAGCGGACGCGGCGCGGGGTCATGTCAGGGCGGGGGGCAGGGAAGGCTGGCGGATGATCGGTCCACCGCGCGGCGGGCGCCGGGCGGCGGAAGGGCGAAACGCGGGCGGCGTGGCCGCCCGCGGTCGGGCGTTCAGGCACGGGTACCGTCCGCTTCCAGGTGATAGCGCGTCGCGATGGCGATCTCCTGCCTGGAGCCGAGGAACACCGGCACGCGCTGGTGCAGGCCGGTGGGCTGCAGATCCATGATCCGTTCGCGGCCGGTGGTGGCGGCGCCGCCGGCCTGTTCGACGATAAAGGCCATCGGGTTGGCTTCGTACATGAGGCGCAGCTTGCCGGTGCCGCCCTTGGCGGTGATCTTGGCGTCCAGCGGATAGAAGAACACGCCCCCGCGGGTGATGATGCGATGCACGTCCGCCACCATGGAGGCGACCCAGCGCATGTTGAAGTCACGTCCGCGCGGGCCGTCCTTGCCGGCCAGCAGTTCGCCGACGTAACGCTGCATCGGCGCTTCCCAGTGGCGCTGGTTCGACATGTTGATGGCGAACTCGCCGGTCTCCTCGGGGATGGTGATGTTGCGCCGGGTGAGGATGAAGCTGCCGATCTCGCGATCGAGCGTGAATTCGCTCACACCATGGCCGAAGGTCAGCACCAGCAGGGTGCTGGGGCCATACACCACGTAACCGGCCGCCACCTGCGCGGTGCCCGGCTGGAGGAAATCCGCCGTGGCCGGTTCGGTCACGCCGTACGGACAACGCAGCACCGAGAAGATGGTGCCCACCGAGACGTTCACGTCGATGTTCGAGGAGCCGTCCAGCGGATCGAACAGGAGCAGGTGATGACCCTTGGGGTAGGCGTCGGGAATCGGCTGCGGGTCTTCCATTTCCTCCGAGGCGCAGGCGGCGAGATGACCGCCCCAGGCGTTGGCCTCTAGGAGGATTTCGTTGGAGATCACGTCGAGCTTCTTCTGCGCCTCGCCCTGCACGTTGTCCGAGCCGGCGTTGCCGAGCACCCCGCCCAGGGCGCCCTTGCCCGTGGCGACCGCGATGCGCTTGCACGCGCGGGCCACGACCTCGATCAGCAGGCTCAGCTCGCCGGTGATGCGCTCGGCGCGCTTTTCTTCGATCAGGTACTGGATCAGCGAAATCGGTTTCGTCATGGGACGGGCTCTGGCGCGAAAGCGCCCATTGTGGGGCTGCTGACAGCACGTTGTCAGTAGCCCCCGTTCATCCTCTCCCGACCGAACCACGGGAGGGGACCCGCATGTATCGATGGATGGAACGCCTCGCCGTCCTTCATGCGCCGGTACGCCAGCGCGGCCTGCGCATGGACGGCCCCGTACCGTGGCAACAGACCCACGCCAGACACGATCGACCGACCAGGGAGAGCCTCATGAACCACGCCACGACGCCGCGCGTTGCGTTTCACCACGCCCCGCACACCCGTTCCACCAGCACGCTGATGCTGTTGGAGGAGCTGGGCGCGCAGTACGACATGCACCTGCTCGACCTCGCCGCGGGCGAGAACCGGCGGCCCGCGTTCCTGAAGGTCAACCCGATGGGCAAGGTGCCGGCCATCGCCCACCTGGGCGAGCTGATCACCGAGCGCCCGGCGATCTTCGTCTATCTCGCCGACCTCTACCCGGAGGCCGGCCTGGCGCCCGCCCTTTCCGATCCGCTGCGCGGCCCTTACCTGCGCTGGCTCTCATTCTACGGCGGCTGTTTCGAACCGGCCGTGGTGGACCGCCACATGAAGCGCGAACCCGCGCCGACCTCGTTCTCGCCGTACGGCGACTTCGACACGGTGATCGACACGGTGGACGCCCAACTGGCCAGGGGGCCGTGGCTGCTCGGCGAACGCTTCACCGCCGCCGACGTGCTGTGGGCCAATGCGCTCTCGTGGGCGCTGGGGATGGGCCTGGTGCCGCGACGCGACGTCTTCGAGGCCTACGTCGACCGCTTGATGGCGCGCCCGGCGATCCGCCGCGCCGCCGACCAGGACGAGGCGCTGGCCCGGGCGCAGCGCCGCACGGCGGCGTGAGGCGGCGGTCATGCGCGACCGTGACGTCGATCGCTTCCCGCGCGCCGCGCGGAAAGCGATGATGCGCCGATGCGCCGCGCCGATCGCCTGTTCCTCATCATCAACGCCCTGCGCGGGCGCCGCACGGCGTTGCCCGCGCGGCAGCTCGCCGACACGCTCGAGGTGTCGCTGCGCACGGTCTACCGCGACGTGGCCGACCTGCAACGCTCGGGCGTGCCCATCGAGGGCGAAGCCGGTGTCGGCTACGTGCTGCGCAAGGGCTCGGAGATCCCGCCGCTGATGTTCTCGGCCGACGAACTGGAGGCCCTCGTTGCCGGCACGCGCTTCGTCCGCGCGTTCGCCGGCGAACGGCTGGCCCGTGAGGCGCAGGCCGCGTTGATCAAGATCGAAGCGGTGCTCCCGCCCGACCTGCGCGAACGGGCGGCGCAGTCGAAGATCTTCGCTCCCATCTGGCGCGATGCGACGCAGAGCCAGATCGCGTCGATGCTCGACGGCCTGCACGACGCGGTACTGCGCCGTCGCGTGCTGTGCCTGGACTACCGCGACGTCGAGGGCCGGGCCAGCACGCGCGAGGTGGAGCCGCTGTGCCTGTCGTTCTGGGGTGGGTCGTGGACGCTGGGCGCGTGGTGCCGTCACCGCCACGCGTTCCGCAATTTCCGTCCCGACCGCGTCGAAGCCTGCCGCGAATCGGGCGAGACGTTCACCGACACGGTTGGTCGCGACCTGCGCGCCTATCTCGATACGATGCATCGTCATTACGTCGGGCTCGAATAACCGCCGCGATCGGGCCGACGTATGACCCATGGCGGTGGAGCGCTGCCATGGGCGGTGCCATGATCGGGGTCTTTCCCTCCCCGGAACGCCCATGTCCGCCTGGATACGCACCCTCGCCTTCGCCGGCCTCGTCGCCGGCGCCGCCCATGCCTCTACCGCCGACGACGCGTTCAAGTCGATCTATACGAAGGAATGGGCCTGGCGAAATGGCCAGGCCGGCATCCTCGCCTCCGGCGAGGCGCAGCCGGGCGAGGGTCGCCTGGATAACGTCGACGCCGCCAGCCAGGCGCGGCGGCTCGCCTACTGGAACGACGTGCTGGCGCAGCTGGACCGGATCGACCCGAAGACGCTGAGCGACGGCGAGCGGGTCGACTACGCGGTGTACCGCGAGCAGATCCGCAACCTCGCCGCCGCGCAACGGTTCATGCAGTGGCAGATGCCGTTCAACAGCGACTCGGCGTTCTGGTCCGACGTGGGCTACGTCTTGCAGGGCGACGACCTGCGCACCCAGGCGCAATACCGCGATTACATCGCGCGGCTGAAACAAGTCCCGGCGTGGATGGACCAGGAAATCGCCAACATGCGCCTGGGGCTGGCGCGCGGCTTCACCGTGCCGCGCGCGGTGCTCGACGGGCGTGACGCGTCCATCGCCGCCGTGGCCGGGCTGAAGGCTCCCGAGGACAGCGCGTTGTACGCGCCGTTCGCGCATATGCCGGCGACGATGCCGGCGAAGGACGCCGATGCGTTGAGGGCGCAGGCGCGCGCGGCGATCGCCAACGACGTGATTCCCGCCTACGTGAAGCTGCTGGCGTTCTTCCGCAACGACTACCTGCCGCGGGCGCGTCCCACGCTGGCCGCCGAAGCCCTGCCCGATGGCAAGGCGTATTACCGCCAGCAGATCCGCGAGTACACCACGCTCGACCTCTCGCCTGACCAGATCCACGCCATCGGCCTGCGCGAGGTGGCGACGATCCACGCGCAGATGCTCCAGACGATGAAGGACACCGGTTTCAAGGGCGATTTCCCGGCGTTTCTGCATTTCCTGCGCACCGACCCGCAGTTCTACGCCAAGACGCCCGACGAACTGCTCATGCGCACCGCCTGGGTGGCCAAGCAGGTGGACGCGAAGCTGGGCAGCTACTTCGGCCTGTTGCCGCGCCAGCGCTTCGCCATCGAACCGGTGCCAGCCGACATCGCGCCTTACTACACCTCCGGGCGCGGCGGCCCCGATACCTACCTGGTCAACACCTACGACCTGCCGTCGCGCCCGCTGTTCAACATGCCCGCGCTCACACTGCACGAGTCGATGCCCGGCCACGCCCTTCAGCTGGCGCTGTCCGCCGAGCAGCAGGGGTTGCCCGCGTTCCGCCGGGAGGGCTACATCTCGGCCTACGGCGAGGGCTGGGCGTTGTACTCGGAATACCTCGGCAACGAGATGGGCATCTACCACACGCCCTACGAGCGCTTCGGCTACCTCACCTACCAGATGTGGCGTGCGTGTCGGCTCGTGGTCGACACCGGCATCCACCACGACGGCTGGACGCGCCAGCAGGCCATCGATTACCTCACCCAGAACACCGCGCTGAGCCAGCGCGAGATCGCCAACGAGGTCGATCGCTACATCAGCTGGCCGGGACAGGCGCTGTCGTACGAGCTCGGCTACCTGAAGATCCTCGAACTGCGCGAGCGCGCGGAAAAAGCCCTGGGGCCGAAGTTCGACCTGCGCGCGTTCCACGACACCGTGCTGGCGCTGGGTTCGGTGCCGCTGCCCGTGCTCGAAGCGCAGATCGACGCGTGGATCGCCTCGCGGCGGTAAGCCGGCGCGGTATCGCAAAAACTCCACCTGTGGTGTAGACTGCATCACAACTCCACAGGTGAAGCCGTGATGCGACCCGCCATCCATGCCGAACCCGTCCACGCCGCCGACCTGGGCGGCGCCGCCCTCCGCGCCTTCTTCGCCCTGGCCGAACACTGGAAACTCAAGGCGGCCGAACAGCGCACGCTGCTCGGCGACCCGCCGGAATCGACCTACTTCAAGTGGAAGAAACAGCAGGACGGCGCCCCGTCGCGCGATGTCGTCGAGCGCATCAGTTACCTGCTGGGTATCTGGAAGGACCTCCAGATCCTCTTCCCCGACCCCACCCAGGCCGATGCCTGGGTGCGCCGGCCCAACCAGGCCGCGCTGTTCGGCGGCCGGTCCGCGCTCGACCGCATGCTCTCGGGCAACGTGGCCGACCTGTACGTCGTCCGGCAATACCTGGACGCGCAACGCGGCTGGAACGGATGAACGCGCTGCCCCCGCAGCGACGGATCCGCTGGACCCAGGCCTACCGCATCGTGCCGAGCCGGTTCCCGCCGGTGGGGCTGTTCGACCGCATCGCCGATCCGAAGGACATCGACGCGGTGATGGCCATCGAATCGCTGACCAACCCGCGCCTGCGCGACGAGATGGGCGCGCTCAGCCTCGTGCCACCCGAGCGCCGGGTATCCGGCCCCGGCACCACGCCGATCATGGCGGCGTTCGCGCACGTCCCGCCCGAGGGCAGCCGCTTCTCCGACGGTCACTGGGGCGTGTTCTACGCCGCGCACAGCATCCCGACGGCGATCGAGGAGACGGTCTTCCATCGCGAGGCCTTTCTCGCGGCCACCCACGAGCCCCCGACCGACGTGCAGGTGCGCTGCTACCGGACGGCCGTCGCCGGCCGGCTGCACGACATCCGCGGCGGTTGGGCCGCCGAGCACGACGCCGATTCCTACGTGGCCAGCGTCCGCCTGGCGCGGATGCTGCGCGAGGCGGGCTCCAACGGCATCGTCTACGACAGCGCGCGGCACCCGGGCGGCGAATGCGCGGCGCTGTTCTACCCCGACCTGGTCGCGCCCTGCGTGCAGGCCGAACACTTCATCTACCGCTGGAACGGCCGGCGCATCGAGGCGGTGCTCAAGGTGACGGCGGTGGAGCGCGGTTTGCCCCCGACGCCCTGAAAGGCGTACGGTCGCAGGAATGAAAAAGCCCGTCCTTGCCCTGTTCCTCCTCGGCCTCGCTTTCGGCGCCGCCGCCCGTGACAACGACCACGCTCGCTGGGAGCCCGACATCCGGGCGTTCGAGGCCACCGACCGGGCCACGCCGCCGCCGCGGAACGCGGTGCTCTTCGTCGGCAGCTCGTCGATCCGCATGTGGACGTCCCTGGCCCACGACTTCCCGAACTACCGGGTGATCAACCGCGGCTTCGGTGGCTCCGATCTCGACGACGCCACGGCGTTCGCCGACCGCATCGTCACGCCGTATCACCCGGTGGCGATCGTGCTCTACGCCGGCGACAACGACCTGGAAGGCGGCGACACGCCGGCGAAGGTGCGCGACGACTTCGCCGCCTTCGTGGCCCGGGTGCGCCAGGCGCAGCCGGACGTGCCCATCGCCTTCCTTTCCATCAAGCCCAGCGTGGCCCGCGTGGCCCTGCTGGCGAAAGTGGCCCAGGCCAATGACCTGATCCGCGACTGGGCCGGCCGGCAGAAGGACGTCACCTTCCTCGATGTCGCGCCGGCCATGCTCGATGCCAAAGGCCAACCCCGCAAGGAGCTCTTCATCGGCGACGGCCTGCACATGAACCCCAAGGGCTACGCGCTATGGATCGCCCAGGTGCGGCCGTGGCTCGCCACCCATGCGGCGGCCGCCGAAGTTAAACAGAGTCCAAACGCACCGGGGGCGTGATACGGGAACTTCACGGCATCGGCCCTATCTAAGTCTTCGATCGCCGAGAGGCGACCTGTTGGCAGAGGGCCGATCCATTCGCCTTCTGTCCCGGGTCCCGCTATTTCCCCTGATAGCCTGGACCCGACGCGACCCCGGCAGCTCCTCCCCTGGCTGCCGGGGTTTTATTTTGTCCGCACGGAGCGTGAGGCGTTAAGGCCAGAGCCTTCGATGTCCCCCTCGCTGCTCGGACAGGCCCTCCGCGTTCGATAGAGATGAGCCGCTTGCGCGGCCCGTATATCCAAAGGGCCTTCGGCCGCTCCCTAGCGCGGAACTCGCCTCGACGGTGGACACCAAGGTCTCCCTGCGACACCGCCCCAGGTGCCACGTGCCCTGGCGCCACAAGGTCGCGACAGCCCCACGGCTCTCCCAGTCGAACCATCCACCGGCTCGTCGTGCTGATCGCTGGGATGGGTCCGGTTATCCGTGCAGACGTAAGAAAAAGCCGCACGGGTCGCGCCGCGCGGCTTCGTCGTCTCACGGCCCCGTACGGGGCGTGGGGAGGGGCGGCCTTTTAGACCGGCTTGATCGAGGTATCGAACGCGCGCCAGTGGCCGTCGTTGCCTTCGATGTTCAGCACCACGCGGGCCCGGGCCCGGGCAGCTTCGATCCGGCGCCCTTCGGCGATGGCGCAGGCCAGTGCGTCATCGCGCGAACAGAATTCACCGAACTCGGCCTCGTTCTTCTGCAGCAACCAGAGCCCCGGACCGACGGAAGCAAAAGGGATATCGAATACGACCACGATGGTTCCACCCTGTTTTCAACAACTGGAAGCCATCGTAAACGTCGAATCGTTAGCCCGCCGTTGAGTTTCAGTTGTCCGCGCCGTTAGCGAAGCCCTCGCGGGTGCCCCGTTGGTAGACGGTGTCGGTCGGCAACACGTCCGCCGCGGCTACGGGCGAGCTGTCGGCCAGCCGGGCGTAGATCGGGGTGAAATCCGGCCCGGTCGCATCGAACAGCTGCTCGAAATCGTCGATCACGAAGTAGGTTTGCTGGTAGGTGTCGATCCGGTACCGGGTGTTCATCACCCGCTCCAGGTCGAACCCGATGCGGTTGGGCGCCGCCGAATCGATGGCGTAGACCGACTCGCCCTTCGAACTGACGATGCCGGCGCCGTAGATGCGCAGCCCGGCGTCGGTGCGAATGAGGCCGAACTCCACCGTGTACCAGTATAGGCGGGTCAGGTTCATCAGCGCCTCCGGACCGATGGCGTGAGCCTTCATGCCGCCCTTGCCGTAGGCCTGCATGTAGTCGGCGAAGACCGGGTTGAGCAGCAGCGGCACGTGGCCGAACAGGTCGTGGAACAGATCCGGCTCCGAGAGGTAATCGAGCTGTTCAGGCTTGCGGATCCACCAACTGACCGGAAACCGGCGATTCGCCAGGTGGTCGAAAAACACCTCGTCCGGCAGCAGGCCTTCTACCGCGACGATCCGCCAGCCGGTGGCCTTGCCCAGCACCTCGTTGAGGTGTTCGAACCGGGGGATGCCGCCCTCGCCCATGCCGAAGGCGTCCAGGCCGTCCAGAAATGCCTGGCAGGCGTAAGCGGGAAGCAGCTCGCGCTGCCGACGGTAGAGGGTGTCCCAGACGTCGTGGTCGGTCTTCGAATAGCTTGCCCACGGTTGCTCCACGGTGCCGGTCGCGTAGACGGGCACATAGCCACGATCGGTCTGCTGGTGTTCGACGCGACGGGGGATGTCCATGACGGCCTCCTGAGGAGCGGGTGGGGATACCACAACAGCTTAGGGCCGACGGTGCGCAATGAGGTTGTTTTGTTGCAATTACTTCGGCCTATCGTGCAAGAATGTGCTCATTAGGTCGCTCTAGGAGACAGAATCGTGCAAGCCTCGCTGGATCGTACCGACCTGCGCATCCTCGCTGTGCTCCAGGCCCAGGGACGCATCACCAATGCAGACCTCGCCACCGCGGTCAATCTCTCGCCGTCGGCCTGCCTGCGTCGCATGCAGCGGCTGGAGGCCGACGGGGTCATCGCGGGATACGGCGCCCGACTGGAGCCGCGGGCCCTCGGGCTGGGCCTCCAGGCCTTTGTCCGCGTTCAGCTGCGCCATCACGAGTCCGAGGCCATCGACGCCTTCATCGAGCGGGTGGCGGCGTGGGACGAGGTCGTCTCCTGCTACGCGCTCACCGGCGACATGGACTACCTCCTCCAGGTTTACGTGCCCGACCTCGACGGCTTTTCCCGCTTCCTGCTCGACCGCCTGCTCAACGCCGCCGGCGTCGCCGACGTGAACACCAGCTTCGTGCTGCGCACGGTCAAGGCCTCCACGGCCTTACCCCTTGGCCTGGCGCCGTCGACGGGGTCCGCAAACCCCGGACAGACAAGGTAATAGGGATTTCCCCTAGCGGGCGATCCGCCGCGTCGTTAATCTTGTGCGCTCGATGGACGCCGCCACCACCAACCCGACCCCTCACGACCGCCTGCGTCCGCTGCGTTACCTGTGGCGCGTGCCGTTGCTGATCCTCCACGTGCTGTTCGGCATCGTGATCTGCGCGCTGATCCTGAGCTGGGCGGGCGGGGTGATGAAAAACGGCCGCGAGCCGCTGGCGCACCGCACCATCCGGTTGTGGTCGACGCTGCTCCTGCGCGTGTTCGGCTTTCGCAGCCGCCGCTTCGGCACGCCGCTGCCCGATCCGGTGCTGTTCGTCGCCAACCACACCTCCTGGCTCGACATCGAACTGCTGCATTCCCAGCGCGCGGCCTGTTTCGTGGCCAAGGCCGAGATCGCCAGCTGGCCGCTCGTGGGCTGGATGGCCTCGCGTGGGGGCACGATCTTCCATCGCCGCGGCAACAACCACTCCCTGGCGTCGGTGATGGCCGTGATGGTCGAGCGCTTGCGCCAGGGTCGCTCGGTAGCCGTGTTCCCCGAGGGTGGCACGGGGCACGAGGGCGTGCTGCGCGTGTTCCACGCCCGCATCTTCCAGGCTGCGCTCGATGCCGAGGTCCCGGTGCAGCCGGTGGCGTTGCGTTTCGCCCGCGACGGCCGCCGCGTCGTCGATGCCGGGTTCCGCGTGGGCGAGAGCTTCATGGGCAATTTCCTGCGCCTGCTCGGCGAAGCGCCGCTGGACGTCGAGGTGCACTTCCTGGAGCCCGTGCCGGTGTCGCCGGACGGCCGCCGTCGCATGGCCGAAACCTCGCGCGAGCGTATCGCCGCCGCGCTGGAAGACGGCGTGTCGTCATGAGCCTGCCGACGGGCGCCGACTTCGTTCCGCCCTGGCCGCTGCGCAGCGGTCATATCCAGACCATGCTGTCGTCCAGCGGCGTGCGTCGCCGCCTGCTGCCGCGGCGCGCGAGAAAGGTGCAGGAAAACGCCCGCGAGGTACTGATCGACGTCGGCCACGGCGATCGCCTCAGCGGTCGCTACACCGCGCAGGTCACCGGGCGCGAATCCCGCGGCCTGGCCATCCTGTTCCATGGCTGGGAAGGCAGCGTCGATTCGACCTACGTGCTGCAGACCGGCAGCCGCCTGCTGGAAGACGGCTGGGACGTGTTCCGGCTCAATTTCCGCGATCACGGCGACAGCCACGGGCTCAACGAGGCGCTGTTCCACTCCTGCCGCATCGACGAGGTGGTGGTGGCGCTGGGTGAGATCGTGCGCCAGTTCCCGGCGAAGGCCGTGGGCGTGGCCGGTTTCTCGCTTGGCGGCAATTTTGCGCTGCGCGCCGGCATGCTGGCGCAAGCAAAGGGCATAACGCTCGACTACGTGATGGCCGTGTGCCCCATCATCGATCCGAGCGAAGGCCTGTTTTCGCTGGAGAGTGCCGCGCCGTGGTTCTACCAGGCGTATTTCATGCAGAAATGGCGCCGCTCGCTGCGCCTGAAGCAGCAGGCGTTTCCGCAGCAGACCTATTTCGAGCTGGCCGAGCTGAACCAGAACATGCGTGACCTCACCCGTTCGCTGGTGGTCCGCCACACCGATTTCGATTCCCTCGAGGCCTACCTCGACGGCTATTCGGTCGCCGGCGATCGCCTGATGGATCTGCACCTGCCGGCTACCATCCTGACCTCGCGCGACGATCCCGTGATCCCGGTCGCCGCCTTCGACCAGCTGCGCCTGCCGCCGAACGTCGAGCTGGACATCGCCCGGTATGGCGGCCATTGCGGGTTCATCCGGGACTTCGGCATGACCAGCTTCACCGACGATTACATCGCGGCCCGGTTCGACGCGATCCGGCGCTGACCTCGCCTTCGCGAAGGCGGGCCTAAGGTGACCGCCCCACCGGAGCCTGTCCGCCCCCGGTCGTCCTCGCTCACGTCGCCACGCGAGGTGGCAACCGGTTCACCTCGGTTCGGTCGCGTGTCGACGACGAAACGGTGACGGCGCGCGCCATCGACCGATCACATCAAGCCAGCAAGGAGACTCCCCATGCGTCTTACCAGCAACAGCATCGAGCACGGCAAGCCGATCCCCGCCCGGCATGCTTTCATGGAGATCGGTGAGCCGGTCAAGCCAGCCGGCAACGTCACGCCGCACCTGGCCTGGACGGAAGTGCCGTCCGCCACGAAATCCTTCGCCATCGCCGTCATCGACACCGACGTGCCGTCCAAACCCGACGACGTCAACGTCGAGGGCCGGGAGGTGCGCCGCGACCTGCCGCGCGTGGAATTCGTGCACTGGCTGATGGCCAATATCCCGGCCGAATGCCGCGAGCTGGGCGAAGGCGCGTGCGGCGAAGGCATCGTGCCGCGGGGCAAGGGCAACGGAAAGCTCAAGGACGACCTCGTCGCACCCCCCGGCGCGGTGCAGGGCATCAACGACTACACCGGCTGGTTCAAGGGCGATGCGGAGATGGAAGGCCATTACCACGGTTACGACGGCCCGTGCCCCCCGTGGAACGATACCCTGGTGCATCACTATCACTTCCACGTGTACGCGCTGGACGTGGAAGCGGTCGAACTCGAGAACGGCTTTTCGCTGGCCGAATTCCGTGACGTCATCAAGGGCCACGTGATCGACGAGGCGGTTCTGACGGGCACGTACTCGCTCAACCCGAAGGTGAAGGCGTGAGGGAGGCGTGAACGCCGATGCTGAACGCCGCGCGCATCGCGCGCGGCGGCTTCACGCGGCATGCGCGGGGCGCGCGACTAAATGGTGGCGCATCCCGAAGGAGACAACGTCATGCTGCACTACGCCCTTATCTTTCTCGTGATCGCGATCATCGCCGCCGTGTTCGGCTTCGGTGGCATCGCTGGCACGGCGGCCGGCATCGCGAAGATCCTCTTCGTGATCTTCCTGATCCTCGCGATCATTTCGTTCTTCCGTGGCCGAAGCGTCTGACGCGACGACCTGCCTGTCACCTTTATCCCGTTAACCTGACCTGCCCGATCTGCCGGAGACGTTCACCATGAGCAAGCCCGAGGACCACGTTGCCAACGCCGCTTCCGCCGCCGCCAACACCTTGTCGGCCGCCGGACGCATCGAAGAGCGCGCCGAGCGCGTGAAGCAGGCGACGTCCGACGCCGTCGAGCGCACGAAGGATGCAGTGGACCGCGCCGCCGACAAGGTGGAGTCGGGCCTGCACAACGCCACCGACAAGGCCGCCCATGGCGCCACCCGCGCTGCCGAGAAGGCCGAAGAGGCCAAGCTGCGTGGCAAGGAGGCCTACGATGACGCCGTGGATCGTGCCAACGACTGGCTCGACGTCGCCCGTGATTACGTTCGCGAGAAGCCGGTCCAGTCGGTCGCCATGGCCATCGCCGCGGGCTGGCTCGCGGGCCGCATCTTCCGTCACTGATCGTTCTGCCCGGGGGACCACGCATGCGGGAAGATAGTCCCTCGGGGCTCGAAGACGACAAGGCGGCAGGCACCTCCCGTCCGGGAGTGAGCCTGCCGCCGTGGGTCGATGAGTTCCGCCAGCTCGGTGTCGGCCTCAAACATCTGTTCGGCGCGCAGTTCCGGCTCATGCTGGCCGAAGTGGGCCTGGCCCGCAGCGGCTTCGTGCTGATGCTTTTCATGGGCCTGGCGGCCATCGTCTTCGCGGTGGCGCTGGGCTTTACGCTCCTGGCGCTGGCCGGGTGGGGGCTCGCCCAGTGGTTCCACTCCTGGGCCTGGGCATTGACGGCGCTGGCCGGCGTCCAGCTCGTGCTGCTGGTGCTGGCGATTCTGGTATTCCGTCGCAGCATGCACTGGCTTACCCTTCCGGGCACCCGCGCCGAGTTCGCCGCGCTGGCGAAAGAGGCGATGCAGCGGGGCAAGGCCGAAGGCGAACGGGCGGAGAACTAGACGATGGGTATTTTCAGCAGCATGGCCAAGGTCACGAAGGCCCGCGCCGAGGTGGTCCTGGCCCGGGAAGAAACCGTCGCGCCGGCCGCGTCCCTGATCGCCCGCGGTTACGAGCACCCCCTGACTGTCGTGAGTGTCGCCGCCGGGGCGGGTTTCCTGCTGGGCACCACGCGGATGAACCCCCTGGCGGTGCCTGGCGTGAGCGGGCTGGTGGCGGGCGGCAGTGCCGATATCGTGAGCCGGATCATCTCCACCGTCGCCGGCGGACTGATTGGTGACCTCGTCGGCGGCGGCGGTGACGGCGATGCGGATGACGCCGCCGCCGACACGCCGTGAACGAACCGGCCAGTTCGTTGCCCACGCCGCTGGCGCCCACCGCGGCGCCGGGTTCGGCCGTATCGACCCTGGTCACCCAGCCGCGCCGGAAAACACGTTCCAGCCGTAGCACCCGACGTATTTCGCGCCATCTGCAAGCGATTCGCATCTCGTTGACGGGGATGATCCTGCTGGCGCTGGTCTACACCATCGCGATCGGCAAGTCGTTGCTGGTGCCGCTGGTGCTCGCCGGTTTCATCGGCCTCGCCTTGAACCCCATCGTCGCGACCGCCGCGCGTTGGCGTGTGCCGCGCTGGCTCGCCGCGGTGACGCTCATGATGTTGTTGATGGCGGGGCTTGTCACCGCCGCCGTTACCCTCTCGCAACCGGCGTTGAACTGGTTCCACGAGGCACCTACGGCACTACGTTCGCTCGCACCGAAGATCAAGCCGCTGACCCAGCAGATCGAAGCCGCCAGCCGCGCCACGCAATCGCTGGCCGGTGGCGTGCCGACGCGTGCCGTGCAGCAGCCGAGCATGCTCGCCTTCACCGCGTGGGACGTCGTGTCCACCGCGCCGAAGATCGTGGCGAGCGTGCTGACCGTGGCATTGCTGGTGTTCTTCTTTCTTGTGTACGGCGACGAAATCCTGCGTCGCGCGGTGGAGATTTCACCGACCTTCGCCTACAAACGGCACACGGTCAGCATCGTCCGTAGCATTCAGGTCGAGGTATCCAGCTATCTGCTGCTCACCGCGGCGATCAACGTCACGCTGGGCCTGGCCACCGCCGGCATGCTGTATGTCTACGACGTGCCCGACCCGCTGCTCTGGGGTTGTTTCGCCACGGTAGCGAACTTCATTCCCTATGTCGGTGCCATTACGACCACCACGGTGCTGGCGGTAGTGGGCACGCTGCACTTCCAGCAGGTAGGCACCGCGCTGCTGCCGGCGATCACGTTCGCGGGCATCACGGCGGTGGAAGGCAACCTGATCACGCCGATGCTGCAGGGTCGCCGCTCGCGCTTGTCACCCGTGGCCATCCTCCTGTGGCTGCTCATCTGGGGCTGGCTGTGGGGCATTCCCGGCGCCATCCTCGCCGTGCCGATGCTGACGTGCGTGAAACTCATTACCGCGCGGTTGCGTGGCTGGGAATGGTTCGCGCACATCATTTCGCGGTAGCGCGTGGCGGCGTCCGCGTCGGCGCCTACCAACCGATCCTCGCGCGGTCGCGATAAAACGCGCCGTTTCCTGCCTCGCGCTCCGGCAACAACGCGGCCCACACGATACCCTCGGCCGCGTCGGCTACCGGCCTGCCCCCGCTGCCGCCGAGCGCGGTGGCGGTCCAACCGGGCGACACCGCGTTGATGAGGATGCCGCTCCCGGCCATTTCTTTCGCCACCACCTGCGTGTACGCGTTGAGTGCGGCCTTCGATACCCGGTATGCGGGCGCGGTCTCGCCGCACATGGCGACCGTGGCGCATTCGCTGGACACGTTTACCACCCGTCCGTAACCGTGCCGACGCATCAGCGGCAATGCGGCGGCGGTGAGGCACCATGCGCCGAGCAGGTTCACCTCGAGCGCGCCGCGGACGGTCTCGAGGTCGGGCGTCGCGGCGCGGGCGTCGTGGTCGAAGTATCCGCCCGCGTTGTTCACCAGGATATCGAGTCGGCCCCTGCGATCGTCGATCTGCGCGATGGCGTTCGCCACGTCGGCGGCGCGGGTCACGTCGAGCTTCAACGCATGGGCCTCCCCGCCGAGTGCGCGCACCGCCTTCACGGCCGGGTCGTTCCTGCCCGGTTCGCGCATGCCCATGAATACGGTGACGCCGCAGGAGGCGAGCTGCTTGCTCACCTCCAGGCCGATACCGCGATTGGCGCCGCTGATCAGCGCGACGCGCTGGTGGATCGGGGGCTCCGTCGCCGTGGTGGCCGAACGGGCGCCACGTAGCGGCAGGCGATGGACCTTGGCCGGGCTCATGGGGCGGTCGCCACCTCGCCGCACGAGGTGCCCCCACAGGCTTCCCACCCACCGCCGAGCGCCTTGTACAACTGCACCGCGCGCATGTTGATCGCCGCCTCGGCCTCGGCGAGCTGGTCTTCGGCCGAGAGCTGGGTACGCTCGGCATCGAGCCGTTCGAGGTAGTCGGTACGGCCGGCGTCGTAACGGAGCTTGGCCAGCTCCGCCGCACGACGGCTTTCGGTCGCCTGCACGAGCAGCTTTTCCACGCGGTCGCGCTGCCGATTGAAACCGACCAGCGAGTTGTCGACGTCTTCGAGCGCCCTGAGTACCGTGCGATCGTAATTCGCACGCGCTTCCTCGGCCCGTGCCTGCGCCCCCTTCACGCTCGCGTTCACCCGCTGCACGTTGAGGCCCGACCAGGCGATGCTCGGTGCGACGGACCATGCCCGCGAATTCGCACCGCCGAAGTCGTTGCTGCGTCCGGCGAGAAAACCGATAAAGCCGCCGAGCGATACGTGCGGAAACCACTCCGCCCGGGCCACGCCGATCCGGGCGTTGGCCGCGGCGAGTTCTCGCTCGGCCACGCGGATGTCCGGTCGGCGTGCCAGTACCGCGTCGGCGCCGCCGATGGGCAGGCTCACGTCGATCGGCCGGAGGGTCGCGGGCGACAGATCCACGTCGAGTTCGCCGGGGCGCGTGCCGAGCAGCACGGCGAGGCGGAACTGGTCGGCCTGGGCCTGGGTTTCCAGCACGGGCAGTTGCGCTTCCACCGCGGCAAGCCGGGCCCGGGCGCTGGCCAGGTCCTGCTCGGTTCCCGTGCCGAGGTCGACGCGGGCTCCGATCACCTTGAGTGAATCGCGCTGGTTGGCGATGTCCCGGTGGGCGACGTCCAGGCGCAACTGCGTGCCGCGCAGATCGAAGTAGTTGCGGGCCACTTCGGCGAACAGGGTGACCTGCGCATCGCGCAACGCGGCCTCGCCGGCGTCCGCGTCGGCACGCGCGGCTTCTACCTGGCGACGGATGCCGCCGAACAGATCGAGCTCCCATGAGGCGTCGAAACCGGCCTGGTAGGTGGTGACCGTGGTGCGGCGGTCGGTGAAGCCGGGCTGCTGCTGGCGGCTGCGTGTATAGGACACGCCGGTTTCCACGTCGGGGATCTGCTGCGATCGCGCGGTGCCCAGGGCGGCACGTGCCTGGTTCAGGCGCGCCACCGCGATCTTCAGGTCGGGCGCGTTGGCCGCGGCCCGCTGGATCAGCGTATCGAGCGTGGGGTCGCCGAACTGCTTCCACCACCGGGCCTGGAAATCCGCGGTGCTTTGCCGCGCGGCGTCGATGCCTTGCAGCGTGACGGGACGCTCCGGCGGCGCATGGTAGTCGGGGCCGACGCTCGCGCAACCGGCAAGCGCGAGCGCGGCGAACAGGGCGGTGCTACGGAACAGGGTTTTCATCGATCACGACTCCCGGGCCGCGTGGTCGAGGAGACGGCGCTCGCGGCGCGCCGCGCGGCGCGCCTCGGAGCGTTCGTTCCACGCGCGGATCAGCACATAGAAGAGCGGGGTGAAGATCAGGCCGAAGAAGGTGACGCCGAGCATGCCGGCGAACACGGCCACGCCCATCGCGTGGCGCATTTCGGCGCCGGCGCCGTGCGAGGTCACCAACGGCACCACGCCCATGATGAAGGCGAACGACGTCATCAGGATCGGGCGCAGTCGCAGGCGTGCGGCTTCCAGCACGGCATCGACGCGGTTCATGCCCTGGATCTCGGCCTCGCGGGCGAATTCCACGATCAGGATCGCGTTCTTGCACGCCAGGCCGACCAGCACGATCAGTCCGATCTGGGTAAAGATGTTGTTGTCGCCGCCGGTGACGATGATGCCCGCGATCGCCGAGAGCAGCACCATCGGCACGATGAGGATCACCGCCAACGGCAGGCTGAGGCTCTCGTACAGCGAAGCGAGCACCAGGAACACCAACAGTACCGACAGTGGGAACACCAGCACCGCGGTGTTGCCCGCGAGGATCTGCTGGTACGTCAGCTCGGTCCATTCGTAGGTCATGCCGTTGGGCAGGTTGGCCTTCACCAGCTGCTCCATCGCGGCCTGCGCCTGTCCGGTGCTGTAGCCAGGCGCCGCGCCGCCGCTGATCTCGGCGGTGGGAAAGCCGTTGTAGTGCTGCACGCGATCCGGCCCGTTGGTCTGGCGCACGGTGAGGAACGAACCCAGCGGCACGAGATCGCCCGCGGCATTGCGTGTCTTCAGCCCCACGATGTCCGACGGTTCGTGGCGGAACGACGGCTCCGCGGACACGTTCACCTGGTAGGTGCGGCCGAAGCGGTTGAAGTCGTTCACGTAGAGCGAGCCCAGGTAGGCCTGCATCGTCTGGAACACGTCGCCCAGATCGATGCCTTCTGACTTCGCCTTTTCACGGTCGATGTCGGCATCGAACTGCGGCACGCTCACCTGGAAACTGGTGAACAGGTGGGCCAGTGCCGGGCTCTTCTGGCTGGCGCCGATGATGCCCTGGGTTTGTTTGTACAGCTCCTCGAAGCCCATGTCGCCGCGATCCTCGATCTGCATGCGGAAGCCGCCGATCGTGCCAAGGCCGTTCACCGGCGGAGGCGGGAAGATCGCGATATAGGCATCCTGGATGCCCGCGAACTGCGCGTTGAGCCGGGCGGCGATAGCGTCGGCCGAGAGGTCACCCGCGCGGCGCTCGTCGAACGGCTTCAACGTGACGAAGGCGATGCCCGAATTCGTGCTGTTGGTGAAGCCGTTGATCGACAGGCCGGGGAACTGCACCGCACTTTCCACGCCGGGATCCTTCAATGCGATCTCACCCATGCGCCGGATCACGGACTCGGTGCGATCCAGCGAGGCGGCATCGGGCAGCTGCGCGAACGCGACGAGGTATTGCTTGTCCTGCGGCGGCACGAAGCCGGTCGGCGTGCGCATGAAGCCCAGCACGCCCAGGCCGACCAGGCCGGCGTAGAGCACCAGCACGATCGCGCTGAAGCGGAGGATCTTCTGCACGCCGCCGACGTAGCCGTCGGCCGCACGCTCGAAGGTACGGTTGAACGGACGGAACAGCCAGCCCAGGCTGCGCTCCATCCCTACCGTGAGACGGTCTTTCGGCTCGTCGCGGCCCTTGAGCAGGATCGCGGACAGCGCCGGGCTCAGGGTGAGCGAGTTGAACGCCGAGATCACCGTCGAGATGGCAATGGTCAGCGCGAACTGCCGGTAGAACTGGCCCGTGAGGCCGCTGATGAAGGCGGCCGGCACGAACACCGCGCAGAGCACGAGCGCGGTGGCGACGATGGGCCCGGTCACTTCGGTCATCGCCTGGCGCGTGGCCGTCTTCGGATCGAGCCCGTGTTCGATGTGCCGCTCCACGTTCTCGACCACCACGATGGCGTCATCGACGACGATGCCGATCGCGAGCACGAGGCCGAATAGCGACAGCGCGTTGAGCGAAAAGCCCACGAGGTACATCACGGCGAACGTACCGATCAGCGATACCGGCACCGCGACGAGCGGGATGATCGACGCGCGCCAGGTCTGCAGGAACAGGATCACCACCAGCACCACGAGAACGATCGCCTCGAACAGCGTGTGCACCACGGCCTCGATCGAGCCGCGCACGAACACGGTCGGGTCATAGACGATGGAGTAGTCGACGCCCTGGGGGAACTCCTTCTTCAGCTGGGCCATCTCCTTGCGCACTTCGTCGGAGATCGCGATCGCGTTCGAGCCCGGTCGCTGGAAGATCGGAATGGCGACGGCCTCGCGGTTGTTCAGCAGGCTGCGCAGCGCGTAGTTGTTCGAGCCCAGCTCCACCCTCGCCACGTCACGCAGGTGCGTGACCGAACCGCTGGTGTCGCTGCGCACGATGATGTTGAGGAAGTCATCCTCGGTCACGAGGCGGCCGCGCGTGTTGATGTTTACCTGGAAGGCGTTGGCATCCGGGCCGGGCGGCGCGTTGAGCGAGCCTGCGGCCACCTCGATGTTCTGCTCGCGGATCGCCTTGATCACGTCGCCCGTGGTGAGGTTGCGGATGGCGAGCTTTTCCGGGTTCATCCAGATGCGCATGCTGTATTCGCCCGCGCCGAAGAGCTGCACGTCGCCCACGCCGTCCAGCCGGGCGAGCTGATCCTTGATGCGCGTGCGCGCGTAGTTCGACAGATACAGCATGTCGTAGCGGCTATCGGGCGAGGTGAGGTGCACGACCATGGTCAGGTCGGGCGAGCTCTTGGTGGTGGTCACGCCCAGGCGCTGCACCTCTTCGGGCAGGCGCGGCAACGCCTGCGCGACGCGGTTCTGCGTCTGCACCTGCGCGTTGTCCAGGTCGGTGCCCAGGGCGAAGGTGACCGTGAGGGTCATCGTGCCGTCGCTGGTCGACTGCGAGGAGGTGTAGAGCATGCCTTCCACGCCGTTGATCTGCTCCTCGAGCGGCGTGGCGACGGTTTCGGCGATCACCTTGGGGTTGGCGCCGGGGTAGCTGGCTTTCACCACCACGGTGGGCGGCACCACTTCCGGGTATTCGCTGATCGGCAGCTTGAACACGGCGATGCCACCCGCGATCAGGAAAAGCACCGACAGCACGCCCGCCAGGATCGGACGTTCGACGAAGAATTGCGCGATTTTCATGGGGAATCAGTCCTGGTTCTGCGCCACGCTGTCGACACCGGCCGGGCGCGCCGCCACGTCAGGCCCGGCGTGGGGCACGAGCGACGCCATGGCGACGCGTTTGGGGTTCACCTCGACGCCGGGGCGCACGTGCTGCAGACCGTTGACCACCACCACGTCCTCGGCACCCAGGCCGTCGTCCACCACGCGCAGGCCATCGACCATCGCGCCGGTGGCGACGCGGCGGTACTGCACCTTCCTGTCCTTGCCGACCACGTAGACGTACTTGTTGCCCAGGTCGGTGCCGACGGCGCGATCGTCGATCAGCGCGCGCGGCGCAGGGTTGCCGCTGCGCAACTCCACGCGGGCGAAAAGCCCCGGGGTGAACGCGCCATCGCCGTTCGGGAACACGGCGCGCAGGCGGATCGTGCCGGCGCCGGCACGCACCTGGTTGTCGACGAAATCGATCTTGCCCGGGTGCGGATAGCCGCGCTCGTCGGCCAGGCCCATCTGCACCTCGGGCGCGCGGCCGTTCTGGCGGCGCAGGCGGTCGAGCTTGAGGAAGGTCTGCTCGTCGACGTCGAAGTAGACGTACATCGGATCCACGGTCACCACGCTGGTGAGCGTGTCCGATGGGGTGACGAGATTGCCGGGGGTGATGCGCTGGTTGCTGACGTGGCCGTCGACGGGTGCGCGTACTTCGGTGAACGAGAGGTTGAGTTTCGCGGCGTCGAGTGCGGCCTGCACGGAGGCGACCTGGGCCCGGGCGCTCGCGGCGGCGGTATCCAGGCGGTCCGCTTCTTCCTGCGAGACCGCGTGCTGGGCGACCAGCTTGCCGCCGCGGGCGGCGTTGGCGTCGGCGTTCTTCGCCTCGGCGCGGGCCTGGGCGAGGTTGGCGGCGAGGCGATCGACCTCGGCCTTGTAGGGGCGGGGGTCGATGGTGAAGAGCAGGTCGCCCTTTTTCACGTTGGCGCCTTCGCGGAAATGCGCCGAGTCGATGTAACCGCCGACGCGGGGCTTCACGTCGATGGCGTCCACCGCCTGCACGCGACCGGTGAACGTGGCGCTGTCGGCGACCGGGCGCAAGAGCACCTGGGCGACGGTGACCTCGGGGGCCGGCGCCGCCGCGGCGGGCTCGGCGGCATGGCTGGAGCTGCCGGCGCTCAGCCAGACGGCGGAGGCGACCGCGACCGCGAGGGCGCTGGAACCGAACAGGATTTTCTTCTTCATGGCTGTCCCTGGAATGCTTCGCGACGAAAGGGGAAGACGTTGCGGTGCGGCAGGATGTGACCTCAACATAGATTGAGGTCAAGCCGGATCGCGTCAGGTGGCGAAATCTAGGTCTTGCTTCGCAAGCGAAAAATGGGTCTACAATCACCCCGCCTGTGACGGTCAGTCACGAATGCGAACGATCTGGAGTCGGCGATGGACGATTTTTCGGCGATAAGCGTTTTCGTGCGTGTGGTCGAAGCCAAGAGCTTTTCCGCCGCGGCGCAACATCTGGAGATGACGCCTTCCGGCGTGAGCCGGGCGATTTCGCGCCTGGAGGAAAACCTCGGCGCCAGGCTGTTCTTCCGCTCCACGCGATCACTGCGGTTGACCGACGATGGGTCCGCGTTCTATGCACGTTGCAAGGAAATCCTGGCCGATTTAAACGAGGCCACCGAAGCGCTGGGGTACGCCCGGACCAAGCCGGCGGGCAAGCTGAAGGTGGCGGCGTCGTCAGCCGTGGGGCGGGCGGCGATCATTCCCAATCTCGTGCAATTCGAGCAGCGTTACCCCGACATCCGGCTCGAGTTGACGATGTGCGACTTTCCGTTCGACCTGAACGAGGAGGGTTTCGATTGCGCGATCCGCATGGGTGAACTGGCCGATTCCAGCCTCATCGCCCGGAAGATCGGCCACTTCAGCAACGTGCTGTGCGCCGCGCCGTCCTACCTGGAGCGCCAGGGCGCGCCATCGCGCATCGACGACCTCAAGACCCACCGCACCATCAACTTCGTGCACCCGACCACCGGCAAGCCGTATCAGTGGCAGTTCGATACCCCGGGCGGTCGCGTGTCGGTCGACGTCGACGCGCACATGCTGATCAATGACGGCGAGTCGGTGATCCAGGCCGCCGTCGCGGGCCTGGGCATCATCCAGGCCCCGCACTGCCTGGCCGCCTCCGCGCTGGCGAAGGGACAACTCGAAATCGTGATGCCCGACACGATCTCCACCGGTTCCAACCTGTGGATCGTCTACCCCCAGAAACGCCATCTGTCGGCGCGCGTGCAGGCGTTCATCGAGTGGACCAGCGAGCTGTTCCAGCGCACCAGCGACCCCCAATGCCGCATCCTCGCCCAGCAGGAAGCGGAACTGCGCCTGCGTCGCCAACGCACGCAGACCGAGCAGGCCGACGCGATGGCGGCGGTCGCGTAGGCGCGCGCCTGCCGCGAACCCCGGCGACCTCGCGCGCGCTGTCGAACCCCATGCCGGCTGGCGCCGGATGGCTGACACGGTCGGCTTCTCCTCCGGTCGCCGCGGTGCTTGCAGCGTGGGGGGAGCGGACCGTATCCGCGAACCCTCGGCGCAGGTTCGAGCGAGGGACGCCGTGAAACGAGCCGCTCAGCCGCCGGTGGGCAACCACAGCAGCAGCGCGATGCCGACCACGATGCGGTAGATCGCGAACGGCGTGAAACGGTGCGAGCGGATGTAACCCAGCAGCCACTTCACCGCGGCAAAGGCCACGATCGTCGAGACCACGAACGCCACGCCCAGCCCGGTCCAGTCTTCGCCGGCCGCGCCGCCATGCGTGAACGTCTTCAGCAGTTCGTAGCCCGTCGCCGCGTACATCGTGGGAATGCCCACCAGAAACGCGAACTCCGTGGCCGCGGCGCGGTTGCTGGTGCCGGCGAGCATGGCCACGAAGATCGTCGAGGCCGAGCGCGAGGTGCCCGGGAAGATGCCGGCCACGATCTGGGCGAGGCCCACGAGGATCGCCACCCGCCAGGTGACGGCGGCGCGTTCGGGCTGCCTCGCGGCAAGCCGCTCGGCGGCGATCATCCAGAGGCCACCGATGATCAACGCCCAGGCGATCGGCGTGATCGTTTCGGGCAGGCGGAAGCCGAGCTTGGTCGCGATGAAGCCGAGCGCCGCGGTGATGAGAAAGGCCACCGCCAGCTTCGCCACGTAGGCGCGGGTTTCCGGCTGGCGCCAGTTCAGCACGAAGCTCCACAGCGTGCGCCAGTAGATGAACGTGACCGCGAGGATCGCGCCCGCCTGGATTGCCACGTTGAACAGGTCCGACCGCGCGCCCAGCCAACGCTCGGCGATGAGCAGGTGGCCGGTGCTGGAGACGGGCAGGAATTCGGTGATCCCCTCGACGATGCCGAGAAGGAGGGCGCTGAGAAAATCGTTCACGTGGCTTGGCTTGGTTGGCGAGGGACGGCGCCATAGCTTAGCCGCTCGCCATCACATCGTCCCCACGCGATGCCTGCAAATGTTGCGACCGCACGGCGAACGGTTCCCGTGCCACCCGTTCGCAAGTATTCGCACATGGATTCGTCATGGCGTTGACCCCTTTTCGGCCCGACCGTCCCCGCGGCGGCCCCTGCATCGCTCTGGTCGTGGCGATCCTGTCGTTGACCGCGTGCGCCCCGCCCGTGCGGCCACCCGCGTTCACGCCGCGGGAGGAGGTTCCGCTTGCGGGCCTTCCCACCGGACAAGCGGGTTGGCCCGACGCCGCGTGGTGGCGTCAATACGGCGACGACCAGCTCGACCGGATCATCGACCTGGCGATGCGCGGATCGCCGAACATGGAGCAGGCGGAAGCGCGCTATCGCGCGGCGCAGCGCGCCGTGGATTCGGCCCGGGCCGAACTCAACCCGCAGGTGCGCGGGCTCGTCAGCGGCAACCACGGCTATAACGACGTGACGCTGCGCGGCCAGGCCCCGGGCGCCGCCGGCAACGCGCAGGGCTTCCAGCTGAGCCCCGGCAGCAGCTGGAGCAACAGCGGCGCCGCCGGTGCCCTCGCCACCTGGGATCTCGATCTTTGGGGCAAGCAGAAGGACGCCGTAGCCGCGGCCGTGGGCCAGGCACGTGCCGCCGAAGCCGAGCGCGCCGCGTCGGCTACCTCCCTGCAATACAACGTGGCCAACACCTATTTCGACTGGCAAGCCCAGCAGGCACGCCTGGCGGTGGCCAGACACGCCGTACGCAGCGCCGAGGATTACCACGAGCTCGTGCAGCTGCGTGTGCGCGGCGGACTGGACGACCCCACGCAGCTGGACCAGGCCGACGGGCAACTGGCCCAGCAACGGGCAGCCGTCGCCCAGCTTGAAGGCGCCGCGAGCCTCGACCGCGTGCAGCTCGCCGCGCTCGCAGGCGTGTCGCCGGCGGCACTGGGCGACCTCGTGCCCCGTCCGCTGCCGGCCGTCGAGACGAGCCTGCCAGCGGATGCGCGACTGGGCCTGATCGCCCGTCGTCCGGACATCGCCGCCGCGCGCTGGCAGATCGAAGCCTCGGCCAAAAACATCGACCAGGCGCGCAAGGCCTATTATCCCGACGTGAGTCTGACCGCGCTGGGGGCTTACCTGCGTACCTATCCCGACCTCGGCTCGGGCACGCGCACGGAACTGGCGCTGGGTGGCATCGGCCCGTCGATCCAGTTGCCGATCTTCAGCGGGGGGCGCCTGCGTGCCCAGTACGAAGGCGCGCAGGCGCAGCTCGACAGCGCCGTGGCGCAGTACGACGGCGCGGTGGTGCAGGCGGCGGGCGAAGTGGCCCAGGGCGTCGAAACCCTGCGCATGCTCCAGGCCCAGGCCGAACAACAGGACCGCCAGCTCGATGCGGCCCGTTCGCAACAGCGCCGCGCGGGTGACCGCCGCTCAAAGGGCCTCATCGACGACCGCGACTGGCTGCGCGCCGACATGCAGGTCGACCAGCAACGCGATGCGCGCCTGCAGGTCGACGCCCGGACCCTTTCCGCCAACCTTTCCCTGATTCACGCCCTGGGCGGCGGCTATCACGCCGACGACCTGCCCGATCTTCCGGCCAAGTCCGCCGGACAGGAAGCCACCCGATGACCATCGAGAACGACGAGCCGCGCGACGAGGGCGCGAACGCCCCGCTGCCTTACAAATACCGCTACAAGTACCTGCATAAGTACGGCGACGAGCGCGATCCCGAGAAGGACGGCGCAGACGACGCACCCAAGCACAACAAGGACGATTCCACAGACAAGGACGGCGACGACGGTAACCAAAGGAAAGACGACAAGGACGAAAAGAAGGAGGACAAGGACGAAAAGAAAGACGACAAGAAGGACAAGGACGACCCGAAGGCCAAGCGACGCAAGGTCATCGTCCTGTCCGTGATCGCCGCCGTCTTCGTGCTGGCGGGCCTGACCTGGCTCTTGCTTTATATCTTCGTGTTCACCCAGCGCGAGAAGACCGACGACGCTTACGTCAAAGGCGACATGGTGACGATTTCCTCGCGCGTGGCCGGCACCGTCGTGGAAGTGGCGGTGGAAGAAACCGACCGTGTGCACGCGGGCCAGGTGCTCGTGCGCCTGGACCCCGTCGACGCCAAGGTCGCCCTGATGAACGCCGAGGGCCAGCTCGCCCAGGCCGTGCGCGAGGCGCAGGCGCGCATGCAGCAGGCCAACCAGGCCGACGCCGCCATCCCGCAACGCCGCGCGCAGTACGAACAGGCGCGCGACGACTACAACCGCCGACATCCGCTGCTCGAACGCCGTGCCGTGTCCGCCGAAGAGGTGGACACTGGCAAGCGGCAGATGCAGCAGGCCTATGCCGCCTTGCAGGCCGCCGAACGCGAAGCCGCCGCAGCGCACGCGCAGGTCGATGGCACGACGGTGGAAAATTTTCCGGCGGTCATCCAGGCGCGCTCGCAGTTCCGCAACGCATGGGTCAACAGTGGCCGCGACGCGATCGTCTCGCCCATCGAAGGCTACGCGGCGCGTCGCCAGGTGCAGGTCGGCCAGCGCGTGCAGCCCGGGCAGGATCTCCTCACCGTCGTACCCCTGCAGGATCTCTGGGTCGACGCAAACTTCAAGGAAACCCAGCTCGAGCACATCCGCATCGGCCAGCCGGTGGAGATCACCACCGACATGTATTCGGATTTCACGTATCACGGCAAGGTCGTCGGCCTGAATGCCGGCACCGGCAGCGCGTTCTCGCTGCTGCCCGCGGAGAACGCGACCGGTAACTGGATCAAGGTGGTGCAGCGCTTGCCGGTGCGTGTCGCGATCGACGCCGAAGACCTGCGCAAGCATCCGCTGCGGGTGGGCCTGTCGACCTACGTCACGGTCGATACGCACGACCGCGACGGCCGCGTGCTGGCGGATACACCGCGCACGAAGCCGCTCGTCAGCACGAACGTCTATGAAGACGAGATGGGCGAGGCGGACGAAAAGGCGAAAGAGATCATCCGCGCCAACACCGTCGACGTGCCCCAGCCCGTCGCGGCGAAGCACGGCTGACCGATGGCCGACGCGAAGGGCAAGGGCGGCACGCCGCCCCCGTTGCATGGCGGCCAGCTCGCCTTGCTCACCGCGGGCGTCGCCCTGGCGACCTTCATGGAGGTGCTGGACATCTCCATCGTCAACGTCTCCGTGCGCACGATCGCCGGCAACCTAGGCGTCAGCAGCAACGAGGGCACGATGGCGATCAGCGCCTACTCCATGGCCAGCGCGGTGATGCAGCCGCTGACCGGCTGGGTCGCCAAGCGGTTCGGCGAGGTGCGCACGTTCAGCGTGTCGGTGTTGCTGTTCGTCATCTTCTCGGCGCTTTGCGGCCTGTCGCAGAGCATGACGATGCTGATCGTGTTCCGCCTGTTGCAGGGTGCGGTGTCGGGCCCGATGGTGCCGTTGTCCCAGACCCTGCTGCTCAACAACTACCCGCCGGCGAGACGGCCGATCGCGTTGGCGCTGTGGGCGATGACGGTGGTGGTGGCACCGGTGTTCGGTCCGATCCTGGGCGGCTGGATCACCGACAACTACCACTGGTCGTGGATCTTCTTCATCAACATCCCGGTGGGCCTGTTCGCGCTCATCATCACGATCACGCTGTTGCGCGGCCGCGAGTCGAAGGTGTCGAAGGTGCCCGTCGACGCGATCGGCCTGTTCCTGCTGGCCGTGGGCGTGGGCTGCCTGCAGTTCATGCTCGACAACGGCAACGACGACGACTGGTTCAGTTCGAACCTCATCACTGTGCTGGGTATCGTCGCGTTGGTCTGCATCACCTTCCTCGTCGCGTGGGAGTTGATGCACAAGAACCCGGTGGTGGAACTGCGCCTGCTGGGCAAACGCAACTTCTTCATCGGCGTGTTGTGCCTGTCGCTGGGTATGTTCGCCTTCTTCGGTGGCACGGTGGTGATGCCACAATGGGTGCAGGAGGTGCTCGGTTACAACGCCACCTGGGCCGGCTTCGTCGTGGCACCGATTGGCCTGCTCGCTATCTTCATGTCACCGCTGGTCGGTGCGTTCCAGCACCGCTTCGACTTGCGGTTGTTGAATACGATAGGTTTCGCGATCTTTGCGGCCGCTTCGTTCTGGATGTCCACGCTCAGCACGAACGCGCCCTATCTCGACCTGGCCGAACCGCGGTTCATGATGGGTGCGGGCGTGGCGCTGTTCTTCGTGCCGGTGAACCAGATCATCCTGGCGGGCATCCCGGACGACCAGGTGGCAAGCGCGTCGGGCCTGTCGAATTTCTTCCGCACGCTTGCCGGCAGTATCGCCACGGCAGTGAGCACGACGATGTATTCGCATCGCACGACGTACCACCACGCGGTACTCAGCGAACACGTGGTAGCGGGCGACCGCGCGACGATGGAATACCTCGACCGTTTCCAGGCCAGCGGTATCCAGGGGCCTGTCGCCAATGCGGCGCTCAACCGGCTGGTCGACATGCAGGCGGCGACCCTGGCCGTGAATGACGTCTTCTGGGTGTTCGGGCTGATGTTCGGTCTGGCGATGGTCGCCATCTGGTTCGCCAAGCCGCCGTTCGCGTCCGGTGGCACCCCGGGGCATTGATCCGGCACCGCTCGTTACCCGGCGAAACCGGCGCAGCGGTGACGAGGGGCGGCGGCGGTGCCAGATCCGACGGTTAGCGCACCATCACGCCTTACCGGAAAAATCCAGCGTCTCCGTGAGGTCACCCGGTGCGGGGCCGCCGGCCGCGACCATCGCATCCTCGCGCATCGTCAGCCCCGGCAGCTTTTCGAGCTTGAACCGGCGCGTGATGAAGCGCGCGATGGACCCCGTGTCGTAGATCGTGTGTTCGACGTGGCCCTTCTTCGCGAAGGGCGAGATCACCAGCGCGGGGATGCGCGTGCCCGGGCCCCATCGGTCGCCCTTGGGCGGCGCGACGTGATCCCACCAGCCGCCGTTCTCGTCGAAGGTAACGACGATGAGCATGTGCTTCCACTGCGGGCTCTTCTGTAACGCATGCACGACGTTCGCGATGTGCCGGTCGCCGGCTTCCACGTCGGAGTAGCCGGCGTGCATGTTGAGGTCGCCCTGCGGCTTGTAGAACGTCACCGGCGGCAGCGTGCCCGCCGCGGCGTCGGCGAGGAAATGGTTGGTCGCCGCTGTCTCGCCGAGGCCGCCGTCGCGCAGGTGGTGCTTGCGCGCCGCCGTGCCGGGGGCGAGCGAGGCGAAATAGTTAAGCGGCTGGTGATGCGGCTGGAAGTTCGGCGTCTGCGGAAAGCGGCCGTCGTCGCCGTCGCCCTTGCCGTCGAGCGCCGCCTGAAACGCACCGCCGTACCACGCCCAGTCGACCTGCCGGGCGGAGAGCCTGTCGCCGATGTGCGCGTAGGTCTGGGGCGGCAGGGTGTTCGGGCTCGTCGCGTCCGCGAGCTGCGGATGCTTCCGGTCGACGTTGAACCCGGGCGAATAGGGCGGTCCGATGGTGTTGACCGCGTAGAAGTCCGGCGTGAGCGTGTTGTGGTTGGCGAATTTCGGCTTGCCGTCCATCGCGCTCCGGGGTGAATCCTCCGCCATCTTCAGGCGGAAGTCGGTCGGGTCGCCGCTTTCGGTCACCGCGATGTTGAACTGTGCCGGGCTCTTGTCCGCATTCGGGTAGAACGGCGGACGGGCGGCCACGAGGTATTGGTGGTTGAGGAACGACCCGCCGAACGCACCCATGAAGAAGTTGTCGCACAGCGTGAACTGCTCGGCGAGGCGCCACAGGCGCAGGTGCACCGGCGTGCTGGCGTAATGGCCCATGGTCAGCGCGCCGTTGTCGCCCCAGGCGACGAAGCCGTCGTTCTTGCCGCCGTTGATCTGCAACTGGTTGTTGTAGAACGCGTGCACCAGATCGCGCGTCACCACGCCGTGGGGCAGGGGGGTGCCGTCGCCGGTATGCAGTGCCCAGGGCGCGTTCGGCAGGCCGGTGATGTCCTTCTCGCCGATCTTGTACGTCGCGTGGTCGACGACCTGCTCCTGCGGCACCATGCCGCCCCAGATCGGCGGCAGCGTCTTCAGCGGCGTGCCGTCGCGGTCCTTCTGCACGAGGCGCTCGGCGGGCACCGCGGCCAGCGGCTGCTGAAGGCCGGGGAAGTCGCCGAACAGGTTGTTGAAGCTGCGGTTTTCCGCGTAGATCACCACCACGGTCTGGATGTGCCTGGCAAGCAGCGCGTCGAGCTCGGCACCGCCGGGCGCGGGCGCCGTGCCCTTCGCCGGGGCACTGGCGGCGTCCTTGATGCCGCCCAGCGCGAGTAGCGCACCGGTCGTGGCCATGCCGCCAAGGAGGCGGCGGCGCCCTGCGTCAGGCGTGTCGTCTTCGTAATTTTTTGTCATGGGTCGAAAGAAACGTCGAGGACGAGCATGTCCAAGGCCGGTCAGGTTAAACGAAATCCACGTTAGCCATGTGGTCGATTGCGACGGCATGGGCGGGTGTGCATCATGGCGCCGATTGAAGGATAAACGCTCCGACATCAGGGGCATGGACGCCGACGGCCACGATGACGTTGCCGGCTTCCGTGACAGGCGGTTACCCGTCCCTACGGACGGCTCAGTGGGAAAAACAGGGGAAAACGGATGATGCGTCTAAGAGTGGCCCTGATAGGGGGCTGCATCGCGCTTGGCGGTTGCGCTGGACCGGCTACGGTCAATTACGCGCCGAGCTCCACCATGTCGGTGAAGGGTTACGAAAGAGTCGGCACCTTCGACTATGCGCCGGCCAAGAGCGGAAAGATAAAGCCCAACCAGATCCGCAACACGGCGCCGCTTGGAAACGTCATGCTCGAGAAGCCGGTTCACGAGTATTTCGAAAAAGCGGTGTTCACCGAGTCGCGATTCGTCGGCATCGACGTGTCAGGTAGCGGTCCACTGGTTCACGGCACCATCGACGATTTTGTGATCGACGATCTGGGCTACAACGTCGACTGGACGCTCGCCGTGACCTACGTGGTGGACGGTGACGGCCCGAAGCCGTGCTTCCATTCGCAGAAAAAACTTGCTCGCCGCAGCACCAAGTTCGTGAACCCGTTCGGCGCGCTCAATGAGCTCCTGAAGGACAATATTGAACTGGCGTTCAAGGACCCGAATTTCGTGTCCTGCATCGGGTCGCCTGCGGTGGCCGCCCGGGCTGGCGCTGGCTCGGCCGCGGGACTTCCGGGCACGATCGTGTCGCCCACGCCCACGCCCACGCCCACGCCGGCTTCGATACCGGCGGCACCGAAAGCGGATGATGGCGGGGCGTGGATTCCGTTCGGTAGCCAGGGCCAATGAACGAATTGGTGCAGTGCGAACCGCATTGCACCATCATGGTGCTAAGCGGCAAGCTAGAACGACCCGGATTATGCTGAAGGGGCTCGTCCTTGCTCCCTCGCTTCGAGGCAAAGCGGTGGCATGACGATTGCTTTACGCATCCAGCCCATACCCAATCGAGGTCCGTATGTCCGCCGTTTCGAAAGTGCTGAACCTCATCCAGGACGAGAGCATCGAGTTCGTCGACCTGCGCTTCGCCGACATGCTCGGCAAGCACCACCACGTGACCTTCCCGGCCCACGCCATCGACGAGGGCACCTTCGAGGACGGCAAGATGTTCGACGGCTCGTCGATTCCGGGCTGGAAGGGCATCAACGAGTCGGACATGGTGCTCATGCCCGACCCGGAAACGGCGCACCTGGATCCGTTCAGCGCGCACAAGCAGCTGATCCTGCATTGCGACGTGCTCGAGCCGAGCACCATGCAGGCCTACGGACGCGACCCGCGCTCGATCGCCAAGCGCGGCGAAGCGTTCCTGAAGTCGACCGGCATCGCCGACACGGCCTTTTTCGGTCCGGAGCCGGAGTTCTTCATCTTCGACTCGATCCGCTGGCAGAACGACATGGGCCGCGTGTTCTACGAGATCAACTCCGAAGAGGCCGCCTGGTCGTCGCGCTACAAGTACGACGGCACCAACACGGGCCATCGCCCGGGCGTGAAGGGCGGCTACTTCCCGGTGTCGCCGGTAGACAGCCTTGGCGACCTGCGCGCCGACATGTGCAAGGTGCTGGAGTCGCTGGGCCAGGTGGTCGAAGTGCACCACCATGAAGTGGCCAACGCCGGCCAGTGCGAGATCGGCACCCGCTTCAACACGCTGGTGAAGAAGGCCGACGAACTGATGACCATGAAGTACGTCATCAAGAACGTCGCCCACCAGGCCGGCAAGACCGTCACCTTCATGCCCAAGCCCATCGTCGGCGACAACGGCTCGGGCATGCACGTGCACCAGTCGCTGTCCAAGAACGGCGAGAACCTCTTCGCCGGCGACCTCTACGGCGGCCTGTCGCAGACGGCGCTGTGGTACATCGGCGGCATCTTCAAGCACGCCAAGGCGATCAACGCGTTCGCCAACTCCACCACCAACAGCTACAAGCGCCTGGTGCCGGGTTTCGAGGCGCCGGTGATGCTGGCCTATTCGGCGCGCAACCGCTCCGCGTCGTGCCGCATCCCGTACGTGTCGAGCCCGAAGGGCCGCCGCATCGAAATCCGTTTCCCGGATCCGATGCAGTCGGGCTACCTCACCTTCACCGTGCTGATGATGGCCGGCCTCGACGGTATCCTGAACAAGATCGACCCGGGTGCGCCGGCGGACAAGGATCTCTACGATCTGCCGCCGGAAGAAGAAAAGAACATTCCGCAGGTCTGCGCCAGCCTCGACGAGGCCCTGGCCGCGCTCGACAAGGATCGCGAGTTCCTCAAGGCCGGTGGCGTGTTCACCGACGATTTCATCGACGGCTACATCGCGCTGAAGATGCAGGAAGTCACGCGTTACCGCGCGAGCACCCACCCGCTCGAGTTCCAGATGTACTACGCGATCTGATCGCCGATCGACGCGGGGGAAAACGGGGCGCTTCGGCGCCCCTTTTCGTTTCCTACTGCATGTGCCATCCGTGGCTGACCAGCAGCGACTGGCCGGTAAGCGCGTTCGAGCCGAAACCGGCGAGGAACAGCGCCGTCTCCGCGATGTCTTCCAGCGTGGTGAACTCGGTGTCCACCGTGTCGCGCAGCATCACGTCGCGCACCACCTGCTCCTGGGTCAGGCCCAGCTCGCGCGCCTGTTCCGGGATCTGCTTTTCCACCAGGGGCGTGCGCACGAAACCGGGACAGATCACGTTGGCGCGGACGCGATGCGCCGCGCCCTCCTTGGCGATGACGCGGGCCAGGCCGAGCAGGCCGTGCTTGGCGGCGACGTAAGGCGCCTTGAACTTCGAGGCCACATGGGAGTGAGCCGAGCCCATCAGGATGATCGAACCGCCCGCGCCCCCCGCGATCATCTGGCGCATGGCCGCGCGCGCGGTGAGGAACGCGCCGTCCATGTGGATCGCGAGCATCCGCTTCCAGTCGGCGAACGAGAGGTCGACCAGCGGCGAGATGATCTGGATGCCCGCGTTGCTGACGAGGATGTCGACCGGCCCGAGTTCGCGCGCGGTGCGGGCGAAGCCGTCCTCGACCTGCGCTTCGTCGGTGACATCCATCGCGATGCCGAGGGCGTCATGGCCGATGGCTTGCGCGGTTTCGCTCGCGTTGTCGGCGGCGATATCGGCGACCACCACCCGCGCGCCCGCGCGGGCATAGGCGTCGGCGATGGCGCGGCCGATGCCGCTGGCGGCTCCGGTAACGAGGGCAATCTTGCCGTCGAGGGACTGCATGGGGAGGCTCCGTGGCGACGTGACCGCCACACCCTATCGCAATGCCCGTCGCGGCGGCGTGGCGTCGGTCAGTCCGACGGACCCCGCAGCACGAAGGTCGCCGGCTCGCCCTGGTTCGATGAACCCGCGATCCACAGGTCGAACCGGCCGGGTTCGGCCTCGAACGTGCGGCCGTCCACGTGGGTGAACGCGAGATCGGCGCGGCTCAACGCGAACACCACGTCTTCGGAGGCGCCGGGCGCAAGCATCACCTTGCGGAACGCCTTGAGTTCGCGCACCGGCCTCACGCGACTGGCGACACGATCGTGTACGTAAAGCTGCACGGTTTCCTCGCCGGCCACCGTCCCGGTGTTGGTCACCGTGGCGCTGGCCACGAGGGTGTCGTCCCAGCCGAGCGTCGCCGGGGCCGTGGGCGCGGTGTAGGCGAACGTGGTGTAGCTCAGGCCGTGGCCGAACGGGTACAGCGCTTCGAACGTGACCTCGCGGTAGCGCGCCTTGAAGGCCGGCGGCTGGTCGGCGAGTTCCGGGCGGCCCGTGCGCGGGTGGTTATAGAAAAAAGGCTGCTGCCCGGCGTCCTGCGGAAAACTGACCGGAAGGCGCGCGGACGGATTGTGCTCGCCGAAGACCACGTCGGCGATGGCCGGCCCGGTCTGCGTGCCGAGGAACCACGTCACGAGGATCGCGTTGGCATCACGCACGGCGCCGTGCAACGCCAGTGCGCGGCCGTTCTTGAGCAGCACCACCACGGGCGTGCCGGTGGCGGCGACGGCATCGGCCAGGGCCTGCTGGGCGGCCGGCACGACGATCTGCGTGCGCGCCTGCGCTTCGCCGGAGTAGACCTGCGGCTCGCCGATCGCCAGCAGCACCACGTCGGCGCGTCGGGCGGCGGCCACCGCGGCCTCGATGCCGCCGTCGATCGGCGCTTCGATGCCGGCGCCATCGACCACCTCCAGCGACGACGGGTCGGCCAGCGCTTCGCGCAGGCCTGTTTCGATGTCCACGTAGCGGGTCTTGTCGCCGAACAGCGTCCAGCAGCCTTCGATGTTGTCGCGGTCGCGGGCGAACGGGCCGATGAGGGCGACGCGGGCGCTCTTGCGCAGCGGCAGCACGCCGTCGTTCTTCAGCATCACGATGGAGCGGCGCGCCGCGTCGCGGGCCAGTTCGGCATGCGCGGCCAGATGCGCGGTGGCGGCCTCGGCGGCGGGATCGAGCGAGCGGTAGGGATTGTCGAGCAGACCGATGGCCTGCTTCACGCCGAGGACGCGTCGCACGCCTTCGTCGAGGACGTCCATCGGCACGTCACCCTTCTCGACCAGGTCGGCCAGGTGGTCGGCGTAGAAGCCGCTCTGCATGCTCATGTCGACGCCGGCCACGAACGCACGCCGCGTAGCGTCGCGCTCATCTTCGGCGTAGCCGTGGGCGATGAGTTCCATGTCGGCGGTGTAGTCGGAAACGACGAAGCCGCCGAAGCCCCATGCCTCGCGCAGGATGCCGGTCATGAGTTCGCGGTTGGCCGAGGCGGGCACGCCGTTGATGTCGTTGAACGCGCTCATGAGCGTGAGGGCGCCCGCGTCGATCGCGGCCTTGAAGGGCGGCAGGTGCACGTCGCGCAGGGTCTGCGGGGCGATGTCCACCGTGTTGTACTCCATGCCGCCGGCCACGGCGCCGTAGGCGGCGAAGTGCTTGGGCGTGGCCAGCAGCGAGTCGTGCGCGGTGAGGTCGCCGCCCTGGAAGCCGCGCACCCGCGCGGCGGCGAACGCGCAACCCAGCACCACGTCTTCGCCCGAGCCTTCGGCCACGCGGCCCCAGCGCTGGTCGCGGGCGATGTCCACCGCGGGGGCGAAGGTCCAGTGAATGCCGGCGGCGGTGGCTTCCACCGCGGTGGCGCGCGCCGTGCGCTCGGCAAGCGCGGGCTCGAAGCTCGCCGCCTCGCCCAGCGGGATCGGGAACACGGTGCGCATGCCGTGGATCACGTCGGAGCCGAACAGCAACGGGATGCCGAGCCGGCTTTCTTCCACCGCCACGCGTTGGGCTTCGCGGCCTTCCGCCGCGCCGACGCCGTTGAACAACGCGCCGACCCGGCCGGCCCTCACCTGGTCGAGCACCTCCGCCGCCCCCCGGGCGTTGGCTTCGGGATTGATGTCGGGGGCAAACGGCCGCACGGCATCGGCGAAGATACCCAGTTGCCCAACCTTCTCTTCGAGGGTCATGCGGGCGATGAGATCTTCGATGCGGGGGTCACGGGTCATGGCATTCACTTCGAGCGGGGACGTGGGGCGGCGGGCTAGCATACCGGCTGCCACGCCGCCCGTGGGCATGTAAATGACGTTACGCGAAAACGATTACGTCGTTGCGCGCCAAGCGCTTCAAGGGGCCGACGGAAAGAGCTTGGCGATCGCTTCGGCCAGAGCTTCGGAGCCGTACGGCTTGGTCAGCACCGCCGTGCGCGGATCGCCCGCCACTCCGATGGCGTACGCATGGCCGGTCGCGTAGATCACCCGCAGTTCGGGGAACGATTCGCGCGCGTGCTCGACCAGCTCGGTGCCGGACATGCCGGGCAGGCCGATGTCGCAGATGACCAGATCGGCCGGGCGTTCGGCGAGCAGTTCGAGCGCGCGCGGGCCGTCGGCCGCTTCGCGTACCTCGTGGCCGCGCAGCTGGAGCATTTCCACCACCGTGGTGCGCACCAGCCAGTCGTCTTCGACCACCAGCACGCGCACGTTGCGCGGCAGGCGGGCCGCGGCCGCCGCCGCCGTGGGCGCGGGCGCCGCGGCATTGCGCTGGGCCTGGGCCAGGAACACCTGGCGCAGCTTCCGGGCCAGGGTTTCACGCGTGTAGGGCTTGCTCAGCAGCTCTACGCCTTCGTCGAGCCGGCCCGCATGCACGATGGAGTTTTCGGTGTAGCCCGAGGTGAACAGCACGGCCATGCCCGGCAGGCGTTCGCATGCCTTGCGTGCCAGGCCCGTGCTCTTGAGCGGACCGGGCATCACCACGTCGGTGAACAGCAGGTCGATCGGTATGCCGCTGTCGACGATGGTCAACGCGCTCTCGGCATCGCGGGCCTTGAGCACCCGGTAGCCGAGGTCGGCGAGCATCGCCACGACCGTTTCGCGCACGGCGTCGTCGTCTTCGGCCACGAGGATGGTTTCGCTGCCGCCGGTGACCGGTCCGGAGTCGACGTCGACCACCACGTCTTCGGACTGGGTGGTGCGGGGCAGGTAAAGCTTCACGGTGGTGCCCTGGCCCGGCTCGCTGTAGACCTTGATGTGGCCGCCGGACTGCTTCACGAAACCGTAGACCATCGACAGGCCCAGGCCGGTGCCGCGTCCTTCGGGCTTGGTGGTGAAGAACGGTTCGAACACTTTGTCGACGATGCCCGGCTCGATGCCGTGGCCGGTGTCGGTAACCGCGAGCAGCACGTATTGACCGGCGTTGACCTCATCGTGGGCGTCGACGTAGTTCGTGTCGAGCCACGCGTTGCTCGCCTCGATGGTGAGACGGCCCTGGCCCTCCATCGCGTCGCGCGCGTTGATCGCCAGGTTGAGCAGGGCGTTTTCGATGTTGCCTGGATCGATCAGCGTGTTCCACAGGCCGCCGGCGACCACGGTCTCGATCTCGATGGCCTCGCCGAGCGTGCGCCGCAGCAGGTCGTCCATGCCGCGGATGAAGCGGCCGATGTTCACCACCTTGGGCGCCAGCGGCTGGCGGCGGCCGAAGGCGAGCAGCTGCGCGGCCAGCTTGGAGCCGCGCGCGACGCCTGCCATCGCGTTGGACACGCGGCGACGGGCGCGGTCGTTGCCCGCGACGTCCTCGCCCAGCAGCTGGAGGTTGCCGCTGATGACCTGGAGCAGGTTGTTGAAGTCGTGCGCCACGCCACCGGTGAGGTTGCCGATGGCTTCCATCTTCTGGCTTTGGCGCAGGGCGTCCTGGGTGCGCAGCAGCTCGCTGGTGCGCTGGGCGACGTGCTCCTGCAGGGTGGCGGCCAGCGTGGCGAGTTCGGCCTCGGCGGCCTTGCGCGAGGAGATGTCGACGAACAACGCGCCGAAGCGGTCGTCACCCACCGAACGCACGCGGACCTCGTACCAGCGGTCGCCCAGCGAGGCCAGGCGCACTTCGAACTCCTCGGAGCGCCCGCCGTCGACCACGGCCGCGCATCGCTCGATCACGTCGTCGCCGATATCCGGCACGATGTCGCGAAGACGGCGTCCACTGGCCTCGGCCACGGGGATACCGGTCTGCCGCTCGAAAGCGGGGTTGAGTTCGCTCATCGTGACGTCGACCACGGCGCCATCGGCGTCGCGGCAGACCTCGCCGATGAAAAAGCCCTCGTGCATCTGCTCGAAGAGGGCGCGCCAACGCCGCTCGCTGGCGCGGACGGCGTCCTCGGCGAGCTTGCGGTCGGTGATGTCCATCGCGATGCCCAGATAGCGACGTCGCGCGCGAGACGCGTGGGTCACCACTTCGCCGCGCCGGGCGATCCAGCGCACCTCCCCGGTCTGCGCGTCCACCCGCCGGTATTCCGCGTAATCCAGGGGATTGGCCTGGTCCAACCGTCGGGTCGCGACCTGGTGCCGGTCGTCGGGGTGGAGCAGGGCGATCAGCATCGCATCGGTCACGGGCCCCTCGGCGGGCAACCCCCAGATGCATCGGTATTCGTCCGACACTTCCAGCCGGCCGGTTTCGGGAAACCATTCGAAGGTGCCGACGCCCCCAGCGCGCTGCGCGATGCTCAGGCGTTGGGCCACGGCAACGCGCTGGGTGGTCTCCTTCACAAGCACGAACACGCCAGCGACCGCGCCGTGGTCATCGGCCAGCGGGCTGTAGTCCAGGTGCAGCCAGACATCCTCGGGCTCGCCGGTGCGGTTGAGCACCACGTGCTGGTCGCGATAGGAGAGGGTGCCGCCGGCCCTCACGGTGGCGAGCACCTCGCGGTTGAAGTCCGCGACCTCCGGCCAGCCCTCCAGCACCGACCGGCCGAGCACCTGGGGATGGCGCAGCCCGGCCACGCTGCGATACGCGTCGTTGTAAAGCATCACGCCCTGGTCGCCCATGAGCAGCATCATCGGTGCTTCGGAGCGCAACATGAGGGCCAGCGCGTGGTGCAGCGCCGACGGCCAGCCTTCGATCGGACCGAGCGGCGTCGACGGCCAGTCAAAGCCGGCGATCAGCCGGCTCAGCTCTCGGTCGGGCGGGAGAAACCAGGGTAGATCGGGTGTCGGCAGGGGCATGCGGCGGACCAGGGCGGGCACATGGTCGGCGATGGTAGCGCGCTGACATGTTTACGTAACGGATTCTTCCAGGATGCGAACAGCGACGATCCACAGATCGAGGTCGCCATCGCCCAACAGGTCGCCCAGCAGGGTGCCGAGCATGACGAGACTGAACCCCTTGCGCATCGCGCCCACGGCCGCTCCCAGTGCTGCGGCCTTGCGGCCAAAGAAGCGCCCGACGCGTTCGAGGGCCCCGAGGCGTCGTGCGATGCGCTGCACCTCGTCGGCCACCGCGGGTTCGGCCTGGAGGGCCTGCTCCCGGATCAGTGCCCCGAGTGTGTCCACGCGATCGGTGAAGTAGGGTCCCACGCCGGTCGTGAAGAGCACCCAGTCGCGCGCCTGGGCCTGGGCGAGGCTCATGATTTCGCTGGGATCTTCTTCGAAGTCGATGAAGCCCACGCCACCGTCGCCCACAGTGATGTTGCGCGCGACGGCCTGGCCCAGGTAACCGCCCTGGCGATGCAGCCGGCCGATGGCGTGCGCCGTCTGGCGCACGAGCATGTCGGCATCGTTCGCGCTCTTCAGGCGCTTGAGCCGGTGGGCCAGGGTGGGGCCCATGTCACTGAGGATAAGGCTGCGGGGGCCGTCGCCGAGCACCCGCGGCACGGGGGCGCCGCATGCGCGAAGCGCCTCGAGGCGTCGCCATTCGAGCCCCTTGGCCGCCTCCCCGGCATACCGTGGCGGAGAACGCAGCGCGGCCAGGTCCAGGCGGGCGGCAAGGCGGTTCCACGCGCGCGTCGCGGCGGGGCGGAACCAGCCATCGGAATCGTATCGCTTGAGCCAGGCGGCGCGGCCGCCCAACGAAAATTTCTGCACCATGGGGAGTCTCCAATGCGGGCCACGCCACCGCGCATCGCATGGCGGTCGGCCTGCCCAAACACCGCGGCGGGGTGACCGCGTCCTCCCCCCTGCGCCTATTGTAAGCTTAGTTTCCGCTTAGTGCGCGAATCGGGAAGATCCCGGGGTAACCCCTCGCCGACCGCGGCCGCCGCCTCCATCGCTGGGCATTTCCGGCAACAGTGCGCAAATCCATGCGCATCGCGTTGCCCATGGCGACGACAACGCGCACTACGCGTCGTAGGCTTCGACTACACCTTTCCCACCCCTCGTTCGAGGCCTCCGTGTCACTCGATCCCCCCGCCGCCATCGTGGAGATGAGCGGCATCGGTAAGGTGTTCCGTGCCGGTGCCATCGAAAACCACGTGCTGACCGACATCCACCTGGAGATCCGGCAAGGCGAGTTCGTGTCGATCGCCGGGCCCTCCGGTTGTGGCAAGACGACCCTGCTATCGTTGATGGGCCTGCTCGACTCGCCCAGTCATGGCGAGCTTCGCGTGCTGGGGCATGCCGTGACGGGGCTCGGTCGCCAGGCGAGGGCCATGGTGCGCAACCGGCACATTGGTTTCGTCTTCCAGTCGTTCAACCTCATCGGCGACCTCACCGTGGCGCAAAACGTGGAGTTGCCGCTGACCTATCGCGACGGCATGGGCCGCAAGGAACGAATGCAGCGGACGGCGGAGGCGCTGGCCAGCGTCGGACTCGCGCATCGGATGAATCAGTTTCCCGCGCAGCTGTCGGGTGGCCAGCAGCAGCGGGTTGCCGTCGCGCGGGCCCTCGCCGGCGAGCCGGCGATCCTGCTCGCCGACGAACCCACCGGCAACCTCGACCTGCGCAACGGCGAGATCGTCATGGGCCTGCTCGATCGCCTGCACAAGGCCGGCCACACCATCTGCATGGTGACCCACGACGAACGCTTCGGTTTCGTCGCCGACCGCGTGATCCGGCTGCTCGACGGGCAGGTGGTCGACGAAAGCACCTATCGGCAACTCAAACACGAGGCAGAGTGTGGCCTGGGCGAGGTGCGGGCCGAGGAGCCGCTCTTTTGAAGGGAGGCATTCCCGGCATCCTCCATGCGTGGCGTGTGCTGGCCCGCTACCCGGGCTTCCTCGCGGTCGCCGCGCTCAACCTCGGCCTTGGTGTCGCGGCGGCGACCGGGGCGTTCGCGTTGGTCGACAGCCTCGTGCTGCATCGCCCGCCGTTTCCCGACCACGCCAGGGTGGTGCTTTACGGCGAGCATTCGCCGGGTGGCCCGGTGCGTTACGCCTCGCCGATGTTTTTCGATGACGTAGGCATGCCTGCTCAGATCGAGTCGCGCGGCATCGCGCGGCTGCCCGAGTCGGTAAACGCCGACGTCGCGGGGAATGTCGTGCTGGCGAGCGCGCAACGGATGGACGCCGGCTTCCTGCCGACACTGGGCGTGTCGCCCGAAGCGGGCGAGGGCCTCTCCGGCGCCCCTGACGAGGCGGTGGTTTCCCATGGGTTCTGGCGGCGCATGTTGCACGCCGATCTCCGTGCGATCGGCACCCGGATCACCGTCAACGGAAGGCCCACCATGATCCGCGGCGTGCTGAGCCCCGACTACCGGCTGTTCACCGATGTGGACCTCTTTCTGCCGTTGCACCTTGCTCCCCATGCCGCCGACAACGCCCAGAACATGACCGCGGTGGCGCGCCTGCGCCCAGGTGTCGGCGAACGAGCGTTTTCCGACCATGTCCACGCGGTGGCGGCGGCGCATGCCGCGGCCCTGAGGATCGGTCCCGACCGGCTGCCCTTCTACGGCGCGACGTGGCTGGACGATCAGGTCACGGGCCTGGCCAGGCCGACGGTGCTGCTGTTCTTTAGTTGCGCCCTGGCGGTGATGGCCATCGCGGGCCTGAATCTGTCCAGCCTTCTGCTGATACGCGCGGTGGCGCGCTCGCATGGCACCGCGCTGCGCATCGCGCTCGGCGCGCGCGGCTGGCGTCCGTGGATACCGGCGGTCGGCGAAGCACTGCTGGTCGGCATACTAGCGGTCGCGGCGGGGTTGTCGACGGGAAACGTCGTCGCCCACGTCTTCGCCAGCCTGCTGCCGGCCGAATGGCTCATTTCCCACGACGCGATCGCGTTCGACTGGCACGCCTGGGTGTTCGGCATCGCCCTGGCGCTGGTGACCCTGGCGGTTGCCGTCGTGGGGGGATCGGTCCACGAAACCTCCGGCGTGCTGTTTCGCGAGCGATTTGCCTCCGGCCGCGCCTTCGGCACGAAGACGGGTCGGCATGCGCGGCGCGTCATGAACGTGGTGCAAACGGCCATCGCCGTCATGCTGCTCGCCTGGAGCATTGGCGTCATCACGCGCTGGTGGGATCTCGAACACGTGCCGATGGGGTTCGATACCGCACAGGCGCAGGTCTTCGAAATCAAGGCCGACGATGCGCAGTTTCCCACGGTGGTCGATGTGAACGCGTTGTTTGGCGAGTTCTCCGGCCGGTTGCTCGCGCAACGAGGCATCCGATATGCCGGGATGTCCAACCACCTGCCGGGCAGCGGCAGCTTCGTGATGCCGTTCGCGCTGCCGGATGGCTCGACCTACTACGCGCAATACGGCCTGGCCACGCCGGGCGCGCTGCAGGCCATGGGCCTGCGCCTTTTGTCGGGGCGCCACTTCGATGCCGGTGACGTGGGCGGGGCCGGTCGTGTGGCGATGGTCAACGAGGCCTACCTGAAGACATTCGGCTCAGGTGGCGTCGGCGACGAGGTATGGCCCGCCTCGCGCCTGTCTCCGAACGCTCCCCTGCGTATCGTCGGCGTGGTGGCCGATACCCGCCATGCCGGTCCGGGCCGTCCTCCGGAGCCGACCGTCTTTATTCCGCTGGCGCAAGCCTGGGAAAGTTCCTTCGATTTCGTGCGTCTGTACATGCCGATGTACGTGATCGTCCGCGGCCCCGATGCCGAAGGCCTCTCCATGGAGACGGCGTCCCGCGAACTGCACCGGACCGCCCCGTTCGTCGCGGTGGCCCACGCGCGATCCATGCGCGACGATGCGCGGCAGGTGATGGCGGGCTTCCGGCGCGACGCGGTGATCTCCGCCATCCTCGCGCTGTTCGCCATGTTCCTGGCCTGCATCGGTTTGTATTCGAGCGAGTCGGTCGACGTGATGTCCCGCCGCCGTGACTACGCGGTCCATGGCGCCCTCGGCGCCACGCCGATGGACCTGGCCATGATCGTCCTGGCGCGAAACGTCGCGGTGGCGATGATCGGCACGCTGCTTGGCATGGGATGCACGCTGCTGGCGCATCGCAGTCCCTTGCAGACGATGCTGCATATCCAGCTGGAGGTCGCCGTGCCGGCATGCGTCGCTATGCTCGCGGTGGCCGTGATCGCCAGCGTCATCCCCGCGTGGCGCGCCGCGCGGATCGATCCGCTTCACGCCATCCACGGAGCATGACCCTTGCACCTTTCCACTTCACGGTCCGAAGGAGCACCCATGACGCCGCAGGACACACCACTGCCTGTTCTCGTCGTCGACGATCATCCCGACGTACGCCTCGCGATGCGGGTGCTGCTTCGTTCGGAACAGGTGCCATCGATCGACGTCGAATCGCCTGCAGCGGCGCTGGAGGCCGTCAGTCGCAGGGAATTCTCCTGCGCGGTGCTCGACCTCAACTACACCGCTGACACCACCTCCGGCCAGGAAGGCCTGGCCCTGGTCGGCCGGTTGCGCGAAGAGGCGCCCGAGCTCCCGCTGATCGTGATGACCGCGTGGGGCAGCATCGACCTGGCCGTTAAGGCGATGCGCCTGGGCGCGGCCGACTTTATCGAAAAGCCATGGAGCAACGCGCGGATGATGCATACCGTGCGCGCCCAGATGGCCCTGCGCGAGATGCGCGAGGAAAACCGGCGGCTGCGCTATGAGGCGTCCCTCTCGCGGCAATCGTCCGACGTGCTGCGCATCTGCGAGTCGTCGTCGATGCGCCACGTGGTGGAACTGATCTCCCGCGTCGCCAAGGGCGACTCCAACGTGCTCCTGCTCGGCGAGAACGGCACCGGAAAATCCCTGTTCGCGCGCGAACTTCACGCGCTCTCGCCACGGGTGGAAGAGCCGCTCATCCGGGTGGACATGGGCAGCCTGCCCGAATCGCGTTTTGCCGACGACATGTTCGGCGAGGAACGGCCCACGTCGCGGCCCGGCTGTTTCGAGCTGGCCCATCGTGGCACGCTGGTGCTGGAGGAGGTGGGAAACATCGCCCTGTTCAACCAGATCAAACTGCTTCGCGTGATCGAAGAAGGCGAACTCGAGCGCAGCGGCTCCACGCGCACGCGCCGGGTGGACGTGCGCGTGGTGTCGACGAGCAACGCCGACCTTGAGGCGGCCATCCGGACCCACCGCTTCCGTCGCGACCTGCTCTACCGGCTCAATGCGATGCAGGTGCGCCTGCCGCCGTTGCGCGAGCGTGTCGAGGATATCGTGCCGCTCGCGCGCCATTTCATGCTGCGCGAGTGCCGCCGGCTGGGTCGCGACGCGATGGCGTTCGCGCCGTCGGCGGAGCGGGCCATGCGTACCTATGCCTGGCCAGGCAACGTGCGCGAGCTGGAACACGCGGTGGAACGGGCCGTGCTGCTGTCGGCCCAGAAGGAAATCGACGCCGTCGATCTGGCGCTGAGCCGGGAGGCGGACCTGCCCCTGGTGCTGGACAGGCTCACGTTGCCGGACGCCGAGGCGATGCTCGTGCGCAACGCGATGGAGCGTTACGACAACAACCTGCAGCGCGCCGCCGAAGCGCTCGGCATCTCGCGCCAGGCGTTGTACCGCCGCCTGGAAAAGCAACGCTCGAAAAACCATTTCGAACAGGCCCATTGAGCGTGCCGGCGCCATGAAGGGCTACCCGAAGCTGTCCGAGCCGGAGGCGAATCCCGCCCGGGTGCGTCGTCGGGCTCTCCTGTGGGCGGCATGGCTCGTCGCCCCGGGCGTGGCCGCGCTTGCCGTGCTGGTCATCCAGGACGATGCGCCGTTCTCCACCCGTCTCTTGATCGGCCTGGGCGGCCTGGCAGGCATGGGCATCATGGCGCGCATCCTCGGCCGGCACCTGCTGTTCACCCTCGACACGGTCTTCGCGTTGCTCGCCTCGCTGCGCGAGGGAGACTACGGGCTGCGCGGCCACGAGCCGAAGGGCCCCAGTCCCCTTCAGGGGCTCGTCGCCCACGTAAACCTGCTCTCGGACGACCTGCGGGCGGGCCGGCGCAAGCGCACCGAGGCCTCGCGGCTGTTGGGCAAGACCCTGGTGGCGCTCAACAGCGCGGTGTTCGTGATCGACGACGAGCATCGCCTGCGCCTGGTCAATCCCGCGGGGCGCCGCCTGCTGGCGGGCGATCGTGGCGGGCTCATCGGCCAGGACGTCGCCCGGCTCGGTCTCGAACCGGTGCTGGCGGTGCCCGACGACACCATCCTCCAACACCAGTTCGCCACGGCATCGGGGCGCTGGGCCGTCCGTCGCGCCGTGTGGCACAGCGAGGGTCGCGAGCACACCATGGTGATGTTGCACGACCTCAGCGCCGCCCTCAGCGAGGAGGAGCGCCGCGCCTGGCAGCGCCTGCTGCGCGTGCTCAGCCACGAACTCAACAATTCGCTGACGCCGATCGGTTCGCTCGCCGAGAGCCTGACGGTGATGCTCGACATCGAGGACGACGACGGCTCGAAGGACGTGCTCCGCGAGGGGCTCGACGCCATCGGCCGCCGGGCGGGCTCGCTGGCGCGCTTCCTATCCGGCTACGGGCGCCTGGCGCGGTTGCCGCCGCTGCAACAGCGGATCTTCCGCCTGGACGAGTCGCTCGCGCGCCTGGCGCGGCTGGAACACCGCCTCGCGATCGACGTCACGGGCACCGCGCCCGTCACGATCCGTGGCGACGAGGACCAGTTGGGCCAGGCCTTCATCAACCTTCTACGCAACGCCGTCGAGGCGACCCTCGATACCGGCGGCCGCGTGTGGATCGACTGGCGTGTGGACATCGAGCAGATCGTGGTGTGCATCGTTGACGAAGGGATCGGGCTACCGACGAGCGACGGCCTGTTCGTGCCGTTCTTTACCACCAAGCCGCAGGGCTCCGGCATCGGGCTGACCCTGACCCGGCTCATCGTCGAGGCCCATGGCGGGCAGGTCGACCTGGTGCCGCGCAGGGAGGGGCCGGGTGCCGTGGCGAACGTGCGACTTCCCCGGGTGGCACCGGAGCGTCCGCTCGCGGACACGGGTGTCCATATCCGGACGACGGCGTGACCGGAATCGATACGCGCTGCCAGAAACATCCATAAAGTCGTTGATTTCGCCGATAGGGCGCCATCACCGCATTGCGGCCGCAGGACATGCCTGTCGACAATCCAGACGCGCCCCGCACTTCCCGCGGGAACGCGCGGTCAATAGGGAGACTAAGGACATGAACACGGTACTTTGCCTGCAGATGCTGCAACAGGACATGGAAGCGGGTGCGCACATGGACGTCACCAACCCCAGTGCGTGCAGCATGACGAGCTGCTGCTTCGGAAACGTCGACGCGCTCAACGAGTGAGTCGGGCATGCCCTGAAGAACGATGACCGGGCCGACACCGCCGGCGGAGGCCGGCGGCGACGCCGACGAATCATGGGAGGCGAAGGTGCGCGGGGCGACGTCCGGGTCGTTTCCGCGCACTGGGTTTTCGCCACGCGCAGGAAAGGGATCGCTCGTCATGGAACCTCGGATCGACCTGCTGCCATACACCGGCGTCGACCAAGACTACTTCGAGACGCATGGCCACCGGCCGGTGAACGAAGACGATTTCATCGATACCGTGCGCCGCATCGTGCGCCGGCACGGCAAGGCGACGAACGGCTCGCGCACGTGGGACCTTGGCCGCCGCGGTGTCTGGGTGCAGTGCATGCCGTCAGACGCGACGCTGCCTGCGCAGGGATGGAAGATCCACGTGTCGTCGGTGGTCACCACGGCCCGCGTGGTGTTGGCCATCACGGCTGCCGTGCTGGTCAGCGACGGTATCCCCTTCAAGTTCGCCGCCGATGCCACGATGCTCGGCCACATCAACGGCAAACGCTGGCCCCGTGGCGGATCGGGCAAGTTCATCACCATCTATCCCCGGCACGTCGGCGAATTCCGCCGCGTGCTGGACGACCTGCATGCCTCGCTGTCCGGCTACGCAGGGCCCTACGTGCTGACCGATCGCCGCTACCGCGACTCGCTCGTGCTGCATTACCGCTACGGCGGCATTCGTGGTGAGCCGCGGATCGGCAGCGACGGGCGAAGCGAATGGATGCTGACTCGTCCCGACGGCTCCCTCGAACCCGACGCCAGGCAGCCGTGCTTTCGCTTGCCTGACTGGTTGCGTGATCCGTTTCCGGACGGCGATGACGCATCGTCGCCCGGGGCCCTCGGCGGCGGACGCTTTCGCGTGCGTCATGCTCTGTCGTTCTCGGCCGCGGGCGGCGTCTACGTGGCGGACGACCTAGACGAAGGCCGCCGGGTCATCATCAAGGAAGCTCGCCCGTACATCGGCGGGCACGACGCCGCGACGGTGACGCTGCGCAAGGAGTTCCGGCTGCTGCGGCTGCTCGCGCCGCTCGGCGTCGCGCCCCGTCCGGTGGCGCATTTCCGCGAGTGGGAGCACACCTTCCTCGTCGAGGAATACCTGGAGGGTGACACCCTGCGACATTGGCTCGGGCGCCGCTACCCCTGGATCAAGACGCGCGCGACGCGCGCGGACGTCAAGGCGTTCCTCGACGACGTCTGCAAGGTCATGGGCCATCTGGCGACCACGATCCAGCGGGTCCACGACGTGGGCGTTTCCATCGGCGACCTCTCGTTCCATAACTGCATCGTCGCCGCGGACGGGCGCGTGCGGATCATCGACCTGGAAGCCTGCATCGAAGACGGCCTGGACACCACGCTGGACCTGCGCACGCCGGGATTCGCGTCGGCCGCGCCACGCCGACGGACCCACGCGGAGGCCTGCGCCGAAGATGCCTATGCGTTCGGCGCCAACCTGCTCGCGGCGATGATGCCGATCAACGCGATGCTGCCGTTGGATCGCGATGCGGCGGCGCGTTTCGCCCACCGCATGGTCCGCGACATGGGCTATCCGGTGGAAATCGGCGAGGTGATCCTCGGTCTGATGGCCGACGACCCCACGCGGCGCCCGCGCCCGGCCGACGCGATGCGGTGTCTTCGGGACGCGGTGGAGCACCTGGACGGGGGCAACCCGCCGGTGCCGCATCGCGGCGGCTCGTACCTTCCCGCCTGTGACCCAGCCCCCGAGTTGTTCCGGTTCATCGACGAGCGCGCCGCCGAAGCCCGACCCGACCGCTACGTGCCCGCTGGGGCGGAAATCTTCCAGAGCCACCCCTGGGGCGTCGCGCACGGCGCCGCGGGTATCCTCCACGCGTACCTGCGCGGCCGGCGCAGCCCACCCGAGGGGCTGGTCGATTACCTGCTCGCCGGCACGCGTTCGGCGCGTCAGCGAGGCACCAATCTTGCCGGGGGCGACAGCGGCATCGCCTGGGTGCTCTACGACGCCGGCAAGACCGGCGAAGCCACGGATCTGCTGCGGCAGTCGTCTTCGTTCGACGGCGAGCCGCATGGCTTGCACGATGGACGCGCCGGTTGGGGCCTGGCCCGGGTGAAGGCGTGGTACGAAACCGCCGACGGCGTCTTTCTGCGTGACGCCATCGGCGCCGGCGATGCCGTGCTGGCGGCGGCGATGGAGGACCCGGCGGGCTATCGCTGGCCCGCCGGTGGCAGGCAACCAGTAGGGCTGGCCTACGGAGCGTCCGGTATCGCGCTGTTCCTTCTCCATCTGCACCTTGTGACGGGCGAGCCGAAATACATCCGTGGCGCGCACGAGGCGCTGCGCTACGATTTCGCGCAGCGCCGCCTCAACCCCGACGGCGATCCCACGTGGCCCCTGCAGGTGGGACATGGCACGGTGACACCGTATCTTCGCTGCGGCACCGCGGGCGTCGTCGCCGTGGCGGCACGCATGCTCGCGGTCACCGGCGACGTGCGTTACCGCGACATGGTGATGGCCGCCGACGCCGATCTGTTTCGTCCTCACGCGATCAGCCCCGGCCGCTTCGACGGGCTGGCCGGCATCGGCGAGGTGCTGCTCGACCTGGCCGTTTACCTCCCGGACCGCGCGTCGATCTACCGCCGCGAGGCGCACCGGGTCGCCAGCGGCATCGAACCCTTCCTTGTGCGCCGTCCGGGTGGCCTCGCGGTGCCCGGTGCCGAACTGGTTCGACTGAGCTGCGACTTCGCCACGGGAAGCGCCGGGGTGGCGGCGTTCTTCGACCGCCTCTGGCGAGGCGGGGCGGCGTCGTTCATGCTCGACGAGCACATGCCATCCGTGGCGTATGCGTCGATCGCGGCCGCCTAGAGCCGGTACTTCGCCTCCACCAGGTAGGTGCGCGACGGATAGGGGTAATAGACGTAGTACCGGCGGTCGGTGAGGTTATCCACGCCGACGCCTAGCTCCACGTGGTCGGTCGCACGCCACGTCACCTTGGCGTCGAACGTGAGGAATGCGCTGGCCCCGCCGAACGTGTCCGGATCGATGTCGCTGTGGTCCAGCGTGTTGTACTGGCGGCCTGAATACCGGCCCGCCAGCGTGACCGTGGTGCGCGGGTCGGCGTGCCAGGTGGCCACGACGTTCGCCCGCCAGCGGGGGATGCGATAGAACTGCTTGCCCACCGAGGCCGGATTACGCGGATTGCGCACCGTCGTCGCCTGCGTATAGGCCGCGTTCGCCGTGAGGTCGAGCCACGACCACACCACGCCCGTGCCGTCGTAGCTCGCCTCGGCGCCACGGGTCCGGACCAGCGACACGTTCTGCACGTTGGTGACGTTGGGGAACACCGTGGTGTCGGTCTGGCTGAACAACGTGTTGCGCGTGTCGCTCCGGTAGACCGTGAAGCGGGCAACCCCGTTGTCCCGGTACCACTCCGCCGACAGCTCGCGGGACAGGTCGTTTTCCGGCTTCAGGTTCGGGTCGTTGTTGATGAACGCGATACCGTTGAAGCTGCCCTGGAACAGCTCGTTCACCGTGGGGAAGCGATAGGCGCGGGCGCCGGAGAGGCGCAAAAGCAAGGCATCGCTGGCCGCGTACGTGAGCGACAGCTTCGGCGAGGTGTGTGACTCCTTGCGTGGTGCGTAGGCGGTGCTCGCGCTGGCCGTGGCGCGTCCGCCCCCGAACGCCCGCCACTGCTCATAACGCGCGCCGGCCGTCAGGCGCCAGCGTTCGTCCAGTTGCCAGGCATCCTGCACGTACAACGCCTGCGTCTGTGTGCTGCCGCCATTGCCCGATGTGAAGGCGGTCGAGGGGCCGTTGCGCCAGTCGGGGAGAACGAAACTGGCGTTGCGCAGGCGATAACCGTCGAAGTGATATCCGACGCTGACCACGTGCGTATTCGCGTCGAGCGTGTCCGGCGTGTGGCTGGCGCGCAGGTCGAACGTGCGCCAGCGGCTACCGTCGCCCGCCGTGAGCAGGCCGGGGCCGTCGTCGCCGACCGCCGAAGCGACGCGGTCACGATTGCGGTCCATGTCGAAATACGACGCGTTGCCTTCGATGTTCCAGCCGCTCTGACGATGCGTGCCGAGCGAGGCGCCGTACAGGTAGTTGCGGCTTTGCCGCGTGCTCGGCGCGAAGAACGATGCCGGCAACACGTAGCGTGCGCCATCGATCGTCACCGGCCCGGTATAGACGGGACGACCGGACGCATCGCGCAGGAAGCTTTCCGTACGGTGAGTGAGGTCCTGGCTCCAGTAGCCCGCGGTCACGGCCGCGGTGAGGTCGGGCGTGACGTCGTAGGTCAGGCGCAGGTGCGCCTCGTCCTGGCTCGTCGCCTCCTGGCCTTCGGCATTGATCCCCAACACCTCGCGCGGCAGGCCATTGGCGCCCGTGTCGCCGATGGCGCCGCTCACGGCGACCCCGGCACCGGTGGCGGTCGCCCGGTTCTGCGTCGCATAGACCAGCGGTTGGCCGTTCGACTGAAGGTGCGACACGCCGAGCAGGAACGCGAACCGGCCGCTGCGGTCGCCGATCGTGGCGCTCTGCCGGCTGCCGCCGTAGTCGCGGTCCACACCGTAGGTGTCCACGTGCTGGGTAAAGCCCTGAACGTCGGCGGTGACTTCCAGTCGGTCGGGCATGCGGGTGGTCATCAGCACCGTGGCGCCGATGGCGTTGCCCGGGTAAAGCGCGGAATAGGCGCCGTAGAGCACCTCGACGCGGGCGAGGTTTTCGGGAAAGGCCATCGACCAGCGTGGGGGAGTGCCCCAGGTATTGCCGAGCAGGTTGGACAGCAGCTGGCCGTCGAGATAGACCAGGCCCCGCGCGCTCTGCTGGTTGCTGGTGCCGCGTACCGAGAACGTCGCGTTCTCGTCGCCGATGAAACGTTTGCGGATGCCAAAGGCGGGCAGATAGCGGAGCGCGTCCTCGGTGTTGACGACGTTGAGCCGGTCGAGCTTCTGGGCGGTGACGGTTTCCACCGCGGAGGGCATGTCGGGATCGACCGCGCTGTTCTGGCGGGTGGCGGACACGCGCACCTCGCGCAGGGTGGTGGGACGCGGCGGGTCGTCGGTGGCGTGCGCGGGCACGACGCCGGCGCCGATGGCGCAGGCGATGGCGCGCGCGAGGACGCGGCCGTCGGAAGGAAAGATGGGCATGGCAAGGGTTCCGTGTCGTTGTCGGATCGGGGCGGGCGATCGGGATCAGGCGACGGCGGGAGGCCCCTGCGACGGGGGGCGGGGGAACGCGAGCGTGACGAAGCCGGGCGTGACGGGGCGCACGTCCGGTGGCGGCGCGGCCACGCACGCCATGCGGTGCAGCGCCACCATGCCACCCAGCGAGGGCGTGCGGGCGAACAGCGTGCAGTAGCCGCAGGCGCCCTCGCCGTCGTCGTGGTGGCCGCCTTCGTGGCGATGGTGGTGCTCGTGCCCGGCGCTGACCTGCCCGCACAGGGCGGACAGTTCGGGGAACACGCACGATTGGGCCGTGCGCGATACGGTCGGCGCGAGCACGGCGACCCAGACGGCGAAAGCCGCCATCCAGCGCCACCAGCGATGTCCGGCCATACGACGCACGTACGCGTCCCCTTGCAACGACCCTGGACCAGGGTCCAGGGATGATGGCACGGCCGCGCGTCGACACGGTGCGACACGGTGTCGCGTGCCGCCTTCGGTCGCCCGTGTCGCACGGCGTCGTGAGCCGGCCTTCGCGTCGCGCGATATAGTCTGGCGACTTTGCCCACGGCATCGACCCATGCGCCTGCGTTCTCTTCTTCCGATCGTCCTGTGGTGCCTGCCGGCCGTGGCCTGCGCCGGCGATCTGGTGGTGTCGGCCGCGGCGAGCCTCACCGACGCCTTCCAGGCGGTCGGCACGGCCTACGAGGCGCGTCACCCGGGAACGCACGTGGTGTTCAACTTCGCCGCCTCCGACGTGCTGTTGCAGCAGATCGACAATGGCGCGCCGGTCGACGTCTTCGCGTCTGCCGACGAGAAGGCCATGGACCGTGCGGTCGCGGCGACGCTGGTGGACCCGCCCACCCGAAACGACTTCGCCAGCAACGCGCTGGTGCTGATCGTCCCGGCGGATAGCCGGTTGCCCATCGCCGGCCCCGCCGACCTGCGCGACGGCGCGGTCCGTCGCGTGGCCTTCGGCGACCCCGCCTCCGTGCCGGCCGGCCGATACACGCGCGCGGCGCTTGAGCGACTCGGCCTGTGGGACGTCGTTTCGGCCAAAAGCGTGCTCGCCGAGAACGTTCGCCAGGGGCTCGACTACGTGTCACGGGGCGAGGTCGAGGCCGGCTTCGTCTTCGCCACCGACGCGACGATCGCGAAGGGCCGGGTGAAGGTGGTCGCGACCGTGCCCACGCCGGCCCCGATCCGTTATCCCCTGGCCGTGGTGAACGGCGCCGCCCACGGCGCCGAGGCCAGGGCCTTCGAAGCCTTCGTACTTTCCGCCGACGGCGCGGCCATCCTGCGCCGTTTCGGCTTCGGCCCGCCCCGGTAGCGCGTGGTCGATCTCTGGGCACCGCTGTTCCTGTCGCTGAAGGTCGCCGGTTGGGCCACGGCGATCAACCTCGTGCTGGGCGTGGCGGCTGGCTGGGGCCTGTCACGCTGGCGTTCGCCCGCGCGTGAACTGGTCGATTCGGTGCTGACGCTGCCGCTGGTGCTGCCGCCGACGGTGATGGGCTACTACCTGCTCGTGCTGCTGGGGCGGCACGGAGTCGTCGGCCGCTGGCTCGACGGGCTGGGTATCCACCTGGTGTTTACCTGGCAGGGCGCGGTGATCGCCTCCGCCCTGGCGGCGTTTCCCCTCGTGCAGAAAGCTGCGCGCGCCGCCTTCGAGGCGGTGGACCCGCAACTGGAAAGCGCGGCGCGCGTGCTGGGACTGACCGAGCCGGCCGTGTTTTTCCGGGTATCGTTGCCGCTGGCCGCGCGCGGCATCACATCGGGTGTCCTGTTGGCGTTCGCCCGCGCGATCGGCGAGTTCGGCGCGACGTTGATCGTCGCCGGTAACCTGCCCGGGCGCACGCAGACGTTGTCCACGGCGATCTACGCCGCGGTGCGTGCCGGCGACGACGCCGGCGCGGGCCTGCTCGTGGGGGTGACCTCGGCCACCTGCGTGGCCGCCCTCCTGCTGGCCGGCTGGCTGGCGCCTCCCCACGCGAAACGGCCGCGCCCATGAGCGTCGACGTCGCCATCCGCCTGTCCCTGGGCGACGCCGCGCGCCGCTTCGACCTCGACGTGGCGTTCGCCTCGTCGCACCGGCGCGTCGTGCTCTACGGCCCGTCCGGCGCCGGCAAGAGCCTCACCCTGCGCGCCATCGCCGGACTGCTCACCCCCGACGCGGGGCACGTGCGGATCGACGGACGCACCCTGTTCGACGCGCACACGCGAATCCCCGCACGCGCGCGGGACGTCGGCTACGTCTTCCAGGATTACGCGCTCTTTCCGCACCTGACGGTGGCGCAGAACGTGGGTTTCGCCCTTGCGCGCGGCTGGGCGAACCCGGGCCGTCGCCATCGCGACGCACGCGTCGCGCATTGGCTGGCCGCCTTCGGGCTGGAGGGGGTGGCCGATCACTACCCACGCCAGGTCTCCGGCGGCCAACGCCAACGCGCGGCGCTGGCCCGGGCACTGATCGCCGAGCCCCGCATCGTGCTGCTCGACGAACCCTTCGCCGCGCTCGACCCGGCGCTGCGCGCACGCATGCGCGACGAACTGCGCACGCTCCAGGCCCGGCTCGACCTGCAACTGGTGGTGATCACGCACGATCCCGCCGACGTCGAGGCGCTCGAGGGCCACACCATCCAGATCCGTGACGGCCGCGTGACTTGTGGCGAAGGGGACTGCGGGGGATCATGCGCGCCTTCGATCCGTCACGAGTGAAGCGGTGAGCGCGACGCACGACAAACCGGCCGCTCGCGCCCTCGCGCGCCGCGCAGCCAAATACGCCGTCACCCTGGCTTTCGTCGGCGGCGCGGTGTTTCTCCTGCACCGCTACATCGAGCGCATGGCGTGGCACGACGTGCGCGCGGCCATCGACCGCATTCCGCGTTGGCACGTGCTCGCGTCCATCGCCTCCACGCTGGTCAGCTGGGGCTGCCTGGCGACCTACGACGTGATGGCGGTCGAAACCGTGGTGCCCGGCAAGGTGCCGATGAAGCTGAAGATCTTCTCCGGCATCACCACCCACGCCATCACCAACGCCCTCGGGTTCCACGCGATCACCGGCACGGCGGTGCGCTATCGCATGCTGTCGCGGGTGGGCGTGAGCGCGGCGGACGTCGCCCGTGTCGTCGGGTTGGTCGGTTTCGCCGTGGGCATGGGCTTCGCCACCACCATCTGCCTGGCGCTGATGCTCGAGCCCTCCATTGCGGACGGCTGGGGGCGATGGCTCGGCAGCGCCATGATCGTGCTGTTCGTGCTGCTGCTGCGCTGGCTGGCGGGCATGCACGACGAGTTGCGTGTGTGGAAGTTCTCCACGCCCGTGCCGTCCGCCCGTTCCGCCGCGACGCAGATGGCGCTCGGCGTGGTGGAGATGACCGGTGCCACCGCGGCGATGTATTTCCTCGTGCCGCCGGAGATCGCGGGAAGCTTCCTCGACTTCGCCCCGATCTACGTGGGCGCGATCATCGCGGGCATCATCAGCAACACGCCCGGCGGCATCGGCGCGTTCGAAGCCCTGACGCTGGCCGCGTTTCCCCAGGAGCAGCGCGCCCAGGTCCTCGCCGCGCTGCTCGCGTACCGGGTCATCTACGGGCTCGGCCCGGCGCTGGTGTCGTCCGTGGCGGTGGGTCTGTTCGAAATCCTCTGGCGACGCGGCAAGGCATGATCCGCCACGCCGTCGTCGCCGCCGCCTTGCTCCTGGGCGCCTGCGCCACCCACCACGCGCGTCGCACCGACGTGCTGTTCTGGAACCAGGCCGAGCGCGAAGCGGCGTTTCGCCAGATGCAAACCCATTACGCCAGCAACGTCGTGCGCCACGGCACGGCGCATCCGCTGCCGGCGGGGCGCCCGCTGCGGCCGCGTTTCGACGACGGCCGCTCGCTGGACGACTACATGCGAGCGCACCACGTGGCTGGCGTCATGGTGCTGCAGGACGGCCGGGTGCGGCTGGAGCGATACGGCCTGGGGGCCGGGCCCACGACGCGCTGGACGTCGTTCTCGGTGGCGAAGTCGTTCACGGCGACGCTGGTCGGCGCCGCGCTGCGCGACGGCAGCCTGCATGGCCTCGACGACAAGGTCACCCGTTATCTTCCCGAGCTCGCCGCGGGCGCCTACCGCGACGTGACCGTGCGTCAGTTGCTCACGATGACCTCGGGGGTGCGCTGGAACGAGGACTACACCGACCCGGGGTCCGACGTGGCACGCATGTACGAGGGCCCGCGACAGCCTGGGGTGCCGTTGCTGGTGACCTACATGGCCGCGCTCCCGCGCGAGTTCGCCCCGGGCGAGCGCTGGGTCTACAAGACCGGCGAAACCGACCTCGCGGGCATCCTCGTCACGCGCGCCACCGGCCGCCGCCTGGCCGACTACCTTTCCGAGAAAATATGGAAGCCCTACGGCATGGCGGCCGATGCCCTCTGGCTGAAAGACCCCGTCGACGGTACCGAAGCCGGGGGCTCCGGCGTATCGGCCACACTGGCGGACTACGCGCGCATGGGCCAGTTCCTGCTCGATGGCGGCATCGCCGCGGGCCATCCGGTGCTCGCGGACGGCTGGCTCGCCGACGCGACCCGGCGCCATGCGGATATCGGCGTGCCGGGGCGGGGTTATGGCTATCAGTGGTGGACGTACGACGACGGCTCGTACGCCGGCATCGGCATTTTCGGCCAGCTGCTGCACGTCGATCCGTCGCGTCACCTCGTGATCGTGCAGCTTGCCGCGTGGCCGGTAGCCACCGACGACGCGCAGGCCGCCGATCGCGCAGCCTTCGTCCGCGCCGTGCTCCGCGGCGCGCAGGAGTAGACTAGGCCTCCTCCCCCCCGTCCCCCCCCCCGCACGACCATGTCCCTTTCCTGGAACGACCTCACCTGCACGCCTGACAAGGCCGCCATCGACGCGCTCGCCGAGGCCTGGCGCTGGCGCATCGGCGATGCCTTTACGCCGCTCGTCTTCACCGCGCTGGGCGACATGTTCTACGAGGCCGACGAAGGCGGCGTGTACTGGCTCAACACCGGCACGGCCGAGGTGGAGCGGGTTGCCGACGACATCGACGACTTCAACGCACGCCTGCGCGAGGACGTGGCCGAAGACTGGCTGCTGCCGCCGCTGGTCGAGGCCCTGATCGACGCCGGCAAGACCCGCGCCGACGGCGAGTGCTACACGTACGTGACGTTGCCGATCTTCGCCGAGGGCGAATACAGCGTGGAGAATCTGCACGCCGTCCCCGCCCGCGAGCATTTCGAGCTGACCGGCTCGATCCTGCATCAATTGCAGGACGTGCCCGACGGCACGACGGTCAACATCGACGTGACCCACTGAGCAAGGCGCGCCGCGCCTGCCCCCGAATTGCCCGAAGCGCAGCGGGCCTGTGTCAGAATCCCGTCACGGGGCTGACAGGGGATGCCCTCACTCTGTAGTTATGGGGACAACCGTCGACTGAACCACCCGCCGTCGCCGCGGCGGGCGAGGTCGTCTGGCGGTCCCGGCCACTCGACACACAAGGATCGACAGGGACCATGGATCTGCTGCGCTTCATTCTCCTGTTGCCCGTGCGCCTCGTGCGCGGGTTGTTCTGGTTGCTGGGCCGGCTGCTGCGGCCGGTCGTCGGCGGCATGGCGTGGTCGGCACCCGCCTGGGTGCCGGCGACGGGGCGGGTGGCGCGGACCCATCCGCTGAAGTTCGCCGGCAGCGTGGCCGGCGTGCTTGTGCTGCTCGCCGCGGGCTGGTTCGGCTGGCACTGGTGGCAGAACCGGCCGCGTCCGGCCGAGCCAAACCGGATCACCTTCCAGGCGCCCGCGCCGGAGGTCACCGACTACACGCGTACGCCCGCGACCATCCACCCGCTGACGATCCGCTTCTCCGCTTCCGCCGCGCGGCTGGAGTCGCTGGGCAAGCCGGTTACCGACGGCATCGCGATGGACCCGAAGCTGGCCGGTCAGTGGACCTGGGAAAACGATCGCACGCTTACCTTCACGCCGGCCGCGGACTGGCCGGTCGGCCGCAAGATCGACATCCGTTTCGACACGGCCAAGGTGTTCGCGCCGCACGTGCTGATGGCCGACGACCACCTCACCGTTGCCACCGCGCCGTTCGCGGCCAAGCTGGTCAACGGCGAGTTCTACCAGGATCCGCAGGACCCCACGCGCAAGAAGACGATCATGCAGATCGGCTTCAACTACCCGGTGGACAGCGCGCAGTTCGAAAAGCGCGTCGCGCTCGACCTGCGCGACCACGATGAGAAGCACGGTTCGCCGCTGCGCTTCACCGTCACCTACGACGAACACCGGCTCAATGCCTTCATTCATTCGCAGCCGCTGCAACTTCCGCGCGACGACGGCGCGGTCGGCCTCAAGCTCGACGACGGCGTCGTCAGCAGCCGGGGCGGCGATGGCACCGAGACGGCGCTCGAGACCTCGGTGAAGGTGCCCGGCCTGTACAGCCTCGCGCTGGACGAGATGTCGGCGACCCTCGTGGACAATGAGCGCTACGAGCCCGAACAGGTCGTGGTGATGAACTTCAGCGGTGCCGTCAGCGACGCCGACCTGGCCAGGCACGTGCACGCGTGGATCGTGCCGCCGGGCGACGAACACGACACGGTCGCGAACATCGGGGAGGCGGACCTGCGCCGCTTCGCGCCGGTGAAGCCCGTCATGGTACCCACCGCGAACGACTGGTCGGCCGCGCAGAGCTTCCGCTACCAGGCCAAGCCGGGCGAGCGGCTCTACGTGCGCGTGGACAAGGGCATCACCTCGTTCGGCGGCTACGTGATGGCGAAGCCTTTCGCCCAGGTCCTCACGGTGCCCGATTACCCGCGCCTGCTGCGCTTCATGGCCGACGGCTCGTTGTTGTCCCTCTCGGGCGACAAACGCATCTCGGTGGTCTCGCGCAACATGCCGGGCATGCGCATGGAAATCGGCCGCGTGCTGCCCGACCAGCTGCAGCACCTGGTGACGCTCAACAACGGCACCTACGCCAAGCCCGAGATGTACGGCCTCACGCCCGACCATATCGTGGACCGCTTCGTGAAGAAGGTGCCCTTCCCGGACGACGGTCCCGGCAAGGCGCACTACGAGGGCGTCGACCTGGGCCAGTACCTGGCCAGCGGCAAGCGAGGCGTCTTCCTGCTCAAGCTTTCCGGCTATGACCCCAAGGCCGAACGGGACGCCCGCGAGCGCCGCGAGAAGGCGGCCCGTGAAGCCGCCGCGCGTGAGGCGGGCGGCGATCCCGATGCCGCCGCGGCGGCCGCGGCCAACCGCGACGACGACACCGGCTACGTACCTTACGACTATCCGAAAGACGAGCGCCTGGTCGTCATCACGGACCTGGGCGTGATCGCCAAGCGCTCCGCCGACGGCAGCCAGGACATCTTCGTGCAGTCGATCCGCACGGGCTCGCCGGTCGGCGGCGCCTCGGTGTCGGTGATCGCCAAGAACGGCAGCACGCTCTTCACCCAGGCCACGGGCGCGGACGGCCGCGCACACTTCGCTGACCTGAAGGGCTTCACGCGCGAGAAGGCGCCCGCGATGTACGTGGTGCGCCAGGGCGAGGATCTCTCCTTCCTCCCGGTGGGCGCCTACGACCGCACGCTGGATTTCTCGCGCTTTGATATCGGCGGCGAACCGAATGCGCACAGCCAGGGCCAGCTGTCGGCTTATCTCTTTTCCGATCGCGGCATCTACCGGCCCGGCGACCTCTTCCACATCGGCATGATCGTGCGTGCGAACAGCTGGACGCGCAGCGTCGCCGGCATGCCGTTGATCGCCGAGGTGGTGGATCCCCGCGGCACCGCCGTGAGCCAGCGCCCGGTCGCGATGGACGCCGCCGGTTTCGCCGAGACGGACTACACCACCGCCGAGACCGCGCCTACCGGCAACTGGACCGTCAACCTCTACATCGCCCGCGACGGCAAGCCGTATTCGCAGATCGGCAGCACCACCGTGCAGGTGAAGGAGTTCCAGCCCGACCGCATGAAGGTGTCGGCGCACCTGTCCACCGCGGTGGCCGAGGGCTGGGTGAAGCCGGCCGATCTGAAGGCCCTGGTCGATGCGCAGAACCTTTTCGGTACGCCCGCCGCCGACCGGCGCGTGGAAGGCGCATTGACCTTGCGTCCGGCCTTCCCGTCGTTCGCGAGCTATCCCGATTACCACTTCTACGACGTGCGTCGCGCGAAGGAAGGGTTCGAGGAAAAACTCGCCGACGCCAAGACCGACGACAAGGGGCATGCCGAGTTCAGGCTCGACCTGTCCAAGTACGCCGACGCCACCTACCAGCTGTACTTTCTCGCCAAGGTCTACGAGGCCGACGGTGGCCGCAGCGTGGCGGCCGCGACCCAGGGCATGGTCTCGTCCAACGACTGGCTCGTCGGCTACAAGGTTGCGGACACCCTCGACTACGTGAGCCGCGACGCGGTGCGCAAGGTCAACCTGGTGGCGATCGACCCCTCGGCCAAGCGCATCGACCTGGGCGACCTCAAGCAGGCCATCGTCGAGACGCGCTACGTGTCGGTGCTCACCAAGCAGGATTCGGGCGTCTACAAGTACGAATCCAAGGCGCGCGAGACCACGCTGTCGGAAACGCCGCTGCGCATCCCGGCGGCGGGCCTTGACGTGACCCTCCCCACGGACAAGCCGGGCAACTTCGCCCTCGTGGTCAAGACCGCCGACGGCAAGGAGGTCAACCGCGTGGCCTGGTCCGTCGCGGGCGACGGCAACGTGTCGCGCTCGCTGGATCGCAACGCCGAACTGCAGCTCTCGCTCTCGAAGAAGGATTACGCACCGGGCGAGACGGTGGACGTGGCGATCCGCGCGCCTTACGCGGGTAGCGGCCTCATCACCATCGAGCGCGACAAGGTCTACGCGCACGCCTGGTTCCATGCCGACACCACCAGTTCGGTGCAGCACATCAGCGTGCCCGCCGACTTCGAGGGCAACGGCTACATCAACGTGCAGTACGTGCGCGATCCGTCGTCCGACGAGATTTTCATGAGCCCGCTCTCGTTCGGCGTGGTGCCGTTCTCGGTGAACATGGACGCACGGCGCAACGCGATCGCCGTGGCGTCGCCCGCGCTGGTCAAGCCCGGCGAAACGATCACCTTCCACGTCACCTCGCCGGCGCCGACCCGCGCCGTGGTGTTCGCGGTGGACGAGGGCATCCTCCAGGTGGCGCGCTACAAACTGGGCGATCCGCTGCAGTATTTCTTCCGTAAACGGATGCTCGAGGTGTCCACCTCGCAGATCCTCGATCTGATCATCCCGGACTTCCAGAAGCTGATGGCGATGGCGGCACCCGGCGGCGACGCCGACGGCGCGATCGGGCGGCAGCTCAATCCGTTCCGGCGCAAGCGCGACAAGCCGGTGGCCTACTGGTCGGGCATCGTCGACGTGGACGGCTCCCGTGACCTGACCTACACCGTGCCCGACTACTTCAACGGCAAGCTCCGCGTGATGGCGGTCAGCGTCTCGCCGGACACGATCGGCACCTTCGAAGGTGCCACCACGGTGCGCGGCGATTTCGTCCTCTCGCCGAATGTGCCGACCACGCTCGCGCCGGGCGACGAGGCCGAGGTGAGCGTGGGCGTGGCCAACAACCTGACCGGCCTCGGCGGCAAGACGGTACCGGTGGCGGTAAAGCTCGCCACTGGCCCGCAACTGCAGGTGGTGGGCGACGCGTCGCGCACCCTCGACCTGGGCGAGATGCGCGAAGGCGTGGCGGTGTTCCGCGTGCGCGCTACCGATCGCCTCGGTTCGGGACACCTGGCCTTCAGCGCGAGCGCGAACGGCAAATCCGCGAAGCAGGGCATCGACCTGTCGGTGCGCCCGGCCTCGCCGATGCGTACCGAGTTGTCGTTCGGACGCGTCGACGCCCACTCGCGCGGCGACGTCACGAACCTGCGCGACCTGCATGACGAATACGCGCGCCGCGACGCCGCGTTCTCGACCGTGCCGGTGGTGCTGGCGCGCGGCCTGGCGGCCTACCTGGTGGACTTCCCGCACTACTGCACCGAACAGGTGATCAGCGCGGCAATGCCGGCGCTCATCCTCGGCCAGCGTCCGGAGTTCGGCGACGTGAAGCCGGCCCACATGATCGGCGACGATACCCCGCCGGCCGATCCGGTGGCGGCGTTGTTCGACGTGCTGCACGCACGACAGAACGGCCAGGGCGGTTTCGGCCTGTGGACGGCTACGCCGGATACCAACGTCTTCGCGACGAACTACGCGGTGCACTATCTGCTGGAAGCCGCGGATCGCGGCGTGGCCGTACCGCGCGACATGCTCGCCTCGGCCGACAATGCGCTCAAGCAGGTCGCCGCCGACGATAGCGACGATTCGCTGTTCGGCATGCGCCAACGCGCGTACGCCATCTACCTGCTGACCCGCCAGGGCAACGTCACCACCAACGACCTGGCCTCGTTGCAGCGCCGCCTGCAGGAGGCCCATGCGAAGGCGTGGAAGACCGACCTCGCCGCGGCGTGGCTGGCGGCGTCTTATCAGCTGCTGCACCAGGATCGCCTCGCCGCGCAGCTGATGGCGGGACCCCGCCAGGGGCTCGTGGACAAGGCCGCCCGCGACACGCCTTACGTGTACGAGGGCTACTACGACGACACGATCCGCGACGCCTCCGTGCTTTACCTGTTGGCGAAGCACTTTCCCGAGCAGGCCCACGCGCTGCCGCCGGACATCGTCGACCGGCTCGTGCGTCCGCTCGGGGCGGGCCACTACAACACGCTGTCCTCCGGCATGATCATCCTCGCGCTCGATGCCTGGGCGAAGGACACCGGCGGCGACGTGGGCAAGCTGTCGATCGGTGCCGTCACCGCCGACGGCAAGGTGACCCCGGTCGGCGCGGTCAAGGGCTCGCTGGTGGATGCGTGCTGGAAGCCCGGCACGCAGCGGCTGCGCCTGGTCAACGATGCGGACGTGGCGGCGTGGTATGCCGTCAGCCAGTCCGGGTTCGACCGCAAACCGCCGACCACCGTGCGCAAGGACGGCCTGGAGATCTCCCGGACCTACACCGACACCAAGGGCAAGGCCATCGACAGCGTGGCCGCTGGCGAGGAGATCGACGTGCACCTGCGCATCCGGTCGACACGGGACCGACCGATCGACGATGTCGCCATCGTCGACCTGTTGCCGGGTGGCTTCGAGCCCGTGCTCGACACGGCGCCGCCGGCCGACGCCGCACCGGCGGCGAACGCCGGCGCGGATGAGGCATCGGCCGACGAACCCACGGAAGGCGAGAGCGAGGACGCCGACGCGGCGAACGGCGAGAGTGGCGAGGATGCGACGGACGACACGCCCGCCTGGCGTTCGCCGATCGGCAACCCCGAGTCCACCTGGAAGCCGGATTACGCCGATGTCCGCGAGGATCGCGTGGTGGTTTACGGCGTCGCGGGCACCGACGTGCAGGAGTTCGTCTATCGGATCAAGGCCACCAACGCGGGCACGTTCGCCATCCCGCCGGTCTACGCCGAGTCGCTTTACGACCGTAGCGCGCAGGCGATGGCGCCGGGCGCGGGCGTGCTGAAGGTGGAGCGCAAGCCCTGACGCGCCTCCCCGGATCCATCCCCGACCCGCGGGGGGGGGAATGGATCCGGGGCGAGGCCGCGCCGACGTACGCCGATGAACCGACTGTTCCGCCGACACTGGCACAACCTCGTGGTGGCCCTGCTGCTGGTCGCGGCGTCGCTCGCCGGGATGCGCCTGTGGCCGCATGATCCCCTGCGCGCGTGGTTTCCTTCGTCCACCGCCGTCTACGACGCCGACGGTCGCCTGCTGCGGCTCACCCTGGCCAGCGACGACCGCTATCGACTGTGGGTACCGTTGGAGGCGATGTCGCCCGCCTTCGTCGACGCGGTGCTGCTGCACGAAGACCGCTGGTTCCGCTGGCATCCGGGCGTCTCCGCCTGGGGCCTGCTGCGTGGCGCCTGGGTGACCTACGTGCGCCATGGCAGTCCGCAGGGCGGATCGACCCTGACCATGCAGCTCGCGCGCCTTATCTGGCGCCTCGACACGCGCAGTCCGGGCGGCAAGCTGGTGCAGGTGATGCGGGCGATGCAACTGGAGTTGCGCTATTCCAAGCACGACATCCTCGAGGCCTATCTCAACGCCGCGCCGTACGGTCGCAACGTGGAAGGCGTGGGCGCGGCGAGCCTCGCCTACTTCGGCAAGTCGCCCTCGCGGCTGAGCCTGCCCGAGGCGTTGACCCTGGCGGTCATCCCGCAGGAGCCCGCGCGCGGCGTGCCGGGACGCGCCGACGGTGGCACCGTGATCGCGGCCAACCTCAAGGCGTCGCGCGACCGTCTCTTCGCCCGCTGGGTGCGCGAGCACCCCGCCGATGCGTCGGCCCAGCCGCTGTTCGACCTGCCGTTGCGGCTGCGCGCGCTGTCGCGCCTGCCCTTCGAGGCGCCGCACTTCGTCGAGCAGGTGCTCGCCGAACGCCGCCTCGACGGCGGCGACGACATGCGCGTGACGACCACGCTCGACCTCGGCCTGCAACACAGCCTTGAACGTCAGGTGCGGCAGTACATCGCGCACGCGGGCGATCGCGGCATACGCAATGCCGCGGCGCTGCTCATCGACACGCGGGACATGGGGGTCAAGGCGATGGTCGGCTCGGCCGACTATTTCGACCCTGCGATCTTCGGACAGGTGAACGGCACCCTGGCCAAGCGCTCGCCCGGTTCGACGCTCAAGCCCTTCATCTACGCGCTCGGTTTCGACCAGGGCCTGTTGCATCCTGAAACGGTGTTGCGCGACGTGCCCAGCGCGTTCGGCCCGTATACACCCGAAAACTTCGACGGGCATTTCCTCGGACCGGTCACCGCCACGCAGGCGCTCGTGCGCAGCCGCAATATCCCCGCGGTGCAGATCGCGTCGCGCCTGGGCCATCCGACGCTTTACGAGTTCCTCCGCGACGCGGGTATCTCGCGCCTGGCAAGCGAGCAGCATTACGGTCTCGCGCTCGTGCTGGGCGGCGGCGAAGTCACCATGCAGGAGCTGGGCGGCCTCTACGCGATGCTCGCCAACCGGGGCGAACTGCGCCCATTGCGCCTGCTGGCCGACGCGCCGCGCACCCGGGGCACGCGCCTGCTGAGCGAAGAGGCCAGTTTCATGGTGATGGACATGCTGCGGCAGAACCCGCGCCCGGACGACGCCGTGGCCGCCCAGCCGTCGCGGTTGCCGCTGTATTGGAAGACCGGCACCTCGTGGAGCTTCCGCGACGCGTGGACGGCGGGCAGCTTCGGCCCCTACGTGCTCGTGGTCTGGGTGGGCAATTTCGACGGCTCGGGCAATCCCGCCTTCATCGGCGTGGAGGCGGCGGCGCCGCTGTTCTTCCGCATCGCCGACGCGCTGCGCGCCGAGCGGCCCGGCTTGGCCGAGCCGGTCCGGCGCAATCCGCCCAACCTGCGCCGGGTGCCGATCTGCCTCGCGAGCGGCGACCTGCCGAACGCCTGGTGCCCGCAGGTGGGCAGCACCTGGTTCATCCCCGGCAAGTCGCCCATCCGCGTGAGCACCGTGCATCGGCCCGTCGTGATCGATACCCGTACGGGCAAGCCCGCGTGTCCGCCGTACGATCCGGCGCACACGCGCACCGACGTCTACGAATACTGGCCGTCGGACCTCGCCCGCGTGTTCGCCCAGGCGGGCATGCCACGCCGTCCGCCCCCACCCTTGCCGGATTGCCAGGGTGGCGGCCAGCCGCCTGGCGACCCGCCCGCCATCACCTCGCCCCTCAGAGGCAGCACCTATCAGATCCGCGTGTCGCGCTTGGGCCACGAGAGCGTGGCGTTCTCGGCCACCACCGACGCCAGCGCCCACGCGCTTTACTGGTTCGTCGACGACGCCTACCTGGGCAGCGTGCCGCCCGGGCAGCCGCTGATGTGGGCGCCCGAGCGCAGCGGCCGGTTCCTGGTGCGCGTGGTGGACGACCAGGGCCGCAGCGACACGCGCGAATGGCGCGTTGGGGTTGTCGAGTGACGCAAGCGCTGCGCGTTTCCGGCAACGGTCATTCAGGGCCGGCGAGGGTTCGACGATAAAGACGACGAAACCTTCACGGGGAACCTGCCATGCGAAACGCATTCGTCGACGGCATTCGTCATTTCATCGCCCTCGCCTCCGGTGACGTGCGCGGCAAGCTGGACGCCATCAACCGCACGCAGGCCGTGATCGAGTTCGGACTGGACGGCACGATCGTCGCGGCCAACCAGAATTTCCTTCAGGCCATGGGATACGCCGAGGCCGACGTCATTGGCCAGCACCACCGCATGTTCGTCGAGCCCGGGGAGGCGCAGTCGCCTGCTTATGCCGCGTTCTGGGAGCGCCTTCGCACGGGCGAGCCCGACGTGGGTCTGTATCGTCGCCGCGGGTCGGGCGGTCGCGAAGTGTGGATCCAGGCCAGCTACAACCCGGTGATCGACCGCCGCGGCCGTCCGGTCAAGGTGGTGAAGTTCGCCACCGACGTGACTCGCCAGCGCCTGCAGAGCGCCGACATGGAAGGCCGCCTGGCCGCGATCGACAAGGCCCAGGCCGTGATCAGTTTCTCCCTCGACGGCACCATCCTCGAAGCGAACGACAACTTCCTGGCCACGATGGGGTACGCCCGCGACGAGGTCGTCGGGCGGCACCACAGCCTGTTCGTCGACCCCGCCGATCGCGAGAGCGACGATTACCGCCGGTTCTGGGCCAAGCTCGGACGGGGCGAATACGACGCGGCGCTTTACCGGCGCCGTGACCGTTACGGGCGCGAGGTGTGGATCCAGGGCACGTATAACCCGATCTTCGACATGGCCGGTCGTCCGTTCAAGGTGGTCAAGTACGCCACCGACGTCACCGCCCAGACCCGCGCCACACGCACCCTGCACCGCTCCCTGGCCGAACTGGCCGACACGGTGCCGGCGATCGCCGAGCAGGCGCGCGTCACCAACGCCCTTGCCACCGAAGCCCGCCGTTCGGCCACCGAAGGCAGTGCCCTCGTGGAGGCGGTGATCGCCACGATGTCGGCCATCCAGGACGGGGCCCGGGACATCGCCGACATCGTGGGACTGATCGATACCATCGCCTTCCAGACCAACATCCTCGCCCTCAACGCCTCGATCGAGGCGGCGCACTCCGGCGGCCACGGGCGCGGATTCGCCGTGGTCGCGCAGGAAGTGCGCATGCTGTCGCAGCGCAGTGCCGAATCGGCCAAGGACATCCACGCCCTGATCGAGCGCACGCTGGAGCGGGTGCGCGAAGGCAGCGACCGCAGCGAAGAGGCCGGCGACGCCATGCGCGCCATCCTCCGGTCGGTCTCGGCGCTGCTGGACCGGGTCTCCGACGTCGCCAGCGCCACGCATACCCAGGCCTCCGGCATCGACACCGTCCGCCGGGCCGTGGCCGAGCTCGCCTGACGGCAGGGGTGGTATCCGTTCGAAAGCGGGTAAGGTAGCCGCGCCCACGTTCCGGAGCGGCCGCCATGCCCAGCACGATCATTCCCTGCCTGCGTTACCATCGCGCCGTCGAGGCCATCGATTTCCTCTGCAAGGCGTTCGATTTCCAGGCCCATGCGGTGTTCCGCCATGCCCACGACGATAGCGTCGTCGAGCACGCCCAGCTGACCTATGGCGGCGGCATGGTCATGCTCGGTTCCGTGCGCGAAGACACACCCTTCGCACGGCACATGGTGCAGCCCGATGAGGTGATGGGCCGCGAAACGCAGTGCGCGTGCGTGACGGTGACTGGCGACCTCCGCGCGCACTACGAACGGGCGAAAGCCGCGGGCGCGCTGATCGTCGAGGAGTACGCCGAAAAGCACCAGGGGGGCGCGGGCTACGCCGCGCGCGACCCGGAGGGCCACCTGTGGTACTTCGGCACGTACGATCCCTGGGCCGACGCCTGAGCGCCGTTCGCCCGGCCGCCACGGGCTCTGGTATATGACGGGCTCCCTGACCACGGAGTCCACCATGTCCTCGTTCGCCACGTACCCCAGCCTCGTCGATCGCACGGTGCTCATCACCGGCGGCGCGAGCGGCATCGGCGAGTCGTTCGTCACCCACTTCGCCGACCAGGGCGCGAAGGTCGCCTTCCTCGACGTGGCGGATGAGGCGGGGCAGGCGCTGGCGACACGCCTGGCCGACCGGCGCCATGCGCCGATATGCCTGCGCTGCGACCTCGCCGACGTCGATGCGTTGCGCGAGGCCGTGACGCAGGTTCGTGCGCGGTTCGGACCGATCGGCGTGCTGGTCAACAACGCCGCCAACGATGTGCGCCACGCGATCGAAGACACCACCGTGGACGACTTCGACCGCAGTCTCGCCACCAACCTGCGCCACCAGTACTTCGCCACTCAGGCCGTGCTGCCCGACATGCGGCAGGCCCAGGCGGGCTCGATCATCTGCCTGGGCTCAACCGGCTGGATGAAGAAAAACGCCGGCTACCCGATGTATGCCACGGCCAAGGCCGCGGTCGTCGGTTTCGTCTACGGCATGGCTCGCGAGCTGGGACGCGACCGCATCCGCATCAACTGCCTCGTGCCGGGCTGGGTGATCACGCCGAAGCAGCGGCAGCTATGGCTGGACGAGGAGGGCGAGGCGGAGATCCGCCGCGTGCAGTGCCTGCCCGGGCACCTCATGCCGGACGACCTGGCGCGGATGGCGCTGTTCCTCGCCGCGGACGACAGCCGCATGTGCACGGGGCAGAACGTCATCGTGGACGGCGGCTGGGTCTGAACGATCACGATGGCCCGACGCGGTCGCGACGGATCGCATACATGCCACGGCATCCAATGCGTGAATCCTGTTCTTCGCCGAGGGTTCACGATTCATGGACGTTGCCGTCAAACACGAAGTCGAGGCCGCGCACCCGCGCAGGGCCATGATCACCACCTGTGTCCTCGCGGCGCTCGCGGGTCTGATGTTCGGCCTGGACATCGGCGTGATTTCCGGGGCCCAGCAATTTATCCAGGCCGAGTTCAAGGTCACCGACCACGTCATCGAGTGGATCGTGAGCGCGATGATGGCCGGAGCCGCCGTCGGCGCCCTCGGCGCGGGCTGGATGTCCGCGTCATTGGGCCGCAAGCGGTCGCTGTTGCTCGGCGCCATCCTGTTCATCGCCGGATCGTTGTTCTGCGCCGCGGCATGGTCGCCCCATGTCCTCATCCTCGCGCGCTTCATTCTCGGCCTCGCCATCGGCATCGCCACGTTCACCGCTCCGCTCTACCTGGCCGAGGTCGCGCCGGAACGCATCCGCGGCGCGATGATTTCCACTTACCAGCTGATGATCACCACGGGCATCCTGCTGGCGTTCCTCTCCGACACCGCGTTCAGCGCATCCGGTAACTGGCGCTGGATGCTCGGCATCATCGCGGCGCCGGGCGCGCTGTTTCTCGTCGGCCTGTTCTTCCTCCCGGACAGCCCGCGCTGGCTGTTGCTCAAGGGACGGCGCAAAGATGCCCAGGTGGTGCTCGCGCGGTTGCGTGGCGACGAGACGCTTGTGGAAAAGGAAGTCGCCGACATCGAAGACCAGCTCAAGACGCGCCAGCACGGCTGGAGCATGTTCCGCGAAAACGCCAATTTCCGCCGCTCGGTGGGCCTCGGGGTGCTGTTGCAAGCCATGCAGCAGTTCACCGGCATGAACGTGGTGATGTATTACGCGCCGCGCATCTTCAAAGATATGGGCTACGACACGCACGCGCAGATGTGGTTCACCGCGGCGGTCGGGCTTACCAACGTGCTCGCGACGCTGATCGCCTTCGCCCTGGTGGACCGCCTCGGTCGCAAGCCGATCCTCTACGCGGGCTTTACGATCATGGCCATCGGCCTGGGCGTGGTCGGCACCATGATGGGCATCGGCATCGACGGTCGTGGCGAGCAGTACTTCACCGTGGCGATGTTGCTCCTGTTCATCGTCGGCTTCGCGATGTCCGCCGGGCCGCTGATCTGGACGCTTTGCTCCGAAGTGCAGCCCTTGCAGGGGCGCGACTTCGGTATCGCGTGCTCGACCTTCACCAACTGGGTGACCAACATGATCGTAGGCGCGACGTTCCTCACGCTGCTGAGTGGCTTCGGCAATGCCCAGACGTTCTGGCTCTATGCCGCGCTCAATGCCGTCTTCATCATCATCACCTTCTGGCTGGTCCCGGAGACCAAGGGTATCTCGCTGGAGCAGATCGAGCGCAACCTGATGGGCGGCAAGCCGCTTCGCAAGATCGGTCGCTGATCGCGTACCGGCGCTCGGGTGTCGGTGAACACCTGAGCGCTTGCCCGTGGCGGCCGGGCGGCCGTATCGGTCTTCCGGAAATTGGTGCCGATTTTTGAGAATCTTTCTATATGTAAGGCAAGGGGATTCCGACAGACTTTGCCCGCGGTCACGCTACGCATGCGTATGGTGATCGCAGGGGTCGCGTCATGCCGTCCCGGCATCGGGGCAAGCCGCCACGGCCAGTCGAAATCAGTACAAGGTCAATTGGATGAACCTCAAGGCACTCACCTCCGCCCTGCTTATCGCAGGCCTCGCCGCGTCGCCCGCATTTGCGGAAACCGGCTCGATCACGTTCACCGGCTCCGTCGCCAATGTAACGTGCACCGTTCAGGGCGAAAACTCCGGCGGTCCGAACTTCACCGTCGACATGGGCAGCATCAGCGCGGGTGAATTCGCGAACGTCGGTGACTATCACGGCAGCGTCGGTTTCCGCATCCGCGTTGGCGGCGAAGGTGAAAAGAGCTGCCCGGATGGCACCAAGGTCTGGGCCCACTTCGATGCCGACGGCACCCTGGTCGATGCCCGTACCGGCATGGTCAAGGTCACCAATGGCGCCAACGCCGCCAGTGGTGTCCAGATCCGTCTGTTCAACGAGAACGGCGAAAAGATCGACATCTTCAACGATCAGAAGATCGTCAAGCAGACGGTGAAGGACAACCAGGCGACGATCGTCCATACCGCAGCGTACGAACGGGTGGGCGACATCGCCGCCGGGCAAGCTAATGGCCTGGTCCGCTACACGATGAACTTCGAACCCACGTCGTAACCTTCGCAAGGATGGTAGCCGTCGGCCTTCGGCCGGCGGCTCGAGCAAGGAGCTCTTCCTCATGCCTGCCTCACGTCTTCGGCCGCTCGTCGCATGGACTGTCGTCGCTTTGTCGCTTTTTGCAACAAGCGCATCGGCCAGCGTTGTGATGAACGCGACCCGATATATTTTTCGCGCTGGCGAGCGAGAGATCGCCGTCAAGGTCAGCAATGTGGGTAAGGCGCCGGTCTTGTCGCAGGCGTGGATCGACGACGGCGATGCGAAGGCAACCCCCGAAAACGTCCACGTGCCCTTCAACCTGACGCCACCCATCGCGCGAATCGAGGCCGGCAAAGCCCAGACGCTGCGTATCGCGTTTACCCAGGGCGACCTTCCCACCGATCGGGAGAGCCTGTTCTGGCTGAACGTGCTTGAGGTGCCGCCCAAGCCTGCCGACGGGGAAGACGACAGCAGTCATATCCAGCTGGCGTTGCGTTATCGGCTCAAGCTTTTCTATCGGCCAGCGCGACTCAAAGGATCTCCCGACGACGCCGCCAAAACGCTCGTCTGGGCGGCGCACGACGACCACCGCCTCACGGTGCGCAATGATAGTGCCTACCATGTCACGGTCAACGACGCGGCCTTGCGAGTCGGCAAACACACTCACGCGATCGATCCGTTTGCGGTAGCGCCCGGTGCCACCAAGCAGATCACCGTCGACGAGTTCGCGCTATCGGGTGAAACCGTCAACGTGACGTACCAGACCATCAACGACTACGGCGGCTTCGTCGAGCACGCGACGAAACTCTGACGCGCCTCTCCACTCCACTGCGGTGAACCCCCACCGCCCGCGAACCTCATGATCCATTCTCCACGGACAACCCGATCCGGCGGCAGGCTGTTGCCTGCGCATACGAGGCTAGCGCTGGCGTTGGCTCTGGCGCTCGCCATGAATGGCACGGCGCGTGCCGTCGTCGATCCCGAGCCCGCGCCGCAGGCGGCATTCAGCAGCGAATTCCTGCATTCGGCGGCGCCGGTCGACCTCTCGCGGTTCGAGCGCGGCAATGTGACGCTCGCCGGCATTTATCGCCCTGCCATCCGTGTCAACGATATACCCATTCCCGGGGATCACGAGGTGACCTTCCGTCAGGTCGTCGGCAGCGAGAGCGCCCAGCCCTGCTTCGACCAGACCATGCTGATGACGTTCGGCTTCGATCCGGACAAACTCGCCACCCACGCGATGGGCACCGGCGAACTCAAACCGCTTGCTGAGAGCCATTTTTGCGGCCCGCTCGGCGACTACATACCCGGCGCCTCGCTTGACTTCGACGACGCCGAGCAGGTGTTGCGCCTGTCGATTCCCCAGGCATTCATGGCATCCCGGGCGAGAGGTTACGTCAGTCCGGATCTCTGGGACGAGGGCGAGGCCGCCGCCATGCTCAACTACAACCTCAATACGTATCATGTCCGTAGCCAGGGGCGGCGCAGCACGGCCACCTATGCCGGCATTCGCGCCGGGGCCAATGTCGCGGGGTGGCGCCTCCGGCACACGGGTAGCCTGACCCTGGGCCCGGATCGCCGCCGTTGGCAGAACACTCAAGCCTATGCCCAGCACGACCTGACCGCCGCCCGTGCACAGCTGACCGTCGGCGACAGCTATACCTCCGGAGACATTCTCGACAGCGTGCGGCTCCGGGGCGTGGCGATCGCCAGCGACACCCGGATGCTGCCCGCGTCGCAGCGTGGGTATGCCCCGGTCATCCGGGGCATCGCCCAGAGCAACGCCCAGGTGTCCATTCGGCAAAACGGCTATCTCATTCACAGCACCACCGTCGCGCCCGGGGCCTTCGAGATCGACGATCTCTATCCCACGGGCTACGGCAGCGACCTGGAAGTGACCGTGACCGAAGCGGACGGCCGGACACGCACGCAGGTCGTTCCCTACACCTCCGTGCCCCAGATGCTGCGCGAGCATAGCCATCGTTTCGCGGTCGCCGCGGGGCAGGTCGTCGATAACAGCGTGGCCGACACGCCTTTCATTTTCCAGGGCACGTATCAGTACGGCGTCACGGCCCGCAGCACGCTCTACCTGGGTGCCACCGCGTCCAATAGCTACGGAGCCGGCCTTCTCGGCTGGGCCGTGAACCTGCCCGTTGGGGCGGTGTCGCTCGACGTGACCGGTTCGCGTGCGGCATTTCGCCGGGAAAGCGTGCGTTGGGGCACGAGCACGCGGCTCCGCTACAACCGGTCCGTGGCGACAACGGGCACGAACATCGGCGTGGCCGCGTACCGCTTCTCGACGCCGCATTACCTGGGCGTCACCGACGCGGCACGACGCCGGTCCTATCTCAAGTTCGGCGGTATCGACCCCATGGCAGGTGGTGAGCGGGGGCGCCTTGAAGCCACCGTGGTCCAGGCACTCGGTCAGGGTAGCCTCTCCGTGACGGCATCCGTCGGCGACTACTGGACGCGTCGCGGTCGCGACACGAACTATGCGATCGGTTACGGCGGAGGCTGGCGCTCGCTGTCCTATAACGTGTCCGTGCAACGGTCACGTGTCGGCAGCGTTCTGGGCGATTCCGCCAGCCGGTCCCGTGGATGGGCGGATACCACGATCTACCTCTCGTTGACCGTACCTCTCGGGAGCGCCCCCGGCGCGGCGACCGTCACGTCGACCCACACTCAGGCGGCCGGTGGCGGCGCCACATCCCTGGCCTCCGTGAACGGCTACGCCAGTGAACGCCGTCGCCTTTCCTACAACCTAACGGCGAGCCGATCGCGTACGGACGGGCGCGGCACGAACAGCGGCAGCGGCAGCCTGGGCTATCGCAACTACGCGGGTAGCTACCGTATCGGCGCGGGTCGCTCGCCCGGTGGCCAGCACTATTCCGCGGGTGCGGCGGGTGCGGTCGTCATGCATCGCGCCGGCGTGACGTTGTCCCAGGAACTGGGCGAAACCAACGCCATCATCCACGCGCCGGGAGCTGAGGGTGCACGCGTGGAAGGCACCACGGGCGTGCGACTCGACCGCCACGGCAACGCGGTGGTTCGCAGTCTGCTTCCCTACCAGATCAACACCCTGTCGATCGATCCACGCGGCGCCTCGCACGACGTGCAGTTGGAGAGCACCACCGAATCGGTGGCACCGCGTGCCGGTGCCTTTGCGCGCGTCGACTTCAAGACGTCGCAGGCGCGCTCACTGCTCATCCATGCCACGAAACCCGATGGACAACCCTTGCCGTTCGGCGCATCGGTTTACGATGCCGCCGGCCAGCCCGTGGGCGTGGTGGGGCAGGGCAGCAAACTCTTCACGCGCGGCGCCACGCCTGGCTCACGTCTTACCGTGAGTTGGGGAGCGGGTCCGAGCGACCGGTGCTACATCGATGTGCCGGTCTCGACCGATACCCTGCCCATCCATGGGCTGCATCGCGCGTTCAAGGCGCCGTGTGCGCACGGTGCATCGACGACGCCACCCTCACCCGAGGTCGTCGTCGCCGCCTGATTCGATGAGGCCGGTCTGGATCGACTCGCCGACACAACGACCGTGGCGCCGACCAGGAGGGGCGCGCCACCGCCATCGTAGCCAGTTCATACCCCATGGAAACCCACCACAACGGCCTGTCCGCCGTCACACGTGAGCGCGCGAGAGAAAAGCTCAAGCGCGACGTAGGCGACGCGTTTCTCGACGCATTCAACGACCCACAAACCGTCGAAATCATGCTGAACGCCGATCATCGGCTCTGGCAGGAGCGTCTCGGCGAAGGCATGCGGTGTATCGGCATGATGCGGCCCAGCCAGTCGGAGGCCGTGATCAAGACCATCGCCGGCTATTACGGCAAGGAAATCACGCGTACCCGTCCCGTGCTCGAATCGGAGTTTCCCCTCGATGGCTCGCGATTCGCGGCGCAGCTGCCGCCGATCGTCGTCGCGCCGACGTTCGCGCTCCGTAAGAAGGCGATTTCCATCTTCGGGCTGCGCGACTACGTCGCAAGCGGCGCGATGACCGCGGCCCAGCGCGACCTGCTCGCCGACGCCATACGCAAACACCGCAACATCCTGGTGATCGGCGGTACCGGCTCAGGCAAGACCACGCTGGTCAACGCCATCATTCGCGAGATGGTCGACGCCGACGCTACCGAGCGCGTTTTCATCATCGAGGATACCGGCGAAATCCAATGCTCGGCGCAGAACTTCGTGCAATACCGCACATCGTGCGAGGTCAGCATGACGCAGTTGTTGCGCACGACGCTGCGCATGCGCCCCGACCGCATCCTCGTGGGCGAAGTTCGTGGCCCGGAAGCCCTCGACCTGCTCATGGCCTGGAACACCGGCCATGAAGGCGGTGCGGCGACGCTGCACGCCAACGACGCGAGAGCCGGCCTCTCGCGCCTGGCGATGCTCATCAGCATGCATCGCGATGCGCCGCGTCCCATCGAGCCGCTGATCGGCGAGTCCGTGCACCTTTTGGTGCATATCGCGAGGACACCGCGAGGACGACGCATCCAGGAGGTCGTCGCGATCGACGGATACGAAAGCGGTCGCTATCTGACCCGCACTCTTTCATGACACAAAAGGTATGTTCCATGCTCAAACCCTATAAGCGTCTCACCGCGTCGATCGTCGTCGTCCTGATCGTCTGCCTCGTTTTTCCTTCGGTCGCTGCCGCGCAAGCTCTGCCGTTTCAGCAGAACGTCACTCTGTTGAGGGACGCCATGACGGGTCCCATCGCGACCATCATTTCTCTCGTCGGTATCGTCGGTTGTGGCGCGGTGCTCATATTCGGCGGTGAGTTGAGCGGGTTCGCAAGAACGATGGTATTCGTCGTTCTGGTCGTCTCCGTGATCGTTCAGGCCGAAAACATCGTGACCGCGCTCAAACCGGGTACGGCGCCCTCGTCTACGTTTTCGCCGGCGTGAGAAAACGGACATGCGAACTGTTCCTATACGACGCGCAGGAAACCGGGACAATCTGGTGCTCGGTGGGGACCGGGAGCTGGTGCTCTTCACGGGTCTGCTTGCCGGGGCACTCATCTTCTCGGCGCATGACCTGAAGGCGGCGGTATTCGGTGGTGCCATGTGGGTCCTTGGCCTCCAGGCCTTCCGCATCATGGCGAAAGCCGATCCCAAGATGCGTTTTGTTTACCTGCGCCAGCGGCGTTACCGCAAGTTTTACCCGGCACGCTCCACGCCGTTCCGTGACAACGGCCCGGCCGAGCAGGCGCAGTACCGATGACGATCGTCTGGTTCATCAGTGGCATGGCGGCCATCGTCGCGATCATGGTCATGGTGCTCTACGTGACCATCCGCCGACTCGACAATGAGCCCCGGCTCGATTTTCGCCGCCCGCACGGGCAGGCGGCGGCGGACTTGCTGAACTACGCCGCCGTCGTGGCCGATGGCGTGGTGGTATGCAAGAACGGCGCCTTCATGGCGGCGTGGATTTACGAAGGCGACGACGCGGCCAGCAGCACGGACGATCAGCGCGAGAATACGTCGATGCGCATCAACCAGGCACTCTCTCGGCTGGGAAGCGGATGGATGCTACACGTCGATGCCGTGCGCCGGCCGGCAAACGATTACGCGAAGGCCACGCGTTCGCATTTTCCCGATCGGGTGTCCAAGGCCATCGATGAGGAACGTCGCCGGCTGTTCAACGCCCTGGGGACCACCTACGAGGGATACATGGTCATGACGCTGACCTGGTATCCACCCCAGATCGCCCAGCGGCGTTTCGTCGAGATGATGTTCGACGACGACGCCGAGGTCGCTGGCAAGACGGAGCAGACTCACGGCCTCATCGCCGAGTTCCAGCGGGAGTGTGTGTCGTTCGAGAACCGGTTCAGCGGCGTGCTCAAGATGAAGCGCCTGGCCGGGCGTGGCATTCCCTTGGAGAACGGCGGGCAGCTCGTGTTCGACGACTTCCTGCGTTGGTTGCAGTACTGCGTCACCGGCGTGGATCATCCGATCGTCCTGCCCGAGAACCCGGTATACCTCGACGCGCTGATCGGTGGGCAGGATATCTGGAGCGGCGTGGCACCGCGTATCGGTCGGCGATTCGTCCAGGTGGTCGCTATCGAGGGATTTCCGTTGGAATCCTATCCCGGGATCCTCTCGTCCCTCGCCGATCTACCGAGCCAATATCGCTGGTCGAACCGCTTCATCTTCATGGATCCCCATGAAGCCCTGCGCCAGATGGAAAAATTCAGAAAGAAATGGCGTCAGAAGGTGCGCGGCTTCTTCGACCAGATCTTTCAGACCAGCTCCGGTTCGGTGAACTACGACGCGCTATCGATGATGCAGGATGCCGAAGCGGCGATCGCGGAAATCAACAGCGGCCTTGTCGCCCAGGGCTTCTACACCAGTGTCGTCGTCGTCTCCGACGAGGACCGTACACAGCTCGATCTTTCCGTCCGCCAGATCGAAAAGGCCATACAGTCGCGTGGCTTCGCGGCGCGCATCGAGTCGGTCAACACGATGGACGCGTTGCTGGGGAGCTTCCCCGGTCATGGCGTGGAGAATGTTCGCCGGCCTCAGCTGAACACGCTGAACCTGGCCGACCTGCTGCCGACGGCGACGATATGGACGGGCGAGGCCGAGGCGCCGTGCCCCATGTATCCGCCGAACTCGCCGCCGCTGATGCAGTGTGTCACGCAAGGCGCGACACCGTTCCGGCTCAATCTACATGTGAACGATCTCGGTCACACGTTCATTTTCGGGCCGACGGGGTCGGGCAAGTCGACTCACCTGGGAATGCTGGCCGCCCAGTTCCGGCGATATGCGGGCATGGCGTTGTATTGCTTCGACAAAGGGCGCTCTCTCTATCCCTTGGTGAAGGCATGTGGTGGGTTGCACTTCGACGTCGGCGGTGAAGACGGCGCCCTGGCGTTCTGCCCGTTGCAGTTCCTCGAGTCGAAGGCCGATCGCGCCTGGGCCATGGAATGGATCGACGCCATGCTTGCGCTCAACGGCGTGCAGACCACGCCCACGCAACGCAACGAGATCGGCCATGCGATCGTCTCGATGCAACAGTCCGGCGCGACCACGCTCTCGGAGTTCGTCCTGATGATCCAGGATGAGTCGATCCGCGAGGCCCTGAAGGTCTACACGGCCGACGGTGCGATGGGTCACCTGCTCGACGCGAGCGTCGACGGACTGCGTCTATCCGACTTCGCGGTATTCGAGATCGAAGACCTCATGACGCTCGGGGATCGCTTCGTCCTGCCGGTGCTTCTCTACCTGTTCCGGCGCATCGAGATGTCGCTGAAGGGTCAGCCGGCGGTGATCATGCTCGATGAGGCGTGGCTCATGCTCGGCCATCCGGTGTTCCGTGCCAAGATCCGCGAGTGGCTGAAGGTGTTACGCAAGGCCAATTGCCTCGTCGTCATGGCGACGCAGAGCCTCTCCGACGCGGCCGACTCAGGGATCCTCGATGTGATCGTGGAGTCCACGGCCACGAAGATCTTCCTGCCGAATCCATTCGCGAGAGACGAGGACACGGCCGCGCTCTACCGCCGCATGGGCCTGAACACCCGGCAGATCGAGATTCTCGCCACGGCGGTGCCGAAGCGCCATTACTACTACGTGTCGGAAAAAGGCCGGCGGCTCTACGACCTCGCCCTGGGCCCGCTGGCACTCGCGCTCATCGGCCAGACCGATAAGGAGTCGATCACGACGATCCGTGCGCTCGAAGCGCGGCATGGCGACGGATGGGTCGACGAGTGGCTCGAAAGCAAGGGACTGTACCTGTCCGAATATGGAGCACGATGATGGCAAAGAGGACTATCGACTACACCCGCATTCCCAAGCCTGCCGATGGCATGGCACACCCCTACCTCAACGCGAAGCGTACGTGGAATTCCCACGTCGGCGGACTGATCGCGTCCCGTGCCATCTGGCAGACCATGGCCTTGCTGAGCCTGCTCATCGTCTTCGTCGCCGTGGGTGGGGTCGTCTATATCGGCAGTCAGTCGAAGTTCGTGCCGTATGTGGTCGAGGTGGACAAGCTGGGCGAGGCGGCGGCCGTCGCTCCTGCCACGGTGGCGACAGAGTTCGACCAGCGCATCGTGCGAACGACGGTCGCCGAGTTCATCGTCAATGCCCGCACGGTGACGCCCGACATCGCGCTACAGCGAAGAAACATCTTCAAGGTGTATGCCCAGATGCGTGCCAGTAGCGTGGCCGCGCAGAAGATGACGAACTATCTGAACGGTACGCCCGAAAACAATCCGTTCAAACGCGCGGAACGGCAGACGGTCAACGTCGAGATCACCTCGTCGATTCCCCAGAGCACCACCACCTGGCAGGTCGACTGGATCGAAACCCAACGCAGCCGCAAGGGCGAGGTGATGGGCAAGCCGGCGCGGATGCGCGCGTTGATCCATATCGAGTCGACGCCGCAGGCCCAGGCCATGGACGAAGACCGTCTCCGCCTCAATCCGCTGGGCATTTTCATTACGGACTACTCCTGGTCCAAACAGTTCTAGAGGCCTCCTGTGTTCAAAGCCATCGTCCTCGCTTTTCTGGCGACAGGGCTGCCGTGTGCCGCCCTGGCCCAATCCGCCGCCGGAACCGTCGATCCCCTGTCGGGAAACAACCCGACGCTTACGCCGAGCGAAAAAGCCGGCCTGGATATCTCACGCCAGTGGATCGCCAATACGTCGGCCGCCGTCCGGCCCGTTCCCGGGCCCGACGGCACCCTGCGCTTTCTTTTCGGGCAGTCGCAACCCAGCATCGTCTGCGCCGTGCTACAGGTCTGCGACGTGGAACTCGAGCCCGGCGAACAGGTGAGTTCGGTCAACCTGGGCGACGCGGTGCGTTGGCTGGTCGAACCGGCCCTGTCGGGCAGTGGCGATGGAGCGATCCAGCACCTGGTGATCAAGCCGCTCGACGTCGGTCTGGAGACGTCCCTCATCGTGACCACCGACCGGCGGACCTACCACCTGCGTCTGCGTTCCCATCGCACCGAATACATGCCTCGCGTCGCCTTTTCCTACCCTAGTGCGTCGTCGGCCAAGTGGGCGGACATAAAGAAACGGGTGGCCGACCAGCGCGTGACTGCAGCCGCTTCACGGCCCAATGAATACCTCGGCCAGCTCGATTTCGACTATCGCGTGAGTGGCGATGCGAACTTCAGGCCCGCACGGGTCTACAACGATGGTGTCAAGACGATCATCGAGATGCCTGCGACGTTCGCCCAGGGCGAAGCCCCCACGTTGTTGGTGATCCGCGAGAGCGGAAAGCTGTTTCGCAAGGATGACGAGGTGATGGTGAACTATCGCCTCCAGGATGGACGCTACGTGGTCGACACGCTGTTCGACAAGGCGATTCTGGTGGCGGGCGCGGGACGCGCCCAGCGCAAAGTCACCATCGAGAGGACGCATTGACCGTGTGGCGCACAGGCCTCTTGCTCGCTCTCGGTGCCGTCTGCGCATGCGCCGACGTCCGCCCGCCCATGCCGTCGCCGGGTGATGTCGACCCGCTACGCCGTGTCGTCGTCGCCGACGTCACGGCGTTGTTCGACCAGGCGTTCGATCCGTCCGTCACCGCGTTCGCGCCGGTCGCTGTCACCGGAGCACTTACGACGGCGATCTATGCGTCGTTGCGCGGACACGGTTTTCGCGTGGGCACCTACCCGGTGGCATCCCTTCTCAATTGCGAGGTGACGACCCTGGCCGATCGCCAGTACCTCGTGACGGTCACCGCCGGTCCGGTACGGTATACACGTCTCTGGATCGTCGATGGCGCGACGGCCTATGCAGGTGGCCCATGGACGCGAAGCGAATGAACGCGGCCGATAAGCGTCACGTCGATGTCGCTGACGACGGGGGCCTGCCAGAGATTCAGGACAATCCGCGTGACGGCGCGGGCGGCGTCCGGCGAGTGAACAATGTGCCCCTGCTTATCATCGGCGGTGTACTGCTGGTCTTCGTCATCCTCGTCGCGTCCATGATCACCCGCCGTGCCGAGGTGTCGCATGGTGCATCCGATGCGGCGCAGGGCGTCGTGGCCGAGAGCCCCCCGATACCCGAGCGGCTGCTCATCGAGGGTGCGACGGCGGGTCTGGTGGAGGACGCCGAAGCGCGCGAATCGTCCATGCCGGCGATTGCGGTGGCGCCCGTTCCGGACGACGACCTGCCACCGTTGCCACCACGGCGTACGGGTGGCACCGTCCCCGCGCCCGCCATCGCGGACGCGCAGGCCGACGAGCGCATGAGTCTCCTGCGAAGCGCGCTTCGCGCGAAGACGTCGGTGGCGACGCCCGATGCGGTGCCTGCGAAGCCCCCTGTGCCCGAGGATGCCGCGAAGCCGCCGCCGACCGAACCGGCTTCATCCACCGACGCGGGCAAAACGCCGAACGGGTACGCATCGTTCGACCGCAAGGCGGGCGCCGAGGCCGATCGCTGGGCATTGGACACCGCGCTTGAGGCGCCTCGCAGCGCCTACGCCTTGCGCGCCGGTGCCGTTATTCCGGCCATCATGATCTCCGGCGTGAATTCGGACATCCCCGGCCAGATCATCGCCCAGGTCAGCCAGGACGTTTTCGACACGGCGACCGGCCGATATCGGCTCATACCCCAGGGCGCCCGTCTCATCGGACGCTACGACCACCATGTGCTCTACGGTCAGTCGCGGCTGCTCGTCGCCTGGCAACGCATCGTCTTCCCGGACGGAAAAGCCCTGGATATCGGTGCGATGGACGGCGTCGACGGTGCGGGCTATGCGGGTTTCAGCGACAAGGTCGATCGTCATTACCTGCGCATCCTGGGATCGGCGGTGTTCCTATCGGGCATCACAGCGGGCCTGACGTCGTCGACGACCAACCCCCAGAACGATCCCTACGGAACCTCCAACGCGACCATTCTCAGTCAGTCGCTGGCACAGCAATTAGGCATGGTCGCCACGGAAATGCTTCGGAAGAACCTCGACGTCGCACCCACGTTGAGGATACGACCGGGATACCGGTTCCACGTCATGGCCGTGAAGGACATGACATTCGACAGACCGTATACGCCTTTCAGATAAATCCGCCCAATGTTGAGCCCGTGGAGAACCATGCATGAAACGTTTCAAGACCCTCGTTTGCTCGATGACCGTCGGTGCCCTGGCGCTATCGACGCATGATGCGTCCGCCTTTGGTCTGGTATGGGACATTCCCAGCTGGTTCCAGCTAAAGAAAATCGCCAAGCAGCTTCAGGAGAAGGACGAGGGAACGGTCAACTACTACACCAACAATATCGACAACTCGACCCGGGCCATATCAAGCCAGACCTTCTCCATCGATCAATCGACGTCCGCCATCAATACGACGACGAGCCAGATAAACAACACAACGACTGAGATCAACAAGAGCACCACAAACATCGATAAGTCGACGTCGATATCCGCGGATATCGCCATCAAGAATATCGAAGTCAACAAGAACTTCACCGTGATCATCAACAAGAACAACCCGGGAGAAGAAATCATTCCCATACCCTCCCCGGTCAAGGACTTTTTCGAGCGGGTGACGGGAGGTCGCTCCGACGACGACTACGCCGCACAGTACAAAGCCGCGTCGGACTATGCGAAAGACGGCGACCTCGCCGGCTTCGAAGGGTCGCGCGCCCGAAAGGCCGCCAACGACGTCTGGCTGGCGTCGATCAAGGAGCACCGTTCCGGTCTCCAAGGCGAAGCCGAGGCCGTCGCCACCCTGTCGACATTGAACAAGACCACGCAAGGCCATGGCCAGCAGATGCAGATCGCCAATGCCATGGCCCAGTCGCAGGTCAACCAGCTCATGCAGCTGCGTTCCATGCTGCTCGTATCCGAGGCGGCGCGATTGACGCAGGCCCAGGCGGGCGCCGACAAGGAATCGCGCGCACTCGCGACGTCTGCGCGACTTCGCAGCGGCCTCAGGGAGGCGAGCAGCTCGCTGAAGAAGGACCGCCCCGAGTTCGCCGATACGTTCTGACCCCTGGTGGAGCGCCGTTATGCCGACGGCGCTCCGATGGACGCCACCTGTCATGGATCGCATGCCTGCTTTCTTTCTCATCCGCCTGATGGCGTTTCTTGTCCTGTCGACGTTGTCGGGCGACGCCCTGGCCGCCGACGATCTGGACAAGACCCTCGTGGGCAGCTTCCATCGCCTGTTCCAGCAATACGCCCGCGACGAGCGGGTGCTCGATGCGGCCACGCAACTTTTCTGGAGCCTCGCCGCGATAAGTCTCGTCTGGACGATGGGCATGCAGGTGATGCGTCAGGACATCGGCGAGATGCTGATGGAGCTGACACGGTTCGTCATCGTTACCAGCCTTTTCTACTGGTTGCTGGTCAATGCGTCCGACCTGCGGGGCAGCAAGGGTTTCGTCGGCGACATCGTCGATTCGTTCTTCCAACTGTTCAGCGGTAGCCCGAACGCGTCGTCGTTCATCAGTCGCGGCAACGACATCGGTGGCATCGGCATCCAGGTCTACCTGGACATGCTGCAAGGCACCGAGTCAGCCGAGACGGGCGAAATGATCGTCGCCAACCTGCTGGGTATCGGCACCATGGTCGTACTGTCCCTCGTCACGGCGCAGTTCCTGCTGTTGCTTATCGCCGCGTGGATGATGGGCTACGCGGGCATTATCCTGCTCGGCTTCGGCGGCGCGCGGTGGACGTCGCCGATTGCGATCAATTTCTACAAGCATGTCCTGGCGATCGGCCTGTGTATGTTCGCCCTCGGCATCATCGGTCACCAGGGCGCCCAGCTTCTGGGGGAACTGGCCAGCGCGGCCATGCAGACGCGATCCGGCGTCGTGAGCTATCCCCGCATGGGTCTGATCCTGCCGGTGTCGATCCTGCTGCTCGTGCTGGCGCTGCGTGTTCCGCAGATGCTCTATGCGATGGTGACCGGCTCGAACCTGGGGCTCTACGCAGGCACCGCCGGTGTCGTCGGCTCGGCGATCGGTGCGGGAGGCACGGCGGCCATGGCGTCCGTCGGCTCCCTGGCCGCCCATATGGCGCAAGCCCGCCACCGTTCGGACAGCGAGAGTCGTGCGTCGGTGCGGGCCGACTCGGTGATGGACGCCGTGCAACGTTCCGCCGTGGGCATGTCCAGCGTGCCGGAACCCTTCCAGACCCAGGTGATCATCCCGTCCGGAGGATCATGGACGCGGCAGGCGTCCACCCACGCGGCTTACGCACCGGGTGGGGCGCCGCGTTGGCGTCCCCTGGGAGCAAGCCCGATAGCGGACCTGACGGCACAGCGTGACCGTCCCGTCGGACGCATCAGGCCCGACCTGAGCCTGTCGGGCGTTACAACGACCGCGACGCCCGGCGGTGTTGGCAACGGCGAATCGCCGGCGTGGCCGCATGACACCACGCAGACGGCCTACGCGATGACGGGAGGTGACGTCGACGCGGAGCACTCCCACGCCTCATCGGCCGAACCGCTGGCATCGGGTCGACGCCCGGACGGGAGGACGCGTGTCAGCGCCGCAGCTCGTGACCACGCGCACGAGGTTGTCGCGGCACGCGATGGCTCCGTCTCCGCCGATGTGGCATCGCCGAACGACTTCATGGTCGCATCCGGGCATGAGCCTGAAGCCAGATCGGCGATCGATGCTGCCTTCGCAGCCGAGGCGCGCCGCCACCTCGACGATATGTCCGTGCAGGCCACGACTACGCCCAGGGGGAAACCAGTACCTCGACAGCCGGTGTCGGAGAGACTGCGGCCCGGGACATCGTCGCCTATGGACATGCCTTCCTCGGGCTCGTTGGATCAGCCGAGCGTGGCACTGGATGCGACATCGCCGTCGGCGGTCGTACCGGGCATGGCGCCGGTCGGGCAGGGCGTACCGCCCGACGTGGGCACGCGATCCATGCCGTCCCTTCCGCAAGTGTCGACGCGTCCCGAGCCTCTGGACGGCGTCGCCACCAAGGCGCCGACGCACGCCGTGGATACGACCGACCTGCGAACCGGACCCAAGGACGTCCCGGCATACGACCACGCGGCGTCATCCCAGCGTCCGGCGATCGGTCGGACGGTCGTCGCCGACGTGACGCAGGGGATCAGCATCCCGACCGGTACAGCGCTGCCCGGTGGCGCGGGACTAGACCCTGTGACCACGCAACCGGTCACAGGCGACGTGGCGATGAGGGATGGGGCGACATCGTCGGCGACCGACGAAAGCCGTTCGATCCCGAGCGTGACCCAGGCCGCGCGCGACGACGCCTCGCTCTTGCGGTCATCCGGTCCGGCAATGTTGTCCTTGATCGTTGGCCCGGGCATGACCACGACGCTCCCGGCCGACGACGCCGGCACCGCCATCGCCCATGTGTCCGCAAGGCCATCCGATCGTCTGGTCCACCTTCCCAGGACCCCTGCATCGATCTCACACGATCTGTCGTCTGTGGCGTATGGCGAGGTCGACGCGTCGTCCGCCGTTCATGTGCCGAAGGCGCGGGCCCCTTTCGGTCCCGCAACCTCGGTCGAGACGGCTCTCTTGCAGGCTGGTCATCCCGCCACGCGGCTGCACAGCCTCGACGCGGAGATCACGGTCATGCCGCGTACGCCGGCGCATCGTGCCTTGGGTGATGCGCCCATGGCTACACGTCGGCCCGCCGACATCGCCATGCAGCGAGGCATTGAGCCGCCGTCGGAGACAAGCCCGCCGCGACGCGGCTCGGATGTGCACATCGGACAAGCGACCGCGGTAAGTCTTGCGTCCTTTGCGTCACCGGGCACGACGGAACACGTGCAGGTGGCGGTCCAGCCGATGACGTCCCCCGTGGCGATGCCCGACCAGGGCCCCTCCGTGCATCCGCGGGACACACCCATGCCGGCCGTGGCGGCCTCGCCCCGGACGTCGACGGTAGCCACCGCACGAGCGCATCGCGGCAACGAGGCCGACCCCGCCGTGCCCGCCTCAGGCTATGCCACGACCCTGCGTCCGGGCACCACGGACGTGAGCCACGCCCTTCACGATGCCATGCCTGGACGTCGCGCGGATCACGACGGTATCGCTGTCGCCACGCCCCACAGCGCCACGGAGGGCGAACCGTTGCCGCTTACCCCGCCGTCCGGCGAAACGCCTAATGCCGGCCTCGCCCCATGATCGACGTGCTTCCGGATATTCCCGCCGAGCAGCAAGCCATGGTGGCCTGTGCGCTGGGCGCGGCGATCGCCTATGACGTGCCGGCGAACATCCTCCTCGCCATCGCCGAGCAGGAAGCGGGACGGCCGGGCCAGTGGGTTCGCAACGCGAACGGCACGCAGGACGTCGGCGCACTGCAGTTCAACACCGCCTATCTGCGCGAGCTGGCGCGCTACGGCATCTCCCCGCACGACGTGGCCGCGCCCGGCTGCTACGCCTATCAGCTCGCGGCGTGGCGCATCCGCGGCCATCTGCGTGACGACGCCGGCGATGTATGGGCACGCGCCGCCAACTATCACTCGCGCACGCCGCAGCTCAACGCGCGATATCGCGCGGCGCTGATTCGGCGGGCCGTGCGCTGGTCGACGTGGCTGGCGACGCACTTTTCCACCCGCGACATCGTCGTGGACTCCCCTTCCCAGGTAACCAAGTGATCACCATGCCGACTTTTTCCCTACGCCGGGCGCTCTCGGGTGCGTTGGCGCTCTCATCCGGCGTGACCGGGCAGGCGCTCGCCGCCGCCGGTTGTACCCACGTCAACCTCGCCACCTACCAGATCGGCCAGACGACGTTCGTCGACGTACGCAACAGCGATCCCGAGGGAAAACTGCTGCGCGAGGGTGAGGCGGCCGGTGAGGGTAAGCTGCTGCTCACCTGCAACCAGGGCCGCGTCACTTTTCGCGGACGGTGGGAGAACCGGCAGACCGAAGGCTTGCTGCCACTCACCGTCGGTGGGCAGCGCGCGGGGGTGGGGCTACGCCTGTTCCTGCGTGAGCGCGATGGCGTTCGCCGCCCATTTCCCCACGATATCGATCGCACCATGGCGCAAGGCGAACAGGTGCGAAGCGACATGGACTCGGTCGGCTACGAAATCTATCGCATGGCCGGCCCCGTTCGCTTCGGCAAGATCGACAGTCGGGCGATCGCGCAGTCGAACGTCGACAAGGTGGGTGGAGGGCTCGTGGTGTTTCGTTCGATGCAGGTCTACGACCTCGTCCTTCGTCGCGAAGCATGCAGCATCGATTGGGACGACGCGAAGAAACCGATCGAGCTACCCGCCTATAACCTCAGTAACTTCGCCACGCCGGAACGCGCCACGCCCTGGGAGAATTTCCGCCTGCGGGTGAAGCATTGCAGCGATCCGGTCGGTCTGATCGCGCGTTTCACGTTCGGTGGCGCCGGCGATGCCGATGCGACCCACCCCGCGTGGTTTTCGTTGCGCGGTCCGAAGAACGTCGCGATGGAGCTGGGCACGAAGGATCGCCAGACGATCGCGCCGGGCGTACCCATCGAGATGAATGCGCTGGGCTCCGGCGAGGCCTATGACTTCAACGTGCGTCTGCGCGAGACGAAGCCTACGGTCGAGGGCGGTGTTTTCTCACGGGTGATCCGGGTACAGGTGGACTACCTGTAAATCCCACGCCATTAAGCTGGGCGCATCCCACCTGATCGTTTGCCCGCCGTGTCGCGGGTCTGGCCAAGGAGTGCGCCCCGATGTCTTTCCACGCAGCGAGGAAGGCGGTCGTTTCCGTCGTTCTTTTGTCGTCGATGTACGTGCCCGACGCATGGGCCAAGTGGGGTTGCGAATCGGTGGGCAAGGTGAGTTATCGCATCGGCACGGCCTACGAACACGCGGGCATCCCCGCCGGCGGGAGCCTTCCCGGCCAGGTCGTGGCCACGGGGCAAGGCCTGCGCAGCGGCGAGCCTCACGTGCTCCAGTGCAAGAAAGGCGTCATCACGTTCGACCACGTGTGGGTGCCCGTGTCGGCGGGGGATACCCGCCCGCTCACCATCGGTGGCCTTCCTTCGGGCCTGGGCCTCAAGGTGTCCGTCAGGCGCAAGGACGCCGAGCACTTCCGTTATCCGTCGGCGACGCACTGGAACCTCGACAACGGATGGGTGGTCATCGGCGGCACGCCCGTGGACGTCACGGACGAATCGGTCCATTACGACATCGTGCGCGTGGCAGGGCCCCTGCGCTTCGGCCGCCTCGATCCTGGTGTCGTCGGACAGTCGTTCGCCACCAACACGAAGGGCGGTGGGCGACTGGCCTACGAAACCCTCGAAATGGCCGGCGTGGTGCTCCAGCGGCCCGCCTGCGGCATCGTCGTCGACGATCTCCATCAGGTCGTGCGGATGGGCGACTACGGTGTCGCCGACTTCCGCAACGCCGACGGTGCGACACCCTGGCTGCCGTTTCACTTGCGCGTGTCGTCCTGCCCGTATCCAGCAGGGCTCATCGCCCGGTTTACGTTCGGCATCCCCAGCGACGCGACGCCGGACGACCCCCAGGGCTTCGCCTTGCCCGGCCCTCGCCACGTGGCCCTGCAACTGGCCACCGCCGACCTGCGCGCGATCGCCCCAGCCCGTCCCGTCGTGCTCGGTGCCCTCGGTAACGGTCAGCGCTTCACCTTCCACGCGCGCCTCAGGCAGGCGGGCTCGCCGATCGGCGGGGGGCGCTTTTCCCGCCAGCTACGTTTGATGGTTGAATTCTTATGACTTATCGCATCGCCGGGCCGATCCTGATGGCCGCCCTCGTCGGCGGCTGTGCGACGGTGTCCGGGGCCGGGCACCGCCTGGGCGCGGCACCGTCGATCGGCCGGCTCGACGTGCTGTCGCTCCTGCCGCTCCATCCCGCCGCCGACCCCTTGCTTCGCACGGATGCGTCGACCTTCGCCCACACGCTTACCCGGCGCCTTCGCGACGCGGGCTTCGAGGCGCGCACGGTGGACGTACCCGGCCTGGTCGACCGGCACGCGTTACCGGTGGACGTCACGGTCTTCGACGAGGGCCGCGGACGCCATATCGACGGTGCGCTGCCGGAGAAAGCGCTGCTCGCGCTGGACGAGGTGAGCGCGGGTCACCGGCTGGTGCTGTTTCCCGCCGCGCTGGTCCGTGACGCCCGGTCTGGCCTGGCGGTCGGCACGCTGCGCTGGCGGCTGGAGCCTTCCGGCGGGGGCAGGGCGGCTGCGGCGGGCATCCTGCGCTACACCGCCGACGCCCGGGGATTTCCCAGCGCGCGCCTGGCCGGTGAACTCGTCGCCGAACTCGATCGGCTCGGCGTGCGGGGCGCCGACACCGCGCTAGACTAGGCCGCTTCCCGCCGATCGATACGTCGCATGCGCAATCCCCTCCAGGAACAACTCCTCAAGGCCGGGCTGGTCAAGAAAGACAAGGTGGCCAAGGTCGTCCGCGAGCAGGCGAAGCAGCGCCAGGGCAAGGCCCAGGCCGCCCCCGCCGAGGAGCGGGTCGACGCCCAGCGCCTCCAGGCGGAGCGGGCCGAGCGCGACCGGGCCCTGGCGGCCGAACGCAATGCCGAGGCCCGCGCGAAAGAGGTGCAGGCCCAGGTCCGCCAGATCATCGAGGCCTCGCGGGTCAAGCGTGACGGCGACATCGCGTACCGCTTCACCGACGGCGACCGCATCGCCAGCGTGCTCGTCAACGACGCCCAGCGGGCTCAACTGGCGGCGGGCACCCTTGCCATCGTCCGCCACGACGATGGCTTCGAACTGCTGCCCCGGGCGGCCGCCGACAAGATCCACGTGCGCGATCCGGCGCGGATCGCCCTCGACCACGGTCGCAAGGAAGGCGATCCGCCGCCGCCCGACGAGGATGACGACTACTACAAGCAGTTCGTCGTCCCCGACGATCTCATCTGGTAAGCCAGCGCGCATGACCCTGCTCGTCACCGGCAGCGCGGGCCACCTCGGCGAGGCGCTGGTACGCCGCCTGCGCGGCCTGGGGCATGACGTGCGGGGGCTCGACGTGACACCGTCCCCCTACACCGACCTCGTCGGATCGATCGCCGACGAGGCATTCGTCCGTGATGCGCTGTCCGGCGTGCGCGGCGTGATCCACAGCGCGACGCTGCACAAACCGCACATCGCCACCCATACCCGGCGCCAGTTCATCGATACCAACGTGGCGGGCACCCTGGCCCTGCTCGACGCGGCGGTGGCGCACGGCGTGCGCGCGTTCGTTTTCACCAGCACCACCAGTGCCTACGGTGCCGCGCTGTCGCCGGCACCGGCCGCGCCGGCCGCGTGGATCGATGAAGACGTGCGGCCCGTGCCCCGCACCATCTATGGCGCCACCAAGCTCGCCGCGGAGACGTTATGCGAGCTCGCGGCGCGACAAGACAACATGCCCACGCTGGTGCTGCGCACGGCGCGCTTTTTCCCCGAAGATGACGACAACGCGTCGGTTCGATCGGCCTACGGCGCGCTGAACATGCAGGCCAACGAGCTGCTCTATCGGCGCGCCGACATGGAGGACATCGTCGACGCGCATCGGCTCGCCCTCGAACGCGCGCCTGCGCTGGGCTTCGGTCGTTACGTCATCTCGGCCCCCACGCCGTTCCAGCGGACGGATGCGGCGGCGTTGCGAGAGGACGCACCCGCCGTGGTCCGGCGCTACTTCCCCGGGGTCGACGACCTCTACGCCCGGCAAGGTTGGGCTCTCCTGCCGTCGCTCGACCGCGTCTACGACAGCGGCCGTGCCGTGCGTGACCTGGGCTGGACACCCCGGCGAGACTTCGCCTTCGTTCTGGACAGCCTGCGTCGGGGTGAGGATTTCCGCAGCGAGCTGGCACGGCAGGTCGGCCGCAAGGGCTACCACGGCCACGTCTTTACCGACGGCGTCTATCCCGTCCTGGGATGACGTGCCGTCGGCTCAGCCCGTCACCTTGCGTAGGCGAGCCATTTCGATAAAGCCGATGCCCAACTGGCGCTGGAACGTGCGGCGTACCACCGACGGCTCGTAGCCCAGGGCCGCCACGTCGTCGTTCGTCCATGTTCGGCACGGGTCGTCCTCAAGCTGGCGGAGCAGGGCAGATACCAAGGGCTCGCGCTGGCCGACCGGATCGAGCGGACGACACCGCAGACAGGGGCGCAGGCCCGCGCGTAAGCAGGCTGCCGCCGAGTCGTGGAAGCGGACGTGCGCCAACGTTGGTTTCGGCGCGGGGCAACTCGGCCGGCAGAACACGCCCGTCGGGATGACACCGGCATAGACGTGACCGTCGTAGGCGGTATCCCGGTCCAGCAGGGCGCGATAGAGGGTCTCGTGGTCGGGCAGATCGAAGAGCATCGGGAAAGGGTGGAGCAAGTGTCCGCTCGTCGCAACCCGAAATGAGACGGGGCCCGCAAGGGGCCCCGTCGAGTCGTGGGTGGCGCGTTTTCAGTGTGCGGGCTTGGGACGTTCCGTCTCCAGGGCCCGGTTGATACGCAGGGCCAGCAGCGTGCAGACCACGCCCGACAGCAGGTAACCGCTCACGGCGACCAGGCCGAATCGCTGCGACAGGCCCAAGGCCACCAGGGGAGCGAAGGCGGCGCCGAAGAGCCAGGCGAAGTCGGTGGTGAGGGCCGCGCCGGTGTAGCGGTAGCGGCGGGCGAAGTTGGCCGTAACGGTACCGGCGGCCTGCCCGTAGGACAGGCCAAGCAGGGCAAAACCGACCACCAGGAAGATGTCCTGGGCCACCTTGCCGCCGTCGAGCAGGAATGGCGCGGCGATGGCGAAGAGGCCGATGAGGACGGCCATGGTGCCCAGGGTGTTGCGACGGCCGATCTTGTCGGCGATGACGCCCGATGCCACGGTGGCCGGGATCGCCACGCAGGCGCCGACCAGCTGCACGATCAAGACGTTGTTGATGTCCTGTGAGCGCGACAGGGCGATCCAGGACAGCGGGAACACCGTCACGAGGTGGAACAGGGCATAACTGGCCAAGGCCGCGAAGGCGCCGATGAACAGGTTGTAGCCTTGGGCGCGGAACATCTCGATGATGCCGATGGGCTCCAGTTCGCGTTCTTCCAGCGCCTGGGTGTACTCCTCGGTGACGACCAGGCGCAGGCGGGCGAACAGGGCCACCACGTTGATCGCGAACGCCACGAAGAACGGATAGCGCCAGCCCCAGCCGAGGAAATCCTCACGGGACAGCTGGGTATTCAGGAACAGGAACAGCGAGCCGGCGATGAGAAACCCCATCGGCGCGCCCACCTGGCCGAGCATCGCGTACCAGCCGCGGCGCCCCTTGGGCGTATTGAGCGCCAGCAGGGAAGGCAGGCCGTCCCATGAGCCGCCCAGGGCGATGCCCTGGATGAAGCGCAACACGCCCAGCACCACGATCACGCCGTAGCCGCCGGACGTGTTCATCGGCAGGAAGGCGATGCACACCGTCGACGTGCCCAGCAGGAACAGCGAGGCCGTGAGCTTAGTGCTGCGGCTCCACTGGCGCTGGATCGCCATGAACAGGGTGGTGCCGATCGGACGGGCGATGAAGGCCAGCGAGAAGATCGCGAACGCCAGCAGGATGCCGTCCAACTGGTTGAGAAAGGGGAAGAACACCGACGGGAACACCAGCACCGAGGCGATGCCATAGGTGAAGAAGTCGAAGTATTCCGAGGCCCGGCCGATGACGACGCCGACGGCGATCTCGCCCGGCGCGACGGCCGCGTGGGCGGCGCCGCCGTGGTGGTGGGCCAGATCGTTCTGGGCCTGGACGCCGGGGCCGACGTGATCGGCGTGTGAAAGGCTTGACATCGTGTTCTTACCCCGAATTCGTGGCGTTGGGGACAGCATAGCGAAGATCGGGCGGGATGGAATTCCCCCGCCCTACACACGGCATGGGACAATGTGTCCTATGGCCGTGACAGGTGGAACGGCGTACCTTTTTGTGTCCCCACGATCTACTCCCATCATGCGAATGTCCATGAAGATGTTGCGCGGATTGCTGATCCCCGCCCTGGCCCTGCTCCTGTCGGGCTGCGATGCCGTGCTGATCTCGCCCGCGGGCGACATCGCCCGGCAGCAGCGCGACCTTATCGCGATTTCCGTCGTGTTGATGTTGATTATCATCATCCCGGTCATCGCGCTGACCCTGCTCTTCGCCTGGAAATACCGGGAGTCGAACAAGGCGGCCCACGGCGAATACGATCCGGACTGGAACCACTCCACCGTGCTGGAGCTGGTGATCTGGTCGGCCCCACTGATCATCATCATCGCGTTGGGCGCCATCACCTGGACGAGCACCCACAAGCTCGATCCCTACCGCCCCATCGACCAGATCGACGCCTCCCGCCAGGTCGCCGCCGGCACCAAGCCGCTGGTGGTCGAGGTGGTCGCGCTCGACTGGAAGTGGCTGTTCTTCTATCCCGAGCAGGGCATCGCCACGGTCAACGAGATGGCGGCGCCGGTCGATCGTCCGATCGAGTTCCACATCACCGCCTCCACGGTGATGAATGCCTTCTTCGTGCCGTCCCTGGCGGGCATGATCTACGCCATGCCGGGCATGGAGACCCAGCTGCACGCCGTGATGAACAAGACCGGCGACTTCGGCGGCATCTCCGCCAACTACAGCGGCGCCGGCTTCTCCGACATGACCTTCCGCTTCCATAGCGTGTCGGACGCGGAGTTCGACAGCTGGGTGGCCAAGGCCCGCGCCCAGGGCGGCAACCTGAGCCGCGAGGATTACCTCAAGCTGGAGCAGCCCAGCGAACGCGAGCCGGTGCATTACTACGCCAAGGTCGCGCCCGGCCTCTACAACGCCATCCTCAACCGCTGCGTCGAGTCCGACCGCATGTGCCAGAACGACATGATGGCGCTCGACCGCCAGGGCGGACAGGGCATCGTGGGTGCCTACAACGTGACCACGAGCGCTGCCCTGCGCTCGCGCCTGGGCCTCACCGAGGCCGAGCGGCGCTACGTCGGCGCGCTCTGCCTGAGCCGCGATGGCGGCACGGCCACGTCCCCTGCCGGGCGCGCGCTCTGAGCGCGCCCCACCGAATTCAAGCCTAGCCGAGCCCCCGGTCATGAATACGCCCGATCTAGTCAAGCTGATCTTCGGACGCCTCTCCCTCGAGGCGATTCCGTATCACGAGCCCATCCTCATCGCCACGTTCGCCATGGTCGCCATCGGCGGCATCGCGGTGCTGACGCTCATCACCCGCGCCAAGCTCTGGGGATACCTCTGGAGCGAATGGTTCACCAGCATCGATCACAAGAAGATCGGCATCATGTACATGGTGCTGGGCATCGTGATGCTGCTGCGCGGCTTCGCCGACGCGCTGATGATGCGCGCCCAGCAGGCCATCGCCTTCAACGGCAACCCAGGCTTCCTGCCGCCGCATCACTACGACCAGATCTTCACCGCCCACGGCGTGATCATGATCTTCTTCGTGGCGATGCCGCTGGTGACGGGCCTGATGAACTACGTGGTGCCGCTGCAGATCGGCGCCCGTGACGTGGCCTTCCCGTTTCTCAACAACTTCAGCTTCTGGATGACCGTCTCCGGCGCCATGCTGGTGATGGCGTCGCTCTTCGTGGGTGAGTTCGCGCGCACGGGCTGGCTGGCGTATCCGCCGCTGTCCGGGCTCGTGCAGAGTCCCGACGTCGGCGTCGACTACTACATATGGGCGTTGCAGGTCGCCGGCGTGGGCACCACGTTGTCGGGCATCAACCTGATCGCGACCATCGTCAAGATGCGCGCGCCGGGCATGACCATGATGAAGATGCCCGTCTTCACCTGGACCTCCCTCTGCACCAACGTGCTCATCGTCGCCGCCTTCCCGGTGCTGACGGCCGTGCTGGTGCTGCTCTCGCTCGACCGCTACATCGGTACCAACTTCTTCACGAACGACTTCGGCGGCAACCCGATGATGTACGTGAACCTGATCTGGATCTGGGGCCACCCCGAGGTCTACATCCTGATCCTGCCCCTGTTCGGCGCCTTCTCCGAGATCGTGCCGACCTACAGCCGCAAGCGCCTGTTCGGCTACGCCTCGATGGTCTACGCCACCGTGGTGATCACGGTGCTCTCCTACCTGGTGTGGTTGCACCACTTCTTCACCATGGGTTCGGGCGCGAGCGTCAACTCGTTCTTCGGCATCACCACGATGATCATCTCGATCCCCACGGGTGCGAAGATCTTCAACTGGCTGTTCACGATGTACCGCGGCCGCATCAAGTTCGACGTGCCGATGCTGTGGACGGTGGGCTTCATGGTCACGTTCGTCATCGGCGGCATGACCGGCGTGATGCTTGCCGTGCCCCCGGCCGACTTCCTGCTGCACAACAGCCTGTTCCTGATCGCGCACTTCCATAACGTGATCATCGGTGGCGTGGTGTTCGGCGTGTTCGCCGCCATCAACTACTGGTTCCCCAAGGCGTTCGGCTATCGCCTCGATCCGTTCTGGGGCAAGTGCTCGTTCTGGTTCTGGTTCGTCGGCTTCTATGTCGCCTTCATGCCGCTCTATGTGCTTGGCTTCATGGGCGTCACGCGCCGCATGAACCACTTCGAGGATCCGTCGCTGCAGATCTGGTTCCAGATCGCGGCGGTCGGCGCCGGCCTCATCGCCCTTGGGATCGGCTCGTTCCTGATGCAGCTCTTCGTCAGCTGGAAGCGCCGTGATGCCCTGCGCGACGTCACGGGCGATCCGTGGGGCGGCCGCACGCTCGAGTGGTCCACCTCGTCGCCGCCGCCGGTCTACAACTTCGCGTTCACCCCGGTGGTGCACGATCTCGATGCCTGGTCGCAGATGAAGGACCACCAAGCCGAGCGTCGCACCGAGGGTTACCTGCCGATCCACATGCCCAGCAACACGGGCGCCGGCATCATCATCGCGGGCTTCGCCTTCGTGCTGGGCTTCGCCATGATCTGGCACATGTTCCTCGTGGCCGGCCTGGCTTTCGTGGGCCTGCTGGTGACGGCGATCGGCCATACCTTCAACTACAAGCGCGACTACTACATCCCGGCGGATGTGGTCGAACGCACCGAGACCGCCCGTACGGAAGAGCTCGCCGCCCATGTCTGATATGCATGCCTCCTCCACCGCGCCCGCCGCGGGCCAGAAGCTCCAGTTCTGGATGAAGGAAGACCATCACCCGGCCAACGGCACGTTGCTCGGGTTCTGGATCTACCTGATGAGCGACTGCCTCATCTTCGCCTGCCTGTTCGCCGCCTACGGCGTGCTGGGCCGCAGCTACGCGGGCGGTCCGTCGGGCGCCGACCTGTTCGAACTGCCGCTCGTGGCGATCAACACCACGATGCTGCTGCTGTCTTCCATCACCTACGGCTTCGCCGTGTTGGAGATGCAGAAGAACCAGAAGGGCACGATGATGGCGTGGCTCATCATCACCGGCCTGTTCGGCGCGGCGTTCCTCGGCATCGAGCTCTACGAGTTCGCCCACCTCATCCACGAAGGCGCCGGCCCGCAGCGCAGCGCGTTCCTGTCGTCGTTCTTCACGCTGGTGGGCACCCACGGCCTGCACGTCACCTTTGGCATCATCTGGCTGGTGACGCTGCTGTTCCAGGTCGGCAAGCACGGTCTCACGCCGGCGAACAAGCGCCGCATCATGTGCCTGTCGATGTTCTGGCATTTCCTCGACGTCGTCTGGATCGGCGTCTTCACCTTCGTTTACCTGATGGGAGTGCTGCAGTGAGCACGCACGTCGATTCGCACGATCACCACGACGACCACGCGCATCACGAGGACGACGCCCCGCACAGCACCCTCAAGGGGTACATGACGGGATTCTTCCTCGCCGTGGTGCTCACGGCGATCCCGTTCTGGCTGGTGATGGGCAAGGTCATCCCCAACGCGCAGACGCTGGCGGTGGTGCTGCTGGTCTTCGGCGCCATCCAGATCGTGGTGCACATGATCTACTTCCTGCACATGGACACCAAGTCGCAAGGCGGCTGGAACATGCTGGCGCTGATCTTCACCCTGGTGCTGGTGGTCATCACCCTGTCCGGTTCGATCTGGGTCATGTATCACCTCAACGCCAACATGATGCCGGGCATGTCGCACGACATGTCCCAACAGGTGAAGAACCTGCCTTGAGCGCGCGCGATACCGATGCCACGACGACGCCGCGCCCTCCGCGCGGCGTCGTCGTTCTGGGCCTGCTGACGCTGCTGGGCGTGGCCCTGTTCGCGGGCTTCGTCGCCCTCGGTACGTGGCAGGTGCACCGTCGCGCGTGGAAGCACGCGCTCATCGCGCGGGTGGATGCGCGCGTGCACGCCGCCGCGGTCGACGCGCCCGGTCGCGACGCGTGGCCGTCGATCGACGCCGCCAATGATGAATACCGCCGCGTACGCGTCTCCGGCACGTTTGTGCCGACGAAGAGCGTGCGGGTGCGCGCCAGCACCGAGCTCGGCCTGGGTTCGTGGCTGATGACACCGTTGCGCCGTCCGAACGGCGAGGTGGTCATCGTCAACCGCGGTTTCGTGTCACCCACGTGGTGTGCGGGTAAGGCCGACTGCGCCGTCGGCCCGGGTGGCGAGGTCACGGTGACGGGACTGTTACGCATCAGCGAGCCCAAGGGAGCGTTCCTGCAGGACAACGAGCCTGCGGCCGGGCGTTGGTTCTCGCGCGACGTCGCGGCCATCGCGAAAACCGAGGGCGTATCCGACGCCGCGCCGTATTTCGTCGACGCCGATGCCGCGTCGTCACTGTCGCAGGGGGATGGCAGCGAGGGTCCGGTGGGCGGCCTGACCGTGATTTCGTTCCCTGACAACCACCTCCAGTACGCCATCACGTGGTACGCCCTCGCCGCGATGACCCTGCTGGGCGGGTGGATCGTATGGCGCGACGAGCGGCGCAAGCGCGGTCGCTGAGCCACCCCGAATCGCCGATACGATCGGCTCCCATCCCGTCGGTAGGCCCCGTGCCGCTGGGTGCCGGCTGCGACCCGATCGCCTCGGCGACCCCGACGCCGATCCGCGTTTCAGTTTCCCGCGCGTCGCACGTCTACATGGCATGCAACCCCGCTTTCCCGCCCCTCGCGCGTTCGACAGCCTCGCCGTAGCGCCTCGCCCCGGTAGCGAGCGAGGCGGGCTCCGTCTGGTTCTCGACCACCTGCGCCGCCGGTCCACGCTGCGTCGGCGGCAGGCGCTCCCGGAAAGCCGGCTCGGCTACCTGTTCGACAGCCTCGCGGGCTGGCAGCGCCAGGCGACCTGGTTGCGCCTGGTCGACGCGTCACGCGACCTGAGGGCCGTGGCCGAGCGCCAGCCCCACCTGTTCGAACGCTGGCGCGCGCCTCACATCTCCCGCGAATTCGACCTCGCGACGCGTGCCCGCATACTTGAAGCCCATTACCGCTTTGTCGAACGGGAATTCCCCGCCCGATTGCGCGACCGGCTGCTCAAGGGCCACGACGTACGCCTGGCCACCCTGCCACTGGGTCAAGGACAGATGGCTTACCTTCACGCGCGGGCGCCGGAAGACGAGCGCAGCGGCGAACTCGGCCTGTACCTGCTCAACGGCCAGAAAGAAGTCGTCGCATCCTGCGCGATCACCTTCGGCGGTGCCGAAGGGCTGTTGATCGGGGGCGTGCGTGGCGCGTGGGCCTATCTTGGACGGGCCGCCACCGCGCATTTCATCCGCGCCAGCGGTGGTGCACGTCCGCGCGATCTGTTGCTCGCGGTGGTCCGGGCCCTGGCGGCGCATTACGGCATCCTGCGCCTGCGCGGTGTCGCCGACGCGGCACGGCCGGTCGAACGACGCGGCAAGCTCATGGCGATCGCCAACGATCGTTTCTGGCGTCGCCATGGTGGACGACCGGGTGTGGCCGGCTGCTACGAGATACCCGCGCGAGACAAGACTAGCCCCACCGCGCGCGGCGACGCCTTCGGCCGGGATGCCTGCCAGGTCGCGCTGCGCGCTTTCGCGCGCCAGCCTCAGAAGTCGTAGCTGCCGGTGAGCAGCACCACGCGGCCCTGGCGGATCGGCACGAAGGTCTCGTCGAAATTCACCGCGTAGAGCGTGCGATCGAGCAGGTTCTTGACCCCGAGCGTCACCCGCCAGTTCGTGCCATACCGCGACACGTTCGCTTCCACGCTCGCCTGGCCCGGGATGCCGAAGTACTGACCGTCGGCCGTCGTGCGGCCCAGGCTGCGACTGCGCGCGACGACGCCGGCGGCGATGCCCCACGGTTTCACGGCGGCCTGGCCGAAACGGTAGCTGGCCCACGCGGCGGCCTGGTGCCTGGGCGCACCGGTGACGCGGGTATCGTCGTGATTGGCGATGCGCGTCTCGGTGAGGCTTGCGAGCACGTCGAACCCGGGCGCCACGCGGCCGGTGAATTCCAGCTCCAGGCCCCGGTTGGTCTGCCCCGGCCCCGGCGTGGCGAAGAACGGCGGTTCGGGCGAGACCAGGCTGACACTGTGGTCGACGCGAATGCGATACAGCGCGGCGGTGATCCGGGCCCGCTGGTCGAACAGGTCGAAACGGCCTCCCAGTTCCACCTGGCGTGAGGTGGCGGCGGGCAGGGGCTGGCCGTCCTTGCCGAGCAGCGGATTGGGCTGGAAGCCCACGGACGTGTCGGCGTAAAGCGATACCCCCGGTGTCAGCTTGTAGACGACGCCGAGCTTCGGAACCCAGCGCGACTTGTCGATGCGCCGGGGGCCGCCGTCCGGGTAGTGGGTCTCCAGCCGATAGTCCGTGCGGCGCAGGGCGGCCAACACGTTCCAGCGCTCGCCGATGGCGATCTGGTCCTGGAGAAACACACCGGCGTTCGTCTGCCACGAGCCGGCCAGCGGCTGCACGCTCACGCTGGCCTCGGTGTCGAGCACGCGCAGCCTGGCCAGGCCGTCGCTGATGCCGGTGCCGGTGCGCAGGTCGAAGGCGACCGGTCGCGTCGCGACGAACGAGTCGCGCTGCTCGGCGACGACCGACGACGCGCCGACCGCCGGCGTGGAGGTGTCACCGTCGCCCGAATGCGTGCGCGCCACGTCGACGCCCAGCAGCACGTCGTGGGTCACGTCGCCGTGGCGAAAACGGGCCGCGAGGTCGTTCTGCCATGTCCAGTAATCGGCCGAATAGCGAAAGCGCCGCGCCACCGTCGAGAACAGCGCGAGCGGCGCGGCGGGATCGTACGACCAGTTGCGGCCGCTGCTACGCTGGCGCACGTACTGGCCCTGGCTGTGGAAGGTCCAGTCGTCGCCCAGCGCCTGGTCGATCTCGAACACCGCGCGTGCGGTGCGAAACGCCGCCAGATCGCTCGGCGTGCCGGGGGGATCGCGATACGGCGATGCCGCGGACAGCGAAGGCCCCAGCAGCACGGTGTGCTCCGGCCCGGGCACGCGATTGTCGATGAACTCGAGCCCGCCCATCACGCGGGTGCCGCCGTGAGTCCACGCCAGCGACGGCGCGAGGTAGCTGGCGCGTCCCCCGCCATGCCCCTGCGGCGTGCTCGCCCCGCGCTGGCCGGCGGCGACGAGGCGGTAGGTGAACGCACCGTCCGATGTCGCCGGGCCCGCCAGGTCGAGGCCCAGTCGGGTACCGTCGTATTCCCCGACCGAGGCCGTCAGCTGGCGCACGGTGTCGGCCTGCGGCCGCTTCATCACGACGTTGATCGAACCGCCGAAGTTGTTGTTCTGCGAGGTATCGCCGAGGATCGCCTCCGGTCCGCGCAACACTTCCACCCGCTCGATGCCGATCAGCGGCGGCAGGTCTTCCGTGCGGGCCACGCCGTTGGGCATGCCGTCGGTCATCCCGTGGCCCGCGTCGAAGCCACGGATGAGGAACAGCGGCGAACTGCCGTAGCCGTCCACGTATTGCACGCCGGCGACGTAACGCGCCACATCGCCGAGCGCCACCGCCTGCTGCGATTCGATCACCTCGCGATTGACCACGCTGACCGATTGCGGCACGTCGACCAGCGCGGCCTCGCTGCGCGTCGCCGTGCGAGACGTGTCGGTCTTGAAGCCGTCCTCGGTGATCAGCCCCCTGACATCCACCGTCGCCAGGGGCACCACGCTGCCGCTGTCGAAGGCGACGCCGGGATCGAGCGGCGTGGCATCGCCCCGTTTCGGCTTCTGGCGCACGACCACGGTATGCGGATCGTACGCTTCACGTTCCAGATCGGTCCCCTGGAGCAATTCGTCGAGCGCGGCGTTGGGCGTGAGCACGCCCTGCGCACCGCTGGAGCGCCAATTGGCGATGGAGCCCGAGGCCGTGAGCACCTGCACGTTGGTCTGCTTGCCCCAGGCAAGCAGCGCCGTGGCGAGGGGCTGCGGCGCGATGGCGAACGACATCGCCGCACCGGGCACGCCCAGTGCGCCTGCGCCGCCGTCCGGGGCGTCGGACGCACCCGCGGGCAGCGCGAGAACCAGCGCGAAGGCGCCGGAGGTGACGCAGCGACGCCAGCGAACCCGGTACGGCAAACGGACGGTCCCAAACGAAGGTGTTTCAGCGCGGCCTGGCGCTCCGCGGCGTGGAGGTCTGTCGGGCGAGTTCGAGCCGGTCGGCGTGGGACTCCACCCTCACGGGAAACACGCGCGGGAGCGCGGCAACCCAGCTGTCGATGGTATCGACCCGCACCGTGCCGGTAAACGTCAGCTTGCCCAGGGAGGGGTCGGCCAGGCGGATCGGCCGTTTGCTGTAGCGGCTGACGTTGGCCAGCACGGAATCCAGCGGCTCGTTGACGAATTCGAGCCGGTTGCCGCGCCAGGCCAGCGCGCTGTCCGGGCTGGCGTCGAGGATGCGCATGGCCTGGGTCGTCGGGTCGTAGGACACCTGCCGGCCAGCGCCGAGTTCGATCGGGCCGAGATCACTGCCGCCCTGGGCGGGGGAGACCCGCACGCGCCCCTCGGTCACGGTGACGGTGACCCGCTCGCCGGTGCGGCGCACGTTGAAGGCCGTGCCGAGGTCGCGGATGCGCAGGGGCCCGGCGTTCACCACGAAGGGGCGTTCCGCGTGCGCCACGCGGAAGAAGGCCTCGCCCGCGTCCAGGTCCACCGCGCGCTCGTCCCGGCCGTAATGCGCCGTGACCGAACTGGCGCCCCCCAGTTCGATGCTCGATCCGTCGGGCAGGGCGATGTCGCGCCGGCCGGCCGTCTCGCTGGCGTACTGCCGGGGCGTATCGCCGGGATGGCTACGCCAGGCGAGGAAGATGGCCCCCGCCGCGACGGCCACCGCCACGCTGGCGGCGAGGCCGAGCGCGCGCCACGACGGGCCGCGGCGCGTGACGGCGGCTGGCGCGAAGCGGGCCACGAAGGCGGCGCGCTGGGCGGCGGTCATCGTACCCAGCCGCTCGGCGAGCGCGGCCACCCGATCAAAGGCCGCGGCGTGGTCGGGATGGGCCTCGAACCACGCGCTCCACTGGTGCCACGCCTGCTCGGGGAGGGCCGGATCGCGCAATCGCGCCCACCAGTCCGCCGCGACGTGGTCGATGCGCTCGTCCGGAGCGGGTTGGTCGGGCGCGGGAGGGAAGGGGGTCATCGGGGGCTCTCCGCGCGGTCGCGGCGTTCACGGCAGTGGATCAGCGCACGGCTGACGTGGTAGCGCACCATGCGCTCGCTGAGGTTCATGTCACGGGCGACCGCGTCGAAGTCGCGACCGTCGAGCACATGCATCACGAACGCGCGGCGGGTCTTGGGCGGCAGTTCGTCCAGCGCGTCGCGCAGGTCGCGCCATTGCTCCATCGCCGACGCGTGCTGCTCGGGGACGGGCGCGAGGTGCCAGTCGTCGTGATCCGGGTCGGGCGGCGCGGCGGACCGCACGTTACGCATGCGCAGGCGATCCACGGCGAGGTTGGACGCCATGCGGAACAGGAACGCCCTCGGCGAATCGATGGCGGTCCGCTCATCCAGCGTCAGCAGTTTCAGGTAAACCTCCTGGGCCACTTCCTGGGCGTCCGCCAGCGAGTTCAGGCGGGCACGCAGAAAGGCCACGAGCGCCGCGTTGTGCTCGCGAAACAGGGCCACGACCTGCGCCGCCCGCGTATCGCTGGCCGGCGGACCCGCCGGCTCGGTTGGATCCATGGTGTGCCTGACCGCGTTCATGGGCTGGGGAGGATCGTAGGTTCGCACGGTGGGAAATCGACGCCCGTACGGGCAGGGACGAACGCCGATTTCCGCACCGGCGAAACCCCTAGACGTGCGAGCCCACGAAAATTGAAATGGACCGTACGCACGGCCACCGGGGTGTCCCCACCGCGACTCGTGCCGAAAATCGATAAGGCGTTTGTAAGGGTAGGGACAGGGTCGTCCGCTAGCATGGGGAAGGTCCGACCCCCCCACGGCTTGCATGCTTTCCCACGACGAACGTTCCTCTCGCCGCGAGTTCGGCTGGTTCATGCTGATCGCCCTTGTGGTACTCGCCGCCGGCATCGGCCTGCGTGGCCCATGGCCGCCGGACGAGCCCCGCTTCGCCCTGGTCGCCCGGCAGATGCTCGAGTCCGGCCAATGGCTGTTTCCCCACCGGGGATCGGAACTCTACGCCGACAAGCCGCCCATGCTCATGTGGACGGAAGCCTTCTGGATGTGGCTCACCGGTGGCTGGCAAGGCGCCTTCCTGATGACCTCGCTGCTCTCGGGGCTGGGCACGCTCGCCGTGGTCTGGCACCTCGGCCGCCGCCTTTGGGACGCGCGCACCGGGCTGTACGCGGCCGCGATCGTGCTGTCGTCGATGCAGTTCGTCGAGGTGGTCAAGCACGCGCAGATCGATCCGCTCAACCTGTTCTGGATCACGCTCGGCAACGCGGGCCTGCTGCTGCACTGCCTGCGCGGTCCGAACTGGCGCATGTACTGGCTCGGCTGCTTCGCCGCCGGGCTCGGCGTGATCACCAAGGGCGTGGGCGTGATCGCCCTGCTCATGCTGCTGCCCTACGCGGTGATGCGCGTGCGGCGCTGGCCGGGCGTGACCCTCACCCGTGGCGACGGCTGGCGCTGGGCCGGCGGCGCGCTGGCCTTCCTCCTCGCCATCGCGCTGTGGCTGGTGCCGATGCTCGCCACGGCGTACGGCAAGGCCACGCCGGCCTACCTGGCCTACGTGCGCGACATCCTGTTCCACCAGACCGCCGATCGCTACGCCAACTCGTGGATGCACGAGGAAAAGCCCTGGTTCTTCCTGCTGGTGATCCTGCGCACGTGGATCCCCACCTGGCTGCTCGCCGTGTTCGTCGTGCCGCGCTGGCGCGAGGCCTGGCGCCTGCGCGAACCCCGCGTGTGGATGCCCCTGCTCTGGTTCGTACTGGTGCTGGTGTTCTTCTCGATACCGCGCGGCAAGCGCGAGATCTACATCGTCCCCGCGTTGCCGATGATCGCCCTGGCGATGGCGCCTTACGTCGGCGAACTGCTGAAGGCGCGCTGGTTGCAACGGCTGGGGTTCGCCCTGGCGATCGCCTGCGCGGCGGTGTTCGGCGGCGCGGGCCTGTGGGCCTGGAAGACCTCGCCCGCCGTCGCCCGCCGCCTCGCCGCCGGCTACGAGCTACCCGACAACGGCGCGGCCCTATGGCTGTGCGTGGCGCTCGTCGGTGCCGGCTTCCTGCTGTCGGCCGTGATCTTCCGCCCGCGGCGCGGCGTGGTGGCCCTGCTCGGCGGCATCGCCCTGGGCTGGATCCTCTGGCCCGTCACCACCTATCCGCTGCTCGACGGCAACCAGTCCGCCCGGCAGCTGATGACCCGGGCGGACGAGGCCATCGGGCCGGACGGCCAGCTGGGCCTGGTCTCGTGGCGCGAGGAAATCCTCCTGCAGGCGCGTCGCCCCGTGGCCGAGTTCGGCTTCGCCCGCGACGCGGCCCTGCAACTGCGCGATGCGCGTGCGTGGCAGGCCGCCGATCCGGCGCATCGCTGGATCCTCATCAACGACGAGGCGATCGACGCCTGCGTGGTAGACGGCAAGGCCCGGCCCATGGGCCACGCCAACCGCATGAGCCTGTCGTTGTTGCCCGCCGACGCCTGGCGCACCGGCTGTGTCGACGGCGCGAGCAAGGGGCTCCCGCCGGATGCGCCGTGACGCGCCCTAGCGCGCCGGGGCTTCCGCGCGGGTGCGCTTCAGCATGCGCTCGTACTTCTTCTTCGTGCGCGAGGCGTTGTGCGACCGGCTCATCGAGCAATGCGGAATCAGGTTCTTCTCGCCGAACCCGTCGATCATGACCAGGCGGGGTCCGCCACGCGAATCCTCGCCGTAGACCACGTTCCACGCGTGCAGGTCGGCCGCGATCACGTCGTGGGCCAGCAGGCGGGCGTAGAAATCCTCCAGGGCCGCCTGGGTGCGGTCGGTGAATCCCTCGGCCTGCACCCAGGCATGCAGGGTGGGCGCGAGGCCGCCGTCCGGCCCGCGCACTTTCTCGACCACCTGGCCCAGGCCGATGTCGGTCATCTCGATGCCGACCACACGGGCGAGGGGGGAGGTGGCGTAATCGCCCTTGTGCAGGCTGGTGACGTATTCGCGGAACTCGCGCACGAAATCCTTGTACGGGCCACTGCGGGCCAGGCGGCGGATCCACGGGCCGTTGTCCCAGCGTTCGGCGATGGAGGCGCCGGAAATCACCTTGATCAGCAGGTCCGGATCGTCCGGATGCGCGTAAACCTCGCGCACGTGTCCCTTGGCGATCGGTTCGGCCTGGGCCAGTGTGAACATCGTGGATCCTCGGGGGCCCGGTGAAGGACGCCGTAAGTTACTGACAGGGCATGGAGTGTAAAGTCGCGAATCCGTAACATGGCCGTTTTCCCACCCGCGCGGCGGCCACCGCGCTCCATTGCCGGATTCGAGCCTTGCGCAAGCTTACATGGCGTTTCATCGTCGCTGTCCTGGTTTTCCTGACGCTCTCGCGCGTCGGCCTCTCCCTGTGGCAGTGGTCGCGTGTCCACGACGCGGGCGGCCTGTGGCCGGTGATCTTCGGCGGCTGGCGCATCGATCTCTCGCTGGTCGCGATGGTGGTGGCGTTGCCCGCGCTGCTTTCACCGTGGCTGGGCCATCGCCGGTGGCCCACGCGACTCACCGCGTGGTGGTATCGGGTGTGGTGGCTGCTGTTCGCGCTGCTGGAAGTCTCCACGCCGCAGTTCATCGTGGAGTACGACACGCGTCCCAACCGCCTGTACTTCGAATACCTCACGAGCCCCCACGAAGTGCTCGCCATGCTCTGGCACGGCTACAAGCTGTCGGTGGGCCTGGGCCTCGTGGCGCTCGTGCTGATCGGCTGGATCGGCGTCCGCCTGCTTCCCACGCGCTCGCCCGACCGCCGTCCGATGACGTTGTGGCTGCGTCCGGTGGTGACGGCCGTGGGCTTCGCCGTGCTGTTTCTCGCCGCGCGCGGCACCTTGCAGCATCGGCCGCTCAATGCGTCGCAGGTGGCCTTCACCAGCGATGCGATGGTCAACACGCTGCCGCTCAACTCGCTCTACAACGTGCTCAACGCGGCGATGGCCCTCGAGAACGAGCGCTCGGCGGCAGCCGTCTACGGCAAGATGCCCGATGACCAGATGAACGCGATCGTGCGTGCCACCGCCGGGCTGCAGGGCGCGCCGCTCGATCCGCGCTATCCGAGCCTGCACCGCCAGCAGGCCACCCGCGCGGGCGACACACCGCTCAACCTGGTCATCATCCTCGAAGAGAGCCTCGGGGCGCAGTTCGTCGGCAGCCTCGGCGGTGCCGGTGACACGCCCGAACTCGACAAGCTGTCGAACGAAGGCTGGTGGCTCACCCGCACCTACGCCACGGGCACGCGCTCGGCGCGCGGGCTCGAGGCCGTGACCACGGGATTCATGCCGACGCCGGCGGAGGCGGTGCTCAAGCTGCCGCGCAGCCAGCGCGACTTCTTCACGCTGGGCGCGCTGCTCGATACCTTCGGTTACCACACGCGCTTTCTCTACGGCGGCGAGGCGCATTTCGACAACATGCGCTCGTTCTTCTTCGGCAACGGTTTCAACGAGGTGGTGGATCGCGCCAACTTCGAGACCAAGCCCGGTTTCGTCGGCTCCTGGGGCGCGTCCGACGAAGACATGTTCAACGAACTGCACCAGCGCCTGCTCGACGACGGCGACAAGCGCACGCTGACCGTGGCGTTCTCGGTGTCCAACCACACGCCGTGGGAATACCCGGCCGGACGCATCCAGCCGGAGGGCGACCCGGCCAGCAACGCGAACGCCGTGCGGTACGCCGACTGGGCGATCGGTCGCTTCTTCGAGCGCGCCAAACAATCGCCGTACTGGAACCACACGGTGTTCCTCATCGTGGCCGACCACGACGCGCGTGTGTTCGGTGCGAGCCTCGTTCCGGTGCGCCATTTCCATATCCCGGCGCTCATCCTGGGTGCGGGCGTGCCCGTGAAGAAAGACGACCACATCGTCAGCCAGATCGACCTCGCGCCGACGCTGCTCTCGCTCATCGGCATCAGCAGCGAACATCCCATGCTCGGTGCGGACCTTACCCAGCGCTATCCCGACCGCGCGATCATGCAATACGGCGACAACTACGGTTACCTGCGCAACGACACGCTCGTCGTGCTTCGGCCCAACCAACCGGTGACGCAGTACCACTACCGCGTCGACGGCGAGATACTTCAACCGGAGGCGGTCGACCCCACGCTGGAAAAAACCGTGCTGGCGCACGCGCTGTGGCCGAGCTGGGCTTACGGCAACCAGCGCTACCGCCTGCCGCCGAAGGCCGACGCAGCGAAGTAGACCCGCGTCGTTCGCCCATGGCCCGCTCCCCGCACGCGCGTTGCGGGGGCGGCGCTTGACGTCCGTCCCATGTCGATGGTGTACTACATGAACTAGTACACATGGTGCAGACAGATGGCCCGTACCCAGGCATTGCCCATCCAGATCGCCACCGGCGACCCGCGTCCCATCGGTCGACAGATCGTCGATGCCGTGCGCATGCGCATCGCCACCGGCGAGCTGCGCCCGGGTGCGCAGCTGCCCAGCGTGCGTGGTCTCGCCCAGCAGCTCACCATCAACCCCAACACGGTCGCCAAGGCCTACGCCGAACTCACCGCCGACGGCTGGCTCGAAGCGCGCCAGGGGCTCGGCCTTTACGTGGCCGAGCCACGCCAGCGCCTGAGCAACGCCGAGCGCGACCGGCGCATGGACGACGCCGTGCAGGCCTTCGTGCACGAAGTGGCCGCGCTCGACTACCCGCCCGACCGCGCGCTCGGGCGCCTGGAAAAAGCCCTCGCGGTGCTGCTGAAAAAATCCGCCTGAGCCCGGGCGACAGGGGATTTCCCATGAACGACACACCGGTCATCCAGACGCGCGCGTTGTGCAAGCACTACGGGCGGAAGATCGCCATCGACCAGCTCGATCTCACGATCGGGCGGGGCAGCATCCACGCCATCGTCGGCGCCAACGGCGCCGGCAAGTCCACGTTGTTTCGCATCCTGCTCGGTTTCCTCCCCGCCAGTTCGGGCGAGGCGTTCATCCTCGGCCGCGACTGCCGTGCCCTGACGCCGGCCGACCGCGCACGCATCGGCTTCGTCAACGAGGACCACACGTTACCGGGCTGGATGACGGTCGATGCGATCACCGCCATGCACCGCCGACTCTACCCGTCGTGGAGCCAGTTGGCGTTCGACGAAACGATCGGCCACTACCATGTGCTGGGCACGCAGAAGATCGCGCAGCTTTCCCGCGGCGAGCGGGCGGGCGTCAACCTCGCGCTGACCCTCGCCCAGCAGCCGGAATTGCTGGTGTTCGACGAACCGACCCTGGGCCTGGACGTGGTCGCCAAGCGTGCATTCCTCGAGACGTTGCTCTACTCCAACGCCACGCGTGATTGCACGGTGGTCTACTGCTCCCACCAGATGGAAGAGATCGAGCGTGTCGCCGACAACCTGATCATCATGGAGCGCGGTGCGTTGCGGCACATGTCGCCCCCGGACGATTTCCGCGCTCGCGTCTGCGCGTGGGTCGCCGATATCCCGTTCCGCGGCCCCGATCCACGGCTCGTGCCCGGCCTGCTCGAAGCGCAACGCATCGACGGCCTGCACCACTATCTCGTGCTGGACCAGGGCGACGACTTCGCCGACTTCCTACGTGCCTGCGGCGCGCGCACCGTGCACGCGATGCCGGTCAGCCTGGACCGTGCAGTCAACGGCTTTCTGGCCAAACACCACGCCATGCCCCACGCGGCCTGAGGAGGCAGCATGTTCGACATCGCCCGCGCCGAATGGGGTCGCTACCGCGGTTGGATCGCCGCCTATGCGATCGCCCACCTCCTGCTCCTGGTCTTCTTCGGTCGCATCGTCGATCTGGGTCAGCAACCGCTCACCGTCTACCGCGCTTTCGCCGCCGGCTACGGCCTGACCGGCCTGCTCCTGGGCATGCACCAGATGGGCACGTGGCGCAAACCCAACGCATGGCTCCAGCTGCTGCATCGCCCGCTCGCACCGTCCCGCATCGCCATGGCCCTGATCGTGACGGCCACGACGGGTCTCGTCGTCGCCGTGGCCCTGCCGGTCGCGTTGACGCTCGCGTGGCAGCTGTGGGGCAGCGCCCGCGTGGTGGACCCGCGCCACGGGCTGCTGCCGCTGAGCGCGCTGTCGATCGCAGCGTGCGGTTACCTCGCGGGCGCCTACGGCATGCTCGCCGACCGCCGCTATGCCGCCAGCGGACTCGTGCTGCTGCTATGGATCGGCGCCTCGCAGGCCACCGGCGTCGGTGCCCTCGGCATCCAGGCCCTCGCGTGCGCGTGCGGTGTCGGTCTGGTGCTGGCGGCGTTTCGCCCCGACCTGGGCTCGCCACCCAAGACGCTCGCCACGATGCTGCTCGTGACGGTGCCTGTGTTGTTCGGCGCGTACGTCGGCATCCTGCTACTCGGATTCCTCAGCGAGCTGGCCTGGATCATGCTCGGTTCGCATCCGGCGAACATGGCGCTGCCGCCCGCGGGTGGCTTCACCCAGGCCGAGCGCATGACGCCACGGGATCGCCTGCTCGCGGGCCTTGCGCCGGCCACGCTCGGCGACGTGCCGCTCTGGCGCGAGCAGGTCGCGCTCTCGGACGTGCACGCGATCGGCCGGCAGCTCGGGGAACTGCCCTGGCGTGGACAGATCAGCAACCCCGGCGGCAACGGGTTCGACGCCGACCCGACCCGTGTGCACTGGACCTTCCGCCACGCCACCCTGCGCTACGCGGGCCGTCACGTCACCGACGGCACATCGGCGGGGGCCCTCGGCGTGGGGCTGGACAACATGCCGTTTCCGGCGGTCGCGAGCGTCGCGGGTGAGTTTCCCGGCGGGGCTGCCGGCGACCGGGCGATCGTCGTGGCCAACACGCTCTATCGATACGTCGCGTCCGTGGGACGGGTGGTACCGCGCATCGCCTTGCCCGGCGGCGAGTTCGTGCTCGGTATCACGCCGGTCGGCGGAAGCCTCGTCGTGCTGGGCGACCGCGCGCTGTACGTCGTCGACGGGCGCCACCTGGCCGACGGCGAGGGCCTTGTCTCACCGCGTCAGCGGGTGCCGCTGCCGGGCATGCCGGGTGACCTGTCGCGCATCGACCTCGCGGAACTGGTCGACGGTTACCTCGTCTCGCTGACCTTCACGGCGCACGCCTCCGATCCCTTCGGCATCGCGCCTTTCCAGACCGTGCTCTGGGTCGACGACGCGGGCAAGGTCACGCCGGTCGCCACGCGCTCGCTCGGGGAGGACTACCCCGCGGCGTTCCGCTACCGCGGCTGGTGGCCCTCGCCGGCGATGTATGCGCTACGCAAGGCGGGCACGCAGCTTTTCGCCCACGCCGATCCCACCCAGCACGCCGACGCGTCGCCGCTGCCGGATACGGTGCGAACGCTGGCCGCGTCGTCGATGCTTGCCAGCGTGTTCGCCGCCGCGTGGCTGGCCCGGCGCCGACGGCTGCGTCCCGCGCCGGCGCTGGCCTGGATCACGGCCTGCGGCGTGATCGGTCCGCCGGCCGTGGTCGGCCTGATGTTGATCGTGCCGATGCCGGAACACGTACCGGCGAGCGTCGCCGCGATCGCCTGACCCGTCACCAGGAGTCCGCTCATGATCCCGTTCCGGCTCTGGCTGGGAGCGCTCGTCGCGCTCGTCTTCGCGATGCCTGCCGCCGCCCGTGACGTTCACGAGGCGCTACGCGTGGAGGCGGCTCGCCCCGTCGCACCGCGCATGCCTCGCGCGTCGTTTCTCCAGCAGGCGCCGGTGACCGATGTCACGCTGTCGCCCGACGGTGGCGCCGTGGCCTTCCTGCGCGGCGACACGCGATCGCGTGGCGTCTGGTTGCTCGACACGGCGACCGGCGGGGAGCGCATGCTGCTGGCGCGCACGAACGTGACGGGCCTGGCATGGACTCACGATGGACGCTGGCTGATCGTGGTGGCCGGCGAGCGGCTTTCCGTGCTGCCCGCGCTGGGCGCCACCGGCGCACGTGTGCTCACGTCGCTGGGCGGCGCGCCGCGCCGCGAGTTCCTGGCGGCCGATCCGTTCCAGGCGGCGGTGCTCGTGCGGGAGCGGACGCTGGACGCGCTGGGCCGTCCCTCCGGCTGGCGACTCTCGCGCATCACCGTCGATGGCCGGGTATCGACGCTCGACGAGGATCCGCAACGGATCACCGGCTATGCCTTCGCCGACGGGCGCCTGGCCTATCTGCAACACCTGCGCGACGGTCGACTGGCGACGACCCGCCTGGCCGCCGACGGTTCGCGCCATGACGTGCTCCTTTGCGGCACGCTACGCCGGTGCAGCCTTTGGCCGGTGGTTGCCGCCGACGGCAGCGTGGCACTCGTCGGTGACGTCGGCGGCGACCTGCGTCGCCTGCAACGACTTCGCGCGGACGGTTCGCTCGTCGAACGTGCCGCCGATCCCGACGGCGAAGCCGACGTCGACGAGGTGGTGCCCGATCCCGGCGACGGACAACCCGGGATACTGACCTTTCGCGGTGCGGTCGTTCACAGCGTGGCGCTGGACGACACGACGCGCGACCGGCTCGGCGCGATCGCGCGCCAGCTGCCCGATCGCGCGCTCACGTTCGCACCGGGGCGATCGCACTGGCTGGTGACCGAGCGCGGCGGTGCATTGCAGGGCGCGCGCTACCATCTGTTCGACACCGCCACCGGGACACTGACAGGCATTCTCGACGACGCGCCCCTGGGCGCGCGCGACGGCCGTCCGGGCAGGTGGCTGCCGGTCGAAGCGCTGGCGCGGCAGATTCCGTTCGACTGGACCGCATCCGATGGCCGACGCCTGCACGGTTTCGTTCGCGTGCCGCCGGGTCGCGTCGCGCGCGATCTGCCGATGGTGGTACTTGTGCACGGTGGACCCTGGAACCACGTCGCGCCCGACGATTTCGGCAGCGGCTACGCGGCCTTTCTCGCCCATCGCGGTTACGTGGTGTTCGAGCCGAACTTCCGTGGATCCACCGGCTTCGGCCGCGACTATTTGCTGGCGGCGGGCGGCGACCTCGGCAACGGCCGCGTGCAACGGGATATCGAGGACGGCGTGCGCGCCCTGCTGCGCGCGGGCGCGGGTGATGCGAACCGCGTCGCCATCGTCGGCGCATCGTTCGGCGGTTACGCGACGCTGCTCGCGCTCACCTGGCAGGGCGACCTGTTCAAGGCCGGCGTGGCGATCGTGCCGCCGGCGGACTTCGCGTGGGACCTGACCTGGATCGGGCGTACGCGCGAAGGTACCCGGCTGTCGCGCGAGCTACCGTACGAACAATGGATGGCGGCGATGTCGCTCGATCCCGGCGACGGCGTGGCGATGTCGCGCCTGCACGCACAATCGCCGCTGTCGAACGCCGCACGCATGCATCGCCCCCTGCTGATGATTGCCGGAGGCGCGGACCAGCGGGTGGCGCTACGCGGTGTGCTCGCTTACGCGGCCCGGCTCCGCTTGCTGGATCGCCCCGTGACGTTGCTGGTGGATCGCGACGCGGGCCATACGGATGCCGGCGACCTCATGCGTGAGGTCACCTTCTACCTCACGGCCGACATGCTCCACCGCCAGATCGGTGGCGATGCCGACGATCCGCCCGATGCGGCGATGATCGACGACATCCGCACGAACACCCTCGTGCCGCGTTAGTTGCCGCTCAGGTTGTTATTCCGAGCGTGCGCCGCACGACCTCGGCCAGCGACGCCTGCGAGTACGGCTTGGCCAGGCGTGGGAGGTCCAGCTGCATGCCGGCGGGTAGTTCGGCATAGCCGGTCGCCATCACCACCGGCACGGACGGCCAGCGCGAGCGGATCTGCGTGGCCAGCTGCGCGCCGGTCATCCGCGGCATCGCATGGTCGGTAATGACCAGGTCCACCGCGGTGCGTTCGAGCACGCGCAAGGCGTCGTCGCCCGATGGCGAGGAGAACACGGTGTAGCCGAGGTCTTCGAGCATCTCGACGGTCGTGGCGCGCACCAGGTCGTCGTCGTCCACGCTCAGCACCGTGTAGGCCCGATCGGCCGGCGGCGACGGCTTTTTCGTCGCCGTGGAGGTCGACGGGCTGAGGGCATCGGCGGGGCCTTCGGCGGCGGGCAGCCATATCTCGGCGGTGGTGCCTTCGCCGGGCACGCTGCGCAATCGCAGCGCGCCACCGGATTGTTCGGCCAGGCCGTGCACCATCGACAGGCCCAGCCCCGTGCCCTTGCCCACGCCCTTGGTGGTGAAGAAAGGCTCGGTCGCCCGCTTGAGGGTGGCGTCGTCCATGCCGTTGCCCGAATCCATGAGCGCGAGCCTGACATAGCGGCCGGGGGCCAGGGGTGCCGAGGCGTCCGGCAACCATGCCTCGTCCGTGGCGATCACCAGACGACCCGCGCCATCCATCGCGTCGCGCGCGTTGACGGCGAGGTTGAGCAACGCGGTTTCCAGTTGGTTGGCGTCTACCACGACCGGCGGTAGCGGATGGCCGAAGCGCGTCTCCACCACGATCGTCGTGCCCAGCGACCGCTGCAGGAGGTCGGCCATGCCTTCGACGAGCTCACGCAGGTCGACGCGCTGCGTTTTCAGTTCCTGCCGCCGTGCAAAGGCCAGCATGCGCGCCGTCAGCGCACTGCCGCGTTCGGCACCGGCGCGCGCGTTGTCGAGCAGGCGCAACAGCAATGGTTCGGGCGGCAGGCGTTCGCGAAGCAATTCGAGGCTGCCCTGCACGGCCATGAGCAGGTTGTTGAAATCGTGGGCGATGCCGCCGGTGAGGCTACCGAGGGCCTCCATTTTCTGCACCTGCATCAGGGCCTGTTCGGCCTTGAGGCGAGCGGTCTTCTCCACGGCCTCGGGCACCATCGCGGTCACCTCGCCGCGTTCGTTCACGACGGGGCGCAACGAGAAATCAAAGGCGCGTACGCCGGTCGGCAGGTTCAACGTCATGCCGAGGTTTTCGCTGCCGCCCGCCGCCACGCGCCGGACCGCCGCTTCTACCGCCTCCGGCATGCCCGGCGTGTCCGCGAACCATGGCGTGCGCCAGAAGGGCAGGCCCACGACGTCCTCCAGGCGTGCCTCGACGCCGGCCAGCGCGGTGCCGTTGATGTACAGCAACGTGCCGTCGGTCGACATCAGGCCCTGGTAAAGGTGCGAGGTTTCGAAAATGGTGCGGATGCTGGCCTCGCTGCGCTCCAGCGCGGCGGTGCGTTCGGCGACCTTGGCTTCGAGCTCTTCGCGGAAGCGACGTTCGCCGTCGCGCACGGTCGCCTCGGCACGCACGCGCTCGATGTGGGCCCAGCTGCGCTGCGTGACTTCGTTGAGCAGGGCCAGGTCGCGTCCCGTCCAGCGCCGGGGCGTCGCGTGGTGCACGCCCATCAGCGCCGTGAGCCTGCCTTCCTTGACCAAGGGCATGCAGATGGAGGCGCACACGCCGACCGCGCGGAAGGCGAGGGCTTCATGATCGGGAAGCTCGGTGTCCACGTCGTGGATCACCAGCGCCTGGCCGGCGGACAGATCGCCGACGGCACGGCTGCCGAAGTCACCCAGACGGTAACGGCCGACGAGGCTGACCGCGTCGGCCAGCTTCCACTCGCCGCGGATCGTGAAGGCGTCTTCGTCCGGCTCCATGTCGGCGTACGCGCAGATGGACACGCCGAGGTGTTCGCCCAGCATGCGCGTGGTGATCGCCATGATCGCGTCGGCGTCCGTCGCCTCCGTGGTGCGCTTGCCCAGTTCATCGAGGAAGCGCAGGCGTTCTTCGCTTTCGCGCACGCGCTGCTCCGCCCGCACGCGCTCGGTGGTTTCCACCACGATCGCGATCACGCCGCCGGGAGTGCCGCTTTCGTCGAGCACGGGCGAGTAGTCCAGGTTCATCCACACCGGCTCCGGTTTGCCGTGCCGTTCAAGGGTGAGCTGCTGGTCGCGATAGGCGAGGGTGCCGCCGGCCAGGCCCACGCGCATCACGTTGTCGTTGAAGTCGGCGACTTCCGCCCAGCCCTTGCGCACTTCCGTTCCGAGCAGCTGCGGATGGCGGCTACCGGCGAAGACGGAATAGGCATCGTTGTAGATCATGATGCCTTTCTCGCCCCACAGCAGCACGATCGGCACCGGGGAGAGCAGCAGCAGCGCCGTCGCCGTGCGCAGGCTCTGCGGCCAGCGATCGGGCGGGCCCAGCCCGGTGGGGGTCCAGTCGTAGGCGCGGATGAGCGCGCCCGTCTCGCCGCCGGCATCCAGCCAGGAAAGCGTGGTGTCGGTGTCCCGGGGAGATGACGTCTGGCTCATCGACATGAAGGTAGGCAAGGTCGCCTGGGAGTGTAAGCAGGCCAGGCGTGACGGATTCCGCAAGAACGTGGGCCGATGGCGTCACTGGGCCATGCGCTGGCGCGCCCGGTCCAGTTGCTCGCACAGGGTGACGACGCTGGGCAGGATCGAGGGCGACGGCAGCGCCAGGGTCGGCGCGTCCAGCGTGAGTACGTTGCCGTACCGTACGGCAGGCAGGAACGTGCTGCGTTTCCAGCCGTCGAGGGTGTCGGCGTCGGCGCCCGTCGTGACGATCGCGTCGGGTGAGCGCGCGAGCACGGCTTCGCGCGTGACCGTCGGTGCGGCCTGGGCCAGGTCGGCGAACACGTTGTCGCCCCCGCACAGGTCGAGGGCGTCGTCGATGATCTGCGCATGGCCGACGGTCATCAAGGGGCGATCCCAGACCTGGTAGAACACCTTCAGCCGGGGGCGATGCGCGTAGGTGGCGCGCAGCCGGGCCAGCGTGGCATCGAACGTCGCGGCGTTCGCCGCGGCGACTGCGCCGGTGCCCGCCAACGTGCCGAAAAGGCGTACCGCGGGCGCGACGTCGGCCAGCCGCGTCGTTTCGGCGTAGAACACCGGCACGCCGAGGCGCGTGAGTTGATCGACCTGCGCCGCCGGGGTGCCGCTCTTCCAGACGATCACGATGTCCGGCCGCAGCGACACGATGCGTTCCAGGTCGATCGTGGTGGCGTCGCTCACCACCGGCACGCGCCGGGCGGCGTCCGGGTGGTCGCTGAAACGCGAGGTGCCGACGACGTAAGCGCCTGCGCCGGCCGCGAAGAGCGCATCGGTCACGTTCGGTGCGAGGCTCACGATGCGGTGCGCCGGATGCGGCAGGGTGACGGTACGCCCGGCGTCGTCCACGACGCTGACCGCCGCGTGCGCGGTGCCGCAGAGGAAAAGGGCGATCGGCAGGAGGCATCGGATCATGGGCGGTCGTCCGTCAGTCGCGCGGCGCGGAAGAACCGTTCGCCGTCGAGTTCGATACCGTGGATGGGATGGTGGAAGGCGGCGCTGAGGTGCTCGCTGGTGATCACCTCGCGCGCCGGACCGGCCAGCGCATGGCCGCGCCCGTCGAGCAGGATCGCGTGCGTGGCGTGCTGCGCGGCCAGGTTGATGTCGTGCACGGTGTAGAGCACCGCGCGACCATCGCGCTCTGCCGCGCGCAGCAGCTCGTGCAGCGTCTTCATCTGGTGGTGCAGGTCGAGCGACGACAACGGCTCGTCGAGCAGCATGACCTCCACGTCCTGGGTGAAGAGCGTGGCGATGTTCACGCGCTGGCGCTCGCCGCCGGAGAGCGTGGTGATGTCGCGTCCGGCGAGATCGTCCAGCTCGAAGGTCGCGAGGGCCCGGCGGATCGGCGCGTCGTCGTCGTCGCCCCAGGCCCAGAACGGCAGCCGTGGATGCCGCGCGGCGGCGAGTGCGTCCACCACGGTGAGGCTGAAGGCGTCCACGATCGACTGGGGCAGGAAGCCGCGCCGCCGGGCCCGTTCCATCGGGGTATACGCACCCACCTCACGCTCGCCCAGCCACACTCTCCCGCCGTCGGGATCGCGCAGGCCGGCGAGGGTGCGCAGCAGGGTCGACTTGCCGGCGCCGTTGGGGCCCAGCACGCCGTAGACCTGTCCGGGCGCCACGTGCAGGTCGAGCGAGTCCACGAGCGTGCGGCCACGCACGACCAGGCGGAGCGCCTCGGTGCGGAGCACGGCGCTCACCGGCGATGGACCAGCAGGAAGAGAAACGTCGGCACGCCGATGACCGCCATCACGGCGCCCACCGGAAGCTGGATCGGATCGGCGACGACGCGCGAGATCGTGTCGGCGACGACCACGAGGATGCCGCCGCCGATCGCGCTGGCGGGGATGAGCACGCGCTGGTCGTTGCCGATGAGGCGACGCAGCGCATGCGGCACGACGAGGCCGACGAACCCCACCGTGCCCGCGGTCGTGACGGCGACGGCGGTGGCGAGGGAGGCGAAGGCGAAAATGGCCGACTTCACGACGGGAGGCCGGACGCCCAGGGCACTGGCCGATTCCTCGCCGCGGGCCAGCAGGTTCAGCTGTCGCCCCAGCGGCACGATCGCGAGCAGGCAGGCGAGCAGGCAGCCCACCGGCAGGGCCCACCACGCCACGCCGCTGAGGTCGCCCATCATCCAGAACAGCATGCCGCGCAGGTTCCGGTCGGGCGCGAGCACCAGCATCATGCTGACGATCGCCCCGAAGCCGGCGGCCAGCATGACGCCGATGAGGATCAGGTCGGTCGCGTCGTCGCGATGCGCCGCGCGCTGGCGCGAGAGCAGGTCTCGGTGCGCGAGCACGAACACCGCCACGCAGGCGAACAGGGCGCCCGCCGCGGCACCGAAGGCGACGATCACCGTGCCCGCACCGGCCAGCATCGCGCCGAGGGCACCCACGGCGGCGCCGCCGGACAGGCCCAGCGTGTAGGGATCGGCCAGCGGATTGCGCACGAGCACCTGCATGAGGCAACCGGACATCGCGAGCAGGCCGCCCACCCCGAACGCGGCCACGACCCGCGGCAGGCGCAGTTCCCACACGATCGCGTGCATCGGCGTGGGCGCGGGTCGGATCAGCGCGGTCCAGGCGTCGCCCATCCGCGTATCGGTGCCGCCCAGCAGCACGGCCAGCAGCATTACGCTGACGGCGAGCAGGCCCATGAGGCCCCACAGGCGCACGGCCGCCCCGAAGGACGTGACGCGCGGCGTTCGGGGGATCGGGGACTGGGTCGTCACGTCGTCGATGGGTCGTGGGGGCCCATCAGGATAAAGGAACGACGCGATCCGGGTGACCCCGGCCGTCAATCCAGCGGCCGGACCCAGATATCGCGAAAGCTGATCGGCGGCGACGGGTCGCCGTGGGCCTGGAGCTTGATCGGGGCGTCGGTATACGGCGTGTAGGATGGCTTGCCGATGTAGCGCGTTTCGCCGGTCAGCCGGGTGTGGTTCTGCACGAGTACGCCGTTGTGGAACAGCGTCACGTAGGCCGGCGAGACGAGCGTGCCGTCGGCGGCGAACACCGGGGCCGTCCAGACGATGTCGTAGGTCTGCCATTGGCCCGGCGGGCGCATGGCGTTGGCCAGCGGCGCCGACTGCTTGTAGACGCTGCCGGCCTGGCCGTTGACGTAGGTGGGGTTGTCGTACGAATCCATGATCTGGATCTCGTACCCTTCGTCGCCGGGACCGGTGGAGGCGAGGAACACGCCGCTGTTGCCGCGGGCCTGGCCTTCGCCGGTGACGTTCTTCGGCACCTGCCATTCCAGATGCAGCTGGTAGTTGCGGAAACGCCGGCGGGTCTGGATGTTGCCGGTCGCCTTGTCCACCGTCAGCACGCCGTCGTGCACCTTCCAGCGCGCGGGCGAGCCGTCCCTGGAGGCCTCCCATGCGGACAGGTCGTGGCCGTCGAACAGGCGCACCGCGTCGGATGGCGGTTGGCCGGCAGGCGTGCCGGGCGTCACCACGGGCGGCACCGGGGTCCACTGTTCGGTGGCCTTGGGGTCGTCCTGGGCGAGGGCCGGCGTGCCGGCGACGGCGAGAACGCACAGGGCAGCGGGCAACAGGCGGGTGGTGTTCATACGGTGCAGATCCGGAAAGCCTCGGCGAACGAAGCGAAAGGGTCGGAGGCCGTGGGCATGAACTCGTGCGCGATGTAGCCCTGGAAGCCGGTGTCCGCGATGGCTTTCGCCACGGCGTGGTAGTTGAGCTCCTGGCTGCCGTCGATCTCGTGGCGTCCCGGGACGCCGCCGGTATGGAAGTGGCCGATCCACGCGAGGTTGTCGCGGATCGTGCGGATCACGTCGCCCTCCATGATCTGCATGTGGTAGATGTCGTAGAGCAGCTTGACGTTGGGCGAACCGATGCCCTTCATCACCTCCACGCCGAACGCCGTGCTGTCGCCCTGGTAGCCGTGGTGGTCGACCTTGCTGTTGAGCAGCTCGACGCAGAGCGTGATGCCGTGCTCCGCGGCGAAGGGCGCGATCTTCGACAGGCCGGCGATGCAGTGGTCGGCCGCCTGGCGATCGTCGATGCCGGGCTTGCGATTGCCGAACATGGTGATCATCCGGGTCAGCCCCGCGCGCTGCGCCAGCGGGATCGTGCGTTCGAGTTCCTTGATCAGCGTGGCGTGGTTGGCGGGATCGTTGAAACCCATCTCGATGAAATTATCCCGTTTGGCGGGATACCCCATGGTCACCGCGAGGCCGCTGTCGGTCACCGTCGACCACTCGTCGGCGTAGAGCAGGTCCACGCCGGCGAAGCCGATCGCCTTGAGACGTTTGCACAACTCGGGCAGCGGGGCCTTCGAGGTCCAGCGGCTGAGCGACTGCTTCAGGCGCCCCGGCGGCGCGGGCGTCGCCGATGGCTTGCCCGATGCCTGCGCGGCGGTGACGAGCGGCATCGCGCCCACGGCGGCGACGGCCGTGGCCATGTGGGCCAGCGCGGCGCGCCGGGTGAAGCCCGATGAGGTGTCGGCCATGTCAGTCGTCCAGTCCCAGTAGCTGCCGGTTGAAGGCCGTGTCGCTGCCGCTGGCGGCGAAGTCGTCGAAGGCGCGCCCGGTGACCTTGATGATGTGATCGCGGATGAACGGGGCCCCTTCGGTCGCGCCCTGCTGCGCGTCCTTGATGCAGCACTCCCACTCGAGCACCGCCCAGCCGGGGTAGTCGTATTGCGCGAGCTTGCTGAAGATCGCGCCGAAATCGACCTGGCCGTCGCCCAGCGAGCGGAACCGGCCGGGGCGGTCGATCCAGTCCTGGTAGCCGCCGTACACGCCCGCGCGCCCGTTCGGGCGGAACTCGGCGTCCTTCACGTGGAAGGCGCGTATGCGCGAGTGGTAGACGTCGATGAACTGCAGATAGTCGAGCTGCTGCAGCACCATGTGGCTCGGATCGAACAGGATGTTCGCGCGCGGATGCTGGTCCACCGCATCGAGGAACCGCTCGAACGTGGCGCCGTCGTGCAGGTCTTCACCCGGATGCAGTTCGTAGCAGACGTCGACGCCCGCGTCGTCGAACGCATCCAGGATCGGCCGCCAACGCCGCGCGAGTTCCGCGAAGGCTTCGTCGACGAGGCCGGCCGGACGCTGCGGCCAGGGATAGAACAGGTGCCAGGCGAGCGCCCCGGAGAACGTCGCATGCGCGGTCAGGCCCAGGCGGCGGCTCGCCTGGGCCGCGAGCTTGAGCTGTTCGACCGCCCAGGCCTGGCGAGCCTGCGGCTTGCCGCGCAGCGCCGCCGGGGCGAACCCGTCGAACAGGCGATCATAGGCGGGGTGGGACGCCACCAGTTGCCCTTGCAGGTGGGTGGACAGCTCCGTCACGGCGAGCCCGTGCTCGGCGAGCATGCCCACGACGTCGTCGCAATAGGCCTGGCTGGCGGCGGCCTGCTCAAGGTCGAACAGGCGGCGGTCGTTGGAGGGGATCTGCACGCCGACGAAGCCGAGCGACGCCGCCCACCGGGCGATCGACGGCAGCGAGTCGAACGGCGCCTCGTCCGAGGCGAACTGGGCGAGGAAGAGGCCCGGGCCTTTGAGAGTCTTCATGATGTCGTTCGCGGTCCCGTGCGGCAGGTCAGATCTTCAGGTCGGTCTCGACCGCCCAGGCCTTGCCGTTGCCGGCTTCGGCCAGCGGAATGTCCGCCTTGAACGCGCCGGGCACGGGCGAATACTGCAGCACCTGGGTGCAGCCGGGCTCGGAGAGGAAGAAGCCCAGCATCGTGAGTTTCTTGCTCATCAGCACGAACGTCGTGGCGGGCGGCAACGTGGCCGACGCGGGCGCGGCGATCGCCTCGGCGTGCAGCTTCATCACCAGCGCCTTGCGCTGGGCCTCGTCCAACTGGAGAAACGGCTTGCCGCCCGCGGTGTCGAAGGCCGCCATCGAGGTGACGTAGCGCTTCTGTTCCTGCGGGGTGTAGACGTCCTTGAACATCTGGTCGATGAAGCGGGGCACGCCGGCGTCGACCGCCCCCGGCGTGTCGGTGCGCGGGATGATGATGTCGGCGACGGCACCGATCAGGGCCAGTTGCGCGGCCGTGAAGAAGCCCGGCGCGGCGCCCGGTTTCTGCGACGCCGCGTGCGCCTCGGCCACGGCCAGCAGCGACGGCCCGGCGATGACGCCGACCGCCAGTGCGGACATGCTTTTCAACCACTCTCGACGGTTCATGGCGTGATCCTCAGACGTTGCCGCGCTTGAGTTCTTCCACGGCGTGGTTGGCCGCGCGAGCGGTCAGGGCCATGTAAGTCAGGGAAGGGTTCTGGCACGCGGACGACGCCATGGCGGACCCGTCGGTGATGAACACGTTCTTGCAGGCGTGCATCTGGTTCCAGGCGTTCAGCACCGAGGTCTTCGGATCGCGGCCCATGCGCGCGGTGCCCATCTCGTGGATCCCGGCGCCCACGTTGGCCGGCGTCACGAACGATTCCACGTTGCGATAGCCCGCGGCGTTGAGCATCTCCATGGCGTCGGCGATGATGTCCTTCGCCATCCTGAGCTCGTTTTCCTGATGCGCGGCGTCGAAGTTGAGCACGGGCAGGCCGTACTTGTCCTTGCGGTTGCGATCGAGCGTGACCTTGTTCTTGTGCGACGGCAGCATCTCGCCGAAGCCCATCATGCCGATCGACCACGGTCCGGGTTTCTCCGCCGCCTTCTTCAGATCGGCGCCGATCGCGTCCGTGTCGGCCAGGCGGGTCCAGTCCGCGCGGCTGGCGCCGCCCTGGAAACCGTAGCCGCGCAGGTAATCCCGCTTGTCGCCGCCGATGTTGCGATAACGCGGAATGTAGAAGCCGTTGGGCCGGCGCCCGAAGTAGTAGCGATCTTCGTGGCCGTCGACGAGCGCGTGCGCGCCGCTGCCGAACAGGTGGTCCATGATGTTGTGGCCGACCTCGCCGCTGTCGTTGCCGAAGCCGTTGGGAAAACGGCTCGACACCGAGTTGAGCAGGATGTGCGAGGTACCGAAGGTCGAGGCGCACAGGAAGATGATGCGGCCGAAGTAATCGGTCTGGTGGCCGGTTTCCGCGTCGAGCACGCGCACGCCGGTCGCCTTGCCCTTTTTATCGTCGTAGATCATTTCGTAGACGATGGCATTGGTCACCATCGTCATGTTGCCGGTGCGCTCGGCCGAGGGGAGGGTCGACGAATTGCTGCTGAAATAGCCGCCGAACGGGCAGCCGCGCATGCACAGGTTGCGGTACTGGCACGTGCCGCGCTGCGGGCTCTGGTCGTGCTTGAGCGGTGCCGACAGGTTCGCGGTGCGGCCGATGATCAGCTTGCGGTTGAGCTTGGCGTCGAGCTTGCCGCGGAAATCCTTCTCCACGCAGTTCAGCTCCATCGGCGGCAGGAAATCGCCGTCGGGCAGCTGGGCGAGATGATCGGTGTTGCCGCTGACGCCGATGAAGTGCTCGACGTAGTCGTACCACGGCGCCAGGTCGTCGTAGCGGATCGGCCAGTCCACGCCCACGCCTTCCTTGCCGTTCGCCTCGAAGTCCATGGGGCTAAAGCGATAGCTCTGCCGGCCCCACATCAGCGACCGGCCGCCGACGTGATAGCCACGGAACCAGTCGAACGGCTTGGTTTCCTCGTAGGGGTTGTCGATGTCGTCGACGAACCAGTGCTTGGTCGACTGGGTGATACCGTAGAACGACGGGCGCGTGTGGATCGGGTGCCGTGCGATGTCCTCGCGCGTGGGCGCGTCGCCGTAGGGCAGCTCCCAGGGCGCTTTCATCGCCGTGGGATAGTCGCCGTGCTTGACCATGGGGCCGCGATCGAGCACGAGGGTCTTCAGGCCCTTCTCGGTCAGTTCCTTGGCGGCCCAGCCGCCACTGACGCCGGTGCCGACGACGATGGCATCGTAAGTGTTCGTGTCCATGCCTGTCCCTTCAGCGCAGCGGGCGGAGGTAGTCGAAATCGACGCGGGCGGCGTCGAGCGAACTCATGCGGGAGAACGGACCCTCCTGCTCGACGAAGCAATGCTTCAGGCCGGAGGCGTCGGCCGCGGCCATGATCGGCTTGTAGTCGAGCGTGCCCCGCCCGAGTTCGGCGCCGGGGTAGTCCTTGCCGCCGCCGGCGAGGAAATCCTTCGCGTGCATCAGCGTGATGCGGCCGGGATTGGCTTTGAAGTAATCGGCCGGGTTCTTGCCGCCAGCATGCACCCACCCGCAGTCGAGTTCGAACTGCACGAGCGCGCGATCGGTTTCCTTCAGCAGCACGTCGTAGAAGGTTTCGCCGTCGCCCACGTCCGTGAACTCGGCATGGTGGTTGTGATAGGCGTACTGCAGTCCCGCCTTGCGTGCCTTTTCGCCGAGCCGGTTCGCATACGCCGCGGTGCGCTTGGCGGCATCGCGCGTGTACGCCGGGTCGCCCGACCCATTCGCTTCCTTCTGCATGATCGCCGGCAGCATGCTGCTGACGATGTACGTGGCGCCGAGCGTGTGGGCGGCGTCGATGCCCGGTTCGAAGCCGAGGCTGTCGAAGTGCAGGCTCGGGCAGCCCAGCCCCGCTTCCTTCAGCTGGTCGCGCAGGGTGGCGGCGGTGGTGGTGACGATGGCCTCGATCTCGACGTAGCCGATCGACTTGAGCGTCTTCAGCGTGCCGACCGGGTCTTTCGTATAGGCATCGAGCACCATGTAGAGCTGGATACCGAGCCCCTTGCCCTTCGCGGTGGCGGCCAGGAGCTTGCCGGGTGCGCCGAGGGTGAGGCCGAGCGCGGTGCCGCACAGGGCGGAGCGCGTCAGGAATTGCCTGCGGGTCATCATGAAACGGGGTCTCCTTTCGAATCAGTGGGCGTCGGCGACGGCGGCAGTCGCCGTGGCCCTGCGATCCTTGAACATCAAGACGAAGAGCACGAAGACGGCGGCGGCGAACGCCCCGGCGACGATCCAGATGCCATGCCAGTCGTGCGTCGTGTCGGCGCGCGTGTACGACTGCACGACCATGCCGGACAGCCACGAGCCGACGAACATGCCCAGGCCGTAGGTCAGGAACGTGATCAGGCCCTGGGTGGCCGCGCGCAGCGCCGGCGGCGCCTCGCGATCGATGTAGATCTGGCCGACCACGAAGAAGAAGTCGAAGCAGATGCCGTGCAGGATGATGCCGACCCAGAGCATCCACATCATCTGGCCGGTGTCGCCGAAGGCGAACAGGGCGTAGCGCACCACCCAGGAGAGCATGCCCAGGGCCAGCATGTACTTCACGCCGAGGCGGCGGAAGAACCAGGGGATGAGCAGCATGCAGAAGAGCTCGGACATCTGCCCGCCGGTCATCTTGCCGGCGGCGTTCACCACACCGATCTCATTGAGGAACAGGTTGGTGAACGCGTAGTAGAACTGCAGGGGAATGCAGATCAGGAACGACGCGAGGGCGAACACCGCCATCGAGCGGTCACGCAGCAGGTGCAGCGATTCCAGGGGTAGCGCATGGCGCAGTTCGAAGCGGGTGTTTCGCGCCAGCGGCGGGGTCGGCGGCAGGGTGAAGCAATAGCCCGCCATCAGTACCGAGAGGCCGGCCGCCAGGAGCAACGGCGAGGCGGTGGCCTCGACGCCCCAGGCACCCACGGCGAGACCGACCAGGATCCAGCCGATGGTGCCGAACACGCGGATTGCCCCGAATTCCTCCTGGGGATTGCGGATGTGCCGCATGGCGAGCGACGCGGTCAGCGCGAGCGTCGGCATGTAACACAGGCTGTAGGCCAGCAGGGCGGCGTAGACCAGCGCGAACGAGGTCTGCTGCGCCGCCACCACCAGCAGCACGGCGCCCAGCAGGTGCAGCAGGGTCAGTACGCGGCGCGTGTCGAACAGCCGATCGGCGAGCAGGCCGACGAATAGCGGTGAGATGATCGCGCCGATCGCGGTCGTGCCGGCGACCGCGCCGATCTCGGTACCGGTGAAATGCAGGGTCTTGCTCAGCCAGGTGCCGACCGTGACATACCACGCGCCCCAGATCGCGAACTCGAACAGCATCATTACGCTAAGGCGCCATTTCATCCGCGTTTCCTCTTCGTGCGTGGAGTGGTGAGGGGATCGTCGATGGATTGCCAGACACCCCCCTGGGCATGGCTCTTGAGCATCGCGTCCACCAGCAGGCTGTTTCGGTAGCCGTCCGCGAAGGTCGGCAGGGCGGCAGGCCGTGTCGCCTCCGTGGCGCCCCGCCGGATCCACGTATAGGCATCGGCGATCACGTTGCGGAAAGCGTCGGCCCAGGCTTCCGGATGACCGCCGGGCAGATGGGCATAGCCACGGGCGGACGGGTCGAGCAGGGCCGGGTCGCGGGTCAGCACCGCGTTGGCCTTGGCGTGCTGGCCGAGCCACAACGCGTTGGGTTGTTCCTGGCGCCAGCCGACCGAACCTTCGCGACCGTTGATTTCCAGGCGCAGGTCGTTCTTGTGCCCGGGCAACACCTGGCCGACGGTGACGCAGCCCCGCGCGCCGTTGTCGAAGCGCAGCAGCACGCTGGCGAGGTCTTCGCTGGTGATCGCCTGCCGTTTGCCCGGCGCCTTCGCCGCGCCGGCGAAGGCCTTGGCCGAGGTGTCCGGCACCTCGCGTTCGGCGACGACCGTGTGCAGGTCGGCAAGCACCGCCACGATGCGCGCGCCGGTGACGTGCTCGGCAAGGTCGCACCAGTGCGAGCCGATGTCGCCCAGCGCCGAGCTGGCGCCGCCCCGTTTCGGATCGAGCCGCCACGAGTACGTGCGCGCGTCGGTCAGCCAGTCTTGCAGGTAACAGCCGTGCACGAACACTGTCGGTCCGATCCGGCCCTTGGCAATCATCGTCCGCGCCTGCTGCACCAGCGGATAGCCGCGGTAGTTGAAGGTGACCACGTGCGCCAGGCCCGCCTCGCGCGCCGCGTCGTAGAGCTCGCGCGCGTCGTCGCTGCGGCTGGCCAGCGGCTTGTCGGAGATCACGTGCTTGCCCGCACGCAGCGCGGCCAGCGACACCTCCCGATGGAGATGGTTGGGCGTGGTGTTATGCACCACCTGCACGGCAGGGTCCGCGAGCAGGTCGCGGTAATGGGCATAGGCGCGGCCGGCGTTCAGTTCACGGGCGCGCCGGGTGGTGGACGCCAGGCTCGAACCGGCGATGCCGACGATATCGACGTGCCCGAGCCGGCGCACGGCGTCGAGGTGGTGCGCGGCGATGAAGCCGGGGCCGACCAGCCCCATGCCGATCCGCTTCACCGGTCTGCCGCTCTGGCGCGGGTCGTGTTCGACTGGCCTGCCATGGTTCCCCCGATGTATTCGATTACATCCGCGATCGACCCGTCAGCGAGGACGTAAGCGTCGCGAGATACCGTGCTTCCCCTGGAGGCGCATGGAAGCGAGCCTCAAAAGTGGCAAGATATGTAGCAGATGGATAAATGCCGACGCAACGATTTCATGTAATCCATTACATTGCACTGCACCAAAGCCAAGGAACGATGGGACGTGAGCGGGAACGGAAAGAGGCGAAAGGACGGGGCGGCCGGTGACGCCGGCATCGATGTTGCGGCGCAGCCCGTACGCGTGCGCACGGTGAAGGAGATCGCGGCGATCGCGAAGGTTTCGGTGGCAACCGTTTCGCGCGCGCTGCAGCGTCCGGACATCGTCAGCGAAGAAACGCGCGCGCGGATCCACGAGGTGGTGAAGCGCCTGGGCTACACGCCCAACGCGCTCGCGCGCAACCTGCGCACCGCGCGCACGCGGCTGATCGTGGCCCTGCTGCCCGACATCGCCAATCCGTTCTTTTCGGAAGTGATCCGTGGCATCGAGCAGGTGGCCTACGAAAACGGGTATTCGGTGTTGCTGGGCGAGACGCAGAGCAACCTCGTGCGCGAACAGGCGTACGCCGACATGGTGGCCGCCCGCCAGGCCGACGGCATCATCACAATGTTTCACCGCGTGCCGTCGATTCCCATGGAAGGCCGCCTGCCCATCGTCAACGCGTGCGAATACGTCAAGGACAGCGCGATCTCCAGCGTCTACATCGATAACGTGACGGCGGCGACGCAAGCGGTGGACTACCTTCTCGCCCTCGGCCACCGCGACATCGCCTTTATCGCGGGGCCATCGACGAGCCCCATCTGCGTCGATCGCGAGCAGGGCTACCAACGGGCACTTCAGAACGCCGGGCTGGCCGTCGATCCGTCGCTGACGGCCGTGGGCGATTTTTCGATCGAGGCCGGCGAGCGTGCGGTCGAGTTGTTCCTGGCCCAGGGGCGCTCGTTCAGCGCGATCTTCTGCGCCAACGACGAGATGGCGATCGGCGCGATGCGGGCGCTTCTGTCGCGCGGGCTGCGGGTGCCGCACGACGTCTCGGTGGTGGGCTTCGACGACATCCGCTTTTCGCGCTACACGTCGCCGCCGTTGACCACCGTCGCCCAGCCGAAGAATGCGCTGGGCCGCGAGGCGATGACGATGCTGCTCGAACTGCTCGGCGACCCGGAAGTGCCCGCGCGCAAACGGATCCTCTGTGCCGAACTCGTGGTGCGCGGCTCGACGGCGCCGCCGCCGTCCAGGACCTGACCGGCGGCGTCAGTCGTTCGCCGGGGGGACCAGGGCGATCACCGTCCAGCCCGGGCGGGGCTCGAGCGGTTGCTTGCCGGTGGCGACGCGCAGGTCGCCGCGGGGCTCCACGCCGAACAGCAGCAGGGCATCCGTGCCGTACTGCGCGAGGAAGTTCGTCCAGGCGAACGTGTCGCTCAGGCGGGTGGTCTTGATCCGCCACCCACCGTGCAACAGGTCGTCGAAGCGGGCGTGCGTCATGTCCTCGCCGAACAGCGCCGGGGCCAGCAGGTTGCCCGCCAGCGACACGCGGCCATGGCTCTCCTCCGGCGAGAGGTTGCGCAGCCGGAAGACTTTGTCCCGGCCGAACTCCTCGCGGTAGTGCACGCTGACCAGCGAGTTCAGCTCGCGGTGCGTGGACATCGCCAGCAAGTGGCCGATGCCCGCGAGGTCCAGATGACGATCGGCGGCCTGCGAGGCCGGATTGCCGAAGAACGTCGGCACGCCTTCCATGCGCGCGGTGCGGATGCCATGCCAGTCGTCGTCGGCGACGATCACGCGCAGGCCGTCGATCGCGTGCAGCGCCCGGGTGACCTCAAGCGCCACCGCGTTGGCGCCATAGACCAGCACCCCGCGCGGCTCGGGTTCGGCCACGCGCAGCCAGCGCGCGAGGGGGCGCGCGGTGGCGCTCTGGAACACCACCGTGCCGATGATCATCAGGAACACCAGCGGCACGAGCTTGTCGGCACCGGTCATGCCGGTGCTCTCCAGCCGCAGGGCGAACAGGGCCGACACCGAGGCGGCGACGATGCCGCGCGGCGCGACCCAGGCCACGAGCGCGCGCTCGCGCCAGGTCAGTCCGCTGCCCAGGCTGGAGACGAAGACGGACACCGGCCGGATCACCAGCTGCGCGACGGCGAAGATCGCCAACCCGGCGAACAGCGTCCCGTCCGGCAGGGGCCAGTTGAGCCGGGCGGCCAGCAGGATGAACAGCGACGACACCAACAGCGTCGTGAGGTGTTCCTTGAAATCCATGATGTCGTCGATGTGCACGTCGCGCATGTTGCCCAGCGCGATGCCCATGACCGTGACCGCCAGAAGGCCCGATTCGCCCGCCAGGGCATTTGACAGGCTGAAGGTGAACAGCACCGCGGCGAGCGTGCCGAAGTTCTGCAGGTATTCGGGGATCCAGTGGCGGCGCAGCAGGTTGCCGTGGATGAAGGCGGCCACGCCGCCCAACACGGCGCCGCAGGCGACGGTGCCGAGGAACACCTGTACCGAGTGGCCTTCCTGGTGCGAGGCGATCGCCTCGTACACCAGCACCGCGAACAGGGCGCCGACCGGGTCGATGACGATGCCTTCCCAGCGCAGCACGTTCGCGATGCGTGCGTTCGGCCGGACGGTGCGCAGCATCGGCGCGATGACCGTGGGCCCGGTCACGCAGGTGAGCGCGCCGAAGAGGAAGGCCAGTTCCCAGCTGACGCCGCCGATGTAGTGCGCCGCCACCGCGAGCAGCCCCAGCGCCAGTACCGCGCCGTAGGTGACCAGGCCGCGTACGGCGTGGCCGATGCCCTTGAGCTCGTGGAAACGCAGGGTGAGGCTGCCTTCGAACAGGATCACCGCCACCGCGAGGGAGACCACCGGAAACAACAGGTCGCCCATGACCTTGTCCGGCCGCAGCAGCCCCGTGACGGGCCCGGCCAGGATACCCGCCAGCAGCAGGAACAGGATCGCGGGCAGCCGCACGCGCCAGGCCACCCACTGGCAGAGAAACCCGATGCCGAGCATCAGGGTCAGGAGCATTCCGAGTTCGATACGCATGCAAGCCCTTGGACAGGGGTGGCGCCAGCCCATGACGCCGCCAAGGGGCGCGAGCCTACACAGCGGGATGTGAAGGCCCGTGCGCGAACGCGCGCCTCAGCGCGGCCGACAGCCCGTACTCGCCTTGACCGCCGTATCTGTCGCATTAAAATGGGGGCCAATCGCACCCGAACCTCTGGCGCTGGCTGGTCCAGCATCACGTTCGGGTCTTCTTTTTCCGGAACGGATACCGGTGATCGTCAAAGCCTCATCCAAGCCCCACACGTCATACGCCGATCTCGTTCATCTGCTGAGGTCGAGAGGCATGGCCATCGACGACCCCGTACGCGCCGAGCGCAAGCTGTCCCAGGTGGGTTATTACCGACTCAGTGGCTTCTGGTTCACGGCACGGGAGTTCCGGCGCGATGCTTCGGGGCGACCCATTCGCTGCCCGAACACGGCGCGCCCACTGAGGCTCGACGAGTTCATGCGGGGAACGAGGTCCCGGGTCGACCTGGGTGTCCTCGGTCGCCGACGTCGTGGATTCCAAGCCGCCGCTACCGGGTTGCACGTTCGAAGCCATGGGGCTACCCACGGGTTCCAGAGGCTTTCCGAGAGAGGCTTTCACATAGTGATCGTTCGTCCGGTGGTCATCGTGTCGTTTCAGGGGCCAGCACCGACATTGCTGCGACGAAGCGTCTCGGTGAGGGTGCCGAGTTCGCAACGCGATGGATCCGCACGGCACGCCTCGGGAACCAGCGCCTGCCGTCCCGGCGAATGGGCCAGGTCGAGGACCTGCAGCTGGCGAAGCTGGTCCGGTGCCTGGGCTTCGTAGGCGGTGCGCACGTAACGCTTGCCGTCGCCCGAGCGCCACACGGTGATGACGAAGGCGCCGCCCACGGGCGGGTCGTCCTTGGCGTAGCCCGGTAACTGGAAATGGATGCCCAGCCGGCTGGCGAGGGCGACGATGTGGTTGTCGCTGCCGACGAAGACCGCCAGTCGCGGACCGTTCGGATCATCCAGTAGCGTGGCGATGCGTTTGCCCAGCAGGGCGGCGACGCGCTCGGCCACGTAGGCGGGGCGGGCGTGGACGTCGAACAGCAGCGCGTGCAGCTGCGACAGCGCGCGGAACGCGGCGGGGTCGAATCGCCCCCACGCGATCTGATCCGGCGGCATGCCCTGCAGGTAAGCCATCAGGATCGCCTCGGCGGTGCCCGAGGTCACAGCGATCGGGCCGTCCAGCGTCAGGCTCTTGCCGTCGTCGGACAGGCCAAGGTGGCCTTTCCACGTCGCCGGCTGGCAGACCGGGGGCGTATCGCCGGGCTTGCAGCCCATGACCCGGGCGAACGTCGTCATCGCCTCGCGGTGGCGATCGGTCAGCGCATCCGGTCCGCCCGTCGCCTGCCGGATCGACGACAGCGCGGCGCGGCCGTCCCAGCCCACCGCGCCCGCCGCCACCGGATTGAACAACGGATCGGTGCTGTCCTGGGGGCGATGGCCGACGGTAAGGCCGCATCCCGGTGCGAAGGCATCGCCGTAGGCCTGTCCGCTGGCGATGGTCCGCTGGTCGGTATTGGCCCAGATCGACACGCTGCCCGCGGCGGGGCAGCCGTCGCGGGGAAACAGGCCGGCGTCCGCCATCCAGGCGCGGTCGTAACGGGCCATCGCCATCACGCCCTCGCGGCCGTGCGGGGTGAGGATGGACGGCGGCACCGGCCACGCCGGCCACGCCGCGCCGTGCACGTCGTCGACCTGGATCTCGCCCGGCAGCGGCGAGCGCACGCCGTGCCGGTAGACCATCACGACCTGGTCCAGGCGCAGGTCGTTCGCGGCGTGGACTGGCATCGCGAGCACCAGGCTGAGCAGCGCCACCCTGTGGCGCCACCCGGTGCGCGCGGGCATCGTCATCGCGTGCCGCATGCTCAGAACGTGTAGCTCAGGTTGACCATGTAGATGCGTCCCGTCTCGACGTAGGCGCCGTCGGCACCCGGATCGTACGCCAGGTAGCGCTTGGACTTGCCCGACGTCTCGTAGAAGGTCGCGCTGTTGAGCAGGTTCTTCACCGAGAGGCCGACGCCGAAACCGTAAGGCAGGTCATAGGTCGCCGAGACGTCCAGGGTCTTCACCGGCTGCAGGTAGTAGTCCAGCCCGTTGCCGTTGAGCCCGATCAGCTGCAGGCCGGTGTAGTTGTAGGTGAGGTCGGCGCGCAGGTGGTCGTCGTGGTAGAAGATCGCGGCGTTGTACATGCGCTCGGGTGCACGCGGCAGCCACGTGCTGCCTGGATGGTCGGCGCGACCGCTCTGCGCCGTGCTGTGCTGCACGGTGAGGTTGCCGCCGATGCCGAAGTGGCTCCACAGGCCGGGGAGGGTGACGAACTGCTTGCGCATCGCCAGCTCCGCGCCGTAGATCTTCGCGTCGCCGCCGTTCTCCGGCATGCTCACCGGGATGCCGCCGGTCAGTACGGTGCCGGTGGGTACGTTGCCGCCCAGCGTGCTGTCGTTGCCGGTGGACGATTGCGAGGTGTAGATGAAGTCGCTCAGGCGCTTGTAATAGGCCGACGCGGTGAGCAGGCCGCCGGTGGCGTCGTAGAACTCGGCCGAGAGATCCACGTTGTCCGCCGTGGTCGGGCGCAGGTTCGGGTTGGGCTTGGAAATCGCGTTGACCTGGCCGGTGATGTCGTCGATCGAATACGACGTCTGGCCGGAAATCAGGCCGAACGCGGGACGGGCGAAGCTGCGCCGCCACGACGCGCGGTACACCGTGAATTCGTCCGGGCGGTAGTTCAGGCTGATGCCCGGCAGCACCTCGCCATAACGACGCCCCTGGTTCACGAAGGCGCCGGTGGCGTCGTCGCCGTTCGAGCGCCACGAGGTGGCCGAGTAGTCGGTCAGTTCGTAGCGCACGCCCGGCACGATGGTGAGGTCCTGCACGCGGAAGGTCGCCATGAGGTAACCCGCGTAGATGTTCTCGCGGCTGGACGTGGTGTTGGCGTTGTAATCGTTGGCCGTGTAGATGCCCGCGCCGTTCGGGTCGTTGAGGTATTTGTACGGCACGGCCTGGTCGAGCACCCACTGGCGGTCGATCAGCTTGAAGGGCCCGGCGTAGCGGCCGCCAAAGGGGTTGGTTACCAGGCGACCGGGAAGATCGGCCAGCGCCGGGCCACCCGGCGCCGACGACCCATAGTCCGGGCCGCCGAAGAAGGGGCCGCCGTAGACGAAGTTGTTGTCGTCGTGGGTGAACGGATGATCATAGGCGTTGCGCTTGGATGTGTCGCCGGCGAGGCCGAACCGCACGTTGTCGAGGGTCGAATCGGTGAACGCGTAGGTACCGTCGATGTGCGCGTTGATCCGTGTGTCGCGGCTGCCGGCGTCGCCGCCCTGCGTTTTCCAGAAGCTGTCCGAACGCAGGCTGTAGGCGTAGTTCTGCAGGGCCGCGCTGTTGCCGGCCAGGCTGGGGAAGGTCGGGTTGCTCAGGTCGAACTGGAACTGGCCCGGCGCCTTCGCGCCATAGAGGCTCGCCTCGACGTAGTCGGGTACGTCGCGCGTGCCGATGCCGTACGACGTGCCATAGTCGAGCGTGAGGGCGTCGGCCGTGCTGCTGCCGCCGAGCTGGAGGGTCGCGGTCTTCTCGTGGATGTCCCGCGTATTGAAGTAACCGCCGCGAAGCACCTGGTTGCCACCCTGGTTGCGCGCCGACATCTGGTTCTGCTGGCCCTGCACCTCGTAGGCGCCGTAGATGGCGCGTGCGTAGAGCGAGGTGTTCTCGCCGTTCCAGTCCAGCGAGACGTTGCCGCCGTAGCGTTTGATCTGGTTTGTGTAGACGCTGTACTTGTACTGCGAGCTCTGCAGCGGGCCATCCTGCGACAGGTCGCTCGACGACCGGGTCGGATCGACCGGCTTGTACTGCGCATTGGGTGCCACGGCCTGGGCGGCGTTGTCGTACTTGCCGTAATACCCGGCGGCGTAGATACCGAACTGCTTCGTATCGCCGAAGCGGTGGGCCAGCTCCTGCTGGAACACGCCGCCCTTGTCGGACAGGCCGCGATGTTGGGCGAGGTCGTTCAGGCGCCCCTGCACCGATGTCTTCGCGTAGGTGTCGCCGGCGAAGTCGAAGGCGGTCGGCGTGCGCATCTCGATCGTGCCGCCGATGGCGTCGCCGGCCATGTCCGGCGTGGGGGTCTTGGGCACCTTGACCGACTGGATGCCGAATGGCGCGAGCATGTTGAGCGAGATCGCGCGGGTCGAGGCATCGGTCTCAGGCAAGGCGAAACCGTTGAGCGTATAGGCGTTATAGCTGGAATCCAGGCCGCGGATCGTCACGTACTCGCTTTCCCCGGTCGCCGCCTGGCCCAGGTGCATGTCGCTGTACGAGGACAGGCCGGGCAGGCGCGAGAGCACGTCGGCGATGTTCGCGGTGGGGACGGCCTCGATCTGCTGCTTGCCCATCACCGTGGTCACGCCGGTGGACAGCCGTTGCTCGTCGACCGTGCCGGTGGCGACCTGGGCGTCCACGCTCATGCCGTTGAGCGTGGTGACTTTCTTGTCGTCCTTGGCGTCGACATCGTCGGCGCGGACCGCCGTCACGTGGAAAAGGGCGGTCGCGATGGCCAGCGAAAGCAGGGCCGGGGAAAGGGACGGGCGCATGGAAACCTCTGGAACGATCGGATGAAATGGCCGACGAAACGGCCGCGAGATGACGTCAGTGGGACAGGTCGGCGCGCAGGCAGCTGTCGTCGGCCGTGAGGGGATCGCAGCGCGCGATCGCGTTGCCGGGGAAGGCCACGACGTAGCCGCTGGGGGCTGCCTCGTGCTTCGGGAAATCGGTGCTCAGCAGTTGCGCGCCGCTGGCGAACATCGTGTCGCGCCGCCGCGTGTCGTTGGCGGCGGCTTCCTTGAGGTTGACGTCGGTGCGGGTGCGCACCAGGTATCCCTCGCGCACGCGTTGGGCGATCGTTTCGCGAGGGCCGTCGTTCAGTTCGAGAAAGGCCGCGTCGTCGTCGCCCGGCGCCGCGTTGGTGAACATCGCGCGGCCGCGCAACGACGGGTGACCCTGCAGATACGCCTTGCCGACCGAATGCTGGTCGAGCAGAAACACGAAGCGACCACGGGCCGAGGCAAGCGTCGGCCATCCGGCGTGGCGCACGGCCTCGTTGAGCGTCGCGTAACATCCACGCACGTCATCGGGCGACACATAGCTCGCGCGTGGAAAGACCCGCGTGATTTCCGCTTCGAGACGGTTCATCGCGTCAGCGTCGAACGGTTCGGGCGCGACCGTCGCGAACGGCATCGACAGGGGCGTTTCCTCCGTCTCCAGCAGGACGAAGATCGGCAGGTGGCCCGGATGCCCCTTCGACCACGTGAGCAGCTCGCGCAAACAGGCCTCGAGCGGCTGGCAGGTGGCGCGTTGGTCCATGTCCTGGATATGCATCACCTTGAAGCCGGGCGCCGCCATCACCGCCGGGTCGGCCGACGGCGGATCCGGTGGCAGCCCTGCCGCCGCCACCTGTGCGACCACGGCCGGGGTGGCATAGCGGCCGCCGCGCACGTCGCCGTAGACGTCCAGTTCCACTTGCCGCACGCCGTCGTCGAGCTGACGACTCAGCGACGGATGCGCGTAGGTAAGGATCGCGTAGGTCTTCGGGTCCACCCGTTGCCATATCGCCGCCTCGCCCGGCGCCAGCCCCGCGTGATAACTGTTGTGGCTACCGATGTACTGCACGCTGGTGATGCGCGTGACATCCGCCGGGCGGCCCATGACGGGCGATGCGACCGCGCACGCCGCGTACGCGAAACACAGAAAGCCCACGCGAATAAAGCCTGCCATCACACTGCCACCGACGAGTTAGGCCTGACGGATTCAATCGATTGAAATCGAGTGTTTTCGCCATAGGCCGGGGTATCGGCGGCACCTTATCGGCACTTTTTGACAGCGCGACGACGAGGGCGTGAAGCGTATGTCTTAGGGGGATGTGACAGGTGTCATGGGGTGGTCATTTGGGGGCGATAGGGGATGGGAGATGGGAAGTGGGGGCGCATGGACCGGCGCCTGAGGGGCTGGTCGCGTGATCCAGCGGCAACCCAGGCGCAGAGGCTCACGTCACCGGGCCTTTCGCCGGCTACCACGCCCCCACTTCCCATCCCCCAACCCCTTCCCCTCAATCCCCTGACACCTGTCAGATGTTCCGCCACCCCATCCGCGCGAGACTTGCTCTCACACACAAACCCCTCGGAGCTGACCCCATGCAAGCCTTCACCGGTGTTTTCATCCTGGCCGTCCTCGTCGGCGTCGGGATTCTCTGGGAGTGCTCGCGCTGGATCAGCGCCCGCACGAAGCTGCTCGAAGAGCGCGCCCGTCAGCTGAAGCTGGACAACGACGCTCGCGAAGGCAACGCCACCCAGGCCCCGAACGCCGTGACCTCCCACGCCTGAGCGGCGCGCCCGGATGCACGGCCTGGCGACCTCTCGTTACCGAGGCCTGCCTCCATGCGATCCGTTAACCATGCCACGCTAAACGATCGTCACACCGTTCACGTTATTGCCTGGATCCGCCCAGAACGCCTCGTTCGCGAAGCGGCCAAAGACGTCACGCGGCAACACGGCCTTGCGTTCCACGGCCTGCACCTTCGCCCGCACCACATGTAGCCCCGGCATGCCCACGCGCGCGTCGAACTCATCGGCGCTGTACTGCACGTGATCAAAGTCGTGTTCGAACCAGGGTTCGCCGAGGAAGGCGTAGACCGCGCGTACCGCCGTCTCCGGATCGCGGACCAGGCTTTCGTAGGTAAGCAGCATGAGATGGTCACGGGCATGCTCGCCGTAGAAGGCCTCTTTCGTCGCCTGGTAAGCGAAGCCGACCATGCCGCGCGGATCGGTGAGGGCTTCCACGCGCGAATACACGGTGGTGTTGGTGTCGAACCGAAACACTTTGCTCACGCTCACCGGCTGCTGGCGCACGAGGCGCTCCATGCTGTCGAGCACCCAGGCCAGCTGGCGCACGCAGGCGATGACCTTCACGCCCGGAAACAGCGTCTCGAGCAGGCCCATGCGGCTGCACCACAGGCGGCTGGTGTCGAAGATGGCTTCGGCGCGGTCGTCGACCGAGTAGAAATGCTCCACCAGGCCGCGCAGCATCGCCGCGCGCTGTGCGTCGGTCACGTCGAAGGCGAAGTCGTTCTTGCTGCTCGCCTCGGCCATCACCACGCCGAGGATGTCGGCCAGCGGGCTGGTCATGCCGGCGCGGAAGCGCGGATTCTGGTTGAGGATGGCGGCCAGCAGCGTGGTCCCCGCGCGCGGTAGCCCGGAGATGAAGTGGAAGCGACGGGGCGTCGGCGTATCGGGCATGGAGGCGTCCTCAGGCAAAAAAACGCGGATCAGGGGGCCGGCGCCGTGGAAGCGCGCAGGCGCAACTGGTAGTCGACTTCCACCATGCGGGGCTCGCCCCGGCCGAGCAGGCCGAGCAGGAGCTCCTCGGTGGCCCGTTTGCCCATGTCGCGCACGGGCTGGTGGATCGTCGTGAGCGGTGGCCACACCTGCGTGGCGATGGTGGTGTCGTCGAAGCCGCAGATGGACATCTCGCCCGGCACCGACACGCCCGCTTCCGCGGCGGCCCAGATGGCGCCGACGGCCATGTCGTCGTCGGCGGCGAAGATCGCCGTCGGTCGCCGCTTGAGGCGCAGCAACTGACGCGCGGCCGCCACCCCCGATTCGAACGAGAACCGGCCCTGCACGAGGTAGTCCGGATGTTCGTCGAGCCCGGCACGCTTGAGGCCATCGCGGTAGCCGGCGAGGCGCCAGACGCCCGCGCCGTGCTTCGGGTCGCCGAGGATGTGCGCGATGCGCCGGTGGCCCAGCGAGACCAGGTGCTCGACCATCGCGGCGGCCGCCTCGCGTTCGCGCAGCATGACGCCGATGGTGTCCTTGGGCCGACGCGGTGCGATCGACGCGAAGGGTAGCTCCATCGCCCGCAGGTGCCTGAGCAGGGCCGGGTGATCGGTGATGGGCGGCGTCAGGATCAGGCCGTCCGGACGATGTCGCGAGAGGATACCATCCACCCGCTCGACGAAATCCGGGGCGGTGGATACGAGCGGCTGCACCATCATGCTGTACTGATGGGCTTCGCAGGCCTCCTGCACGCCGGCCTGCACCTCCATGATGTAGCTCGGCGACAGGTTGTCGTAGAGCAGGCCGATCATGAACGAGCGGTTCGTCGCCAGGCTTCGCGCCGACGTGAGGGGGCGGTAGTTCAGCGCGGCGACGGCGGCCATCACGCGGGCGCGAACCTCCTCGCGCACGCCCGGTTCGTGGTTGAGCACGCGCGATACGGTCTTCTTCGACGTATCCGAGGCACGCGCCACGTCGTTGATGGTCACGCGCGACATGGGGGTCTCATCAAGGCTGGGTTCCCTGCGGGCGGCCTGCGTCGAATCGTTCGGTGGGGACGTTCCAGCCGCTGACCTCGACGACCGGCGGGACCGGATCCCCCGCGGGATAGCGCGCCGTCAGCACCACGGACTCCCCCGGCCAGAGCGTGACGTCATTGTCAGTCCAGCGTACGGGCAGCGCAAGGTCGCCCTGGGCGCCGCGGCGTATCGACAGGTGCTGCTGCAGGGCCACCGCCTTCGACGACGACGGGACGGAGAGCGTCACCGTCGTGACCGCGTCGTTGCCGTCGCGCACCGTCGTGGCGTGGACCTCGCGCGTGGCCGTAGGCAGCGACATCAGCGGCGTGAAGTCGGCGTACTGGGTTAGCGGCGTGAGATACCAGTTGGAACCGGCCCAGTCGAGGGTATCGTCTCGCGTCGACAGCCAGTAGACGTTGCGGCTGAGTGGTTTGCCGTCCGCGTCGTCCAGTTGCAGTTCGACGAAATACACGGGGGATAGCCCGGGGACCGTGGGTACGCGGAACACGGTCCGCGTGTGGTTGCCGGTGACCTCGACGCCTTGCAGGTGTTTCTCGAAACGCACGGTGCCGTCGAGGTTACGCACGCGCACGCTCGCCTGGAGCGCATGGCGATCCTCCCGGGTGTGGTTCACCGCCACGATCTCGTGGGAGTCGTAGGCGTATTGGATGTGCAACGCCTCGTTGGCTTTCTTCGCCCCGAAGTACGCGCCGGCCGGATTCATGTAGTAATCGTACAGATGCCAGTGCAGCGACGGCCAGGCGTTGTTGAGCATCCAGTAGATCACGCCGGTGGCCGGGCGGGTGGCGTCCATGTGTGCGTTGAAGGCTTCGAATTGCGCACGCACGTTGTCGTAGTTGTCCAGCTGCGCCTTGGCGACGTAGTCGTCCAGGCCCTTGGGGGCACCGTAGCGGCGAGCCAGGGCGGTGTCGAACGGGGTGAGCACCGCGAACGTCGACCAGTCCGCCGACGCGTGGTACTGGCGCAGGTCGGGGGACTTCCACAGGGCGTCCTGTTCCTGCGGGGACAGCATGCGTTGCACGTCTTCGAGTCGGGGGATGACGGCGCCCGCGCTCACTTCGGAATCGAAGCCGAAGGCGCCGCCGAGTTTGTCGGCATACCAGTACGACGGTGGAATCCAGTCGTACGGGCCGGCCATCTTCATGCCGGAGGGGCCGGCGTCGGCCGTTGCTTCGTTGGCCGCCGCCGCGATGATCGGCAGCGACCAGTCTTCCGCGCGCAGCGCGTCGACGTAGAGTCGCGAAAGCGCCGGCGGCGGCGCGTGATCGCTGCCGATGAAGAAGCCGATCACCGACGGGTGATTGCCCAGGCGGCGGGCTTCGCTGGTCATGGAGGCCTGGGCCACGCGCATGTCGGCGTCGGTCCAGGGCTCGCCGCCGGTCTTCGCCGCGGCCTCCCACTTGTCGCAGCATTCCCAGCCGGCGAGCACGAGGATGCCGTAGCGGTCGGCGAGGTCGTAGAAGCGGTCGTTCTCGAGCTTGCCCTCGCTGCGGATCGTATTGAGCCCGAGGTTCGCGACGTAGTCGAACTCGGCCTGCATGCGCGCCGGATCGTCGCGCAGGAACATATCGGGCGCCCAGCCGCCGCCACGAATCAGCAGGGGCTGGCCGTTGATCACGAACTGGCGGTCGCCCTGGGCGGTGAGCCGCGACTCGACGCTGCGCACGCCAAACGTGGTTTCGGCGCGATCCGAGGTCGTGCCACCGGTCGTCGCCGTCACCTGCAGGCGATAGAGCGGGTGGTCGCCCATGCCGATCGGCCACCAGATCTTCGGATCGTCCAGCACCAGCGCCGGCTGGCCGTCCGCGCCGAAGTCGACCACGCGCGCTTCGCCGGGAGCCAGGTGGACGGCCTGCGTCAGCGGCCGGTCGGCGACGGTCGCCGAGAGCACGGCGTCGTGCGCGATACGGTCGAGATTGGTCGCGATGACCTTCACCGCAAGCGTGGCCCGGTGCAGATCCGGCGAGAGCGTCGCGCGAACGCGCGGCGCGCTCAACGCGACCGGACCGGTGCGCACGATGTCCACGCCGCGCCACGGCCCCATGTTGTTGTCCGGCGGCGTGGGGTTCCAGTCGACCCAGCCGATGGACAGGCTCATGCGCGGGTCGGCCGGGTATACCTTCATGGCCAGCACGTTCGCCCCGGGATGCACCCAGGGGCTCACGTCGATGTCATGCACCGGGTAGGCCCCGGCGAGGTCGGCGTGGCGGGCCACCGCGTGGCCGTTCACCCAGACGTCCGCGCCGCTGATGATGCCGTGGGTGCGAAGCAGCGTGTGTTCGCCCGCCGTGCCCGAGGCGACCACGAAGCGCGCGCGATACCACCAGGGCGTCACGAAGAGGTTGCCGCTGGCATCGGGCACCTGCACGGCGCGGAGGTTGTCGCTGTAGAAGACGTCGTTCTTGAACACGTCGTTCTCCAGCAGTCCCGCCATGACCGTCGCGCGGCCGGTCACGGGAAACCAGCCCTCGGTAGCGAATCCGTCGGTGGAGATCGCGCCGCCGTCCTGCGGTGCCTTGGCGACGTCCTGGATCTGCCAGCGCGCGATGGACACCCGCGTACCGGGCGTGGCGCCGACCGCGGTGTCCGCGTAGGTGGTGCGGGCCATGGCGGGCACGGCGACCACGGACAGGGCGGCGGCGAGCGCGGCGCGAAACGTCAGGTTCATGGTTCAGCGGATCTCGGCAGGATGGGACGGGGCGTCGGCAGGAGCGAACGGCCAGGCTCGGTTCACCCGGGCCCACAGGAGAAACACCACGATCCCCGCGGCGATCCACGCGCCCGAGAGCACGAGCGACAGGACCGATGCGGAGACGTACACGTAGACCCAGCCCACGAGCGCGATCACGCAAGGCACCGGATAGAGCCACTGACGATACGGGCGCGGCATGTCCGGCCGGCGTCGGCGCAGCACGACCAGGGCCACGACCTGCGCGATCGACTGCACGAGGATGGTCGCGGCCAGCAGCATGTTGATGACGTCGGTCAGGTCAAAGAACGTACCGATCGCGGTACCCAGGCCCATGGTGAGCAGCGCCACGTGCGGAAACCCGTGCCGTGCATGCAGGCGCCCGAATACCGAGAGAAAGACCTTGTCCCGCGCGGCCTCGAACGGCACGCGCGAGCCGCCCAGCAATCCGGTGAACACCGAGGCCAGCGCGGTGACGATGATGAGCGCGGTCATGACCGAGGCCGCACCGTGGCCCCAGCTGCGCTCGACCACGAGCGATGCCACCGAGGTCGACGCGGCGATCTCCCGCCAGGGTGCCACGCCCAGCACGCTGATGTTGAGCAGCAGGTAGATCACCATCATCGCCGTGATCGAGATGATGATCGAGCGTGGCATCGTCCGGCCCGGATCACGCAACTCGTCGCCGATGTAGGCGGTGGTGTTGTAGCCGAGATAGTCGTACACGCCGATGATGAGGCCCGCGCCGAGACCCACGAAGAACCGGCCGCCAAAGGCATCCGGAGCGAAGCCAAAGGCCAGCCGCGCATCGAAGTGCGAGAAACCCGCCGCAGCGACGCCGATGATCGACACCAGCATGATCACCCACAGCGCGACGGTGATGACGCGTACCGACTCGATCCGCCGGTAGAGCAGCCAGGTGACGACGCCCGTGGCGGCGACGCCGACGACGTGCGACCGCCACCCATCCAACCCGGGGAAGAAGAACCGAAGGTATTCCACCATGCCGATGATGCCGGTGGACATCAGCAGCGGGATCGCCAGAAGCATCGTCCAGATGAACAGGAACGGCATCAGCTTGCCGCTGCGCGACTGGAACGCTTCGCGCAGGTAGACGTAGGTGCCCCCCGAGCCGGGCATCGCGGCGCCCAGTTCGGCCCAGACCAGTCCGTCGGCCATGGCCAGCAGCGCACCGACGATCCAGCCGACGATGGCCTGCGGGCCGCCCATGGTCGCCACCATGAGCGGAATCGTGATGAACGGCCCGATGCCGCACATCTGCGTCATGTTGATCGCCGTGCCCGAGAACACGCCGATGGAGCGGTGGAAGGCGCGTTCGCGAGAGGGCGTGCCGGTGTCGTCCATGGGTGGGCTCACCACTGGCCGCGCACGCCGAGCATGAACATCCGCTCGGAGAACGTCGAATGGCCCGGCTGGCTCGGCCACACCAGGTAATAGCGCTGGTATTCGTTGGTGAGGTTGGTGCCGTCGAGGAAGATCTCGGCATGCTTGTTGAACTTGTACGACACCGATGCGTCCACGTATTTCTGCGGCGCCTCGTACATCTCCATTCCGGTGATGCCGCCCACGCTGTCGGACACCGCGCGGCGCGAGCGGTAGTTGTAGGCGATGCGCGCCTGGAAGTGCTCGTCCTGGTACCACAGGATGAAGTTACCCGACTTGGTCGAGTTGTCCTGGAACGGGATCTTCTTCCCCGCGAGGTCACGCTCGCCCGAATTGCTGGGTGCGTAGGTGGCGTTGAGCTCCATGCCGGTCCGGGACAGGATACCCGGCAGGAACGTGAACCCCTGGCGATAGTCGAACTCGGCGCCCTGGATGCTGTTGCCCGAGCCCTGCACCGGCTGGGTGATCACGATGCAGTGGTTGCGCACCACGCCGTCCTCGTCGGGCAGCGTGCAGTTGGTGACGCTGCCGTTCTTGATGAAGCTGTCGACGTTGATGCGGAAGAACGCCAGGCTCACCATGCTCGTGGGGTTGATGTAGTACTCCGCCGAGGCACCGTAATTGGTCGAGCGCCAGGGGTTGAGCTGCGGGTTGCCGGAGGACGTGCCGTTGGCGACGCGGAACACCGGGCCATCCGGCGTCTCAGACAGCGAGTAGTTCAGTTGCAGGCCGCCCGCCCAGGTGCTCAGGTTGAGCGGCATCATGTTTTTCGAGTAGGCCAGGCGCACCTTCAGGCTGTCGGTCACGTCGAGCGCGAAGTTGGCCGAGGGCAGCACGTCCTGGTACGACCGCTTGGTGACGTCGGTGCCGACGTCTTCCGGCTCGTCGCCGTAGGCACCCGGGGCCCCACTGAGGTGCTGGGAGACGTCCAGGTGGCTTCGGATGAGGCGCACGCCCACGTTGCCGCTGTATGGCATGTCGCCGATCGTGCCGTTGAAGTCGCCCTGCAGGTAGCCCGACAGCTCTTTCAGGCGCACGCCCCACGTCGTTCCCGGCTCGCCCACCCGCACCGTGTTTGGATACAGCGATTTCCAGTACGCCACCGGGTCGATCATGGCATTGGGATCGATCGCCCAGAAGTTGATGCCCGAGCCGAGCAGGTTGTTGTACGGCTTGAAGTTGTTGGCCAAGGGGGCGGCGGTCTTGGGCATCGCGATCGCGGACAGCGGACCGGCGCGGAAGTAGCCCTGGTCGTTGCCGGCCGTGCAGGCGCCGCTGTTCAACACCACGTCCGCGCCGACGTAACGCACCAGGCAACCGTTCGGGTCGCTGGCGCCCATGCCGGCATAGACCGGTGTCTCCAGCGTCCAGCCGTCGTTGCTGGCGTCGCGGATGCTGTTACGCACGCCGAACTCGAGCTTGAAGCCATCGTTGAAATCGTATTTGCCGTCGAAGCGCAAGGCGTTGAGGGCCACCTTGCGATCGTAGTTGCCGGACGACTCGAGGGTCTTCATGGTCCATGCGTTCGGATCGGCGAACGCGCTGGTCAGCGCCGGTGGCGTGCTCACCCGGAGGTAGCGCCCCCGGAAGTCGGCCACGATGGGTATCGTGTTCTGCGGGATGCCGTTGGCGTTGAACACCCGATTGCCGCCCAGTTCCGCCGGGTAGACGAAGGTGCCCGGCGGCACGGCACCGTCCGGTACGCCGTCCATCAATACGTTGGGCCAGAGAGCGCCGTCCGAATCGGAGATGTTGACGTCGGTTTCCTGGTTCGCCTGTGACGCGGTGTCGTTGATGCCGCGCAGGGTGGCGGTGAACGGACCGCCGTTGTCGTAGTCGAGCTGGAGGTTCAGGTTTTTCGCAGTCGAATCCTTGCGGATCATCTGCGAATACGATTCCACGTCGCCCGGCCACTTCTGGTAGACCTGGGTCGTGTAGATCTGCGAGCCCTCCCAGCCCGGCTCCGGCGTGCCGTACGAGCCCAGGGCGGGGCGGCCGGTGTTCTGCGATTGCAACGGCACGTAGGTCGCGCCCTGCCAGTTGGTGGAGTTGAACTGGATGCCGACGTTGCGATCGTATTCGTGCTGCTGCGAGTAGAAGAAGTCGCTGGTCAGGCTCAGTCCGTTGCCGATGTCCATCTGGAACGACGCGTTGCCCGACTTGCGCTTGCGCTGGGTGATGATCTGGTTGAGGCCGATGTTCTGGCTGCCCAGGAACACCCCGTTGGAGCGGCCGTCGCCGTTGACGTCGACGCTGCCGTCGGCGTTCTGGACGATCTGCGAGGGGATCGGCGCGCCGTTCCACGGGGTGAGGAAGCCGTTGTAGCCGCCCGCGCTGGTCGCGTTCTCGCCGTTGAGCACCACGCCGTACTGGTCGAGCCCTTCGGTGGAGTTCATCCGTCGCGTGTCGGAATAGTCGCCCGACAGCAGCAGGCCCCAGCGGCCGCCGTCGTTGAACGAGATGAGACCGTTGGCCTCCGGCCCGGTGTCACGCGTGGTCGAGCCGCGCTCGCCGTTGGCCGAGTAGCTGTAGGTGAAGCCGGAGGGGAGATCCCACGGGCGATAGGTGTGCAGGTCGATCGCGCCGCTGATGCCCGCGTCGGTTTCGCTCGCCGTCGCCGACTTCACCACGTCGGCGCCGTGGAAGAGCGTGGACGGCAGCATGCTGAAGTCCGGTTGCTGCGAGTCGATCTGGTCCGCCGTGATGAACACCTCGCCGTTGAGCATGGTGCCCACCTGGGGCAGGCCGCGCACGTCCACCGAGGTGCCCACGCCCGCGTCGCGGTTGATCTGCACGCCGGTGATGCGTTGCAGCGAGTCGGTGATGGTGGTGTCCGGCAGGGCGCCGATATTCTCGGCGGTGATGCTGTCCTGGATTCGGTCGGCATCGCGCTTCACGTCGATCGCCTTCATCTGCGACGCGCGCACGCCGGTAACGCTCACGGCCGACAGATCCACCGCGTTCTTCGTCGCGTCGCCCTTCTTGCCGTCCGGTGGGGCCGTGGGCGCGGCGGTGGCCTGCGCGGCCGGGGCGTCCTGAGGCGTGTCGGCCGCGACGGGCGCGGCGGCCGATGTCGACGCGATGGCGAGCAGCGTGACCGTGATGGCGTAAGACAAAGGATGCTTGCGAAGTGCGGTGGACATGGGCCTGGACCTCGTGAGTGTTGCCGTCGCTCCTCAGGAGCTGCCGTCTTTCAGGAACGTGTAGCCCGGCCTCGCCCCCCGGGGAGCGCATGCCGTCGTGGCGCCGAATCGTGTTTTCCCCAACCCCGGGCCGGTTCGCCGGCCCCCTTCTTTAAACCCCCACGACGCGCCCTCCGCGCGCCGCTTACTTCGAAAACGCGATGCGTCCCAGGGCCCACTGGCCCTGGCGCGGATCGCCCGTCGCGAACACGCACAGTGCGTGCACATCGGCCCCCAGCGGGGCGAACGCCGCGTCGCGACGTATCGCGCCGCCTGCCGCCGGTGCATCGGCGAGCGCGACCGTCGCCAGTCGCGGACCGTCGCACGCGTTCGCGTGGATCTCGATCGCGTCGACGCGCCCCTGGTCCGGTCGCACCACGGCGCCCCTGGCCTCGTCGCCGAAGCGCCAGGCCAGCCGTTCCGCGGTGATCGTGACGTGCGTGGCGCCTTGCAGTGCCGCGTCGTTCCAACGCCAGCAGGCGTTACCGATATCGACGGCGTAGACCGGGCTGTCGCCCGTGCCCGACCGCCGCCCTTGCAGGCGCGACGGGGGCTGTCCCGAGCAGGTGGATAGCGCCGCGCCGTCGCGGCTTAGCGTCGTGGTCGCGTCCAGCACCTGCGTGCGTGCCGCGGAGAGCGTGACGCCCTCGGGCGAAAACGTCGCCGCGCGCAACGTCGTGCCGTCAGGTAAGGACAACGATTGGTCATACCGGGGTGACGCCTCGCCCGGCGTGCTGCCGTCGAGGGTGTAGCGGATAGCGAAAGCGCGCACCTGGTTGGCCAGCCTCACGCGAAAGCCGCCGGCGCCGATCGGCGTCACGTCGAACACCGGCGCGAACGCGGTATCGGCCCCATCGAGTGCCAGGGCACGGTAGCGCGCTACCTCCGCGGGCAGGCGGCGCAGGAAGTCGGCCCAGTCGTGCGTGTCCGACGGCGACCAGCCCAGCTCCGCGAGCGCGGCGATCCGAGGGAACACCGCATGTTGGTCGTGGGCGAACGTGGCCATCTGCTCGGTCCACAGTCCTGCCTGCACGCCGATCACGTGATGCGCTTGCGCGGCGTCGGCACCCGGCGGGATCACCTGCGTGGCGTACGCCTGTTCGAGCGTGACCTCGGGCGGCGGCCCGGGCCATTCGTCCGGAAGGCTCGACGGCACGTGGTCGAAGTAGAGCGATTCCTGCGGCGTCATGACCACGTCGTGGCCTTGCTTCAGGGCGGCCAGGGCCACGCGCTCATCGTGATCGCCATGCCAGGACATCACTACCTGGTTGCGCGGCAGCGTCGCGCCCGCCGCGATCTGGTCGTCCCAGCCCACGGGCGTGCGACCGTGCTCGGTGAGGTAGGTCGCCACCCGCTGCATGAACCAGCCCTGGAGCTCGTCCATGGTGGCGAGCTTGAGCGAGGCCCTCTGTGCCTGCACCACGGCAGAGGCATTCCACTGCTGTTTGTCCGCTTCGTCGCCGCCGATCGAGACGTAGCGCGACGGGAACAGGCGCATCACCTCGTCCATCACCGCATCGACGAATCGCAGCGTACGGGCGTTCGGGTTGAGCAGCCACGGGCTGACGCCCCAGTCGGTCCATACCTCGGGGCGCTTGCCTGTGACGCCGAGCCAGGGGTAAGCGGCGATCGCCGCCTGCGAGTGGCCGGGCAGGTCGATCTCGGGGACCACCGTGACGTAGCGCTCGGCGGCGTAGCGCACGATGTCGCGCACCTCGTCGGCCGTGTAGCTGCCGCAGTAGGGTGCGTCGGGAGAGCCGGTGCGCTCGACATCCACGCCCACCGCTCGCCGGCATGCACCGAGGGTGGTGAGTTCGGGGTAGCCCGGGATGGGCAGGCGCCAGCCCTGGTCGTCGGTCAGGTGCCAGACCAGCACGTTGAGCTTGTCGAGCGACATCGCGTCGATGAGCTGTCGGATCTCGGCGGCCGTCTGAACATGCCGGCTCGAATCCAGCAGCAACGCGCGCCAGGCAAAGCGCGGATGATCCTCAATCGTGCCGTAGGGCACGTGGGCGGCCGAGCCGCGTGCCCAGCCCACCGGCGTCAGCAGCTGCCATACGGTGACGCCGCCGTAGAACGCGCCCTGCGCCGAGCGCGCGGTGACGACGATGCCTTGCCCATCCACCGTGATGCGGTAACCCGCGTCGCCTTCTACCGCGGCGTCGGCACGGACGTCGAAGGTGATGGCCGATCTGGCATCCGCCGCCGTTCCCATGCGCAGGGTCAGTCCGCGACGTTCGGCGATGCGTTGCAGGAGTTGCTCCGCGACGGCGCGTACGGCCGGGGACGCCGTGCCGCGCACGGTCAACGTCGCGCCGTTGTCGACATCCACGGCACCGGTGCTGGCCTGTCGTGCCACCACCGGCTTGGGCAGCAAGGCCCATGCGGGCACGCCCGGCGTCGCCGCCGCGACGGTGGTCGCCGCGACGACCGCCAGGCATGCCAGTGCGGCGCGGATCACGCGCAGACCTCGTGCGCGTTTGCCGCACGCGCCCGGCGATGGCGATTCACGTACCACCGCGCCGCGCCGTACACGCCGTGGCTGCCGTGCTCCGTGACCCACACCGACAGGGGTTCGAGCAGCTCGCGCACGCTGCGACCGTGCAGAAACCGTGTCTCGAACGCGCTCGCCTTGAGCAGGTCGAAAATCGACGAAAGAAACCCGCCGGCCAGGAACACGCCCCCGGTGGGCATGCAGGTCATGGCCAGGTTGCCGGTGAAGCTGCCCAGCGCCGCGCAGAACAACGCCACCGCCTCCACGGCGTGTGAGTCGCTCATCGTGGCCGCGGCCGCGGTGACGGCCTTGGGCGTGGTGAGCGACGCCACGTCGCCGTCCAGCGCGCAGAGCGCTTCGTAGACCGTGAGCAGCCCGGGCCCCGAGACGATGTGTTCCACCGGCACGTAGCCGCCGCGCGGCGCGAGCCACGACACCACCTCGCGTTCGCGCAGCGAGTGCGGTGCGAAATCCATCTGGCCGGCTTCCGTCGTGAGGGCGACGCCACCGTTGGGCCCGGGCATGAGGATCGCCGCGCCCAGGCCGGTGCCCGGTCCCACCAGCAACGCGGGCCCGGCGGCCCGTGCGGGCGGGCCGCACAGGTGCCGGCCGGTCGCGGCGAGAGGACCCTCGATGGCGTAGGCGAGCGCTTCGAAATCGTTGAGTACCGCGACCTCGGCCAGGTCGAGCGTGCCGCGCAGGGCAGGCAGGCGCACGGGCCACGCGAGGTTGTCGTTGAGCACTTCGTCGTCCTTCACCTGGCCGGCGCAGGCCAGCACGCAGTGCGAGACGCGGGCGCGTACCTCGGTGCCGATGAAGTGACGGAGCAGGTCGTCCAGCGAGGCGAAAGATGCGCAGGGGTAGACGCCGTAGGCGAGCATCTCCAGCGCCCCGGAACCGTCATCCGCCGAACGCATGAGTGCGACGTGCCCGTTCGTGCCGCCGATGTCGCCCGCAAGAAATTGCATCCCCAATGTCCCCCGACGCCCCGATGCTCCCGGGCGGATCAGTCCATCCAAGGTGCCCCCGCACCGGATTCGCCATCAGCGTGTAACGGGACTGACACCGGTGTCAAGCCGTGCTGCAGCACGGTCCGGACCGCGTTGGCGTGGGCGTCGTCGGGCGTCGCTCAGCCGATGTGCTGTTGCAGGCCCTGCGCCAGCGCATCGAACGCGGCCTTGCAACGCGGGCTGTGCCGAAGGTCTTCGTGCATGGTCACCCAGGTGTCCATGCGGTAGGCGAAGTCGTCGGCCAGTACGCGCACGAGATCGCGATGGCTGCGTGCCAGCGCCACCTGGCACACGCCGATGCCGGCGCCCGCGCGTATCAGCGCGAGTTGCGCGAGGTCGCTGTCGGTGCGCAGGGAGAACGCCTGGCGACGCCATCCCGGCGCCGTCTTGCTCGCGGCGCGGATGAACGGGGTTTCCTCATCGAAACCGATCAGCGCGTGATGGGCGAGGTCGGCGAATGCGCGAGGCGTGCCACGTTCGCGAAGGTAGCGACGGTGCGCGTGCAGCCCGACCTCGATCACGCCGACATGCCGCGCGAGCAGAGCGTCCTGGCGCGGACGCGTCATGCGCACGGCGATGTCGGCCTCGCGCCGGAGCAGGTCCTCCACCCGGTTCGTGAGGACGAGTTCGACCTGCAGGCCGGGATGCGCCGCCCGCAGTCGCGCCACGATGGGAGGCAGCACCTCGGCGCCGATGACCTCGCTGGCGCTGACGCGCACGCTGCCCTTGACCTCGCCCTGGCTGCCGGCCGCGCGCAGGAGTGCGGCGGCGGCGTGCCCCATCGCCTCGGCGTGGGGTTTCAGTTCCAGCGCGGCCGGCGTGGGGAGCAGGCCGGAGGGCGAGCGGGTGAACAGGGCGAGCCCGAGGCTCGTTTCGAGGGCCTCGATGTGCCGACCGACCGTGGGCTGGGCCAGGCCGAGCGATCGCGCCGCGCCCGACAGCGAGCCCTCGCGCAGCACGCCGAGGTACGAACGGTAGAGTTCCCAGCTGGGATCGTCGGTCATACGAAAATGTATGGCGACCCTGCATGGTTGGTCAATTTCTTTCCAGCCAGCACGCCTCCAGAATCCTCCCATCGACGGGAGACAGCGCATGCGAAACGACACGACGGCTCTGGTATTGGGGGCCACCGGCGGCATCGGTGGCGAGGTGGCGCGGCAGCTTCGCGACGCGGGTTGGACCGTGCGCGCGCTCCGCCGCGGCCCCGCCGTATCCTCCGGCGACGAAGGCATCGCCTGGATCGCGGGCGACGCGCTGCATCGCGACGACGTCATGGCGGCGGCACAGGGATGCGCGGTGATCGTGCATGCGGTCAATCCGCCGGGTTATCGCCGTTGGGCCGATTGGGTGCTGCCCATGCTCGACAACACGCTGGCCGCGGCGACGGCGCAGCGCGCCACCGTGGTGCTTCCCGGCACGGTCTACAACTTCGGCCCCGATGCCTTTCCGGTCCTGACCGAGGATTCACCCCAGCATCCGCTGACCCGCAAGGGGGCGATCCGGGTCGAACTCGAGCGTCGCCTCCGCGCGGCGACCGACGCGGGCGCCCGCGCCGTCGTGGTCCGGGCGGGCGATTTCTTCGGCCCACGGCCGGGCAATAACTGGTTCTCGCAAGGGCTGGTCACATCGGGGCGGCCCGTGACCACCATCACCGCACCGGGCCAGCCGGGTGTCGGTCACCAGTGGGCCTACCTGCCCGACGTGGCGCGCACGATGGTCGCACTGCTCGAGCGGCGCGCGTCGCTCGCGCCGTTCGCGGTCTTCCACATGGCCGGGCACTGGGACGCCGACGGCACGCGGATGACGACGGCCATCACCCGTGCCGTCGTCCGCCAAGGCGGGCGGGCGCCACGGGTGCGTGCGCTTCCGTGGTGGCTGATGATGCTGGCGTCGCCCTTCGTGACCACCCTGCGGGAAATGCGCGAGATGCGGTACCTCTGGCGCAAGCCCCTGCGCATGACCAATGAGCGACTGGTGGCCGTGTTGGGCGAGGAGCCGCATACGCCGTGGGACGAGGCGGTGCGTCGATCGCTCGAAGGCGCCGGTTGCCTCACGCGCCCCATCGACACGGCGACGTGAGGGCGCTTTGGCGGGCCATGAACGGTGTCTTCACCCGGCGGCGACGCCTGGGATCGGCTAATTCCCGCAAAGGAGCCGCCGATGATCCAGCTCAACCCGCCATTGCCGATGAACACCCCGAAGGGTGAGGGGTTCGCGCACTTCCTGATCGACTACGGTCCGGAGTCCGACCTGTACTGGACCGTGTTCATCACCGAGACGGGCGAAATCTGGACGTTCGCCAATCGCGATGTCCGCGCCTCCAAGAACATCACCCTGGGTCGCGTGGCGCCGTCCAAGCCCAGGGGCCCGGCGACGCCGCGGACCGCGGAGATCGCGCCTATCGCCCGGTAAGGCATGCGATCATCCGGCTTGTGTCGCGGCCGGTCCGATGGGGGAGCGACTCCTGCCGGGCGACCCGCCGATGCGCAGGCTTCGCTGCGTCTTCCAGGGGCGCGATCCTTCTCTCTCTCATAGCCGCCCGTCATGTCCCATCGTCCCGCTCCCAAGTTTGCGCCGTCGCATGAAATGCGGCGGCTTCGCGCATTGCGCGCGTACGGCATCCTCGACACGCCGCGCGAAGCCGCGTTCGACGACATCGTGCGCCTGGCCGCCGCCATCTGCGACACGCCCATTTCGCTGGTGAGCTTCGTCGAGGACGACCGCCAGTGGTTCAAGGCCGAAGAAGGGATGGGCGTCAGCGAGACGCCGATGGACATGTCGATGTGCGCACATGCGATCCTCGAGCACGACGTGCTGGTGATCCCGGACACGCGCGAGGACGAACGCGTCTGCGGCAACCCCCTGGTCACGGGTCACCAGGCCCTTCGCTTCTATGCGGGCGCACTGCTGAAGACCCCCGACGGCCTGCCGCTGGGCACGGTCTGCGTGCTGGACACCCGGCCGCGCGAACTGACCGACATCCAGGTCGATGCGTTGCGTCGTCTCGCCCGCCAGGTGATGGCGCAGCTGGAACTGCGTCGCATCGCCACGGAAGCGCAAGAGCGCGAGACACGCCTTAGCGCCCTCGTCGCGGCGGCGGGCCATGACCTGAAAAGCCCGTTGCGTACCGCGTCTTACGCCATGGACCGTATCTCGCGCAACGCCGACGACGATACCGCCAAGCGGCTGGGTACCGGACGGCAGGCGCTGTGCTCGATCGATCGCCAGCTCACCCAGTTGCTGGCCGTGGCGTCGACGGGGGCGTATGTCACCTCGGATGCCACGGCGCGCCTGCAGGACGCGTTCGATGCACTGGAAAGCATCTGGCGCGCGGAAGCCCTGCGTCGTGGCGTGACGCTCCGCTTCGCGGCGACGCCGCTGGTCATCCAGGGCCCGTCGCCGCTGCTCGAGACGCTGCTCGGCAACCTCGTCTCCAACGCGCTCAAGTACACGCCGCAGGGCGGCGAGGTGGACGTCCACGCCGAGATCGCCGGTCACGCGGTGCGGGTGAGCGTGCGCGATACCGGCATCGGCATCTCCGCCGACAAGCAGGACGCCATCTTCGACGCGTTCCAGCAAGTCGATCCGTGCGCCGAGGGCCTGGGCCTGGGCCTGTGGATCGTGTGCCAGGTCGCCGCGTCGCTGGGCGGACGGGTGCAGGTATCGTCCACCGAGGGCGAGGGCAGCACGTTCTGGGTGGATTTCCCCACCCAGGTCGATGAGATCGATCAGGAGCCGCAGATGGCGCCGGCGATCGTGTCCAGCTCGCGGTCGTAACTGGCGCGTTCGCCCGCGCTCAGAAAGCCCTGCGTACCGACGAAACCATCGGTGGCGCGCCGCACCGCCTCGACGCGCCTGAACAGCGTATCGGCCTGCGCCTGGGTCAGGCGCCGTGCCTTGCGCGCCGTGCCGATATCGGCCTCCAGAACGTTGGCCCGCATGGCGATATGCGCCTGCCCGGGATCCTTGATATCGCCGCCGACGGTGCCCGCCACTTCACGCTGCGCGGTGAGGTCACAGCTGGGTAAATCCGTTCGATGCGCCTGGGCGTGTGCGGTCGCCGCAGTGACAACCAGGGCCAGGGCGATCAGGGGTTTCATGGTGCGCTCCTCGTCGCATCGCCGTTCGATGCAGCCCACCTTCTACGACGAGGCGTCTGAATGGACGCTACCGTCGGCGGACACTAGCCGCCGATGCGGATGGCATCGCCCATCTGCTTGATGACCGGTGCCCACAGGGCTTGCTCTTGCGGTCGGTAGACGAAATGCACGGTGACGAGGTGGCTGCCGTCGATGAGCGTCTTGCGGTAGACGATGCGGCCTTTTGCGTCGAGGCAGGAGTAGGCCACGAGATTCGATCGGGCGACGGCGTAGCTCGCCTTGTCGCCGGCGCAGTCGTCTGCCAGGGCGTCTTTCAGGATCTTGGCCGGTGCGTCGTCATCGACGTTGTAGCTGCCCCAGACGCGAATGTCCGCGTCGCCCTGTTCGGGTTTGAAGATCACGCCGTCGCCGTTATCGGCCTCGTTGCCGGCGGTGAGGAGTGGCGTCGGATAGTCGATCGTGTACTCGAACCGCGCATTGCCGTAGGACGCCAGGCGGTTGGCCTGATGGCCCGGTGCCGCCGCCGGATGACTGGGGAGTGCGGTGGCCTGGCTTCCGTCCGGCGCAGGTGCCACGGTTTTCCTGGCCAACCACACATAGGCGATACCCACGCACAGGACGATGCCCACGATAAGGGCGGTGAGCCAATGTTTCTTTGTGCGCATCGGGTGTATGCCTTTCAAGCATAGCGTCAGGGGACATGGCAGGACGAACGAGATCGATTCGCCATCGCGCGTGCCCACGGATGTCATCCATAAGCGGCCATGGGTTTCAGGTGTTCGTATCGTAATGGATGCTGGCTCATCAAACGCGTTTTCGGTGACAGCCGACGCGCCCGCGACGTGCTGTACCGCTGCGTCACAGGCACGTTCGGCCGCTGCGCATTCGACCATGCCAGAATCAGCGCCTTCGATCCTGGGAGCGACCATGGAAACGCCTGAAAGCATCGATGTGCGTCGGGACCGCCTAGCCGGCGGGCTGCAGGGTCTGCTGATCGGGGATGCGCTCGGCGTGCCTTACGAGTTCCACGAGCCGCTCGACGTGCCGCGCCTGGAACAAATCGACATCGATCCGCCCAAGGATTTCCCGCGCTCGCACCAGGGCGTACCCCCGGGAACATGGTCGGACGATGGGGCGCAGGCACTCTGCCTGCTTCAATCGTTGCTCGCCAAGGGAACGTTGGATCTGGGGGACTTCTCGCGCCGGCTCGTGAACTGGGCGGACTGGGGGCACCTTGCGGTGGACGGCCACGTCTTCGACATCGGCCTGCAGACGGCTCGGGCGATCGAGCGCCTGCGCGCCGGCGTACCGCCCGAGCACGCCGGCGGCCGGGAGGCGTTCGACAACGGCAATGGCTCGCTGATGCGTGTGCTTCCGCTGGCGCTGTGGCATACCGGCGACGACGTGTCCCTTGTCGCGATGGCCGCGCAGCAATCGCTCCCCACCCATGCTCATCCCCGTGCCGCCGTCGCGTGCGCTTTTCTGTGTCTTTGGGCGCGTGCCGAGCTGGCGGCAAAGGACTGGGGATGGGCGTGGGCCGAGGCGACGTTAAGGCAGCATGGTCCCGACGTGGGCCTTCCCGCCGAAGACATCGAGATCGTGCTGGATCGGTCCTGGGCCACCCGGGTGCAAGGCTCGGGCTACGTCGTGGACACGCTCTGGTCGGCTCGCCAGGCGCTGGATCGCGCGACGGGCTACGCCGATGCCGTGCGATACGCCGTGTCCTTCGGGCATGACACCGACACCACCGCGGCGGTGGCCGGTGGGATCGCGGGGATTCGTTACGGCCTGCACGGCATTCCGTCGTACTGGCGCGAGCGGCTGCGCGGGAAGGAGCTATTCGCTGAGCTTCAGGGCGCGTTGATCAGGCATGCCTGCGCATGCGATGGCGACGGTGATGGTGAACCGGCCCATCCGGGCAACCCCTGACGAGAGCAGCCCATCGCGGTCATGTGCCGGTGCTCGGTCCACGTGATAGGTTTCGTGCGTCAAAAGGGGCGATCATGAAAAAGGTAGGTCTTCTCGCGTTGGCGTTGGGATGGATCGTCGCGGCCTCCGCGTCCGACGTGCCGGACTGGAAACCAAAGGCCGACGCCATGCTCCGGGAGGTGCCCGTCGATGCGCCAGGGGCATCCGTCGCGGTGGTTCGGGGCGGCACGCTGGTTTACGCGGCCTCACGGGGCCTGGCGAGCCTTGAGCTCAACGTGAAGCTCTCCGAGGCCAGCACCTTCCACATCGGCTCGCTGACCAAGACCGTGACCGCGGCGGCGATCATGAAGCTCCAGACCGAAGGCCGCCTGGGGCTGGACGATCCGATCGCCCGTTGGCTTCCGACGTTTCCCGGCGCAGGCGGTATCACGGTTCGAGAACTGCTGAACCACACCTCGGGCGTCAGCGACGGGTGGGAGGTTCCCCTTGCGCAACCGCTCGATACGGACCAACGGTTGGCGCTGATCGGCAAGGCGGGTTCTGATTTTCCGCCCGGAACGGACTGGCGCTACAGCAACTCCGGCTACATGGTGCTCGGCGCGATCCTCGAAAAGATCACGGGTCTTGCCTGGTCGGATGCGGAGCGAGCGCTCGTGCTTGACCCGCTGGGGATCGCGTCCCTGGGCTACCATGACGACGCGGCCATCGTGAAAGGCATGGCGTCCGGTTACTCCGCCGCACGCGATGGCAAGGTCATCAAGCCCGTGCTGTACAGCATCGCAGGCCCTGGCGCCGCCGGTGCGCTCGATGGCGATGGACGGGGCGTCGCCACGCTGCTGCATCGTCTTGCGACGGGCCCGGCACCCTGGCCTGCCATCTTCAAAACCATGACGACGCCCGCGTCCGTGGCCGGCCACGCGCTGCCTTACGGTTTGGGCACCGCGCCGGGAAACGTCCGTGGCGTCGCGGTGTTGGAGCACGCCGGTGGCATCGAAGGCTACTCGGCCTACTACGTCTACGCCCCCGGCCAGGACATCGCTGTCGCCGTGCTCGAAAATTCCGATGCGCCTCACGTGGGTGCCCGGTCGCTGGCGCGGCGTATCGCGGCGTTGGCGCTGGGCGTGCCCTACAGGACATTCGAGCCGGCCCATTGGTCGTCGGACCGGATAGCCGCCCTCGCGGGACGGTATGTCATCGAAGGTCGCAGTCATCACGTGATCGCCATCCATGACGGCGCGCCGTGGATCCGCCGCGACGACGGACCCGAGAAGCGCCTGGTCCCTTGCGCCGACAACGTGTTGATCTACGCCAACGACGGCACGGACTTTATCGAGCCGATATCGAACGACCAAGGCCGGGTCCGCGCCATCCGCTTCCACGTCGACGGTGAGGCGACGCCGCGGATCGAGGAGCGACTTCCGTGATAGAGCGCTTCAGGTCGTCGTGGATGTCGCGGCGCCGTGCATCGGGCAAGGGCCCGTACCCAACGTGGTGTTGTTGACCTTACGGGCGCCGGATACCGACTTACACCTGCGTATCGACAGCATGTCGGCCGCGACGTTCGCAGTCAAAGCCTATGCCTCCGCGCGACAGCCCATCGTAGGCACCCGGGCACTGTACTGGACTGCGAAGATGTAGCGGTTATACGCGCTCAAAGCCATGTCGCGACCCCGCCGTGGTGCGAGCAGGTGCCTCGCCGACTTGCACTGAAGCTAAAGGTGCCATCTCGGCACTGGGCTGATGCACCGGTAGGTGCCTGTCCCGTGTCCGTGTGCGCAGGCCGATGGATCGTCTGACCTTGCCGGTTTACATAGGAGCCTTGCTCAATGAGTTGCGGCGACATCAAGGCTGACGCTTCGGCTGGCCGGGTAGGGCGCTCCTGCGCGTGCACTCCGGTACCGTAGAGTGGCAGCAAAGACCACCCAGAAAGGAAGACGGCGTAAGCGATACGTCCGACGGTGCGCATGGGACTCTCCACAAGGGCGTCCCATGACAACGGCCTGTCAGTCCCGCAGCTTGAGTCCTGGTTGAGTGAAATTTCGGCAAGCCATATAACGTTGCCAGCGGGCGTGTACCACGACGGCTCCGCCAATCACGCTACCGAAGCGACGATTCGGACGCAGGTGACGGATCGGGGCGCGTACGGACGTTTGCCCCGTGCCCGAGTCTGGCGGGTAGTGCCCTGACATTGGTAGCGCCCGGGACTACGGTGACACCGGGGGAGGCAGGGCCGGGCAGCGTCCTGAAAATTCTTCCTGGCGAGGTGTGAGATTCTCCGAGCTCGCCCGAATCATAGGTCAGAGGGGCGGGAGGGCCGCGCCGGTGAGCCCATGGATACCATTACACCCACCATGACCGCGAATGACGACCGAGATGCCTTCAGTGCGCTACTTCAGCGCCATGCCGGCATCGTGTTCAAGATTGCCGGCAGCTACGCGCACGGCCCCGAGGACCGTGCCGACCTGGCCCAGGACATCGCGGCACAGCTCTGGCACGCCTGGCCGAAGTACGACCCGGCGCGCAGCGTCACCACCTGGATGTACCGGATCGCGCTGAACGTGGCGATCAGCCACCTGCGCCATCGCCAGTTGCGGCAGCGGCACGACGCATTGCCGCTGGACGAAACCCTGCACGACGTGGCCGACGGCAACGCCGTCGACCCGGAGAACGAACAAGGGGTCCGGTTGCTCCGGGACTTCATCGCCCGCCAGCCGCCACTGGACCGCGCGTTGCTGCTGCTCTACCTCGAAGACCGCTCGCAACGGGAGATCGCCGAGATCCTCGGCATCACCGAAAGCAACGTCTCCACCAAGATCGGGCGCATGAAACAGCGCATCCGCGACGCATTCCGATAACACCGACAGGGGTACCACGATGGAACTCGATGACTTCAAATCCGCCTGGCAATCGCTCGACCACCGTCTGCAACTCGACAACGCGCTGAAACTTCACGAACTGCGCGAGCGCAAGCTGGACAAAACCCGCGGCAGCCTGCGCCCGCTGTTCTGGGGGCAGGTCGCGCAGATCCTGTTCGCTATACCCTTCATCCTGCTCGCAGCGCTGCTGTGGATGAGCCGTCCCGATCCCGCATCGTCCATCGTTGCCGGTGTGTTGGTGCAGGCGTATGGCGTGCTGACCATCATTGCCGCAGGGGTGGTGCTGGGACAGATCGGCCACATCGACTACTCGCAACCGGTGCTCGTCATCCAGAAGCAGTTGCTGCGCGCACGCACGCTGTACGTCCGCAGCGGCATGGTTGCCGGTCTGCCGTGGTGGTTCCTGTGGGTCGCGATCGTGCAGACCTTGGCGGCCCTGGGCGGTGTCGATCTGCTGGCCAAGGCGCCCGCATTCGTGTGGAGCGGCTACGGCATCGGCATAGTCGGCCTGCTGGCGACCTGGTGGTTCCATCGCTGGGCGCGCCGCCCTGAACGCGCCGAGTTCGGGCGGAAAATGGATGATTCCTTAAGCGGCCGCAGCTTGCGCAAGGCACAGGCGCAACTGGATGAACTGCAGCGATTCGAGCGCGACTGACGCCATACCCCCGGTCCGTCACGCTGGACCTCTTCCTCGAAGGGTGTCCGGCCGCGAGCTATCGCTTGCGGCGCGGTCCATCCCGCACATCCGCGCCGTACGTGCGACGACGATGGGGCGCCGACTGGGGCCATGCCACCTATGCCGGGATCGCTGCGAAGGCCCACGCATCTCACCGAAGTGGCGTGAATGACGTCGCGGGTCGTGGGGGCACCACCGCCCATCGTTGGGCTCGCGGCACGCTTCGAGGCGGTGTACGTCGCCCGCGTCAGTGGCATCGAGTGGATCGACGCTGCAAGGGTCCGTAAGTCGTTACGATGGTCGTCGCGTGCCGTCGATGACGGCATGCCGTTCCATCGTGCGGCGGCGATCAACGGCCTGATGACGCTTCGATCTCGAAACACCTTGCGTGGCGGTGTCATCGCGCTGTCATAGCGTCCGATGGTGAGAGTATTTGTAAGGGAATTCCTACAGGTAAATCAGCCCACACTTACAAACCTTGCCGCGTAAGCTTCTGCGAATTTTCGCAACGGGATACGGACATGTTCCGCGTGGGCTTGGTCTTTTCGCCGCACCGTCGGCATCTCCTGGGAGTTATCGCCTTTCTCCTGGGCACCCTCGCCGGGGTGGCGCACGCCAGCGCCTATGGTGCCCCCTATTCGTACAACACGGCATGGGGCACGCGTGACAGCTTCCTCTCGGTGGAATCGGCCGTCAGCGCGTTCATCGGCGACTACGAAGGGTTCTGCCATAGCAAAGTCGGAACGTGTGCGACGCACACGTTCGCGGTGACCTACAGTGCCAACGCCTTCGTCGCGGCCAAGGTCGACATCCAGTTCCAGAATAGCGACGGAACGACTTCGATCCAGCCTGGTGCTTCGGTCTATGCGAGCGATGTGACCGGTCATGGGTTTCAGGCGAAGAACGTCGGCGGCTGCCGCACCATGTGCACGGGGGGCAATGGCGCAGCCAGCGATACGCTGGGTCCCCGCGGTAGCAGCCAGGAAGGCGGTACCAAGTCCGGCGACGGCAACGGGGGGACGCCGTTCGAGGGCGATCCCATCAATGCCGCCAATGGCAACGCGTTCCGTCAGGACACCGACCTGCATACCTCACCGTGGCTCACCTTCCGGCGCTTTTACAATTCGTCGAGCTACATCGTGGGGTCGACGCTGGGCCCGAAGTGGCGTCACTCGTTCGACCGTCACATCGACGTGGCGCCGAACAGCGGCGACAACGGTGGGTTGCTCTACGCCCGGCGCCCGGACGGTTCGCTGGTGCGGTTCAGCAGCGTCGGCGGGGTATGGAAGGCCGATAGCGATTCGGCGGAGACATTGACGGCGATCAAGGACTCGACCACCGGCATCCTGGCCGGTTACGCCCTGCGCGTATCGGCGACCAGGGAGACCGAGAACTACGATGCCACCGGCCGATTGCAGTCCATCGCCGATGACAACGGCTTGACGACCACATTGGCCTACAGCGACGCGTCGACCGCGCCCGCCGTCGCTCCCGCGGCGGGGCTGCTGATCTCGGTGACGGATCCGCAAGGACGCGTGCTCGCCCTGCGCTATGATGCGAAGAGCCGCCTCGCCAGCGTGACCGATCCGTCCGGCCTGGCGGTCACCTATACCTACGCGGACAACGGCAACCTGGTGAAGGTCACGTACCCCGACCAGTCAACGCGCCAATACGTCTACTCCGAGCCGGCCTATGCGGCAGCCCCCACCCGCTTTCCTTCGCAACTGACCGGTGTTATCGACGAGAAGGGGGTTCGCTTCGAAACCACGACTTTCGACGACAGCAATCACGCGCTCTCGTCGCAGTTTGCCGGTGGTGCAGACAAGATCACGCTCGATTACGGCAATGTTACCCAGTACGGCGGCGTCCCCGCTGTTCTGAAAACCCCGCTGGGCCTGTCGGTCACGCTCAGTTTTGCCGACGACGGTACCGGCATGTTGAAGCCGCGCGGCACTAACGTGGCCTGCGGCAACCAGTGCTCGCAGCCGTGGAAGGCATCGCCCTACGATGCCAACGGCTACCCGTCGTCGTTTACCGATTTCAAGGGCAACGTCACCCAGACCACCTACGACGCGAATGGCTTACTGACCCAGCAGGTCGACGCATCGGGCACCGACGTGCAACGCACCACCCGCACGACGTGGGATGCTGTCCATCGTGTGCCGTTGAGCCGGACGGTCGCCAACGCCAAGGGCGCCGTGGTGGCCCAGAGCCGTTGGACCTACAACGGTCGCGGTCAGGTCACCGCCGAATGCGTGGTCGATCCCGCGGTGAGTGCCGCCTACACCTGCGGTAGCCAGGTGAATGCTCCCCAAGGCATCCGGCAGACCCGCTATACCTACTGCGACGCGGTCGACGGCACCCAGTGCCCGCTGTTCGGCTTGCTGCTGAGCCAGAGCGGCCCGCGGACGGACGTGGACGACACGACCCGGTACGCCTACTACCTGACCACCGACGAGAGCGGTTGCGCCACCATTGGGGGCGCCTGCCACCGCGCAGGCGACCTGGCCCAGGTTACCGATGCCGTGGGTCATGTCACGGCCACGCTGGCCTATGACAAGCATGGCCGAGCGGTGCGTCAGAAGGATGCCAACGGGGTCATCACCGATGTGACCTACGCCCCGCGCGGTTGGCTGACCACGCGTACCGTGCGCGCGAATGCCGACGGTTCGGCATCGGCCGGGGACGCCACCACCACGCTGACCTACGATCCCGTCGGCGCGCTCAAAACCGTGACCGACCCGGATGGCGTGACGATCACCTACGGCTACGACGACGCCCACCGTCTGGTGGACGTTGCCAACGGCCTGGGGGAGCACATCCACTACACGCTCGACGCCTCCGGCAACCGCATCAAAGAAGAGACGTTCGACGCCAAGGGCGTGTCCCGACGCACGGTGTCGCGGAAGTACAACACCGTGGGCCAACTGGTCAGCGTGACCGACGGATTGGGTCACGTGGTCTTCGATGCCACGGCCAGCGGCAGCTACGACGCCAACGGCAACTTGGTGTCAGCCAAGGATGCGCTGGGCACGGTGCAGAAAAGCACCTTCGACGCACTGGATCGATTAGCGACCAGCGTGGCGGACGCCAACGGTACCAACGCGGCGACCAAGGCGACGACTAGCGCATTCGCGCTCGATGCGCTGGATCAGTTGACGGCGGTGACCGATCCGGATGGTCTTAAGACAAGCTATGCCTTTGATGGGCTGAGCAACCCGAGCGGCCAGACGAGTCCCGACACCGGCACGCAGGGGGCGACCTTCGATGCCGCGGGCAACGCCTTGACGCACACGGATGCCAAGGCAACCGTCGCCACCCAGGCCTTCGATGCGATAGGCCGCCGAATTGCCGTCAGCTACGCGGACGCTTCGCTCAATGCCGCGTTTCACTACGACGAAAGCAACAGCATCACCGGTTGCACCAGTTCGTTCCCTGTCGGCCGCCTGACCCGGGTGGTCGAGAACGCGGTCACGACCACCTACTGTTATGACAACCAAGGGCGCGTGACCGAGCAGCGCCAGACGCAGGGAACGGTCACGGATACGGCCGACTACGTTTACACCAAGGCCGGGCGCCTGGCCGCCACGGCATCGCCGAGCGGGCTGGTTACGCAGTATGGTCGCGATGCGGCTGGCCAGATCACGTCGGTGACCGTAACCCCGGCGACCGGACCGGCCAGTACCGTGGTCAGCACGGCCACCTACCTGCCATTCGGCCCCGTCGCCAGTTACACGTTAGGCAACGGCCAGACGGTGACCCGCACCTACGACGCCAACTACCGGTTCATCGATGTGGTCAGTCCTGCGCTGAGCCTGCATGTGGCACGCGATGCCGTGGGGAACATCGTCGCCCTGGGCAATGCCGCAGGTGCCTCCCCAGCGATCGAGACCTACACCTACGACGCCCTGTACCGGCTCACGGGCCTGAAGAACGCGAGCGGCGCCATCGTCGAGGCCTATAGCTATTCCAAGACGGGGGACCGACTGACCAAGACCGCCCCGGGGCTGGCGACGGGCAATTACGGCTATCAAGCCGGCACACACCAGCTGATCAGCATTGGAGCCGCCTCGCGCACGTACGACGCGAACGGTTCCACTACCGGCAACGCCAATGCCGGCACGGCGTGGGGTTACGGCTACAACGGCCGTGGACAGTTGACGGTACTTCAGCAGGGCGGGGCGACGGTCGCGACCTATGCCTACGATGCCGCGGCTCAACGCGTCGCCAAGACGGTCGGTGCCGTGACCACGCGCTACACCTATGGACCCGGCGGGATGTTGGGAGAGTATGGAGCTGCGTCGCGGGACTATGTGTGGATGGATAGCATCCCGGTCGCGGTAGTGGACGGTTCTTCCGTCAACTTCGTGCATGCCGATGGCCTGGATACACCCCGGTCGGTGACCAATGCCACTGGCACGGTGGTGTGGAGCTGGGCCTATCAGAGCAACCCGTTTGGTGAGCAGGCGCCGACTTCGGCGAGCGGGTATGTGCTGAACCTTCGGTTTGCAGGGCAGTATTACGACGCGGAAGCGGGCACCGTATACAACAGCTATCGGAATTTCGACCCGTCTACCGGTCGCTACCTGCAGAGCGATCCCATTGGTTTAAGGGGGGGCGTAAGCACGTATTCCTATGTGGCGGGAAGCCCACTGGTGAGGATCGACGCTACCGGGCTTGCCTGCAGCGGCCAAGGCTGCTGGAATACATCCACTGAGCGAGCTTATGCAGAGTCGGGGAATTGGAAGAGCTATTATTCCACAGCTTGCGCCGGGGGAGATCGTTATGCCTGTGAAGCAGCTGATGTGGCTGGTAATGTAGGTTTCCTATCAGGAGTAACCAATTACCGGCTCGCATCGCTAATTTCAGATCACCTCCCGGCAGGGCAGACGTGCGCTACCACGAGAGCGATTACTGACCAAAAAATGGAAGCCATTCGCAAAGCCCTGGCCGCCGCGCGTGCCGCTCAACTGGATGCTGCAAAAGCGTCTCCTCAGAATCCTGTGATAGTAAGTGGTCAATCCATCGCCGATTTTCATAATCGAATATTCAACGATATTGCGGGGGGATCGGTGTCTTCGTGGGGGCTACCCGTCTTCGGTGGAGATCTTCCCTTTAGTAATGACTTGGCAAAATGGTGCAGGGCGCCTTCATGTCATCCGTAATGCTTTCTCAGCGTCGACTCTGGACCGGGACGATAGTCACATCCCTATCCATCCCGTTTGCTTTTTTCCTGGCGAATTTTCTTTATTACTCTGCTATGGGTGACAGTTGGCCATGGAATGCTCTGGTGGGTTCCTTGGGTTTTACATACCTCTTTGGGCTGCCTAGCGCCTTCATGGCGCTGGTCTTCTTAGGCTGGCCATGGTTGAAGGTGTTAGCGCGCTGGAAAAAATTATCTGTTAGATACGTTTGCGCTGGTGCAGGTTTGATTGGAGCAATCGTATTCGTCGTCACACTAACGGCTCTCCGTGGCAGATGGCCTTCTGAATTGAATATCCTGCTCGAGCAACTTGGTAAAGGGTTTGGCCTCGGACTTCTTTCAGCCCTGGTCTTTTGTGCCGCCGCCCGTGTGCCTATGCGGCCTGGATGAGCAGCGTTCCCAAAAGCTGCTTGGGCCAGCTTTGGGATGCGATGACCATCCTCTCGCCCGATCGAGCATAGTTGTTTCGATGCGCTGACTGAGTGCCGCAGTGTGGGCGGATTTGATTATCCGGTAACTCTCTTTTCGATATCCACGGCCGATCTGGGTGAGTGCGCATACCTACGCCAGTTTGCAGCTGGACCTCACGGACTCGACCGGCTGTTGCGCGAAGAACCCCAGCAATACCAAATGCAAATTGCCGATCTATCACCGGTAGACTTCGAACGGCGTTACGCACAAACCGGCTCCTGAGTGTTTACGAAAAGCTGGGCGATCCAGAGTGGTTCCGAAGTCGTGCCGAAGCACGCGTACTGATCGAGCGCTGGCGGCAGTTCTACAACGAACAGCGCCCCCATGGCGCTCATGGCTACAAGCCACCCGCGTCGATTCGACGAGGCTGGGTTGAACCCGATAACATCACCGTCGGACTCACCGTTTGATTGGCTACATATTTTGCACGCAGGTCACTCGAATGGTGTCCGGCCGCGAGCTATCGCTTGCGGTGCGGTCCATCCCGCACATCCGCGCCGCACGTGCGACGACGATGGGGCGCCGACCGGGCAAAAAAACATTGGCGGAAGCGGCGCACGTGGCCTTAAATGGTGCCGGGTCAAATCCGAATGTTGCTCCGGGAGAGATGATCGAACGCGGTAGGTAAGGATGCTCGCATCAATGGAAGAGGCCTTTATCGCCAGGCAGGGTACATAGAATGGGAATGCATTTGCGCCCTATGACCAACCGGAGGCACCAGCGGCGAAGGAGGTGGTCCGCTGATCGGACTATAGGTAGACCGCCCGAATATTCATGGGCCCTCACGAGCCGACTTTCGTGTTGAGTCGATCAAAACTCTACCGGTGATGGGCCGGTAGTGAAACCGTGCCGAAGAAGAGGTGGCAAAAATTGACTGGAATCCCGCAGCCTCGGTCCATTTTGATTCGGAGTAAGGATAGAACCTGGACCTCATTTTTCATGCGTCGTACCGCACGCCGCGAACCCCGCCAACTCAGTGCGGCTTTGCTCATTCTCGCGTTGCTGATAGCCAGCATGGGGATGGCGAGAGCTGCCGAGACGGTCACGTATTACTACACCAGTCCGCAGGGCACCGTGCTGGTGGCGACAGACGGTGCGGGTAATGTGGTCAGGAGTGCAGACTATCGATCGTATGGTAGCCAAGCTCTTGGGCCGTCGGAGGATGGGCCTGGATATACTGGGCACGTCAACGATACGGCGTCTGGTCTCGTCTATATGCAGGCGCGATATTATGACCCAGATGTGGGCAGGTTCTTGACGGCTGATCCGGTCGCGCCGAAGCCTGGTGACATCTACAACTTCAACCGGCAGGCGTATGCGAACAATAACCCAGTTACTCGGATGGACCCGGATGGAAGAGTTACTTGTGACGATCACTCGTGCACGCTCGAAGCTACTACCATTGCTGGCAGGGGACTGGAATACATCTACGTCGGCACGGTCGTAGCTGCGCGTCTTATTCAAAATGCACTGACAGACAGTGCGCCGAACTCTCAACAATCACAAAACCATAATGATGGCCAAATCCACGTTGCGCCAACGTTACCGACCGGGCTCATAGGTGATAGCCCCCGCGCTACAGGTAAGTCTGGCGGCACTGCCGTTGGCACATCTTTACCTTCCGATAAGTTCGCTGATACCGTGAAGGCACTGACAGGTGGAACTCTTACCACTCCCGACAGCAAAGGTCGCAGCATTGCGCCTAATGGAGTTAGCGTTCGGACGGGCGGCAAAGACGGTCCGCGGATTGACGTTCCAGCGAATGACTCCAAGCCTCCAGAAATCATTCATTTTCCCGAGGATACCCAAATTCCTGACGAGCTGAAGCCGACGCCATGAAGAAATGGAAAAGGTTCTTTCCAGACCGTAACCAGATCGAAGCTCTTGGGACCATAAAAGCGGGGGTCTATTGCATCGATACCAATGCGAATCCAGAGTGGGCGTCGGTCTATTTGCCAACCAGAACGGGAGAATGGATTGCGCTCACATGGAACTACTTTGATATCGAGTTCAAATTTGAGACTTACGGTGTTTCGATAGAGCTCGTTCAGCGCGCTCCGACGACGTTGGTCGACGCAGGTAACATCGGAGAGTTTGAGCATATAGACTTCTATGCCAAGACAGAATGGACGAGGCCGGCTGTTCCGGGAGAGGTTCCATCCGACTTTGAGCAGATTATTGAGGCGGCTGGACGTCTAGACGAGGTGCCCACCGATGCAATATCTGTCGGTACGTCTCTTCATGCGGTCGTGTTTCGTTCCATCGGCGGTGACTCAGACGTCATGATATGTATCGATGACGATGCTAGGTTCAGTCTCAAAGCGATGGTCGGCTCTCAGGGGATTGAGGCTATCCGTCAAACGTGTGATGTATTTAATTCCGTCGAGCTTATCAGCTGGGAGCCGCCTGTGTAGTGCACGGTTGAATCGACTTCGCTATTGCAGATGACAACTGCCTTTCCCTCTGCGGTCTATGTTGTAGCGTTAGCGGTAGGTCTGCACCTCCCGAGCGCATCCACGCTCAATCCTGTGAGGACGGTCATCGAACGGTCAGCTACCCGACCGAATGCCCCAGTTCGGGCATCTGATCGCCCTGGCACCGCAGTCGGCGTCGTAAAGGGTCCGACGAGCGCTCGTGACCCGCACTCCCGCACGGATTCACTGGCCCAGCGATACACGGCCTTGTTTGATGGCTGACTGCACGCCGCGCACGAGCGCGGACCTGCCGCCGTCGTGAAGATCATCCTTACCGGTAGGCATGGTGACGTCTGGAATCAGCCCGACGCCCTGGATGGAAAAGGGTTTCTTCCGGCTTGGTGCGAAGTGATCGCGAGCGACCAAGTCCACATAGGCGGTCTCTTTCATGTCGCCTGGGCGGAGTGAATCGCTCGGATCGAACACTTCAAACTCCCCGCTTATAAGAGCCCGATATCCGGAATTGCCTACGTCGAAACCGGCACTATCGGCGTCGCGACCTCCGCCGGCACCAACGGTACGTTCCCCGATCACGGTCGCCCCCGCCGTCCAAAGCCATGTGGCCATCAACTCCCCCGCAGACCGGGTCCCGGCGTCCGTCAGCACGATCAGCGGTTTTTTAGATCGGACGACGCCACACGAGACGTCCTCTGGAAGACTCGTCAAACGGACCATGCCCGGACCACTCGGCATTACCTGGAAGGTCGACACCGGGCGCCTTCCCCCTATGGCCCAGGCCATCAGATACGCTTCTCGAGCAAAACCGCCCAGGTTCCCTCGCAGATCGACTGCCATGGCGTCCGAGCGGTCGGCGAGGCCATCAAATTTCTGAATCATGGCCCGGGTAACGGCACAGAAGCCTGCCAGCATGGCGCGGTCTGGATCAGGGTCGGAATCGGGAATGGCATTCGCAGCTGCTTGAAACACTGGATCATATTGAGGTGCGAAGGCACCGACGCGCAGTATGCCGATGCGGTGCTTTCCGACGGTGACCACGTCAGGGAGATCCGAGGTATCCACCGCCGTGGCGACCGTCGACATCAATGCCCCATCGACAGGTCGGAAGACCATGTGCACATCTCGCGGGGCAGCTCCGCCCGTCGCAGCGTTGAATGTAACTGACGACGTGCCAGTCAGTTGATGGACGATCGCCGGCGCGACGCCTAGGTTGTAAGCAGCCTCGCTCTGCCTCGAACGGGGATTGCCGCCGAACGTCGTGCTGCTTGCTTGCTTGAGCCAGTCTGCGATCGGGCGCCCGTTAACGGCGAGAATGTCGTCACCAGGCCGAAGGGCAACGTGGCCGGGGTCCAGCACACGCCAAACCACCATATGTCCGTCGGAAGATGTTCGGAACAGTACTCCCAAGGTTTCCTTGGCACCCGCCTTCGGGCCCGTGATTGCAACGTGTTGATCCGCCAATCCGGTAAGGGCCGCCACAACGTCGTCGGCCGTCTGAATTGCAGGCTGCCCACCGGACCAAGCAGCGTTGGTGCCGATCACATCCTCAGGGAACTCGGATCGGTAACGATCCACGTACAGCAGAGACGGGTAGGTACGACGGAGGTACGCCCCTAGGTCCGCATCTGACTGCTCTGCCGAATAGACGGCAAACGATGCCAGTGCCAGGACACCAGCGGCTATGGCAGTAAATTTCAAAGACTTCCCCAGGAGCGAACGGACTGGCGCGCATCTGCGCTGGCACAATGTCAAAAGTCTAGGAAACGACTGCTGAGGCTTCCAATGCCGGAAGGCATGGCAGCTGATCCGGACTTCCCGCATAGGTAGGGAATCGATATTCGTGTCTCTGGCGTGGGCGCCTGGCTCGACGATGCCGTTTCGGCTACAGACCTCTGGGAGCTCCGTCCTGGCGAACCCGGAGACATCCCGGGCAGCTACGCCGATACCAGCCGCGCGCGCCGTGCACGTTCAGGCTGAAGCCGCCGTGCGACGGGCAGATCGTCCACTCGTTGGGGAGCCGACTGTCGGCCTCGTGGGCTTTCTGTCGTGATCGGCGCTCGCGGGGGGGCGCGCGTCACCTGGTACGGCGACGCTGCGGCTTCGGGAAGCAGGCAGGGCAGCCGGTAGCGTTTTCCCCCGCCTGATGAATCTGGCGTAGGGGCGCGACATATTCAAGGACGATTGATTGCGGAGCGAAACCTATTTTGCGGAGCGTGTTGCGCGATCTCTCATAGTTTGGCCGCGGTCGTCCCGCATAGTTTGGCCACCAGAATACTTTGCGAACGCTCACCGACTTTCCGAATCTTGCTCTCCAGTCGCGCGCGGGATAGCACTCCTTACCCGCGAAAACGATCCCCAGGCGCAACCATCCTCTTTATCGAGGTCCCTTGATAAGGGTTCTAAAGTCCCTGCATCCACCATCGCGGTGAATCATCGCATGGCAGTTTGCACACACAATCACCAGATCATCTAGCGTCGTTCTCCTTCTGCCCGACGCCAATGGAAGCTTGTGGTGAACATGCGCGAAATTTCTGCCGATCTCGCCATAGACGGTCATAAATTCAAAGCGGCACCCCGGCACTTCGCACTTCAGCCGGCCGTTACCTTTGACCAGCGCCTGATTGATCTTTTCCGCGCGCAGCCTTCCTTCGCGCTGCCTGTGGGTTTTGAAACGTGCACGTAGACTTCCTTCGAACCCGCTCAGCTCATAGTCGTCTGAATCCCGTTCGCCAACTCGTGTTCCAACCGCGTTTAATATGCGCTTGTAGGTGGATAGTAGACGAGAATGCGCAGGTCCCCGGAGGTTTCTATGAGCCCATCGGCGCATCCCTTGACCAGCAGGCCAGTCATTAAAAGTAGGCCTACCGTTGATAGGAAAAACGGTAATTCTTTGCGCCGATACGGTAGCCCACTGGTCCTTGCCTACTCTGGGCAACGCGTTATGGTAAATCGCTACGGCCTCATAGCTTAGGCTGATGGGATGACGTGCAACCAATACAGCGGTTACCATTTTTTCTTTGAGTGCTCCACGACCAGCTCCGCAATGGAAATAGCCATCGGAATCTCTGACAAGAGCCCGCATTTCGCTGTTATTGGTAGGATTGGCTTTCAGATACTTATGGCCGCCAACAATTCGCGTTGTGCCGTCATAGGTGTCGTTCCAGCCAATGAGCACAAAGACCACTGCTTCGTTTAAGTGGGCGTCCATAGCACCTCCCTGATGTCGACGTCCCCCTGTTGAGTAGCGGACTGTTTGCAGCCTGACCACCGGTCCTAAGGGACTATGAGATCCGGCTCTTCGGCCAGCTCTGGATAGGATGGCTTTTGCTTCTCAGTAGCGAAGTGCTGTCTTAAGTCATCATCGCGTCACCTGTTGCCGCAATCTGATGAGTTCCTGTAGCGCTTCAACGCTCATCGAAGGCCTCGTTCTATGCACCATTGCATGACAATTGGGACACAAGGGAATCAGATGTTCGATCGGATCGATAACGTACACACCGTTAGACAGTGCTATGTCCTTCCGGTGATGTACGTGAATAAAGTCTTTTCCCAGTTCACCGTAAGTTATCGTGAAGTCGAAACCACAGGCAAAACAACGAGGACCATAGTGTGCGATGCAATCCAATCGCGCTTTAGGATTGCGCTCGACAGCCGTTGATCGCACTTCGAAACGACCTCCCTCCATGTATGCGCTACGCTGGGCATCAGCGCTCGACCTGCATTTCGCCAACGTCCAACGTTGATTCTGCCCCTTCTCGACGTCACGGCCTACGTCGTCCCAGAGCTCATCGGCGTCCATAGCTGTAAGCATTGCTGCGCGCTGGTGCTGATATCCGATCAGTTGACTATTTTGATCGGCAAAGAAATAGTCACCAACGACTTCCATTACGCGGCGGGTTCCGTTCGCAGCGACAATGACCAAATCCCCGATCTGCATTTCGTGATATAGGTTCCACAAGCTCGGGCCGCCCTGCGCCGAGTTTTCGAGATCTGGATAGACATCCCGAATGCGGCGACCAATGTCGGCCGAATCTTCCGGGACTAAATCACTAAGATCACCTGTCTCGGACCAGCCAATCGCGATCACATTGTGGATTTCCATCCACTCCAGTGACTCCTTCGGATGCTCGTGATGTGCAATTAGGCGCCAGATAGCCGAGGTTCGCTTTGTGTCTTGGTGTTCTACGCAAATCACAGGCTTTGGCTTCGTCGCAACCGGATTTAGATAACTCGACCAATCGAATGCCTTTGCACGCGCGATCTCATTCGCCCATTTATTGAATGGATCTTCGTCAAATCCGAACAGCTTAAAGTAGCCCTCACCAGGGTAGAGTTTTTCACGATCGATAATGAGGCCTGTGATACCAGGAAGACCATGATCGACCGTCCAATCGGCGAGCGAGTTGAGGCCCTGCGATTTCAGGCTCACGCCGTAAGAGGAGCCAAGCAAAGAAAGCCCCAATGCGTCATGGGCATCTTTATAGCCGACGAAAGTGCGTGGATCGTGGGGCTTGGCTTTCGGCAGATGAGCGACGAGGTACGCTAGGAGGCGAAGCCCGGAATCATCCAGATCTTTCATGTAGGCCCTGATTTTGGCTTGGGGGCGACGCTATTGAGCAGCTGAAATTCTCGACTTTTAACAGAGAGCCGCGCGTAGCCATGGGAGTATGTCTCTGGGTCACAGCCTCCATGTCGCGGAGCCCTTTGTACCAAGGCTAGCAGTCCCGCGGCGGGTTTGAGTGTCGCGGCGGCCATGTCTTGGGGACATTGGGCCTGCCAACCGCTACTCAAGCCGTGGGCGCGTGGCGTACATATGCGTTACATTAGCGGTACTAAACCGCGCGGATGCAGCCATGGAACGCAAGACAGAAACCCTCAACCTTCGGGTCTCGCCCGAATTGAAGGAGCTGATCCGCTTGGCAGCGTACCGAGAGCACAGAACGCTAGCCAACCTCGTAGAAGTGCTGGTCCGCCAGCACTGCGATGAACAGGGTATCCAAGTCCAGCAAAGGCAGCCGAAAAGCCGCTAAGCGGCCAACACAGGGGGAAGTGGTGGTGGACGTCTTCGATTTTCGAGAACACCTCGTCGGCGAGTACGAGCAGTTCACGCGCAGCTTCACGCGCATCCGGTCCGGTGATATCAAGGCCTTTGTCGATAGCGAGTACGACAGCCAGCGCTATTGGCCTGAGCCGCTCATCCAAATCAACCCGAACTATCAATCGGGCGGCACGGTCGACGAGCTGGTCCAGGCTGGTCAGCTGGCCACAGAGTGCTCTGGAATCTTCCGGCTTGGGAAATCGGCTAGCTCGGCTGGCGTTACGCTGCCGTTGTACAAGCACCAGGCCGAGGCCATTAACTTGGCATTAGCCGGCGAGAGTTACGTGCTGACTACTGGAACGGGCTCGGGCAAGTCTCTCAGCTACTTCATTCCTGTTGTCGATGCATGCCTCAAGGCTAAAAAGGTCGACCCGGCACCTCGCACACGCGCAATCGTCATCTACCCGATGAACGCGCTAGCTAACTCGCAACTTGAGGAGTTGAAGAAGTTCCTGGGTTCAAACTCCGCCGCCCAGGCCGTGACCTTCGGCCGCTATACAGGCCAGGAATCCGATGAAGAGCGCCAGGCCATGGCCGCCACGCCGCCGGACATCCTCCTGACCAACTTCATGATGCTCGAGCTGCTGATGACCCGGCAGAACGACATTGACAAGGCGGTGATGCGCAACGCCAAGGGTCTGCGTTTCCTGGTCCTTGACGAATTACATACGTATCGTGGTCGCCAAGGCGCTGACGTGGCGCTATTAGTGCGTCGCGTGCGCGAAGCTCTGTCTGACGAACTCATCTGCATTGGTACCTCAGCCACGATGGCGTCCGAAGGCACGCAATTGGAGCGCAAAGCCGTGGTGGCGAAGGTGGCGCGGCGTCTCTTTGGCACATCCATTGCGGACCGCAACGTCATCACCGAAACCCTGCGCCGCACGACGCCTGAAAACCAAACGCTCGAAACTGTACAGAGCAAGCTCGGCGCGGCTATCCGTGCTGGCGTGCCGATGGATCTCGGCTTCGAGGCCATGGCTGCGCATCCAATGTCCGTTTGGGTGGAACTCACCTTAGGCTTGACCTACGAAGACGACAAGCTGCGTCGTGCGCGCCCGCGCACACTCGCAGATGCATCACAGCTGTTGCACGACGCCTCCGGCGAATCCGTTGCTAATTGCCAGGCTTACCTTCAGAAGTTCATGCTTCGCGCCTACGCTGTTACTGACAGCGCTGGTAAAAGCTTATTCGCCTTCAAGCTGCACCAGTTCATCGCTGGCGGCGGCAAGGTCTATACGACGCTCGAAGCGCCCAACCATCGAGCCATCACGCTGGATGGGCAGCAGTTCGTTTCAGGCGACGACGACCGACAGCGGCGCTACTACCATGTGCATTTCTGCCGCGACTGCGGCCAGGAATACATCCCAGTCTGGGACACCGACGGCCCCGAGGGCCGAGGCTTCGATGTGCGCAACATCGACGAGCGGCAACACGACGACGAACAGGTGAAGTTCGGCTTCCTGATGCCGGACGGTCGCGGCATTTGGGAGCCGGAAGCTCTGGAGCGCTATCCTGAAACTTGGCTGGAGGAGCGTGCCGACGGCGAATGGCGCATCAAGTCGGCCCAGCGCAAGTTCGTGCCGCAGGCGGTGGAGGTGCGTCCGGACGGCGTCATCACCAACGACAAGGGTCTGCAGGCTTGGTTTATCCCCGGGGCGTTCCGCTTCTGCCTGGCCTGCGGTGTCAGCCACACCTCCTCAGGTAAGGATGCCTTGCGTCTTACGTCGTTGTCGGGCGAAGGCCGAAGCTCAGCCACGACGGTGCTCACTTTGTCGGCGCTGCGCTACCTGTACGAGCAGGATCAACAGCTCTCGGCCGAGGCCAAGAAGGTTCTAGGTTTCTCCGACAACCGGCAGGATGCCGCGCTGCAGGCTGGCCACTTCAACGACTTCCTGCAAGTTCTATTGACTCGCGCGGCGTTGCTGTCTGCCGTGCAGAAGGGCGATGACCAAGCGCTATCCGAGCGCGAGGTCGCCAATGCAGTCTTCGAAGCCCTGGGCTTCCACCGCGACGATCCGGCGGTCCGAGCCGAGTACATGCAGCAGCCCGAAGTCAAGGGCAACACACGGCGGCAAGTGCAGGAGGCTATGCGCGGCATCCTGGGTTACCGCACCTACTTCGATCTGAGGCGCGGTTGGCGCTACAACAATCCCAACCTTGAACAGCTTGGCCTGATTCGCATTGGCTATCAGGACATCGACGACCTCGCTGCTGATTCTGCCGAGTGGGCTGATGCCCCCCTAGTCTTGCGAGCTGCCACTCCGGACGAGAGGGCCAAGGTCCTGCGCGAGTTGTTCGATTTCATGCGCCAAGGGCTCTGCATCTCCACACGCTATCTCGACCGCTCCGAACTTGAGCAGCTGCGCACCCAGAGCTATGCCAACCTGCGCGAGCCCTGGGGATTTACCGAAGACGAGCGGCCCGTGCCGGCTCGATGGTTCGTCATCTCACGTCCACGCGAAGAATCCGACCGCCGCGGTCGCCGTGTGCAGATCGAGGACTTTTTGGTCATCGGCTCTAGCCGTTCACGGTTTGGCCGCGAACTTCGCAAAAGCAGCACTTGGGGCGGCGGTAATCCCTACTACAAGGACATCAACGACCAGACTTACCAGGACGTCGTCTCCGCGCTGCTCAAGGCTGCCGAATCCTATGGCTTGGTTAAGCGCGAAGAGACCGATGTCGGCCTCACAGGCTGGCAGCTCAATGGCACGGCCTTGCTATGGGAGGCTGGCTCAGGCCAGAGTCAGCGTCAGGCGGAGGACAACAAGTTCTTCCGTGCCTTGTACCGCAACATCGCGGGGTTGCTGGCCAGTCCAGTACACCAGCTCTTCGACTTCGAGGCCCGCGAGCATACGGCCCAGGTTGAGCAGGACGACCGGCTCGAGCGAGAAGCCCGCTTTCGCTACACCAATAAAGACCGTGATGACTGGCGCAAGAAGAACGGCGCCGAGCTCGAATGGCTGCCGGTATTGTTCTGTTCGCCGACCATGGAGCTGGGCGTTGACATCTCGTCGCTGAACACGGTCTACATGCGCAACGTGCCGCCCACGCCGGCCAACTACGCGCAGCGCAGCGGCCGTGCAGGACGCGCCGGTCAGCCCGCCTTGGTCATTACCTACTGCGCATCGCAGAGCCCGCACGATCAGTACTACTTCCGCGACCCAGTGCGCATGGTGCACGGGCAGGTCAATGCACCGACACTGGATCTGGCCAACCTGGAACTGGTCAAAAGCCACATGCACGCCATTTGGCTGGCCGAGACCAGCAAGCGCCTAGGTAATAGCGTTCGCGACCTGCTCGATATGAACGAGCCTGAAGGGCTGCCGGTTGCCGAAGACGTGGTCGCCGACCTCGATAGGGCTGACGCGAAGAGGCGCGCCCACCAGCGCGGCCTTAAGGTCCTGGGCATGCTGGCCAACGAGCTCACGACGCAGAATGCGCCGTGGTACAGCGAGCAATGGGCCGATTCGGTCTTCCAACGGGCGTACCGCGAGTTCGACAGCGCGCTGCAGCGCTGGCGCGATCTGTATCGCGCGACGGCACAAGCTATCGAGCTTAACTTTAAGATCGAGAATAACCCTGCCGCCTCGGAACGCGAGCGCCGCGAAGCCCAGCAGCGCCACAACGAGGCTCGCAAGCAGCGTGACCTGCTGCTGGCTGGCGACAGCGCCTTCAACTCGGATTTCTACACCTACCGTTACCTAGCCTCCCAGGGCTTCCTTCCAGGCTATAACTTTCCACGTCTGCCGCTGCTGGCCTACTTGCCTGCGCGGCGGGGCTCGATAGGGCGTGAGAGTTTCTTGTCGCGTCCGCGCTTCCTGGCATTGAGCGAGTTCGGCCCTTACAGCCTTATCTATCATGAGGGCAGCCAGTACCGCGTCACTAAGGCCCTGCTGACCATCACCGGCCAGGACCAGGTGACCGAGGGTGCCAAGCTGCCGACCGAAGTCGCACGCTTGTGCCCGACTTGCGGCTATGGCCACTTCAGGTCCCAGCGTGACGCAGACCGCTGCGTATCCTGCGGCGCCTCGCTGTCCGGCGCGCCTGAGGTCAAGAATCTCTATCGCATCGAGAACGTCTCGACGAAGCGGGCCGAACGCATCACAGCGAATGAAGAAGAGCGCGTGCGTCAGGGCTATGAGATGCAGACCACGCTGCAATTCGCCGAAGCCGACGGAAAGCTGCAGATGGTCACCACGGTGATCGAGGACGAGAAAGGTCCATTGCTGGAGATGCAATACGGTCCGGCGGCCACTGTCTGGCGCATGAACTTCGGCTGGCGCCGTCGCAAGGAAAAGTCCATCCAGGGTTTCATGATGAACCCCGTGACCGGCCACTGGGTCGGCGGTGTCGACGACGGCAATGGAGCGTCCGATACCGAGGGCGAGGCGCCGCCGGACAAGACACCCCCACAGCGCATCGTGCCTTACGTGGAGGACCGCCGGAACATCCTCATCGTGCGGCCGCATCACAGCTTGGGCGAGCTCGAAACCGAGACGCTGACGACCTTGCAATACGCGCTCAAGCGCGGCATCGAGGCGGTATATCAGCTCGAAGAAAGCGAGCTAATGGCCGAGCCGCTGCCCACCCGCGACAACCGCCAGTCCATCCTGCTGTTCGAGGCCGCCGAAGGTGGTGCCGGCGTGCTGACACGCTTAGCCACTGAACCTGAAGCCATGTCCGCCGTCGCTGCTAAGGCGCTTGAGGTCATGCATTTCGTGACGCCGCCTGCTGTCCATCCATGGACCCGGAAAGAGCTGACCGAAGAGCTGGACCACAATGGCAAACCGCTGTGCGAGGCCGGTTGTTACCGCTGCCTGCTGTCGTACTACAACCAGCCCGACCACAAGCTCATCGACCGCAAGGACAAAGACGCCGGCGGCCTGTTGCTAGACATCCTGTGTCGTCTGACCAACGCGCTCGCTCGCCGGGGAACACAAGGACGTGACCCTGATCAGCACGATGCCGAGTTATCGCGAACAGCCGGGAGCTCTTTGGAGCACGACTGGCTTGAATTCGTGGCCAAGCACGGGTACCGCAAGCCAGACCGCGGTCAGTACGCAGTTCCAGGTGTCAAGGCCACCGCCGACTTCTTTTATGACGACCTGAATCTCGCGGTCTTCATTGACGGGCCACATCACGAAACGCAATCGCGGCAAGCTCACGACAAGCGCATCAACCAGGCCCTTGACGAACTCGGCTACTTAGTTGTGCGGTTCTCCTCAGACGTCGCAACGTGGCCAAACATCTTTGCCGGGAATGGCGATTTGTTCGGCCGGCCGCTCCAAGTTGCGACCTCGTCGCGACAGCTCGACGACGTCGTCGAAGTGAGCCTACGCCTTAATGTGCCTTATGGCGAAGATCCAGATGCAGCGAGGCGAACGGTCACAAAAGTGGTATGCGAGGCCGCGGGCTGTCTTCCAGAAGACATTGAGTTTGTGGGGGAGATTCGCCAAGGAAGCATCTTGGCGAATCTGATGATGAAGCTGCTCCATGCATTCAATCTGCGCCGGGCTATCGAGGCCGCACAACCAGATGCAGGTACCACGACCAATCCATTGTACGGAGCAACAGTGCAATGCTCGTTTGGGTTGCAGGATGTTCAAGAGGCTTTGGCTCAGGTGAGGAATGACACGCTGGTCGTGTTCGTCCACGGACTAGGAGGTGGCGATACCACCTTTGGACAGCTTCCTGAATATCTCAAGGAAGCGGTGCCCGCGAAGTGCACGAAATATATCTATGAATCACGCTTTTTCGCTGGGACCGACCTGTTCTCACTGGCGAAACACTTGGGTAGCGAGGTATTGCTGAAGGGATATGCGTCGGTTGCGTTCGTGGCGCATAGCCTTGGAGGGATTCTCGTCAGGAAGATGCTGAGCGAGGTGTGCGGATTAGGTCTCCTTCCTGCTGAGCTCGGTGACAGAACACGTTGTGTGGCATTGCTTGCTTCTCCAACTACAGGTTCGTCTCTCGCCGGTCTAGTCAAGCACTTGCCGGTGCTCTCGGCGAATCCTCACATGCAGGTGCTCAGCAAGAGCTCCGGTGCACTTCTCCAGACTAATGAGGCCTGGAAGAAGTGGTGCGCCACGAAGAGCGGCTGCTACATCTGCAACTTCGTTGGTACTGATGACGATGTGGTCCCATTGACAGACGCTGCAGCGAGCCCCGGTGAGACCTTCACGGTGCCTGGCGAAGGCCACAGTTCAATCGCGAAGCCGAGCAGCCCTAGTCACTACATAGTCAAGCAGCTTACTCAGCTGCTGAAAGAGAAGCTGCATTGATGACGAGCATTAACTTTATGCCAGGCAGCTTGATTTCTGCCCGTGGCCGAGAATGGATAGTTCTCCCTGAGTCCGACGCGGAGACCCTGCGCCTGCGCCCCCTGGGCGGAGGTGAGCGCGATGAGACGCTCATTTACCTGCCTTTGGAACGCCAGCCGGTCCAGTCCGCCACGTTCCCTTGGCCCTCGGTCGCCCAAGCGCGCAACCATTCGGCCAGCCAACTGCTGCTCGATGCCCTGCAACTAAAGCTCCGAAGCGGTGCAGGTCCGTTTCGCAGCTTCGGCAACATTGCCGTCGAGCCGCGCGCCTATCAGCTCGTGCCGCTGCTCATGGCGCTCAAGCAGCCGACGGTGCGACTCCTAGTTGCCGACGACGTCGGCATCGGCAAGACAATTGAGGGTGCGCTCATTGCCCGAGAGCTGCTCGACCGAGGTGAGGTCCAGCGCCTAGCTGTGCTGTGCCCACCGCATCTGTGCGAGCAGTGGCAGCGCGAGCTGGCGGAGCGCTTCCACATCCAGGCTGTCGTCGTTCGCTCGAATACCGCCGACCGTCTGGAGCGCGACCTGCCGCCCGGCACCTCGGTGTTCCATGCTCACCCCTACACGGTGGTGAGCCTGGACTACATCAAGTCGGAGCGCCGGCGTGAAGCCTTCCAGCGCTTTTGTCCCGAGTTCGTCCTCGTCGACGAGGCACACACCTGCACCCAGGCTGGCCAGGGCCGCCAACAGCGCTATCAGTTGCTCAAAGGCCTGGCAGCTGACGCGGCGCGCCATCTGGTGCTGCTCACCGCGACGCCTCACAGCGGGGACGATGAGGCCTTCTTCAACCTGCTAGGCCTGCTACGGGCTGACTTCACTCAGTTGAAGGACATGCCCGCTGGCCAGCGCAGTGACTTGCGCGAAGACCTGTCCCGGCACTTCGTCCAGCGTCGCCGGCCTGACATCGCCGAGTGGCAGGACACCTCAATGTTCCCCGAGCGGCGCTCGGCAGAAATCACTTACAAGCTCACTGGCGCGTGGGGCCAGCTGTTCAACGACGTGCTGTCGTATGCCCGTGAGTTGGTCGAGCGCTCCGAAGGGCGAGCACTGCGTGAGCAGCGCATGAACTGGTGGGCGGCCCTGGCGCTGCTGCGCTGCATCTCGTCGTCCCCGGCCGCTGCGGTAAACGCGCTGCGCACCCGACTGCAGGGCGCTCTGGGCGAAGCGGGCCAGACTGAAGTTACCTCGCTCGAAGAATTCGAGTCCCAGGCTACCGACCGCGTGCTGGACGGCACCGACGATGCGCTGTCCACCGACGACCTCGAGCCGGGCGCCAAGACCGAAGACAGCCAACGCCTAGACGCCCTGATGGCCAGCGCTGCCGCACTCGCCGGCCAACAGAAAGACCCCAAGCTCGCCAAGCTGCAGGAACATTTGGCCCTGCTGCTGAAGGAAGGCTTCCAGCCCGTCGTCTTCTGCCGCTACATCGCAACGGCGCATTACCTGGCTGCGGCCCTACAGGAAAAGTTCAAGTCCGTCACCGTCAGGGCAGTGACCGGCGAGTTGACGCCCGACGAAAGAGAGGCTGCGGTGGACCAGTTGGGCGAGAGCGAGTCCCGCGTCTTGGTAGCCACGGACTGTCTGTCCGAGGGTATTAACCTGCAGAGTCTGTTCACTGCCGTTGTTCACTACGACCTCAGCTGGAACCCCACCCGTCACGAACAGCGCGAAGGACGCGTGGACCGTTTTGGACAGAAAGCGCGCGAGGTGCGTAGCACCATGCTGTACGGCGAGGACAACCCCGTTGATGGTGCTGTCCTGCAGGTCATACTGCGTAAGGCCGAGAGTATCCGTAAGGAGCTGGGCGTGCTGGTGCCCATGCCCGACAACGATGGCAAGCTCACCCAGGCGCTGATGAACGCCGTGCTGCTGCGCAAGGGCGCGCTCAACGCCCAATCACAGCTGGACCTTTTCGGTGAGCCAGCGAAGGAAATCGACCTTGCTTGGCAGAGTGCCAGGGAGAAGGCGAAGCAGAACCGCAGCATATTTGCCCAGCGGCGCCTCAAGCCCGAAGACGTGCTCCCAGAATGGCGCAAGTCCGCCGCAGTGCTCGGTGATGACGCCGAAGTCGAGCGCTTCGTCAGCCGTGCCGCTGCCCAGCTAGGGGCGCCCCTGCAGCCCGTCAAGCAGCACTTCAAGCTGTTGACCGAGCACCTACCTCCTGCCGTGCGTGAGCGCCTTGCGGCCGAAGGCCTGGCCAGCACCTTGCGCGTCGACTTCCACCAACCCGCGGCGCAGGGTGCCACCTTTATCCACCGCACGCACCCGCTGGTGTCGGTGCTGGCCGACACGTTGCTGGAGCAAGCGCTCGATGATGGCGCGCCTGCGGCCGACGATGCGGTCGTCGCCCGTGCCGGCGCCGCCTTCGTGCAGGACGTGTCGCTTAAAACCACCGTGCTGCTGCTGCGCATCCGCCACCAGCTCACCGTCACCCATGGCAGCCAGACGCGTCTGCTGATGTGCGAGGAAGCTGTTGCCGTGGCAGCCAGTGGCTCCGAACCCTTTGCCGAGCTCGCCCCTGACTTGACCCGCCAATTGTTGGGCGCCGAAGCCACCCGCAACATGCCCGCGTCACTGCGTGATCGTCAGTTGCAGACGGCCCTCGACGCCTTGCCTGGCTGGCAACCCCAGATAGAGGCCATGGCCAAGGCCCGCGCCCAGGCGCTGTTGGCCGACCACCGCCGAGTGCGTGAAGCCGCCGAAGGCCGAGGCAGCTACCAGGTCGCGGTCAGCCTGCCGGTCGATGTAATGGGCCTATACGTGCTGTTGCCGGACGCCGCCGCCTCTGCCTCCGTGGAGGCCTAACACCATGGCCAAAAAGCCTCTCCACCAGCTCGCCTACCGCGCCATCCGTATCGAAGGCGGCCTACTCCCCGCCGAAGAACTGACGCGCCTCACCCTGCTGGCCGACCCGAAGGCCACCGAGCAGACCGAAGCCCAGTACCGCATTGCCAAGGGCCTGAAGCTTCGCGACGAAATCGCCCGAGACTTCAAAATTGCTCTGACGCTCTGGAAGGACTTCCAGGCCCTGCGTCAGCGGCTAGACGTGCGGGCTCACGACGTCACCGTGCGCGAATGGCTGCTGCCACTGCTACGCGATGTGCTTCACTTCCATGACGCCGCACCCTGTCCAGCCATTGAACACGCCGGTCACCACTATGCCGTTGGCCATGCCGGCAGCGATGGTCGCGTGCCACTGGTCTTCGCGGGCTTCGACCGGCCATTAGACAGCGCTGCGGAACACTTCGGCGAGACCAACCCTGACACCGGCAAGACCCGCCGCCGCAGTCCCTTCATGCTGGCGCAGGAGGCGCTGAACGCTAGCGATGCGTCGCTTTGGGCCATCGTCAGCAACGGTCTAACGTTGCGCATTCTGCGCGATAACGTCAGCCTCACGCGCCCGGCCTATATCGAGGTCGACCTTGAGGCGATGTTCACTGAGGAGCTGCTGGCCGACTTCAGCGCCTTCTGGCTGTTGGCCCATGCCTCTCGCTTCGGCGCAGCCGAGACGCCGCCCGCCGACTGCCCCTGGGAGCGTTGGCGAGCTGCAGGACAGCAGGCCGGCGTCACGGTGCGAGGCAAGCTTCGCTATCAGGTGGCCGAGGCGCTGCGGGCGCTGGGCACGGGATTCTTGTCGCACCCGGGCAACAGCGCTCTGCGTGCCGCACTGCAGATCACCCAGGACGGCTACGACCGGCAGGCCTTCTTTGAAGAGCTGCTGCGACTGGTTTACCGCCTCATCTTCTTAGCCACGGTGGAAGACCGCCGCGACCGGGGCACCGGCGAACGCCTAGTGTTCGCCCCAGACGCCAGTGACGAGGCTAAGGCCCGATACCTGTCCGGCTACTCCATCACCTGGCTGCGCGAGCGGGCTGTGCGCCACAGCCAGCACGATCGCCATGCGGATCTGTGGCAAGCGCTGAGCATCACCTTCGGTGCCTTGGGTGTCGGTGAACCCGCTTTGGGTCTGCCTGCGCTAGGCGGTCTGTTTGATGCCGACCAGTGCCCACGCCTCGACGCCGCCCATCTCGACAACCGTCACCTGCTGACCGCCGTGTTCCAGCTCGGCTGGTTTCGCGCCGATGGCAGCCTTTCACGCGTCAACTACCGCGACATGGGTCCCGAGGAGCTGGGCAGCGTGTATGAAAGCCTGCTGGAGTTGGTACCGGACCTGCAGAGTTTGGCGTCGCCTGCCACGGCGCGGCTTGCCTTCGTCGGCGATGACGAGAGCGACGCCAGTACCAAGGGCAATAAGCGCAAGCTAACGGGCAGCTACTACACGCCTGACAGCCTGGTGCAAGAACTCATCAAGAGCGCGCTGGAGCCGGTCATCGCCCAGACAGTGAAGGCCAACCCGGAGCAACCGGTGCAGGCGCTGCTGGCACTGACCGTGTGCGACCCCGCCTGTGGCAGCGGCCACTTCCTCCTCTCGGCTGCCCGCCGCCTCGCCGACGAGGTGGCGCTGCACCGTGCCGCTGCAGAGCGAGAAGGTGGAGCTCCAACGCCAGCCGACTACCGCCACGCGCTGCGCGACGTAGTCAGCCACTGCATCTTCGGCGTGGACAAGAACCCGATGGCCATCCAGTTGGCCAAGACAGCGCTATGGCTGGAGGCCTATTCGCCCGACCGGCCGCTGAGCTTCGTTGACCATCACCTTCGCGTAGGCGATGCGCTGTTGGGTGTGCTGGACCCCAAGGTGTTGGAGGACGGCATCCCCGATGAGGCGTACACCGCGCTCTCTGGCGACGACAAGGCTGTAGCCAGCGCCCTCAAGAAGCAGAACAAGATCGACCTGAAGAGCTGGCGCCAGATTACCGGCGGTGACCTCCTGACGCAGGCAGGCATGGCTGCGGAGGCTGTCAGCGTCGAGATCCTCGATGACGACACGCCCGAGCACCTGGCCGCCAAACGCAAGGCCTGGACTACGGCGCAGGCTGAGGCACAGCGGAGCAGCTTTGCTCGGTTGGCCGATACTTATGTTGCCGCCTTCCTGGCACCCAAGCTGGTCAGCGCTGGCGACACTGTGCCGCTGTCGGGCTATATGTGGAGCGTGCTGAGCGGCCAGGCGCCCAAAGCGGAGGTGGAGGATGCTGCTCAGGCGTTGTGTCGCCAGCACAGCGTCTTCCACTGGTGGCTAGCCTTCCCGCAAGTCGTGGCCAAAGGTGGCTTTAGCGTGATGCTGGGCAACCCGCCGTGGGAACAGCTTCAGCTCAGCGAGGAAGAGTTCTTCGCGCCTCGTGCACCGTCTGTGGCCGCACTCGCCGGCGATAAGCGCAAGAGGGCGATTGCCGAACTGGAGCGCACGACGCCTTGGTTGTGGGGGCAGTTCCACAGCGCTAAACGGCAGTACGACGCTGCAAACCTGTACTTCCGCGCGAGTGGGCGTTTTCCGCTTACAGCCTTCGGCAAGCTCAACACCTATGCCTTGTTCGCTGAGACGTTCTTGCAGGCGACATCAGCAAAGGGGCGCGCAGGGTTCATCGTTCCCACCGGCATAGCTACCGACGATTCCACCAAGGCTTACTTCGACAATATCGCAAGCGGCGGACGGTTGGCGAACCTCTACGACTTTGAGAACAGCAATGCCGTGTTTCCTGCAGTACATCGGAGCTACAAGTTCTCGCTATTGACGCTCGGGGCTTCGCCTCAGGCCGAGTTCGTCTGCTTTGCCACCCAGGTCGAGCACGTCGGAGACCTCCGTCGTCGCTTCACACTGACACCTGAGGATTTCGCCCTCATCAACCCCAATACTCGGACTTGCCCGGTCTTTCGCAGCGAGCGCGATGCCGAGCTGACCAAGAAGCTTTACCGAGCCGCCCCCGTGCTCATCGCCGAGGCTGCGACGGATGAAGATGGCAAGCTACTGCGGCCCGAGGTGAACCCGTGGGGAATCTCATTCTCACAGGGCATTTTCAACATGACCAGCGACAGCGGCCTGTTCGAGAGCACTCCCGCCGCGCCCGACCAGCCCGTCCGCTTGCCTCTGTATGAGGCGAAGATGATTCATCAATTCGACCACCGCTGGGCGACCTATGTGGACGCCGGCAGTGGCGCGACAGGCCAGGTGGAACCTGCCGATGTCTGCGACGCGCAAAAGTGCGACTCCGCCTTCACCGTGCGCCCACGCTACTGGGTGGACGAGCGTGAGACACTGACCCGCATTGCCCGAGTACCTACCCGCGTGGCGCGAGCCTGGGTGGCGCTGCACGCAGCGCGAGATGTAGGGGATCCAGCCGTACCGGACGCTGCGCTGGTTGACCTGCTGCTGGCGCTGGCCCGATGGGTGGCAGGCGAGATATTTCACCGTATAGCGGGGCAGGCTCCCATCGCAGTCGGCTGGACACCGGCACAAGCCCATCCCCACATCGCGCCAACCGAGGTACAGCTCAAGGCCAGCTTTCCGCGCCTGTACGATGTACTGCGCGGGGAAGGTCTGACGACCAAGAAGGCGCTGGTCGAGTTTCCCAAGTGGGCGACGCAGAACCAGGACGCACGCCTGGACGACGATGAGCTGACGACCCTGGCGGAGACCCTGCGCACAAGTGCGTTGGCGGAATCACTGCGCATGATGCTCGACTGTTGGATGGACAGCCGTAGCCCACGTTGGCTGATGGGATGGCGTCGAAATGCGCGCTCCACCGACGAGCGCACAACTATCGCGACCGTCATGCCGCGATCAGCGCAAGGTGACAGTGTTTTCCTCTTTTCGTTTCCTAACACCGCTACTGGTCCGGCGTGCGCTGCTTTCGTCGCCGGGCTGAACTCGCTGCCGTTTGATTTCGTCGCGCGCCAGAAGGTCGGCGGGATCAACTACAGCTTCTATTTCATGAAACAGTTGCCAGTGCTGCAGCCTGACCGCTATACAGACGCCGACCTCGACTTCATCGTCCCTCGCATCCTCGAGCTCACTTACACCGCGAACGACCTGAAGGCTTGGGGCCAGAACCTCGCCGCTTACGACCCGCGCCCCGCCAGCGAGCAGGGCAAACCATTTGCATGGAACCCCGAGCGCCGTGCCCAACTGCGCGCCGAGCTCGACGCCTACTACGCCCGCCTCTACGGCCTCAACCGCGACGAACTGCGCTACATCCTCGACCCCAAGGACGTTATGGGTGCCGACTACCCTAGCGAGACCTTCCGGGTATTGAAGGAAGGTGAAATTAAGACCTACGGTGAATACCGGACGCGCAGGTTAGTGCTGGAGGCGTGGGATCAGCAGGCCAGCATATTGGCTGCGGTACAGCCGGTTTTCATTTCGTACTCCGAGCACGGAATGATTCGCAGCGCCGAAGAAGGCAGGCTGGCTGGTCTGGTGACGGCACTGGTCGCCGAGCGAACGGAGCGCAGTTCGCTGGCGGACCTCCAGTCAGCAGTAGCTGTGTTGACGGCGGCAGCGCACTACTTGGACGCAGTCGACGGACCGCGCTTTGATGCCTTGCGAGATTCACTCGGGATCGCAGACGTAACGCCGCTCCTGAGCAGAATCCTGCCCATCGTGCAACGCCTGGTTAGCGCAGATGTGCTTGTGCGTTCAACGCAGGGTAGTGAAGCCTTCTTTGCGCGAGGCATCGGCGCGCCGCCTGCCGATGTCATCCAGCTACCAGAACACCCCGACGCTGCTCGACTTCTGTGGCTGGCCGAGAGTCGGCGCAAAACGCTGGAGGCCGATAAGAGCGGCGCAGTGCCCGCAAGTCCCAAGGCAACCGGCACACAGTAAGAGGACGCCATGTCAACCTGGCTCAAGGTGAATAGTCCGGTCCGCACGCAACCCAGGCTTTGGGTTGAAACGATATGGCTGGTTGAATCCCGTGATCCGCTGGTGCTCATGCGGACGATCAATCTGCACACTGGGCTGAACATCGTCTGGGCCAAAGAGTCCGCCTCGAACGACGCCACGGGATTGGCGAGCGCAGGTCATGGCGTCGGTAAGACCTCACTGTGTCTGCTGCTGAGGTATGTGCTAGGTGACGATGCGCCGACCATTACCGGTCTGCGCAACAAGGCTGCTGGCAGTTTTCCCAAAGGTGGTGTCGCGGCGAAGGTCCACGTAGATGACGACGTTTGGCTGGTTTTCCGTCCGTACGGCTCGTACAGCCACTCCATGGCTTCTCAATGCGATGAGCTGGACTCGTTGCTCAATGGCACCGCGCCGAACGACTTCGACGGCTACGGTCGCGCGTTGGAGCAGTTCTCGATTGGCCGGTTTGCAGCCCGCTCCCTGCCTGGAACAAATCAGCCGCTCGAGTGGCGCCATCTACTGGCCTGGTGCATTAGGGAGCAGCGAACCAGGTTCGACGGCTTCTACCACTGGCGTGAAGGCGAAGGTCTGGGTTTCAAGCGGCCACGGCGAGATCCGCCGCTGCTGGTCGGCTCTGTGCTGGGTCTGGTGGACCAGGAGTTGGATCGGCTTCTGCGTGACATCGAGGCCGAACAGAAGCAGATCGAACAGCACAAGGAGCGCATCCCAGAGCTCGAAAGAGCGCCGGCTTTTGCGTTGGCTCATGCCGACCGTCAACTTCGCCTGAGGGTACGAGCCGGAGAAGACGAGCCCGTGTTCGCGACCACGGTTGGCGAATCCGTCGAATCACGTGTTCAAACCGCCCTGCAGGCTGCTGAGCGGGACGAGAGCCGATGGGAGCAGGAGGTGGCGCGGGCGGAGGATGTTTTGGCAGAAGAACAGGTGCGCCTGCTTGAGTTGATCAAGGCTCGCGACCGAGCCGACCTCGAGGTCGGTATCGCGAAGTCCCTGGTGGATACGAATCACGCAGACTATGAACGCCTCACCAAGCTGCGGGAAAGGCTACAGGGGCTTGAAGGGGGCAGATGCGATCTTGGCGATATCGAGTTCAATGCTTGTCATTACATCCAAGAGCGCAAGAACGCGGTCAGCATCACTTGGTTCCAGGACGGTAGACACGCCAAGGCGAGCAATCCTGAACTGAACAGACGCTACGAGGATCGGAAGCTAGCTTTCGAAAAGCTTGCAACAGCGGTATTGGCCCAAGAGAAGGCCATCACCGAGCAGAAGGCTGCGCTTCGCCGTCTGCGTGTCAGCATTGCCACCAGCGAGAGTGCGCGGACGTTTTTGAAAAAGTCCTGGGACGAGCTTCAAGAGCAACACACGCGAAGGGCACAGGGCGGCGACACGACCGAATTAGTCGAGGCCCGAAAACAACTGCAGAAGCACGAAACTGCGTTGGGTTCGCTTCGGGCGAACGAAGTCAGGCGAAAATCGCAGCAGTCGTCGAGAGTCGATGCCCTCAAGGCTTTGACGGCAGCTGTGTCGACCAGAATACTAGGGGCCGCAGGATACGCGCGCTTCGTCCCTGAACACGAGGTTCGCCCATTCGAAGTTGCGCGCGGCGGCGAGGCGTACCAGGTGCTGGAGGTGCTCCTCGGAGACATTGTCTGCCTGCTTGACTCCGCGATGTCGGACGCCAGCAACCATCCGGGCTTTCTGGTTCATGACTGTCCGCGAGAAGCGGACATGAGCGAACTCTTGTACCGGGAGTTCTTCCTCGCCGCAGCCGAGGCAGCTGAGCAACTTGGCAAGGACGGCCGAGTGCCGTTCCAGTTCATCGTCACGACGACCTCTGCGCCTCCGCCAGCGCTCCAAGGGGAGCGAAGTGTGGTGCTTGAGCTAGAGCCAAGTGTCGAAGAGAAGCTGCTCTTCCGGCGGGAACTACAACCCCTGCTTTCTAGTTTTGAATGATGCCCATATAGAGTGCTTAAATCTCAAATTTCCTCGCCGCTCCATGCTCAGACATCGGTACTCCCCAGTATTTCTTCGAGGGGAATTTCTCCAAAGACGCTGTGTTGTGCTGCTGCAATCGCCCATGCAATTGCTCAATCCATTTAAGCCGATCGCAGCAAACGCGTAAGATCTTCTTCCTTCAGTTGCATTCATTAGTTCTTGATTTAGACACGCCATTCCACTGTCAATTCGACATAGTTGATCGTCGCGTCGATAAACCGAACTGCAGGATTCCGACTATGGACCTCTTTCTCGACTGCGAATGGGCAGACACCCTTGCATCCGAACTTGTTTCAATCGCACTCATCTCCCTAAATGGGAAGAAAATTTTCTACGCGGAGCGCGATCCTCTACCCTCTGACCCGATTCCTTGGACCAGGACGGTGGTGTATCCCCTGCTGGAACGCGGTGCATCAGCCAAAAGCGACGCTGATATGACTCGCGCTCTTCGTGAGTTTCTCGCCGACATCGATAGCCCGCGAATACTGTATGACTTCGGTGCTGATCGCAGCCTATGCCAATATGTAATTGATGGATTTGAGGTTCCTGATCCAAGCGGGCCACTGCCGCTCGGCCTCGAGTGGCGCCTATGTGACGAACTCAGAGCAGACGTTGAAAGGTGGTGGTCTAGCAATCGAGATCAAGCGCTAAGGCGTCACCATGCATTGGTTGACGCGCAAGCGTTGCGGGCAGCGTACATGAACCGCAACCACTGTTAGATACATCATTCAGCCGGCGAAACCCGACTGAATTGAGCTTAGATACTCCAGAAGGTCAGTTGCGCGACCATGAGCGGTAAGAAACAGGGGCGTCTGGCCATCAAAAGCCACGAGCGGCTGTCTCAGCCAGGCAACTGTTTTAGAGCGGTCGCACGATATCTCTTCAGCTGCAAGCACCACCCGATCGACATCATCCAAGAACACTCGTATCGAGCGGGAGGCCATCGGCTGCTCTGAACGAGGATCATCGATAGCTAAAGCCAGGGCAAGATCTTCGATCGGAATCGTAAAACGTCTCGCACAATCATTTAGCGCATCGATGTCTTCCGGACTTAACGCTGCCCCGCGCGTACCACGCCTAATTTTATCGCTCTGATCGGACACGTGCGCACCTCAATCTGGAGTGGTGAGTTTTCTGAAGACGCAGCTATTCAAGCATAGGTCGTGTCCGTAGTGATTGCCGTAGATAGCATTGCTGCCTTCCTGTGCCACCCATGAGGCTTGGCGGGACCAAAAAGATAGATTTCTAACGACGAATTACAGGAAAAATTCAAAAGCCGTCGTCACGATTTTCTAAATATTGCGCGCAGCCACATAAAGAGAGACATTCCGCTTCAAGCAATTCGGCCTGGCGGATCGTTGCTACGGATCCATGTTCGGCGCACCAGCGTGGAGGTGGTTGCCAATGACTCCGAATGTCGTTTCGAGAGAACAACTTGATCTTCTTGGCCTGACAGCTGCCGGAACTCAGTATGTTCTTGATGTGCGCGATTCACCGCCAAGCCGCAAAGTTGGCCGGAAGAGGCGTCGCAATCTGATCTTGGAAGTGCCTATGCGCTGTGTCCACGCGGTGTTACAGGCCGAATCATTGACAGGCGAGTATTGCTTTCTGCTGGAACTGGATCGTCGTAATGACGTGGTTGCGGTATTCGATCAACCGATAACAGTAAAAGTCGAAATTACTGATTGTCGAGGGCGGCAGACGAGAACGCTGTACACAGCTGATTACCTTGTCGTGTACGAGTCGCGTGTCTGCGCGATCGAACTCAAGACAGACGGCGAACTATCCCAGCTGATCAAATCTAGGCCACAAGATTGGCAAATCGAAGAAGGTTGCTATCGTTACCTTCCAGCGGAACGCCTCTTTGGTGCGATGGGCATCGACCATGTCGTCATACCAAACAGCGCATTCAACACCATTCGAGCGGACAATCTTGGAATCCTGAACTCCGTCCGAGACGTTCCTGATACGAAGAGATATCGCAAGGCGCGCATTGGTCTCATGCAACTCCTGCAGGATGAGAAGACAATGCTTCTTGCGGATATTTTGGAACGGGTGGGCGATACGGATGCGACACCCATACTACAGCTGATTGGCTCAGGCGAACTATTTGCCGACCTAGACAACGTCACGCTCTCAGATCCAGCTAGCGTGTGGGTCTCTGTTGATCCAAGCTTGGCGCGCACTGCGCAGGAAGCCAGCGCTGGCATGACGCTTCATCTCGATACTTCAGTGCTTGATGACGATGAAGTTATAGATCCGCACTACGCACTCGAGGTCGCAACACGCCTCCTTGTGGCACAAGGCCTATCTAAAACTGGCAGGCGTGGAAAACTGCTGTCCGAGAGAACTATAAGAAGGCATAGAAGCGCTTTCGCTAGAAGCAACGGCAAACTGATCGCGCTTCAGCCGAAGTGGGCAAATTGTGGAAATCATGAGCTTCGCATCAGTAACGCTCATCAAGCCTACCTCACTGCATGCATTCGTGAAGGCAAGCGTGACCCGGATCATTCAAGCATCAGCCAGTGCTTTGAACGATACAAAATGGCGTTTGACTCGGCTCGTGAAGACCTGGGTTTCTACGACACCAGGCCGGTCGTTCGGTCGACCTTCTATAGCTATTTCGACCGAACCTCTTTTAGAAGCAGCGATTCCTATCACAAAGGTGGTAGGCGCCTTGAGAACGCTGATTCAGAGTCAATCGACCCGAAGAATAAGTCCCTAGTCGTTAGCCGACCCTTTGCGGTCGCGCACATTGATCACTGGAAGTGCGATTTCTTTCTTGTTGTTGGTGTCGTCAACGGAAAGGTCATAGTCGCAAGGCCATGGCTGACGGCGATGGTTGATGCATTCTCTGGCGAGGTGCTTGCGGTATGGCTTTCCTTCGCAAATCCGAGCCGAAGATCGTGCACGATGGTGATTCGGGATTGCGTGCGGCGCCACAACAAACTTCCGGAAATGATCATTGTCGATGGCGGAAGCGATTTCCGAAGCGTGCACTTCCAAGTCATGCTTGCAACGTTAGGCGTAATTCGCTGTGAAAGACCTCCGGAGGACCCACGCTTTGGACAAGAGGTGGAACGTCTCTTTGGCGCCTTCAAAGAGCGATTTGCGCGAGGTCTTCCTGGCTTTGGCATAAGCATAGAAAAGTCCCGCGCAGTCTCGGCATCCTTCAAGTCCCAAAAGAGAGCAACTCTATCGCTCCTAGAAGGATTCAACGTACTGGAGGCGTACGTCTTCCAGGGCTATAACCATTCTCCAAAGCCAGGAGAAAACTCGTCTAGATACGCCATGAAGGAACGCGCACTGCGCTTCTATCCCCATTGTGGCCGCCCTACCGAATGGGATCTAAGGTTTCTTATCGCAACATCAATCGAAGCTCCCGGCAGTGGTTACACGCTATGGCCGGGACGCGGTCTGCATGTGAACGACAACTGGTACACATCTTCCCGGCTCGCTGCATATCGCGGGTACAAGAAGGACCTCATCGTACGCCTAGAGCCATATGCGGACAGCGTCGTTTACGTCTACTTAGATGGCAAATGGATGGTTTGCCTGAGCTCCCGAGCAAAGCTTCAATTCGCCATGACCGAGCGAAGCCTCCTAATGGCCACAGCTGAGCGCTCTGATCTACGGGCAGTCCGCAAGGAACTAGAAAACGAGATGACGCGGTGCGCCGCTTCAATCGTCAATCAAGAGCTGGAAGAGATCGCGAAGAAGAGATCGTCACATCCAGTGCAACTTGGTGGCGAAAGTTCTTCCATCGCATCGAGCGACACCCGGGCCGAACGGGTGCTTTTTAGCTTTGATGATATCGAGCCCTACGCGAACGACGCAGGCTAATGCAAAAGGTCTCTCGTGTTACTCAAGGTGTAATCCGTCATCGCCTCTTGGAAGAGGCGAGAGACATATTTATCCCCATGAGTCGCGACGCAGGCGAAGGACTTGTAATTCTACTGCTAGGGCCGACACAGAGCGGCAAGTCAATAGTCTTCCAGGAGGTTGTGCGTGAACTCAAGGGGGCGTTCGTGGATAGCCGCCCTGGAGCGATTCCAGTAGCTGAGCTCCAAATAGAAACCGTCGGGGACGGACGAGCCAAGCCGAAGTGGTTAGGGCTTGAGCTCCTTAAAGTTCTTCGGCATCCGATCTATGAGCACATCGGTGCCCTTGATGAACATGAACATTACTTTCCTTCCAAAGGAAGGGATGAAGGGACCATGCGCGTCGCCCTCAAATCCGCCCTCAATGGAAGATATACACGCCGCGTTTGCCTTGATGAGGTCCATCTTCTTACCAGAACAAAGGATCCGGAGCTCAGAGCAGCCATCCTCGAATCTGTCAAATGCACCTGTGCGATCAATCGGACCCTGATCGCATGCGGTGGCTATGAAATCGCTTATAAGGGGTTATTTGATTCCCCACACTTTAGTGGACGTGTTGTGACTTGCGATTTCGGCCACTACGAGAGCGGCCGTAGGGACGATGTTCGTGACTGGGTGCGCATACTCAAGACGTACAGCCAACACCTAAAGCTGAAGCCGGACACACTTCTGGTAGATGAGTTTGAGGCCCTCATGCTGATGACCAACGGAGTAGTTGGTCTGCTCGACAAATTGTTATGGCGCGCCCAGATAACAGCCAACTCAAAGAAGTCATCGATAGACCGAGGCACACTTTTTAGTAGTGCGCCGCCGGCCAAGGAACAGGCCTCCATTGCCAAGGATATTGCTGAAGGGAAGGCCGCTCTCGAATTGAGCAAGGGTTCTCCAGTCCGCGAAACACGTGATGATTCGAGTAAAGAGGAGAAAAAGACGGGAGCAAGCCGAAGAGCAAAGGCGTTCGAAAGAAGTCCAGATCGAAATTCTGCAATGGAAATATCGATCCATGACGACGACTGACTACCTTCCTATCGTCCCATTAGGCTTGGAAACGATCGAAATAGAAGGGTTTGGCTCCGTTTTTTGCCGAATGGCGCAAGCACATAACGTGTCCGTCTATACGCTCGCTATGCACCTTCGCCACTGGTGGAGGCAACGCCACCCTAATGACGACAGAGCAAAAGTGAACGTCATCAACGCCACAAACCCCATGCTGTGCGGATATGGTCCCAACGTTGAGGCGTACGTCTCTATCGTTCGAGAGGCCACTGGATCCGAGACCATTGCGCGAACGACACTGCTCGCTCTCAAGAATGAATTGGATCCGAATGGTCACAGTGCCGTACGCTGGAATCGAGCTTGGTGCCCTGCCTGCCTGGACGAAGCGTATCGAGATGGCCGGCAATTCTATGATCGACTCGCTTGGGCCATCCCCGCTATTCAACGTTGCGCGATCCATAAGATCAGCCTCTCTACGAATTGCCCCACCTGTCATGCGCCTCAGCTGCATTATCACCACCTGGGAGCGATGGATCATTGCTGCAAGTGCAAGAATTCTCTACGCAGTGCGCCGGACACTTGGGTGGCGGCCCCGCAGGTCCCACTGTATGAGCGCGAGTGCCTCGATATTGTTATGAAGATATCCATGGGGGAACTATGGATCGCGCCGGAAGCCTATAGAGTCTTCATCACGACTTTTGCGGAGTATCTATCGCCTCTCGGGAAAAAAATATCGAGGTTCGCCTATAAGGCGCCCCGACGACCACAACTAGCGAGAGAAGGTCGGCCACCTAGATTGGATACGCTTTTAAGGCGATGTGCTGCGTTTGGTGTCAATCCTACGGATGTCCTCAGCGATCCGGAGGGCACCGCAAAGTCTGCGTGTCTTCTGGAGTTCGCTCGGCTTGATCTTCCTTCTTCCGCTAAGCCTCGAAGAGCCGCCGAATTGATTAATTTGGCAAGATCTCGGTTAGAAAATGAGCTTAACGAAGCTGGGTTAGATACAGTTCCGTCGCTTCGACAAATAGCCCGCGAAGTAGGGGTATCTACGGGGTTTCTCAACTTTCATTTTCCAGACCTAATCAAGAAGTACTCCGCGCTACGGAAGGCAAATAGCAGGAAGTCAATACAGCGGTCGCGAAAACAAGCTCTCAACTTTCTGCTGGCTGGCCCGATATTTCAGTACCCCTCGTCAGAGTTCTCAAGCCAAGATCGTTTGGTTGAAGCGACGGTCGAGCACACTGGAATCGGAGTTCATGCTGCAAGGCTCGCAGTAAAAGCTGCTCTCAAAGAGCGATTCGGCTGGCAGTCCTACGAGAAGTACAGGAAGAGACGCCGTCGCGATCCGACGGCCAAATGGCCTCCATGTGATTAACATAATGCCCCTTGCCGCATGTCGAGGGTATGTAGTTATGCTCGCACCTGGACAAACTTGGCGGATATCCATCGAAGATTGGCCAGACCGGACAAACTTTGATGGATCGCGCACGTGTCGCTCTAAACCCTTAGTACGCATGGTGGGCCCACCAGGATTCGAACCTGGAACCAAGGGATTATGAGTCCCCTGCTCTAACCGTTGAGCTATAGGCCCTTGCGGGTCGGGAAGTGTACCCAAACCCGTTCGCCCGCGGCCATCGCGATCTTTCGCAGGGCGCGGTCCCGGCGGGGTGGCCGCTTGAGGTAAACTGGTCGTTTTTCAGCCAGATAGCATGGTGCAAGCCTCTTTACGGCCATCCGTCCGCGGTTCGACGTTTGTCCGCCTCCTTGCGCGACTGACCGACGCCGATCCTGCTCCGGTGGGTGGGTCGGTGTCCGATCGGTTGGGTATGTGGCTCGACTGGAAACAGGCCATCGGCCTGTCTTCGGCGCTGGAAGGCAAGCTGCCCGAGCCCGTCGAGGGCGTGGGGGCCTTCGATGCCGCGGTGGAGGCCGAATGCGCCCAGGCGCGGGTCACGCTGGTGGAGGCCATCGAGGCGGAGCGGGGCAGGGAGATGCCGCCCGGGGCGGACGTCGCGGCGTTCCGGGCGCGTTATCTCCGGCACCAACGGGCGATCCAGGCCGCGACGGGAAGCCTGCGGGGGCGATTGCGCGATCTTCTCGCCGCCGGCTCGCCGGAGGCGGCGCGTCTGGCCGAGGTCGACGCCTTCATGGAGTCGACGCTGAGCCCGCGGGAGCACCGGCTCATGGCGGGCGTGCCGACGTTGCTGGGCGATCGCTTCGAGCGCCTGCGCGCGGGCGCCGCCGAGGGCGACCTCGCGTGGCTGGATATCTTCCGGCGGGACATGCAGGACGTCCTTCTCGCCGAACTGGACGTGCGTTTTCAACCGGTCGAAGGGCTGCTCGCGGCGCTTCGCGGTATCAACGGGTAAGTCATGATCAGAAACTCGCTTCTCGCCATCGTGTTCGCGCTGGGCCTCGCGGCCGTCTTCTGGGTCGGCCTCGGTTACGTCGGGTCCAACCCGCTGGGCGCGGCCGTAGCCGGCCTGATCGGCGTGTGCTATCTCGCCGGCGCGTGGGAACTCGTCCGTTACCGTCGCGCCACCGACTCGCTTCGTGGGGCGCTGGGCGAGTTCGATGACGCGACGCCGGGCCTGCCCGACTGGTTGCAGCGGCTGCATCCCGACCTGCGTCACGCCGTGCGCCTGCGCGTGGAGGGCGAGCGGGTGGCCTTGCCCGCGCCGACGTTGACGCCGTACCTGGTCGGTCTGCTCGTGCTGCTGGGCATGCTCGGCACGCTGCTCGGCATGATGGCGACGCTGCGCGGCACCGGCATCGCCCTGGAAAGCGCTACCGATCTCCAGGCCATCCGCGGCTCGTTGGCCGCGCCGGTGAAGGGCCTGGGTTTTGCCTTCGGTACGTCGATCGCGGGCGTAGCGAGTTCGGCGATGCTGGGCCTGTTGTCCGCGCTGTGCCGTCGTGAGCGCGGCGACGTGGTGCGCGACCTGGACACCAGCATCGCCACCCGGCTGCGCGTCTACTCGCAGGCCCACCAGCGCGAGGAGTCGTTCCGCCTGCTGAAAGAGCAGTCCAGCCTCCTGCCGGTGCTCATGGACCGCATGGCGTCGATGATGGCCGCCATGGAACAGCAGAACCGCACGGCGAGCGAGCGCCTCGTCGCCAACCAGGCGTCGTTCCATGCCAACACGGAGGCCGTCTATACGCGCCTGGCCTCGTCCGTCGAGCAGTCGATGACGACGGGTATCGCCGAGAGTGCGCGCCTGGCGGGCGACGTGCTGCAACCGGTGGTGGAGTCCACGATGGCCGCCCTGGCGCGCGAAACGGCGTCGCTGCATGAGAAGGTCTCGCAGGCGGTCGAGCGTCAGTTCGAGCAACTGGCGCGCGGTTGGGAAGCGAACGGTACTGCCATCACCACCGCCTGGCACGACGCCCTGGCGGCGCAGCGGCAAACGAACGAAGCACTGTCGCACGACCTCGGGCAGTCGCTGGACGGCTTCGCCGCGCGCTTCGACGAACGCTCGGCGAGCCTGGTCGACAGCCTTGCGTCGCGCCTGGATGCGTCCGCGAGCCATGCCGCCACGGCGTGGAGCGACGCGCTCGGCAAGCAGACGGCCGTGAACGACGCGCTGGCCGAGCGGCAGCAGACAGCCCTTGCGGCCGTCATGGCGGCCCTGGAAGAGCAGGCCGCCGCCTGGGTGCGCAGCGTGCACGCGTCGCAGGCCGAGTGGCAGCAGACGCTCGCCACGCGCGACGAAGATCGCCTGAACGCATGGACGGACGCCTTGTCCGCGAACACCGCCGCCCTCAGCCAGCAGTGGGAGCGCGCGGGCGAACACGCCACGAGCCGACAGCAGGCGATCTGCGACACCCTCGAACAGGTCGCCGAGGGCATCGCGGCACACGCCCAGGCCCACGCGAGCGCCACCGCGGCGGAGATCTCGCGCCTCGTCGAGGCCGCCGCGCAGGCACCCAAGGCCGCGGCCGACGCGATCGCCGAACTGCATCGTTCGCAGGCGGCGCTGCAGGAGACGCTCGCCGCCCATGACGACGATCGTCTCAAGGCATGGGCGCACACGCTGGCCGACGCCACCGCGGCGCTCACGCACCAGTGGGAGCGTGCGGGTGAACAGGCGACGAGTCGTCAGCAGGCGATCTGCGATGCGCTCGAACGGACGGCCGAGACCATCGCCGCGCAGACGCAGACGCATGCCAGCGCGACCATCGCCGAAATGTCCCGCCTGGTCGACGCGGCGTCGGACGCACCCAAGGCCGCGGCCGACGTGATCGCCGAACTGCGCCAGAAGCTCTCCGACAGCATGCAGCGTGACACGGCGATGCTTGAAGAGCGCACGCGTCTGCTCGAAACGCTGCAGACCCTGCTCGATGCGGTGAACCACGCCTCGACCGAGCAGCGCGCCTCCGTGGACGCCCTCATCGGCACCTCCGCCGATCTGCTCGAACGCGTCGGCACGCGCTTCACCGATCACGTGGAAGCGGAAACCGGCAAGCTGGGCGTGGTCGCGGAGCAACTCGCCGCCAGTGCCGCCGGCGTGGCGAGCCTGGGCGACGCCTTCGGCGGCGCGGTGCAGCAGTTCGGGCAGTCGAACGAGGCCTTGATGCAGCGCTTGCGCGAGATCGCCGACGCGCTCGATAAGTCGCTCGTGCGCAGTGACGAACAGCTGGCGTACTACGTTGCGCAGGCGCGCGAAGTGGTCGACCTGAGCGTGCTGTCGCAGAAGCAGATCATCGACGACATGCGTCACCTCGCCGAGCGCCGCCCCTCGGGCAAGGCCCGCGCATGAGCGACGACATCGATCTCGACGGCGAAACGGGCGCACCGATCTGGGCCGCCTTCGGCGACCTGATGTCGGTATTGCTCGGGGCATTCGTGCTGATCCTGGTCGGCGTCATCGGCATGCAGTTGCAGTTGTCGAGCAAGCTCGACGAGGCCGTGAAACAGCGCCAGGCGGAAGCGCAGCGTCGGGTGACGCTGGAACAGGCACTGGCGGCGCCCCTGGCGGCCGGTCGCGTCACCCTCGTCAACGGTCGCATCGGCATCAGCGGCAGCGTGCTGTTCGCGCTCAATTCGGATCAACTGCAGCCGGAAGGGCGCGAACTCCTGAAGAGCCTCGCCGGGCCGCTTACGCGCTATCTCACGTCGCGCGAAGACATCCTCATGGTCAGCGGCTTCACCGACGACCAGCCGGTGCATGACGGCAACCGGCGTTTCGCCGACAACCTCGAGCTGTCGGCACAGCGCGCCTTGACCGTCACCCGCGCCCTGATCGACGAAGGCGTGCCGCGCTCGTCGGTGTTCGCCGCGGCGTTTGGCGCGGAGCAGCCGGTCAGCTCCAACAGCGACGACGCGGGGCGTGCGAAGAACCGTCGCGTGGAAATCGCGCCGGTGCCCAAACCCTCGGCCCCGGCGGCCCCGCATGCGCCCTGACACGCCACGCCCGCGCGGACCCCTCGGGCAACTCGTCGACGAGATGTCGCGCCCGTCGACCTATCCGGACCTCCCGTTGCTGGACGAGGTCCGGCGCCTCTGGACGCAGGTCCGTTCGGAGAGCCAGCTGCGGCTCTCCCATGAGCCCGCGCCCAGCGGAGCGGGGCCGCTCAACTCCGCTGCGCTGGTGTATCGCGCCATCGCGCTGATGCGTGAACAGTCCCCGGACTACCTGCGGCATTTTCTGTCGTACGTCGATGATCTGTCGTGGCTGGAGCAGGTGCATGCCGCCGCGAAACCGTCTGTCGCAAAGCAGGCCCCCGGCGTCGCGGCCACGCCCAAGCGCGCCCGCAAGGGCCGTTCGGGAACATAGCGAGAGAACACGAAAAAGCGCGGCTCAAGGGCTGGGCTGGAACCCCCTTGCGGCAACCCCTTTGGAGGCGCCGTCGCCTGCCGCCCGAGCTAAAGCGCTCGCCTCACCCACCAGATCGCCCGCTTCGCCAGGCCCACGGCTTTATCGGGCATCCACACGAACGTCGCCACGCTTTGCGCGGGCATCGTGTACTCGAAGCGCGCCTGTCCTTCGGCGATCGCGATATGCCGCGCGTCCTTGTGGCTGTTGACCATCACCAGCACGATCGAGCCGTCGGTGGCGTTCCAGAACGCGACGTTGGCGAGGTCCTTGTCCGGCTGGTTGGATTGCACGCGGCTGGCGTCCGGCAGCACGAAGCGGCTGAAGTGCGCGAGGGCGTAGTACTCGTCGTTGCGGCTGACCTCGCCGGTGCGTGAGTCGATCAGCACCACGCCCTTGCACAGGCTGCATCCGCCGAAATGCGGGCCATGGTTTTCATCCAGGGCGAGGTTCCAGTAGACGACACCGCGCGCCCACTGGCGAATGCTTTCGATCAGCAGGTTGCGCGAGAACCAGATCAGTTCGCCGTTGGCGGCCGAGGCCCAGTCGCCGCCGGAGCATTCGGTCATGTACGTGTCCTTGTCGGGAAACGCGCGGTGGACCTTGCCCTGGTTATAGGGGTTGCCTTCGTAACAGTGCCACGCCACGCCGTCGACGTAGCGCGCGGCGTCCGGATGCGAGAGCACCTCCAGCGGCTGCTCGGGATGGCTCCAGTTGTGATCCCACTCCAGGATCTGTGTGCGTGGCGTGCGTTTCGCCAGGCGCGGCCCGAGGTAGTTGGCGATGATGCGTGCCCGCTGGGCCGCCGGCATCTGCATCCCGGGATAGGTGATCGGCTGGAACGCCGGTTCGTTCTGCAGGCTCAGGCCGAAGATCGGGATGCCGTGGCGCCGATACGCGTCGACGTACTTGATGAGGTAGTCGGCGTAGACGCTCTCGTCGTCTTCGGACAGTTCGCCGCCGAGCACGTTGGTGTTGACCTTCATCCAGGCCGGCGCGCTCCATGGCGTGGCGAGGATGCGTATGCCCGGGTTGATCGCGAGCGCCTCCTGCACCACCGGCACGAGGTCGGGGAGGTTGGGCGCGATGTTGAAGTGCTTGAGGTCGGGATCGGTCTGGCCGAAGAAGATGTCGTCGAGCGTATAGACATTCAACGAGAAGTCCGACGAACCGATCGTCAGGCGCATCATGTTGAAATTCAGATGCGGCGGCGGCCCGTAGAGTTCGTCGAGCAGCGCCTTGCGTTGCGCCGGATTGAGCTTGTTGCGCAACAGCCAGGCCGAGGCGTCGGTCATCGCCGCGCCGAAACCGACCATGGTCTGGTAGGTCTTGCGCAGGTCGACGGTGACGTCGGCCGGTTGCGATCCACGCGCGGTCATGGGGATGTCGTGCTGCTGGGCGAGCTTCAGTCGACGGTCGGCGGTGCTGAGCCAGACCTCGACGACGGGCAGGGTCGCCGGCGTGGTGGGCGAGGCGGACGCCTGCTCGCGCTCGATGCGCTGGATCTGTCCCGGTGCGGCCAGCGCCAGCACCGACACCAGCACGATCAGGGCGGCGAAGAACGCCGTGGCCCGGCCGGAATCCGCACCCCGTTCATCCATGGGGTGGGCTCGTCCGACGGCTCGGGTAGGTTTTCGAAGGGGTCACGGCACTCCCCGCCAGGCGACAGGACTCGCGGTCACGATACAAAAAAACGCCCGCTTGCGCGGGCGTTTTTTCTTGCCGGATGGCGATCAGTCGATGTCGAGGAACGACCGCAGGGTTTCCGACCGGCTCGGGTGGCGCAGCTTGCGCAGGGCCTTGGCTTCGATCTGACGGATGCGCTCGCGGGTCACGTCGAACTGCTTGCCGACTTCTTCCAGCGTGTGATCCGTGTTCATGTCGATGCCGAAGCGCATGCGCAGCACCTTGGCCTCGCGCGGCGTGAGGCCGGCGAGCACGTCGCGGACGGTTTCCATGAGGCCGGTTTCCGTGGCCGACTCGATGGGCGAGCTGGCGTTGGTGTCCTCGATGAAATCGCCAAGGTGGGAATCCTCGTCGTCGCCGATCGGGGTTTCCATGGAGATCGGCTCTTTCGCGATCTTCAGCACCTTGCGGATCTTGTCCTCGGGCATTTCCATTTCCTTGGCCAGTTCTTCGGGCGTCGGCTCGCGGCCGAACTGCTGGAGCATCTGGCGGGAAATGCGGTTGAGCTTGTTGATCGTCTCGATCATGTGCACCGGGATGCGGATGGTGCGGGCCTGATCGGCGATGGAACGGGTGATGGCCTGGCGGATCCACCACGTGGCGTACGTGGAGAACTTGTAGCCGCGACGGTATTCGAACTTGTCCACCGCCTTCATCAGGCCGATGTTGCCTTCCTGGATGAGGTCGAGGAACTGCAGGCCGCGGTTGGTGTACTTCTTGGCGATGGAGATCACCAGGCGAAGGTTGGCCTCGACCATTTCCTTCTTGGCGCGGCGGGCCTTGGCCTCGCCCACCGACATGGCGCGGTTGATTTCCTTGATGTCCGTCAGCGGCAGGTAGAGCGTGCGCTCGATCTGGGCAAGCTTCTCCTGCTCCGCGTCGATCACTTCGCGGAAGTTCTTGATGTTCGGCGACCACTTCTGGCGCTTGCGCGACAGCTCGGCAGCCCACTCGAGGTTGCCCTCGTTGGACGGGAAGCTCTTGAGGAACTCGGCGCGCGGCATCTTCACCTGCTTGACGAAGATGTCCATGAGCACGCGCTCGTGGTGGCGGATGTCGTTCACCACTTCGCGCAACTTGCGCACGAAGCTGTCGATAAGCGCCGACGGCAGCTTGAGGTTGAGGAACGCCTCGGACATCTGCTCGCGGATCTTCGCGACCTTCTTGTCGTTGATCTCGGCCTTGGGCGCGGACTTCTGGAACTTGCCGTGCAGCGAGCGCAGTTCTTCCATGCGCCGCTTGACCTCTTCGGGGTCCGGACCGCTCGGGCCCTCGTCCTCGTCGGACGCCGTGCCGTCGTCGGTTTCGTCGTCGTCGTTGGCATCGGCCTCGACCTCGGGCAGCTCGGCGGCGGCGGCCTGGGCCTGGTCTTCGGCCGCCTCGACGTCGGCGAAGCCGGCGAGGATTTCGCTCAGGCGGCGCTTGCCTTCGAGGTGCTGGTCGTATTCCTCCAGCAGCAGCTGGATGGTGAGCGGGAACGAGGCGAGCGCGGTCTGGACCTGGTTGAGGCCCTCTTCGATGCGCTTGGCGATGGCGATTTCGCCCTCGCGGGTGAGCAGCTCGACCGTACCCATTTCGCGCATGTACATGCGCACGGGGTCGGTGGTGCGACCCACTTCGGAGTCGACGGCCGACAGCAGCGCCACGGCTTCCTCGGCGGCGGACTCGTCGTCGGACGATGCGCCCGGGGCCGCGCCGTCGCTGATGGTGTCGGTATCGGGCGCGGAGTCGTGCACCTCGATGCCGACGCCCTTGAGCACGGCCATGATGTCTTCGATCTGCTCCGGATCGACGATGTCGTCGGGGAGGTGATCGTTGATCTCCGCGTACGTCAGGTAGCCCTGCTCGAGGCCCTTGGAAATGAGTTGCTTGATTTCCGATTGTTGCTCGTGAGCTTTGTTAGTCATGCCGACCGCCGCGGGTTACTGGAACCGATCAGTATAGTCATTTGATGATTTTTTGACCAGTTTTCAAGTGGATGGGGCTCCAACCCGACACGCAAGAATCGCGCCAGAACGAGCGCTGTTGGCCCGGCGGACGCGTCGGTGAGGGAGGCGAAAGGGGCAACGGTCGCGCGCTTCAACGCACCTCCAGGCGGAAGGTGACCGGGCCGTCGTTGATCAGGTGCACCTTCATATGGGCACCGAAGCGGCCGGTTTCCACCCCTGGGTGCGCTTCACGGGCCAGCGCCACCAGGTGGTCGAACCAGCGGCGGGCGTCGTCGGGCGCGGCGGCCGTGGTGAAGCTCGGCCGCATGCCCTTGCGCGTATCGGCGGCGAGGGTGAACTGGCTGACCAGCAGCAGTCCGCCGCCGGTGTCGGCCAGCCCGAGGTTCATCCGGCCCTCGGCATCGGAAAACACGCGATAGCCCAGCAGGCGCTCCCGCATGCGCCGGCACTGCGTATCGCCGTCGCCCGGCTCGACGGCCACGAGGGCGAGCAGGCCGGCGCCAATGGCGCCCACGGTGACGTCGTCGACCTCGACGCGTGCGGACTCGACTCGTTGGATCAGGGCGATCATGGGGTGGGTAGCGGCGGGCGGGGGGATAGCTTAAGGGGTGGGGATGGGGGATGGGGGATGGGGGATGGGAAGTGGGGGCGTGCGAGCCGGCGGGCGGGAGAGGGCGTGGGTAGCGCTGCGCTGGCGCTGGAGTCGGGTGGGTGGTGTGGCGGCCCCACCCGCGCCCTCTGCCGCCCGCCGGCCCCCACGCCCCCACTTCCCACCCCCCCACCCCCCATACCCACTCCACTAAACTCCCCCCCATGCGCCCCGACATCTACCTCCTCTACCTCCTCCTGCGCCTCGTCAGCCTGTTTCCCCTGCGAACCGTGCATGCCGTCGGCGCCTGGATCGGTCGCCGGGCCGTGCGTAATCGCTCGCGCAGCGCGCGATACACGGCCGTCAACCTGCGCTTGACCCGGCCGGACCTGGATGACGCGGCCCGCGCGGCGCTGCTTCGCGAGACGATGGAGGCGTCGGGCCAGTCGGTGACCGAGGTGGCGGCGATCTGGGGCGGCGGCGCGGAGACATCCCTGGGGCTGGTGCGCGAGGTGATCGGTGGCGAGCTGTTCGAGGCGGCGCTGGCGTCGGGCAAGGGCGTGATCATCGCTGCGCCGCACCTGGGCTGTTGGGAGCTGCTCAACTACTGGCTGTGCAGCAAGACGCCGATGGCGATCCTCTACCGGCCGCCCCGGATCCAGGCGATCGAGGCCCTGTTGCGCAAGGTCCGCGGCAAGCTTGCGCCCGAGCAGGTGCGGGCCGAGGGCGCGGGCGTGCGCACGCTGTTCAAGCGTTTGGGTGCGGGCGGCACCGTGGGCATCCTGCCCGACCAGAAGCCGCGCGAAGGCGAGGGCGAGTTCGCGCCGTTTTTCGGCGTCGACGCGCTGACGATGGTGTTGTTGCCGCGACTGGCCGCACGCACCGGCGCGACCGTGCTTTTCAGCTTCGCGGAGCGTCTGCCGCAGGGCGCGGGCTATCGCATCCACGTGCTGCCGGCGCCGGAGGGCATCGACAGCGCCGATCTGAAGGTGGCGTGCACCGCGCTCAATCGGGGCGTGGAGCAGTGCGTGGAGCGGGCCTTCCCGCAATACCAGTGGCACTACAAGCGCTACACGGCCTACGACCGCGCAGACCCCTACAAGACGATCAACCCTTTCGCGTGAGCCGGTTGAGGAACACGGTCATTTCTTTCGCCGCCTGCATGTCGCCACGGGCGTTGGCCGTGGCGATGCCCTGGCGCCAAGCCTCGGCCGCGCCGGTGTCGTCATCGCGCGCGAGCAGCGATTTGCCCAGCAGTTTCCACGCGGCGGAATAGTTCGGATCGAAGCCGATCGCCTCGCGAAACGCGGTCGCCGCGCCCTCGTAGTCACCGTCGCCGAGCAGCGCGTTGCCGATCGAAAAGCGAAGCAGCGCGCCGTCGCGGGGGCCGCCGATCTGCGTGCGCAGGCGCTCGACGAGCGGATCGCTCATCGCAGGCCCGTCCGTCCGCGCCAGTACTCTTGCGGAAACAGCAGGGTGGGTTGGGCCGGCTCGTCCGGCACGCGACCGGACTTGAGCGCATCGAGGGTGGGTGCGTCCCAGATCATCAGCCAGCCGGTGCGCGAGGGCTGGATGAGCCGCGCGAAGCGGAACGCTTCGGCCGGCGGATGCCGCTCGTAAGACACGATCAACCCGTTGGGATGATGCGTGGCGAAGTCGTGCAGCGAATCGCCGTCGTGGATGGCGTCGTCGTCATCGTCGTCCGGCGCGGCGGTCATGCCAGGGAGCATGTTGATCCGCGCGATGGGGTGCATCAGCCGGCCGGCGAAGTGGTATTGGCCGTTGTACTCGGTGCCGAGGTTGCCGATCGGCTGGCCCGCGGCATCGGCCTGGCCCAGGAAGGCCGAGGCGGGCGCGAGGTCGTAGCGGTACCACAGGCCCATGGTGAACAGGGCATTGAGCGCCACCGTGCCGACCAGGCCGGCGAACGCCAGGCGACGCATCTCGCCGCGGCCACGCAGGAGCAGCAGCGCGCCGAGCACCACGAACACCACCGCGAAGAAGCGCGCGTAAGGTGCCATGCCGGTGAGCCAGATGTTGTCGGGGAATCGCGTGGGCACCACCGACGGCATCGCGAACAAGGCAACGGCGAGCAGGAACGCGCCGACCGACAGTGGCCACGTGCCGAGCGCGTAGTGCGTGGCGAGGGTCTTATGGCGTTCGCGAAGGTCGGCCACGCAGGCGGCGACCAGCAGGATGACGCCAGCCAGTTCCGGCAGCAGGTAGTAGAGCTGCTTGCCGCCGATCAGCGAGAAGGTCAGCAGCGCCGGCAGCAGCCATGCCACGAGGAAGCGCAGGCCAGTCTCGAGCGGCTGGCGCATCAGCGCCACGAACAGTGGCACGAACACCAGCACCGCGAGCACCTTGCCGACCCAGGCCGGGGTCGAGGCGACGGTGGCGGAGAGCAGCAGCACCACCAGGGCCACCGCGGCGACCCCGACCGCGGCACCGGTGCCAGGGCGCCACGGCTTGCGCAACAGCGCGGTCGGCAGCGCCACGATGCCGCGCAGCCAGCCGCTGAGCGGAAAGACGATCACCGGCAGGTAGAGCAGGTAGAACCAGGCCGGACGGGCATGATTCTGCAGGCCCTGCGTGTGCTTGGACACGACGCGGCCGGCGGTCTGGGTAAAGAACAGACGCTGCCGGTAGGCCTCGCCGCCCGCCTCGCCCGCAGGGATCGCCCATGCCAGCAGGATCGCGAAGCCGCCCAGCAGCGCGAGCAGGCCAAAGCCGTACCAGCGGGCCTTGTTCTGGCGTGCCCAGTCGTTCCACAGGGGGCCGAACAGCAGCGGGAACAGCACATGCACGACCATCACCGGGCCCTTGGTGAGCAGGCCGGCGCCGACGACGAGCGCGAACAGCCACCAGCGCGGCTGCGACCGGGTGGCGCTGGGCACGAGGCAGAGCAGGGCGGCCAGCACCCAGACCACGAGGAGCACCTCGTACATGATCTGCAGGCCGAACAGGAACGAGTACGACAACGCCATCAGCAGCCAGGGCGTGGCCTTGGCCACCCAGGGCCGCGCCGGAAATAGGCGGCTGGCAAGCACCGAGGCGAGCACGAGCTGGACGCCGCCGAAGATCACCTCCAGCACGCGCGGCCACACGTCGTTCACCCCGAACGCGGCCCATCCCGCGTGGATCATCCAGAAAAGCAGGGGCACCTTCTCGCTGTAGGGCTCGCCGTTGATATACGGCACCAGCCAATGCCCATGCGCCCACATTTCCCATGCGACGGCGAGCGTGCGCGTGGAGAACATCGGCATGGGGCCGTGCGAAAAGATGGCGAGCAGGGCCATGACCGTCCACAGGGGCAGCCAGGGCCACAGGGCACGAAGGTGTTCCGAGCGGGTATAGGCGCTGATGGACAAGGGCGTCGTCACCGTTGAAGGACCATGGATTCTAAACGCAGCACGCCAACAGAGGCTGACCCCCCATTCGTACGCCGTGCCAGGTGGCGGCGACGTCGAGGCCTGGTCGTCAGGCCGGACCCCAGTACCCGATGCGGCGGCGGATCTTCAGCTTGCGCCAGAAGTTCAGCGGCTTGCGACGCGGGTTGCGGGCCCCCTCGGCGATGAAGGCGTCGATCGCGTCGAGCACCCGCTCGCTCGAGCGGCCGTCGCGGTAAGGATGAATGGCGTTGGCGTAATCGTCGATCGCCTGCATGAGCTCCGGCGGGCGCGACAGGGCGCGCTGGATCGCCGGCTCGAACTGCGCCGGATCGTCGATGTCGATCAACTGGGGCCCCGGGCGACGGTTCTTGAACGTGACCACCGGCTTGCCGGTGAGCAGGAACTCGTTGAGGGCCGAGGAGGTGTCCGAGCACATCATGTCGGCGTCGCCGAACAGTTCGAGGATGTTGTCGTTCTCGGCAAAGCGAAGGTAATCGTTCTGCAATGCCTTGAATTTCGCGGTGGTTTCGGGGTTCATCTTCGGGTGGAAGGTGACCACGAAGCGGTAGCGCCCATCGCGGGAAAGCGCCTTCACCTGGTCGTAGAGGATTTCGGCCGCACTCCACGAGGGCGAGAACGTGGAGTGGTAGAGGATCACCGGCGGGCGCTGCACCGGGGGCACGGGACGCCGGCCGATCTCGCCCATGTAGGGATCGAGCTTGGGCCAGCCGGTTTCCTTGACCGCGAAATGGCCGAGCTTCGCCGCGATCTCGCCGAAGGCCCGGCTATCGCGCGGGCCGGTGGTGCAGTAGAGGTCGAAGAAGCCGCGGATGTAGATATGCCGGGGCTTGCCCGCGTCGAAGCCGTGGAAGGTTTCCACCTTTACGCCGGGGAAAAAGTGTGGCACCGCGTTGCTGGAGGTGACCACCGCGATGGGGTTGTAGCGGCGCACGTCCTCGGTGGTGCGCAACCAGGTCTCGCCCTCCACGAGATCGTCGCCGCCGGGGCCGTCGAAGAACCAGGCCGCCTCGTGGCCGCGCGCGCGGATGGCGTTCTGCAGCGGGCGCAGGATGGCCAGAGCGTAGCGTTCGGAGCCGTAAAGGAGGTAGTGCTTCTTCATGTCGTGGTGTCCGAGCCGCGGTCGAGGCCGTGGCGGTGCAGGGCGGTGGACGCGGAGTCGCGCGAGGCCGGGTTGTGCCGCATCTCGTAGTAGCGCATGCGCTTGTAGACGGCGTAGCTGGCCGCGGTCTGCGCGATGATGAAACCGCGCCAGCCGTCGAGGAACGCGAGGCGGAAGAGGTAATCCTTGATGAACGCGAGCAGGAAGACGAACGGCGTCTGCCACATCCGGGTCGACTTGCCCTTGTCGTACCAGTCCCGGCACTTCAATTCGGAGTAGCGCAGCACCTTGAGTTGCTTTTCGACCAGGCTGGGGTTGTTCACGTGATCGAAGGCGCCACGCAGCGTGCGCGACGGTCCGTCGAAGCGGAGCGATTCGTGCACGCGGGCATCCGTCCAGCGGGCGCGGTCGCGATGCCACAGTCGGGCCATCTTCTCGCCCATCGCCGGGCGGTACCAGCGCATGGGCCGGCCCATATAGATGGTGCGCCGACGCAGGTACACTGCCGCGTCGGCGCTGGCCTGGATCGCCGGCAGGGCGGTCTCCAGTTCGGCGGCGAGTTCCGGCGAGAGGAATTCATCGGCATCCAGCGCCAGCAGCCACGGATGGCTGGCCTGGGTGGTGGCGAAGTTGCGCTGCGGGCCGAAGCCGAGCCAGTCCTGGTGTACCACCCGGGCGCCATGGGCCCGGGCGATGGCCACCGTGTCGTCGGTGCTGCCGCTGTCCACCACCACCTTTTCGGCCGCGAACGGCACGCTGTCGAGGCAGCGGGCGATCGTGTGCGCCTCGTTATAGGTGATGACGACAAGGGTCAGGGGCAGGTTCGGCATCGCGAAAGTCTACCCGATCGCCGTAACCCGTTATGCTTCCCGGCCATGCGCATCACCGTCGCCATCCTCACCTACAACTGGCCCACCGCCCTGGAGCGCGTGCTCGAGGCGCTGGCCCGGCAGACCCGGCTGCCCGACGAAGTCATCGTCACCGACGACGGCTCACGGCCCGATACCCGCGCCGTGATCGAGCGGGTGGCCGCCACGTTTCCGACGCGCCTGGTGCATGTGTGGCAGCCCGACGACGGCGCGCGCATGAGTCGCGCCCGCAACCGCGCCATCGCCGCCGCCACGGGCGATTACATCATCCTGCTCGACGGCGACATGGTCGCCGAACCGCACTTCGTGGCCGACCACGAGGCCTTCGCCATGAAAGGCTGCTACGTGCAGGGCTCGCGGGTGCTCAGCGACGAGGCCCTGACCGCCCGCATGTTGGCCGACGGTAGCGTCCGCGCCACGTTCTTCACCCCGGGCATCGAACGTCGCCGCCATACCTTGCGCCTGCCGTGGCTGGCGCGCCTCTACGCGACGCCGGTCCGCAAGACGCGCGGCATCAAGAGCTGCAACATGGGGTTCTGGCGCGACGACCTCATCGCCATCAATGGTTTCAACGAGACGATGACCGGCTGGGGCCGCGAAGACACCGAACTCGTCCACCGCGCCTACCACTACGGATTGCAGCGTCGCGAGATGCGCTTCAGCGGCCTGGCCACGCACCTCTACCACCGCACGCGCAAGAACGTGGTCGACAACCCGAACGACCGCATCCTCGACGACACGCGGCAGCGCGGGCTCGTGCGCTGCGAACGGGGGCTGGACCAGCACCTGGCCGAGTTTGTCGCGGCGCCGCCGGACGTGCGGTCACCGACGGAGCGTGCCGCGTCGCCCTGACGCCCTAGCGCGGGTGCCTGCCGGTATCGCCGGCGACGACGCGCCGTCCATCGGCCAGCAGCGCATCCAGCGAGGCGCCGATCCGCGCGGGGAAGGCCATCTGGTTGGCGAGGTACCACGAGCGCGCGTGGTGGCCGAGCGTGGCGCGTTCGCCCTCGTCCATGGCGATGGCGCGCTCGACGGCGCGTTCGAGCGCCGTCTCGTCGACGTGCCACGTACGCGCGAGGTTGTGCGGCTCGCCTTCGCGCGCGGCGACGAGAATGCCACGCGTGTCGTCTATCATCTGGTTCATCGGCGCGCCGTCGCAGGTCATCACCACGGCGCCGCAACTCATGGCCTCGACGAGATAGTGCCCCCAGCCTTCGGTCTGCGACAGGCACAGGTGGAACGGGCTGGCGTTCTGCAGGTGGCGGACCTCGGCGTCGGACAACCGCTCGCGCACGATGCGCAGGTTGGCGGCGCCGCCGTCGTCTTCGCCCGGCGCGCCGGCGCGAAGCACGGTGAGCAGCGGCCACTCCGGGTGCCGCTTCCACACCGCCACGAGCGTCGCCGTGCCCTTGAGCTGGCTGGAGCCGGCGGCATGCAGGAAGGTGCGCGGCTGGCGCGCCACCGACGGATCGTAACGGTCGGGACTGCGAAACCCGACTTCGATGGCGCGTAATCCACGCGCCTCGAAGAGGCGCGTCGCTTCGTGCGTTTTCGTCAGCAGGGCGTCGTAGCGCGTCAGGTAGCGCAGGCTTCGACCGGACACCCACTCCGGATTGGGCATCAACAGGTCGATGCGGGCGAGCCCGAACGCGGCCGGGCGCACGTGTTCGAGCGACAGGTTGATATCGAAGCGGGCGGGTTTCCGGCCCAGGGTCAGCCAGGAGGCGAGCCGCATGCGCACACGCATGCCGCGTAGCCGCCAGGCGCCGTCGTAGCGGCGCGATCCCAGGCGCGACACGGTGACCTCGTGGCCCCGTTCGCGCAGGGCGCCCTCGACCACGGCGATGTCGTGCGACAGCCCGCGCTGGTTGTCCCAGGCGAGCAGGTGGACGCGCGCCATTAGCGGGCGGCCTCCGCCCTCGCGCCGATCGCCACGCGCACGGGCCGTGCCGTGGCCAGCATGAAGCCGAGGGCGAGGTAGAAGTAGAACGAGTGCGGCATCGCCCGGTAAAACACGTTGTCGGTGATCGCCGATAGCACGTACATCACCACGAGGGCGAGACCGGCGGTGGCGAGCGTGGCCGTCCATTCGTCCGGATGGTCCAGGCGGCGGATGAAGTGCATCGCCGGCAGCGCGAACACGAGCAGCGTGATGAGCAGCAGCGGCACGCCGCCGGTGGCGGCGGCCTCGAGGTATTCGTTGTGGGGATGATCGTAGCGGGCGATGATCGGGCTGGCCTCGCCGCGCGCCACCAGCTCGCGGGTGAAATGGCCGAACTGGTCGATGCCCACGCCGTCGATCGGGTGCTCGGCGAAGGCCTTGCCCGCCACTTCCCACATGGCCAGGCGTTCGCGCACGGGGCCGGCGGTGTTGTCCTTGCTGAACGTGCTGACCTCTTCGCCCACTTCGCCGAAGCGGTGCAGCACTTCATGGTGAAGCGCGGTGGTGGCGGTAATGACGCCGGCCACGAGCAGGCCCACGCATAGCGCGGCGCCATGCCAGCGGCCGGTGCGGCGCACGTGCACGATGACCACCACGAGCAGGGCGGGGATGAACGCCAGCATCGGGCCGCGGCTCTGGGTGAGGATCGCCCCGTAGGCGCCCACCACGATCGCCAGCGCGTGCAGCGCGCGCTCGCCGCGCGGCACGCCCGGCTGGATCAGCCGGATGATCGAGAAGAGCACCATGCACAGCGTGACCATGGTGAACTCGATGGCGCTCCAGTCACCGCCATTGGTGCCGTACGCACGCTCAACCCCGAGGAGGTGGTGCTGCACGATGCACGAACCGCCGAGCACGAGGGTGGTCAGGGCGAATACCGTCCAGATCCAGCGCCAATCGAGCGGCGCGGTGAACACCGCGGCGGTGCCCAGGAACACCAGCGTCTGCGCGGGCAGATCCAGTTCGCCCCAGCCCAGCTTGTGCCAGGCGATGCTGAAGACCGCGTAGGCGAAACGCAGCAGGCCCACCACGACGATCGCGCGCACTAGGCGGTAGCGCAGCCGGGTGTCGGGGGAGCGCGCCATCATGACCATGCCCACCACGAGCATCGCGAGCATCGGCAGCGCCTTGCCCTTCCAGGGGACGGACACGGCGAGGGGGACGATCGCCACGAGCGCGCTGAGCAGAACGGTACGCCAGGTGTACCTAGGATCGGCGGCCGTTACGGCTGCGGTCATGCGAGTTTTCCATCAACGCCCGTCGGGAACGCCGTAGCCATGCAGACGCAGGCGACGGTACGGTGCCACCGGGAATCGGCGGACAGCCGGGATGGTACAACAGCCCCGCGGCAAGCCGGGCCGGGTGTCCCTTCGGTTCGTTCAGCGTTGGGCCGCTTTGCTCAGCAAGGCGTAATACATGCCGTCGAGGTCGCCGTCGCCGGGCAGCATCTGCCAGCCGACCGACGTGCGGCGCCCGGCCGGCAGGGTCAGAGGCAGCGCCTCGGCGTCGGCCTGCCGGTCAAGGAACGCGGCGACCACGCCGTCGTTTTCGCGGCGCAGGATCGAGCAGGTGACGTAAAGCAAGCGTCCGCCGGGCGCCAGGGTTGGCCAGCAGGCGGCCAGGATGCGCGACTGCTGGGCGACGAGGGCGTCGATGTCGGCCTCGCGGCGATGCAGGCGTACGTCGGGACGCCGCCGGATCACACCGGTGGCCGAGCAGGGTGCATCAATCATCACCCGATCGAAGGGCGTGCCGTCCCACCAGGCCGAGGGCTCGCCCGCGTCGCCGACCACCACCTCGGCGTGCAGGCCGAGGCGATCGAGGTTCTGCCGGATGCGCGGTGCGCGGCGCGGCTCCGCTTCCACCGCGAGCAGGCGCAGGTCGGCGCGCTCCAGCGCGTGACAGGCCTTGCCTCCCGGTGCGGCGCAGGCGTCGAGCAGGCGCTGGCCGTCGGCGAGGTCGAGCAGGTCGGCCGGCACCTGCGCGGCCCCGTCCTGCACGGCGAAGTGACCCTCGGCGAAGCCGGTCAGGCGGGTCACGTCGGTGCTATGGGGAAGCACCAGGCCGTCGGCCAGCCAGGGATGCGGCGTCACCTCCCCGCCAGCATCGCGCAGGGCCGACGCGACCGCCTCGGGCGTGGCACGGCGGCGGTTCACGCGAAGCATCAGGGGCGGCTCGCGGTTGGCCGCGGCGAGCACGTCGCCGGCGGCCTCGGGCCAGTCGTGTTCGATGGCGCGGACCAGCCATGCCGGATGCGCATGACGGGTGGCCGGTTCGGCGTCCAGCGCCGCGAGAAGGCTCTCGCGTTCGCGCAGCCACCGGCGCAGCACCGCGTTGGCCAGACCGGCCAGGCGCGGGCGGCGCAGTTCCCGCACGGCATCGACCGTGGCGGCGACGGCGGCGTAGGAGGCCAGTTCGAGCACCTCCAGCTGCACCAGCGCGGTCACCAGGAGGGCGTGGACGACCGGCTCCTGGCGACGGATCGGTTTGTCGAGAAGGCGGTCGAGCGCCGCGTCGAAGCGTGGCCACCAACGCGCGCCTTCGTTGAGCAACGCGGTCAGCAGGGCGCGGTCGCGCGAGTCGGCGAGGCGGGGCAGCACCCGGTCGGCGACGTCGCGCAGCGAGTGGCCCGACAGCGCGACATCGGCCAGGGCCTGTGCCGCCAGGGCGCGCACCGACGGCCGGCTCACGGGCTGGACCGCCGCAGCTCCGGCCGGGCGTTGAGGTAGTCGGCGATGCCGATGCGGCGGCCGCCGTCGCGTTGCACCGCGAGCAGACGCAGCGCGCCCTCGGCGCAGGCCACGTCCACGCCGTCGCGCGAGGCGGCGATCACCGCGCCGGGCGTTGCGTCGGCCGGCCGCTCGACGGCACGCGCGGACCAGATGCGCAAACGTTCGCCCGCGACCTCCGCCTCGGCCACGGGCCATGGGTCGAACGCCCGTACCTTGCGCTCGAGTTCGATCGCCGGCAGGGAGAAATCAAGGTGCGCCTCGGCCTTGTCGAGCTTATGCGCGTAGGCCACGCCGTCGCCCGCCTGCGGCCGGGCCACCAGGGTTTCGCCCGCCAGCGTGCGGCGCAGGCCCTCGGCGAGCGCTTCGGCCCCGAGCGCCGCCAGGCGGTCGTGCAGGCTGCCGCCGGTGTCGTCGGCCGTGATCGGGGTGCGGCGTTCGATCAGCACGGGGCCGGTGTCGAGGCCGGCTTCCATCTGCATGAGGTCGACGCCGCTTTCGGCGTCGCCCGCGAGGATGGCGCGCTGGATCGGCGCCGCGCCGCGCCAGCGCGGCAGCAGCGAGGCGTGGACGTTCCAGCAGCCCAGGCGGGGAATGGCCAGCACCTTGCGCGGCAGGATGAGCCCGTAGGCCACCACCACCATCAGGTCGGGTGCGTACGCCGCGAGCGTGGCGCGATCGGCGTCGGCCTTGAACGACACGGGCTGCTCGACCGGCAAGCCCGCGGCCAGGGCAGCGTCCTTCACCGGGCTGGCGGCGAGCTTGCGGCCGCGGCCCGCGGGCCGGTCGGGCTGCGTGTAAACGGCCACCACCTCGACACCGGCAGCGCGGCAGGCGGCGAGGCAGGGCACGGCGAAATCGGGTGTTCCGGCGAACACCAAGCGCAGGGAGGCGCCCGCCATGCCTACGCGCTGGCCTTGCGCTGTTTTTCCATACGCTTCAGCAGCATGCCGCGCTTGAGTGGCGACAGGTAGTCGACGAACACCTTGCCGGCGAGGTGGTCCATCTCGTGCTGGATGCACACCGCGAGCGGACCCTCGGCTTCGACCACGATGGGATTGCCGTCGACGTCGTTCGCCCGGACCTTCACCTTCAGCGCGCGGGTCACGTCGGCGTAGATGCCCGGAAACGACAGACAGCCTTCCTGGTAGACCTGCTGGCCGTCCTTTTCGATGATCTCGGCGTTGATCAGCGCCAGCGGCTCGTTGCGGTCTTCGCTCATGTCCGCGACCAGCACGCGCTTGTGCACGTTGACCTGCGTGGCGGCCAGGCCGACGCCGTTGGCGGCGTACATGGTTTCGTACATGTCGGCCACGAACTGCTTGAGTTCGGCGTCGAACACGGTGACCGGCGCGGCGACGGTGCGCAGGCGCGGATCGGGAAATTCGAGGATGGGGAGGGTGGACACGGTGTCACCTTGATTCGTTGCGTGGGCCGCAGGCGGCGCCGTCCCGGTGAAGTGCGGGCAAGTCGGCGAAATCCAAGCGAACGGACCCTGTAGGATGGCGCCCTATTCTACGCTTGCCCCGGCGGGGCGGCGAGCGTCGGTCGCCTTGTACGGATGAACGATTCAGTTACACTCGCCACAGCGCAGGGGAAGGGGGAAATCCCATCATGATCAAGAAGTTCGTCATGCTGCTGGGCGGCATGTTCTTCACCGTGGCCGTCTACGCCGCGGCGAGCCAGTTGCGGCCCGACCATCCGGACACCTACACCGTCCGCAAGGGCGACACCCTGTGGGCGATTTCGGCGCGGTTCCTGGCCAAGCCGTGGCTGTGGCCCGAGATCTGGCAGGCCAATCCCCAGGTGCGCAATCCCCACCTCATCTACCCCGGTGACGTGCTCAACCTCTCGCTGGACGGCACCGGTACGCCGCGCATCGGCCTGGAACCGCGCGTGCGCGCCGAAGGCGAGCCGGTCACGGCGATTCCGCTGGGCGAGCTGCGCACCTTCCTGAAGGAAATGCGCGTCATGGACGCCGATGCGGTGGAGCAGTCGCCCTACGTGGTGGGCTTCGAGGAAAGCCGCCTGCGAGCCACGCCCGGCACCAAGGTCTACGCGCGAGACCTCGACACCGCGCAGCCCGGCCAGCGCTGGGCGATCGTGCGACCGACCCATCGCTTCCGCGATCACCAGGGGTTTCACGGCAGCGTGGATCGGCTGACCCGCCCTGGCCAGGGCTCTTTCGTGGCCGACGGCCTCGACGACGACGTGACGATGAACCCGTCGCCCTGGCGCGAAGACACCACGCACGATACCCATGATGGCAAGGGCCTGGATCGTGGCGTCGAAGTCACCGTGATCGGCACGGCCGAGGTGCTGGCCACCAACGGCGACGTGTCCAGCCTGGTGCTGGTCGACTCTACCCGCGAGGTACGCAAGGGCGATCGCCTGATGCCGGTGGACGACAAGCCCTACGACCCCTACTACTACCCGCATGCGCCGAAGACGGTACCGGCCGATGCGCGCGTCATCGCCTTCACCGACGCCATGAACAGCGTCGGGGCCCACCAGGTCGTGGCGATTTCGGCGGGCAGCAAGGACGGTGTCGACAACGGCACCACCTTCACCGTGATGGCGCAGGGCGACCGTATCGCCGACGACGTTTCCGGCAATTCGTTGATCCGTGACCTGGGCCGGAAGGTGCAGTTGCCGGACGAATACGCGGGCCACGTGATGGTGTTCCGCACCTTCGACCGGATGAGCTATGCGCTGGTGATGGATTCGCTGCGGCCGTTCCACCGCGGCGATCGTCTCGTCGCGCCCGAGTAAGCCTGTCGGGGTATTCCGTTGGGGCGTCGACATCGGCCGGCGCCTGTCGATGTCCGGGCCCCTCCTTGCCCCGCGCCCCGCGCCGCTTCCCGGTCCGTCGGCCTGCGCGTCTACACTGGGCGGATGACCGATGCCAACGACCTCCGTGACTGGCTGCTCCTGCTGCGCACGCCCGGCCTGGGCGCCCGGCGGCTGCGCGAAGGCCTCGCCGTGCGCGGTGGCGCCCGGGGCCTGTTGGCCTGGCTGGGCCGGCACCCGGCGTCGCTGACCGCCGACGGCCGGGCCTGGCTCGACCATCCCGACGAGGCCTCCCTCGCGGGGGATCTGGCCTGGCTGGCCGCCGCCGATCACCGCCTGCTCCGCTGCACCGACGAGGATTTCCCGCCCCAGCTCGAGGCGATGCCCGACCCGCCCGCGGCGCTGTTCGTGAAGGGCGACGCCGCTCTCCTGCTGCGACCGCAGGTCGCCATCGTCGGCGCCCGCCAGGCCCAGGCGCCGGGGCTGGCCAACGCCGCCCGCTTCGCCGCCGCCCTCGCGTCCGGCGGGCTGCTGGTCACCAGCGGCCTCGCCGACGGGGTGGACGGCGCGGCACATGCGGCGGCCCTGGACGCCGGGGAGCCGACCGTGGCCGTCATCGGCACCGGTCCGGACCGCGTCTATCCGCGCAAGCACCACGCCCTGGCCCAGCGTATCGCCGAATCGGGCGCCATCGTCAGCGAATACCCGCCCGGCACGCATGCCCTGGCCTATCACTTCCCCCAGCGCAACCGGATCATCGCGGGTCTGTCGCTGGGCGTCCTGGTGATCGAGGCCGGGGTGAAGTCCGGTTCGCTGATCACGGCCCGCCAGGCGGGCGAGCAGGGGCGCGAGGTGTTCGCGCTGCCGGGGTCCATCCACAACCCCCTGGCCGAGGGTTGCCATGCCCTGATCGGCGATGGCGCCCGCCTGGTCCAGCGGCCGGAGGAGATCCTCGCCGCGCTGGCGCCGGCCGCCATGGAACTGGGGGCGGAGCTGCGCGCCCGCCTGGAGCGGGCTCCCGCGCGGCCGCCCAGCCGTCGCGGGCAGGGCGTGGACTGGCGCCTGGACGACGAATATCGCCGCCTGCTCGACGCCATGGGTTACGATCCCGCTCCCCTGGACGCCCTGGTGGGCGCCACCGGGCTCTCCCCCGGAGCCCTGTCGTCGATGCTCCTCATGCTGGAGCTCGAGGGCGAGGTCGCACCGCTGCCCGGAAACCGCTACCAGCGGGTGGTTTAGGGCTCGCCGCTTGACAGCCATCACGGCGGTGTGTTTCCAACTAAATATATACATAACGCCGGTCCCCCCGACCCGCGGTCTTCGGAATCGATCAACGCATGGCAAAGAACCTCCTCATCGTCGAGTCGCCGGCCAAGGCCAAGACGATCAACAAGTACCTGGGCGCCGATTTCCAGGTGCTGGCTTCGTACGGTCACGTGCGTGACCTGCGGCCCAAGGAGGGCGCGGTCGATCCGGAACACGGCTTCGCCATGGCCTATGAGGTCATCGACCGCAACGAGAAGCACGTCGACGCGATCGCCAAGGCGGCCAGCAAGGCCAGCAGCATCTACCTGGCGACCGACTTGGATCGCGAAGGCGAGGCGATCTCCTGGCACATCAGCGAGATCCTCAAGGAGCGCGGCCTGCTCGACGGCAAGGATGTCCAACGCGTGGTCTTCAGCGAAATCACGCCCAAGGCCATCAAGGAGGCCGTGGCCAACCCGCGCAAGCTGTCGCACGACCTGGTCGACGCCCAGCAGGCCCGTCGCGCCCTCGATTACCTGGTGGGCTTCAACCTTTCGCCGGTGCTGTGGCGCAAGGTGCAGCGGGGCCTCTCCGCCGGTCGCGTCCAGTCGCCGGCGTTGCGCATGATCGTCGAGCGCGAACTGGAGATCGAAGCCTTCAAGGCGCGCGAATACTGGACCGTCCAGGCCAGCCTGGCGCACCCGGAATGCGCCTTCGAGGCGCGCCTGGTCAAATTGCACGGCAAGAAGTTCGAGCAGTTCGACCTCACCAACGAGCGCGATGCCCTCGCCGCCCGCGATGCCCTCACCCGGGCCGCCGGCGGGCGTTTCACCGTGGGCGAAGTCACCAGCCGCGAGCGCAAGCGCCGCCCGGCACCGCCGTTCACCACCTCCACCCTGCAGCAGGAGGCGGCCCGCAAGCTCGGCTTCTCCACGAGCCGCACCATGCGCGTGGCGCAGGGCCTCTACGAAGGCGTGTCGCTGGGCAGCGAGGGCAATGTCGGCCTGATCACCTACATGCGTACCGACTCGGTCGCGCTCTCGGACGACGCCGTGGCCGAACTGCGTGACCTCATCGGCCGCGATTACGGTCGCAAGGCGCTGCCGGACGGCCCGCAGGTCTACAAGTCCAAGTCGAAGAACGCGCAGGAGGCCCATGAGGCCGTGCGCCCGACCTCGGCGATGCGTGTGCCGCGCAGCGTGGCGTCGTTCCTCAACGACGACCAGCGCAAGCTCTACGAGCTCATCTGGAAGCGCACCGTGGCGTGCCAGATGATCCACGCCACGCTCAACACCGTGTCGGTGGAATTCCCGGTCGAGGATTCGGCCTTCCGCGCCAGCGGTACCACCGTGGTCGACCCCGGCTTCCTCGCCGTCTACGAAGAAGGCCGCGACCAGAAAAACGACGACGACGACGAACAGCGTCGCCTGCCTCGCCTGGCCCAGGGCGACGTGGTGCCGGTCTCGGCCATCGAAGCCGACCAGCATTTCACCGAGCCGCCGCCGCGCTTCTCCGAAGCGAGCCTGGTGAAGACGCTCGAGGAATACGGCATCGGGCGTCCGTCCACCTACGCCAGCATCATCCAGGTGCTCATCAGCCGCGAGTACGTGCTGCTCGAAAATCGCCGTTTCCGTCCGACCGACGTCGGTCGCGCGGTGAGCCAGTTCCTTTCCGGCCACTTCACGCAATACGTCGATTACGACTTCACCGCGCGCCTGGAAGACGAACTGGACGCGGTCAGCCGCGGCGAAGAGCAATGGGTGCCGTTGCTCGAGCGCTTCTGGCAGCCGTTCAAGACGCTGGTCGACGACAAGACCGAAACCGTCGACCGCAGCGAGGCCACGGGCGCGCGCGAACTCGGCGACGACCCGAAGACCGGCAAGCCGGTGTCGGTGCGCCTGGGGCGCTACGGTGCCTATGCGCAGATCGGCAGCAAGGACGACGACGACAAGCCCACCTACGCGAGCCTGCGTCCCGGCCAGAGCATGCACACCATCACGCTCGAAGAGGCGATGGAGCTGTTCAAGCTGCCGCGTCACCTCGGCCAGTCCGACGCCGGCGAGGACGTGACCGTCGGTGTCGGCCGCTTCGGCCCGTTCGTGAAGCAGGGCAGCACCTATGCCTCGCTCAAGGCCGAAGACGATCCCTACACGATCGAACTGCCGCGGGCGTTACAGCTCGTGCAGGAAAAACTCGAAGCCATCGCCAACCGCATCATCCTCGACTTCGGCAACGGCGTGCAGGTGCTCAACGGCCGCTACGGCCCGTACATCACCGACGGCGAGAAGAACGCGCGCATCCCGAAGGATCGCGAGCCCAAGACGCTGACCGACGCCGAATGCGCCGAACTGCTCGCCGCCGCGCCGGTGAAGAAGCCTCGCGGTGGCAAAGCCGCCAAGAAGACCGCCACGAAGAAGGCCTCGGCGAAGAAAGCCGTCGCCAAGGATGCGGCCGTGACGAAGACGGCCGCGAAGAAGACCGTGGCCAAGAAGACCGCGGCCAAGAAGGCGGCCGCCAAGAAAACGGCGAAGAAAGCCACGGCCAAGAAAGCCGCGGCGAAGAAGGTCGCCACCAAGAAAGCCGCGACCGCCAAGCGCGCCGACTGACATGCGCCGCTTCGACGATCACACCCTCGAGGCGGCCGCCGCGCTCCTGCGCCAGGGCGGTGTGTTGGCCTATCCGACCGAAGCGGTCTACGGGCTCGGTTGCGATCCGCACGACCGCGACGCCTTCGAGCGTCTGTTCGCGCTCAAGGGGCGCCCCGCCACGCAGGGCGTGCTGCTGATCGCCGCCGCGTTTTCCCAGGTCGAGCCGTACATCGATCTCGCCGCCGTCCCCGCCGACGTACTGGCGCAGGTGCGCGCCTCCTGGCCGGGCCCGAACACCTGGGTGTTTCCGCGTAGCGCGAAGGTACCCGACTGGGTTGCCGGTGCCCATGCCGGCATCGCCCTGCGCGTGACCGCCCATGCGCCGGCGGCGGCGCTCTGCCGGGCCTACGGCGCGCCGCTGGTATCCACCAGCGCCAACCCCCACGGGCACCCGCCGGCGCGCGACGTCGCCACGCTGGAGCGCTACTTCGGCGACCGTCTCGACGCCGCCCTGGATGCGCCCCTGGGCGGCCTGGACCGGCCCACGGTGATTCGCGACGCGCTCTCAGGCACTATCATCCGCGCCTGAGAGGGGGAATCACGCTTTGTCCATCGTTCAAGAGATCCTGGAGCGTCCGGTCGTTCCGTCATTGCCGCTGCTCGTGGGCTCGCCGTCGCGGGCGGTCGCCTGGCGTGCCGGCGAACCGGTGCCGGCGGGCGAGTTTCTCGCCCACGTGCGACTCGTCGCCGAGGCGCTGCCGGACGCCGTCGGTGCGGTGAACCTGTGCGAAGACCGCTACGCCTTCCTCGTCGCCTTCGCCGCGCTGGCGATCCGTGGCCAGTTCAACCTGCTGCCCCCGTCGCGCGCGCCGCATGCGGTCGACGAGGTGATGGCGCATCATCCGGGCGCCTACGCCATCGGCGACCTGGCGCTGGATCCGGCGCCCGCGGGCTACCTGCGCATGCCTCCCCTCGAGCGCGTGGCGCCGGCCTACGGCGACATGCCGCTGTTGTCCGCCGACACCGTGGTCGCCATCGGCTACACCTCCGGCTCCACCGGCAAGCCCAAGCCCAACGTGAAGACCTGGGGCTCGTTCGTGGCCAGCAACGCGGGCAATGCGCGCATGCTGTGTGCTGAGGTGGGACCGGTCTTCCACACCGTCGCCACCGTACCGCCCCAGCACATGTACGGCATGGAGATGTCCGTGATGTTGCCGCTGCAGTCCGACGTGGGCATCCACGCCGGCCGGCCGTTCTTCCCCGCCGACGTCGCCACTGCGCTCGCCGAGTTGCCCGAGCCGCGGGTGCTGGTCACCACCCCGGTGCACCTGCGTGCGCTGGTCGAGTCCGGCATCACCTTGCCGCCGCTCGCCGCCTTCGTCTCGGCCACGGCGCCGATGCCGGTCGAACTCGCCTCGGCCGCGCAAGCCCGGTTTGGCGCTCCGTTGTGCGAGGTGTTCGGATCGACCGAAACCTGCGTGTTCGCCAGCCGGCGCACGGCCACGGAAGACGCGTGGACGCTCTACGAGGGCACCGTGCTGCATCCGCAGCCCGACGGCACCCTGGTGGAGGCGCCGCAGCTGTCCGAGCCGGTGGTGCTGGCCGACATCGTCACCCTCCACGACGACGGCCGGCGTTTCCGGCTCTGCGGCCGCAATACCGACCTGCTCGAAATCGCCGGCAAGCGCGCCTCGCTGGGCGACCTCAACCGGCGCCTGATGGCGATCGACGGCGTGCGCGACGGGGTGCTGTTCCAGCTCGATGACGCCGACGCGTCCGGCGTGCGTCGCATCGCCGGCCTCGTGGTGGCTCCGGGGCTGACCGAGCAGCAGGTGCTCGTGGCGCTGCGTGCCGCGATGGACCCGGTCTTCCTGCCCCGGCCGCTGCGCATGGTGGCGGCGCTGCCGCGCAACGAGACCGGCAAGCTGCCCCGTGCCGAACTGATGGCGCTGATCCGCCCGGCCCTCTGAGACCGGCTCGCCCGTCGGCGGCGCGTGCCGTCGGCGGCGGGTAGAATGCGCGATTCCCCGATCCTGGAGTCACGGCATGAAAGTCCTCGTCATCGGCAGCGGCGGTCGCGAACACGCGCTGGCCTGGAAGCTCGCGCAGTCCCCGCGCGTGGACGAGGTGATCGTGGCGCCGGGCAACGCCGGCACCGCGCATGAGCCGAGGCTGCGCAACGAGGCGGTGGCCGTGACCGACATCGACGGGCTCGTGGCGCTGGCGCGGCGCGAGGCGGTCGGCCTCACCGTGGTCGGTCCCGAAGTGCCCCTGGTGGCCGGCGTCGTCGACCGCTTCACCGCCGAAGGGCTGCGTTGCTTCGGTCCCCGCGCGGCGGCGGCCCAACTGGAAGGCAGCAAGGCCTTCGCGAAGGATTTCCTCGCCCGCCATGGCATTCCCACCGCGCACTACGCGGTGTTTACCGATCTTGAGCCTGCGCTGGCCCACGTGCGCGCGAAGGGCGCACCCATCGTGATCAAGGCCGACGGACTCGCCGCAGGCAAGGGCGTCGTCGTGGCGATGACACTCGACGAGGCCGAAGCGGCCCTCACCGACATGCTAGGCGGCAAGGCGTTCGGTGACGCCTCGTCGCGAGTGGTGGTCGAGGAATTCCTCGATGGCGAAGAAGCCAGCTTCATCGTCATCGCCGACGGCACGCGCGCATTGCCGATGGCCACGAGCCAGGATCACAAGCGCCGCGACGATGGCGACCTGGGGCCGAATACCGGCGGCATGGGCGCCTATTCGCCGGCGCCGGTGGTCACCGAGGCGGTTTCCGCGCGGGTGATGCGCGAGATCATCGAGCCCACCCTCGCGGGCATGGCGAAGGACGGCGCGCCCTTCACCGGCTTCCTCTATGCGGGGCTGATGATCGATCGCGACGGCACGCCGAAGGTGATCGAATTCAACGTGCGTTTCGGCGATCCGGAAACCCAGCCGATCATGCTGCGCCTGCGCTCTGACCTGGTCGACCTCGTCGAGGCGGCGCTCGACGGCGACGTGGGCCGCGTGCAGGCGGCGTGGGACGATCGACCCGCGCTTGGCGTGGTGATCGCCGCCGGCGGCTACCCGGGCAAGGTGCGTGGCGGCGACGTCATCACGGGTGCCGATGCCGATACCGGTGCCGACGTGAAAGTATTCCACGCCGGCACCGCCAGCGATGCGCAGGGCCGGCCCGTCACGGCCGGCGGTCGCGTGCTGACGATCTGCGCCCTGGGCGACGATCTCGTGCAGGCGCGTGCGAAGGCCTACGCAGCGGCCGAACGCATCCATTTCGCCGACGCGTTCTATCGGCGCGACATCGCCCACCGCGCGCTGTCGCGCGGCTGAGGTGCCCCCTGTCGTTTCGGCTAAACTCGGCCGAAACGACAGGAACGACCCACGGCATGTCCCAGTTCTCGCTGCTCGGCACGCGTCGCTTCGCACCCTTTTTCTGGACACAGGCGCTGGGCGCCTTCAACGACAACGCGTTCCGCAACGCGATGGTCATGCTGGTCGCGTTTCAGCTGGGCCTACCCGATGCGCAGATCTCGCTCTACACCAATCTCGCGCCGGCCTTGTTCATCCTGCCGTATTTTCTCTTCTCGGCTACGGCGGGCCAGCTCGCGGAGAAATTTGAGAAAACACGCATCATCCGCGTCGTGAAGCTGTTCGAAATCGCCGCGATGGCGATCGCTGCGGTCGGTTTTCTCACGCACCACGTATCGCTGCTGCTCGTGGTGCTGTTCCTGATGGGTGTGCATTCGACGGTGTTCGGCCCGATCAAGTATTCGATCCTGCCGCAGGCGCTGGATCGCCGCGAACTGGTCGGTGGCAACGCACTGGTGGAGACGGGGACGCAGCTGGCGATGCTCGTCGGCATGATCCTCGGCAACTCGTTGATGCTGATCGCCGGCTACGGCACCCTGGCCGCGTCGATCGCCACGATCGTCATCGCCGTGGCGGGCTACCTCGCCTCGCGCGCGATACCGGTGGCGCCTGCCACCGCACCGCAACTGACGTTCAACGCCAACCCGTTCAGCGAAACCTGGCGGGTACTGAAACTCACGCAGGCCGATCGCGCGGTGTGGAATGCCGTGCTCGGCATCTCGTGGTTCTGGTTCTTCGGCACGGTGATGATTGCGCAGTTGCCGAACTACACGCGTCACGTGCTCGGTGGCGACGGCTCGGTCAATACGCTGGCGCTCACGTTGTTTTCGTTGGGCACGGGCATCGGCTCGCTGCTCTGCGAGCGTCTTTCGAATCGGCGCGTGGAAATCGGGCTGGTGCCGATGGGCGCGTTCGGCCTGACGGTGTTCGCCGTCGATCTGTTTTTCGCGCGTCCGTCGGTCGCCTCCGGCGCGACGCTCGACTGGTGGGGCTTTCTCACCGCACCAGGCGCGTGGCGCGTGGCGCTCGACCTGGGCATGATCGGCGCCTTCGCCGGCTTCTACGTGGTGCCGCTGTTCGCCTTCGTGCAGAGCCGCACGCCCCGCGACCGCCTGTCGCGGGTGATCGCGGGCAACAACATCGTCAACGCGTTGTTGATCTGCGCCGCGTCGGGCTTCGGCATCGGCCTGACGGCGCTCGGCCTCGCGACGCCGACCATCTTTCTCGTCACCGGCCTGATCAACATCGCCGTCGCGGTGTACATCTTCACGCTGGTGCCCGAGTTTCCGATGCGCTTCATCACCTGGGTGCTGGTCAACACGCTCTACCGGGTGCGCGTGGACGGTCTGAAGCAGGTCCCCGAGGAGGGCGCCGCCCTGGTGGTGTGCAACCACGTGAGCTTCATGGATCCGTTGATCCTGATGGCTTCGGTGCGCCGGCCGATGCGCTTCGTGATGTACTACAAGATCTTCAACATTCCCGTCCTGAAGTTCGTGTTCCGCACGGCGAAAGCCATCCCGATCGCAGGCCGCAACGAAGACCCCGCGCTGATGGATGCCGCGTTCGATCGCATCGACGAAGCGCTGGCCGCTGGCGACGTCGTATGTATCTTCCCGGAGGGCGGGCTCACGCGTGACGGCGGCATCGCGCCGTTCCGACCGGGCGTCGAACGCATCCTCGCGCGACGTCCCGTGCCGGTCGTGCCGCTGGCGCTGCGCGGCATGTGGGGCAGCATCTTCAGTCGTCGCGACAGCGCCCTGCATCGCGCGCGCCTGCCACGGCGCTTCTGGTCGCGCATCGAGTTGGTGGGTGGCGAGCCCGTGCCGGCTACCGAGGCCAGCGCGGCCGCGCTTCAGGCGCGGGTCGAGGCGCTGCGCGGCGACATGCCCTGAGCCAGGCGCTGGCGGTCAGGCGAACCAGGCGCCGAGCACGATCATCGCCACCACCGCCAGCCAGACCACCAACACGCGCCGAATCACCCGGCGCGCGTCTTCGAGTTCGGCGAGGGGATCGCTGACGTCCTGCACGTAGCCGTCGCCGGCTTCGACATCGGCATCGACGCCCGCCCGTGCCACGGCACCGAGGAAATCGGGCTCCAGTCGCGTACGTGGGCTGCCCGAATGCTGGTGCCAGTGCTTCCACGCGCCGACCACGGCGTCAAAGTCGGACACCAGGGCCATGGCGAACACCATCAACTGGGCGGGAACCCAGTCCAGCGTGTCGGCGACGCGGCGCGCGGCCTGGCGGGTGGCGGTGTCCAGTGCGAGGGTGGCGTCACGTCCCAGGCTCTGGGCCAGGCGATAGCCCAGCGCGCCGACGGGGCCGAGTACGAAGAACCAGAACAGCACGCCGAAGCGACGCCGCAACGCCGCATAGAACGCGGCTTCCACCAATGCCGGGGCGAACCAGGACAGCGGTTGTTCGTCATGCTGGAGGCGAAGCACGGCCTCGTCGCGACGAAGCGTGTCCGAGGCATGCAGGACGCCGTCGATATCGGCCTCGATCTCACGAGGCCCCAACGTGTAGACCAGCACGATCAGCGCGAAGACGAACCAGGCGATGTCGAAGAAGGGGAGGGCCTTGAGGATACCCGCGATGAGTGCGCAGGCCACGACCGGCACGAGCAGCACCACCGCGACGCGACCCGGTCCGGTGAGGTCGCCCAGCCGGTTCACCCAGGCACGGAACCAGCGTTCGTCACGCCAGCGAGAAAGCCGCGGCACGCTCCAGCAGATGACCAGGGCGACGAGAACGGCGAGAAGGCGTAGGGCCATGGCTTGGGAAGGATCCGCGTGTCGTTGGACCGATTGTAGGCGATGGACGGTGGGTTGTTCAGGGCCTCGGCGGGGCGGAGGCGACGAGGTCGTCGAGGTCCACGCCGCGTAGCGCGAGCCAATGCGCGATGAGCCGGTAGGACACCGACAGCGGCGGGGGAACGTCGAGGCGACCGTCGGCCATGCCGCGCACGATGTCGTCCACGGTGAACCAGCGCGCGTCCTCGAGTTCGTCGTCGCGAAGGCGGATCTCGCGGGTGCGTGCCGTGGCGGTGAATCCGACCATCAGCGAGGCCGGCATCGGCCAGGGCTGCGACGAGTGGTAGGTGGCGTGCGAGACCTCCACGCCGGACTCCTCGCGCACCTCGCGGCGGACGGCGTCCTCCAGCGACTCGCCCGGCTCGATGAACCCGGCCAGGGTGGAATAGCGCCCATCGGGCCAGCCGCGTTGGCGGCCGAGCAGGCAGGCGTCGCCGTATTCGACGATCACGATGATCGCGGCGTCGGTCCGGGGAAAATGCAGGTGCTCGACGTCGGGGTTCGTGCATTGCACGCGATGGCCGCTGGAGACGACCAGCGTCGGCGCGCCGCACTGGCTGCAGAACCGCGTCTGCCGCTGCCAGTGCAGGATGCCCTTGGCGAACGCGAACAGGCCGGCGTCGAAGGCGGAAAACAGCAGGCCCGCCTCGCGCAGCGACATGCGCCGTGCCCCGGTCAGACGCGCGAACAACGCGGCGTGCGCCTCATCGAGCGCGAGGGTGAACCAGGCCGAGCCGTCGGCGAGCCCGAGCAGGGTGGAAGGCACGTCGCCGAAGCGCTCGGCGCGCAACGTCGAGGTCATCCAGGCCGGCACGTCGGCGTCGGGCTGAACGAAGGCGTTGCCTTCGGTATCCAGCACGAGGAAACGCGTATCGGAGGCGCGTTCGGTCTCTTCCACCCAGAGCCGATCGTCGCGGCGCTCGGCCATGCGATCGATGTCCAGCCCGGCGAAGACGTTCTGGCGGGCGCGCGTCGCCGCCGCCGCGTCGCGTTCGGACGACACGCTCATGCGTTGCGGCTCACGCGCTGAACGACGAACCGCAGCCGCAGGTCGTCTTCGCATTGGGGTTGCGTATGACGAACTGCGAGCCACTGAACGACTCGGTGTAGTCGATCTCGGCGCCGGTGAGGTACTGCAGCGACAGCGGATCGACCAGCAGGGTGACGCCGTCGCGCGAGATGGCGAGGTCGTCTTCGGCCTGATCTTCGTCAAAGGTGAAGCCGTACTGGAAACCCGAGCAACCGCCGCCGCTGATGTACACGCGCAGCTTGAGCGAGGGGTTGCCTTCTTCCTCGATCAGCTCGTGCACCTTGCGGGCGGCCGCCTCGGTGAAGACCAGTGGCGCGCCGGCCGACCGGTAATCCGGCGCCGGGGCGGTGGGAGCCATGGGAAAGGGATTGTTCATGCACCCATGATGGCGCCGATCCGTGTCAGGTCAAGCCTCCGGAAGGGCCGGCGTGTCGCGGCGGGGGCCTTCGGCCAGTTGGCGCACCGTGGGAGGCGCCTGGTGGATCATCTTTCCGTTGACCCGGGCGCCGGCCGCGATCTCCAGCACCTGGTAACGGACGTCGCCGTCGATGCACGCCAGGGCGGCCAGCTCCAGGCGCTCGTTGACCTCGATATCGCCGGTGACGTGGCCATTGACTATGGCGTGGGGTACCTCCACCCGGCCGATGACGCGCCCCGTCTCGCTGATCGTGAGCACGCCGTCGGTGCCCCTGGCGTGGATCGCGCCTTCCACCGTGCCGTCCAGGTGCAGCGCGCCGCTGAACTCGACGTCGCCGCGCAGGGTGACGCCGCGGGCGATGAGGCTGGTCGCCGTCGCGTTCACCGTGGGGCCCTGGTGCTTCCGTTTAGCGCTGAACATCGTCGATCTCCTCGTTTCGGGTGGCATCGGCCCAGGGCACGGTGGCGTCGACGCGGGTGCCATCGGCGGCGGTGGCGGCCAGGCGCATCCGCGTGGGCTGGAATCCGCGGGGGAGGGTAAAGCTGCCTTGCACCTGCTGGAAATACTTGAATGAAAACGGCAGGGCCTGATGGTCGCCGGCCAGGCCCAGGGCGACGCCGTCGAGCGTGGCCACCGCGTTGCCCTGGATGCCTTCGACGCTCAGCTGCAGGGTGCCGCGGATGACCTCGCCCCGGCGCGCGTTCTGGGTGAGCGTGACGGTGAGGTTCCATGCCTGCGGCGAATCCTTGACCGGGGTGCTGCGCACCCCTTGGATACGGAGGCCTTCGCGTTGGCCGTTGCCGCCCACCAGCCGCGCGTAGAAGGCGAGGTCGGCGCGCAAGCCGCTGATCTCTTCGTCGCGTTCGGCGAGGTTGCGCTTGAGTTCGCGCGTGGCCACGTCGCCCACCTGGGCGGCGCCTTCGAGGATGGCCGCGCGCTGCCGCAGCGCCTCGTTGTCGGCCAGCAGGCGACGCGTATCGGTGCGGTCCGGGGCGGTCGGCCCCGAGGGCCGGCGTGTCGCCCATGTGCCCAGGCCCGCCGCGATCATCAGGCTGAGTGCCCAGGCGCCCACGAGCAGGCGCCGACGACGGCGTTCGCGCACCGCGTCGTCGAGCGTCCGCACGACGAGGCGTGGCGGTTGGCGTGGGGCCATGGGCGCTACCGTGGAGGAAACGTGAAGGGGGCGATGATATATCGCCCCTGTTTCGAAACGGTAAGGGCGCCCGAAGGCGCCCCGAAAGAGAGCCGTCTGGCGACGGCAGCTCGTGAGATCAATCGTGGTTGATCGACCCGACCTTGCTGAGCATGTAGCGCTCGGGGCCGATGTCCTTGATGAGGCTGAACTGAGTCTCCAGCCAATCCACGTGTTCTTCCTCCTGGCCGAGGATGAACTTGAAGAGGTCGCGGCTGACGAAGTCGTGGATGCCTTCGCTGTAGGCGATGGCCTCGCGCAGGTCAGTCATGGCGATCATCTCGAGATCGAGGTCGCCCTGGAGGCACTCGACCACGTTTTCGCCGATGCGCAGCTTGCCCAGGTGCTGGAGGTTGGGCAGGCCGTCGAGGAAGAGGATGCGCTCGATCAGCTTGTCGGCGTGCTTCATCTCTTCGATGGATTCCTCGTACTCGTGCTTGGCCAGCTCGTTGTAGCCCCAGTCCTTGAACATCCGGTAATGGAGGAAGTACTGGTTGATGGCGGCCAGCTCGTTGTAGAGCACTTTATTGAGGTATTCGATGACCTTCGCGTCGCCCTTCATGACGGATCTCCCAGGTAAGCAGGGTGCGACTATACGTCCCCCGGAACGGGCATGACGTAACGCGAATGAAGACGGTTTGCGTCCGCGCGGAACGCGCGTGCGGTCAGGCCGGCGTGGGCAGGAAGGTCAGGCCGGGCTGGGCGGCGACCGCGTCGCGCAGGCACTGGCGCGCCTCGGTCTCGCAGGTGCCGCAGCAATCGGAGCAACCGGTGCGGGCCTGCAGCTCCGCGAACGAGTGCACGCCCTCGGCCGCGGCGCGGCGGATGGCGTGGTCGGTGACGGCATTGCACATGCAGATGTACATGGCGCGCATTCGAACGCGAATGCGAACGATTGTCAACCGCGCAAATGTGAACAGGCGCGCCCGGTCAGGTGCCGCTGGCCGACCGCCGTGCGGCGTCGACCGACTGCGGGCACCGGCCGACCTCCACCCGGCAGACCGTCTCCACCGTGGGGGCGAAGTGGCGCAGGGCGCGTTCGTAAACCTGCCGCTTGAAATTCACCACGTGGTGCGCGGGATACCAGAAATCGACCCAGCGCCAGAGATCGAACTCGGGCTTCTCGCAGGCGTCCAGGCGAAGGGCTTCTTCGCTGCACGCCAGGCGCAGCAGGAACCACACCTGCTTCTGGCCGATGCACGTGGGACGCTGGTGGTGGCGCACGAAACGGCTGGGCAGGCGATAGCGGAGCCAGCCGCGTGTTTCGGCCAGCACTTCGACGTGGTGGGCGAGCAGGCCGGTTTCTTCCTGCAGTTCGCGGTACATGGCCTCGAGCGGGGTCTCGTCGCTGCGCATGCCGCCCTGGGGAAACTGCCAACCGTCACGGTTGACGCGGCGCGCCCAGAACAGGCGGCCGTCCCCGTTAAGGAGGACGATCCCCACGTTCGGTCGGTAGCCATCTGCGTCGATCATCCGCCCTCCGTCAACCCCGCCGTGCAAAACGAAAAAGCTTGCGCGGTGGGACGATTCAACCACAGCGCCCAAAGGCCGGGCAAGGCGAGGCTTGAACGACGGGCTCGCCCCGATTAAACTGCCCGGCCTTGCGCATCCCATTGGGGGCGCAACGACCAGGTTCCACGGCTAGGTAGCTCAGCTGGTCAGAGCGCGGCACTCATAATGCTGAGGTCGGCGGTTCGAGCCCGCCTCTAGCCACCATGAAAGACGAAGGGCCGGTCCTGCGAGGGGCCGGCCCTTTTTCATGCCCGCGATCTCAGGCGGTCGACAGGTCGTGCTGGGCGAGGGCGGTCGCCCGCGCCGCCGGTCGTGCGTCGCCCTGGTCCAGCACGGCGCGGGCCAGTTCCACGACGTTGTTGACCCGCAGCTTGGCCATGAGGTTTGCCCGGTGCAACTCCACGGTCTTGGTGCTGATGTTGAGCTCGCCGGCGATGACCTTGTTGAGCTTGCCGCTCATGATGCCGTCCAGCACCTGGGACTCGCGGCGGGTGAGGCTGACCTCGGGTCGCAGCGTGGCGAAGGTGTTCGCCACCGGCTCCCCGGCGGCGTCGTCCTCCACGATCGGCGCCAGGAAGATCGCCTGGTAGGCATTCGGGGGCAGGTCGATGGTCTGCCGGGTCACCTGGTAACGCCGGGTGGCATCCAGGCGCAGTTCTTCCCCGGCCACGCCCTGCACGAGGTGCAGGGCGAGCCATTCCGGCAAGTCGGCCGTGAGGTCCCCCTCGAATTCGCGACGGAACGCTTCGTTGGCCATGACGGCGGGACAGCCGTCGCGCGGGCATACGATGCACGGCCACGGAAGCGTGGCGAACACTTCCTCGGCGATCCCCCGTGTGGGTGGACCGTCGAGCGACTCACGACCAAGGCACATCGATGGCCTCCCGGTGGACGCGGTGGTGTGTCGGCGGCCCCCTCTATCCGCCGCTGAGTTTCCACTGCAACCGTTTGTCGTAAAAAAGTCCAGTCCTTCGTGCGAATTTGCGAACCGCGTCATGAACGTGGCGGCCTCCGCTACAATGAGCCGATGCGAATCTTCAAGATATTCAACATCGAAGCGGCCCATCGCTTGCCGAATGTGCCCGACGGGCACAAGTGTGCGCGGTTACATGGGCATTCGTTCCGGGTCGAGTTGCATGTCGAAGGCCCGGTGGATCCGGTCTTGGGCTGGGTCATGGACTTCGGTGATCTCAAGGCGCGTTTCCAGCCGCTGTACGACCGCCTGGACCATCACTACCTCAATGACATCGAGGGCCTCGAAAATCCCACGAGCGAAACCCTCGCCCGCTGGATCTTCGAGCGGCTCCGGCCGGACGTGCCGCAGTTGTGCAAGGTGGTGGTGCACGAAACCTGCACCTCCGGTGCCGAATACACCGGCTGATGCCGGGCGCGGGACGCGCGTTTTCGGCAAGTGATACCTGTCACCGCAACAAATTAAGGTTGCTGCCCTGCAACAGGCGGGTCTACACTCGTGCATCCCCCCTGTTCCGTTTTGGCGGCCGACCTTCGATGTCCCATGCAAACGGTTACGCCGATTTCGCCCGACTCGTCGAGCAGGCCACGACGGCACAGGCCCTGGCCTGGCGAGGCATGGAACGGGTCGCCGATCTCCAGTTGCAGGCGATCGAGGGACACGCGCGGGCCGCGACCGGACTCATGGCCGATGCCATGCTGGCCCCTGACGCCGACTCCCTGCGCGCCGTGCTGGCGCGTGGCGAGCACTTGCGGCGCGAGGGGATGGAGCGCGCCGCCACCGCCGCCGAGGACATCCTCGACGTGGCGGTGAAAACGGCCGCTTCGCTCGGCGCCCTGGCCGGACGTCCCGCCAGGGATTGATCCGGGGCGGCGGGGATTTCCAACGACGCGACCCCTCGTCGCGCCGGTGACCGGTATTGCCCTTTCCCAGCTTGTCCGGCCGTTTACGGCACTGGTATACTTTTCGGGATTAAACCGTGGCCCGTTGATCCAAGCTGGTGCCGCCTTCGAGCGAATCCACGGGAGCCTCGCGTTGCTCAACAGCCTTGCCGCCGGTCGTCATCTCGCCAAGCGCATCGTCATCGCGCAGCTAGTGGTGGCCGTCGTCGCCGGGCTTGCTTTCACCCTGCAGGGGCGGTCGGCCGGTCTGGCGGCTTTTGGGGGTGCCCTGATCGTCGCCATCGCCACCGCGCTGCTTGCCGCGCGAGCGTTCGGCGCGCTGGGCGGGGCGGGGGCAACGTTTGCGCGGTTCCTCGTGGGCATGATCCTTCGCTGGATCATCCTCATCGGTGGACTGGCTCTCATCCTGGTTCAATGGAACCTGCCACCCTTGCCCGCATTGGCGGGCCTGGTGGCCGGTTACGCGGTCAACGTATTTGCATTCAGATTCAAGGGTTGAGGCATGGCGAGCGAACCGCAAGGCGGTCTGACCGAATACATCCAGCACCACCTGAACCACATGACGGTGAACTTCAGCACCGATCATTTCTGGTTCTGGAACCTCCGTGCCGACTCCATCCTCGTCTCGTTCGGCCTGGGCGTGGTGTTCTGCCTGTGGTTCTGGCTCTACGCCCGCAAGGCCACCTCGGGCGTGCCGTCCAAGGGCCAGGCGCTGGTCGAGCTGGCCATCGAGTTCGTCGATACGCAGGTGAAGGACACCTTCCACGGCGACCGCCGCACGGTCACGCCGCTGGCGCTGTCGATCTTCATGTGGGTGTTCTTCATGAACGCGATGGACCTTCTTCCGGTCGACCTGGCCGGCTGGCTGGTGCAGACCTTCGCGGGTCACGAGGTGGCGCACCACACCTACTTCCGCCTGGTGCCCACCGCCGACATCAACACCACCGTGGGCCTGTCGGTCGCGGTGCTGCTCATCGTGATCGGCCACGGCATCAAGGCCAAGGGCGGCTTCGGCTTCACCAAAGAGCTCATGACCGCGCCGTTCCATGCGGAAAACCCGATCGCCAAGATCGTGCTGGTGATTCCCAACTTCCTTCTCAACGTCGTCGAAACCCTGTCGAAGCCCGTGTCGCTGGCCATGCGACTGTTCGGCAACATGTACGGCGGCGAACTGGTGTTCATGCTGATTGCCGGTCTGATGGTGAGCTGGATCAGCTTCGTGCCTGGCGTCGTGTTCAACACGGCCTGGGCGATCTTCCACATCCTGATCATCGCCCTCCAGGCGTTCATCTTCATGATGCTGACGATCGTCTACATCGCCACGGCGCGGGAACACCACTAACTCACCGCACCGACGTTCCACCCCTTTCAGTTCGTTTTCTTTCCAACCTTTCGTTTTAGTTATCCCAGGAGACCACCATGGAACTCGCCTCGCTTCTCGCCCACGTGCAGGGCATGACCGCCATCGCCATCGGCATCATCATCGGCCTCGGCGCGCTGGGCGCCTGCCTCGGTATCGCCGTGATGGGCTCGAAGTTCCTCGAGTCGGCCGCCCGCCAGCCTGAACTCGTCCCGCTGCTGCAGGGCCGCATGTTCCTGCTCGCCGGCCTGATCGACGCGGCGTTCATCATCGGCCTCGCCGTGGCGCTGCTCTTCGCGTTCTCGAACCCGCTGGTCGGTGCGGTCCGCGCCGCCGTCGGCGGCTAAGAAGCCGTTCGTTCCGCCGCCGTGGCGCATGGCGCCACGGCGGTCGTCTGTACACAAGCGTTCGGAGTCTTCGGAGAGATCATGGAAATCAACATGACCTTCTTGGGCCAGATGATCTCTTTTGCGATCCTGGTCTGGTTCACCACCAAATTCATCTGGCCCCAGCTCAACGGTGCCATCGAAGAGCGCCAGAAGAAGGTGGCCGAGGGTCTCGCCGCCGCCGAACGCGCGCGCGCCGAACTCAAGGACGCCGACGCCAAGGTCGCCACCGAGATCAAGCAGGCCCGCCTGCAGTCCACCGAGATCATCGATCGTGCGCAGGCCCAGGCCAACGCCATCATCGAGAAGGCCCGCGTGGAAGCCACCGAGGAGATCAACCGTCTGAAGGCCCAGGCCCAGGACGAGATCGCCTCCATGGCGCAGCGTGCCCGCGAACAGCTGCGCGAGCAGGTGGGACGCCTCGCCGTGCAGGGCGCCGAGAAGATCGTGCAGCGTGAAATCGATCCGGCCGCCCACAAGGCGCTGCTCGACCAGCTCGCCGCCGAGATCTGATCATGGCCCAGGCGCTTACCCTCGCCCGTCCCTACGCGCGCGCCGCCTTCGAGGTGGCGCACGCGTCGGGTGCGCTCGCCGACTGGTCGGCGGCGTTCCACTTCGCCGCCGCGGTCGCGGTCGACCCCCAGGTCGCCGGGCTCGGCACCGATCCGCGCGTGCTGCCGACGCAGCTCGTGGCGATCCACCTTCCCCAAGGCATGGCCGCTGATGCGCCGTTCGCCCGCTTCCTCGCCGAAGTGGCCGAGAACGGTCGCATGGGCCTGCTGCCTGATATCGCCGCGCTCTTCGACCAGTACAAGCGGGAGTCGGAGTCGACCCTGAAGGTCAAGGTCACCAGCGCGCTCGCTCTCGACGCCGCGCAGGCGGAACAGCTTCAGGCGTCGCTCAAGCGCCGTTTCAAGCGCGAGATCGAACTGGATACGCACGTCGATCCGGCGTTGCTCGGTGGTGTCGTCATCGACACGGGCGAGCAGGTCATCGACGGTTCGGCGCGAGGCCGCCTGCAACGGCTGGCCGGCGCGCTGACGCACTGACACCAGATTCTCATACCACCGGGTGCCGCTAGCGGCGCAACCCAAGGAACCGACCATGTCCAGCACCACTCTGAATCCGTCCGAGATCAGCGAGCTGATCAAGACCCGCATCGAGCAGTTCAAGCTCGGCGCCGAGGCACGCAACGAAGGCACGATCATCAGCGTGTCCGACGGCATCGTGCGCATCCACGGCCTGGCCGACGTGATGCAGGGCGAAATGATCGAACTGCCCAACAGCACCTACGCCCTCGCGCTGAACCTCGAGCGCGACTCGGTGGGCGCGGTGGTGCTTGGCGAATACCAGCACCTGCGTGAAGGCGACACCGCCAAGACCACCGGCCGCATCCTCGAAGTCCCGGTCGGCCCCGGCCTGCTCGGTCGCGTCGTCGACGCGCTGGGCAACCCGATCGACGGCAAGGGCCCGATCGATGCCGCCGGCTCCAGCCCCATCGAAAAGGTGGCGCCGGGCGTGATCTGGCGTCAGTCGGTCGACCAGCCGATGCAGACCGGCTACAAGTCCATCGACTCGATGATCCCGATCGGCCGCGGCCAGCGCGAGCTGATCATCGGCGACCGCCAGACCGGCAAGACCGCCGTGGCGATCGATGCGATCATCAACCAGAAGAACTCGGGCATCCGCTGCATCTACGTCGCCATCGGCCAGAAGCGCAGCTCGATCGCCAACGTGGTGCGCAAGCTCGAAGAGAACGGCGCCCTGGCCAACACGATCGTCGTCGTCGCATCGGCCTCCGAAGCCGCCGCCCTGCAGTACGTCGCGCCGTATTCCGGCTGCGCGATGGGCGAGTACTTCCGTGACCGTGGTGAAGATGCCCTGATCGTCTACGACGACCTCTCCAAGCAGGCCGTCGCCTATCGCCAGATCTCGCTGCTGCTGAAGCGTCCCCCGGGCCGCGAAGCCTACCCCGGCGACGTCTTCTACCTGCACTCGCGCCTGCTCGAGCGCGCCTCGCGCGTCAGCGCCGAGTACGTCGAGAAGATGACCAACGGCGAAGTGAAGGGCAAGACCGGTTCGCTCACCGCGCTGCCGATCATCGAAACCCAGGCGGGTGACGTGTCGGCCTTCGTGCCGACCAACGTGATCTCGATCACCGACGGCCAGATCTTCCTGGAAACCGACCTCTTCAACGCCGGCATCCGTCCGCCGGTGAACGCCGGTATCTCGGTGTCGCGCGTCGGTGGCGCCGCCCAGACCAAGATCATCAAGAAGCTCTCCGGTGGTGTGAAGCTGGCCCTCGCGCAGTACCGCGAACTGGCCGCCTTCGCGCAGTTCGCCTCCGACCTCGATGCGGCGACCCGTGCGCAGCTCGACCGCGGCCAGCGCGTGACCGAGCTGATGAAGCAGGCGCAGTACTCGCCGCTGTCGCTCGCCGAGCTGGGCCTGTCGGTGTTCGCGGCCGAGAAGGGCTACCTCGACGACCTGCCGGTCGCCAAGGTGCTGCCGTTCGAGAAGGGCCTGCATGCCTTCTTCCGCCAGAACCATGCCGAGCTGATGACGAAGATCGATGCCACCGGTGACTGGGACAAGGACATCGAAGCCACCTTCAAGGCGGGCGCCGACGAGTTCAAGAAGACCGGCAGCTGGTAAGGCGCGCGACGCGCGCCGGTGAAGCGTTCCGGGTGAACCGTCAGTTGCCTAGTGCGTCTTACGGTTCGCGCTTTTCGCTTCACCCTCCTCAGTAAACACGCAACACGACTACGGCGATCCCCATGGCAAGCGGCCGCGAAATCAAAACCAAGATCAAGAGCACGCAGAACATGCGCAAGGTGACGCGCGCGCTCGAAATGGTCTCGGCGTCGAAGATCCGCAAGGCGCAAGACCTCATGAAGGCCTCGCGCCCTTACGCGCGCCTCATGCGCAAGGTGATCGCGCACGTCGCCCAGGCCAGCACCGATTTCACCCATCCGTACCTCACCGAGCGCGAGAACGTGTCGCGCGTGGCGTTCGTCGTGGTGTCGACCGACCGCGGCCTCGCCGGTGGCCTCAACTCCAACCTGTTCCGTCGCTCGCTGACCGCCATCCGCGAATGGCAGGGCAAGGGCGTGGAGATCGACGTGGTGGCGATCGGCCAGAAGGCCGTGCAGTTCTTCCGTCGCATCAAGGGCGTGAACCTCATCGGCACGGCCACGCACCTGGGTGAAAAGCCGAAGCTCGAAGACCTGATCGGCGTGATCAAGGTGGTGCTCGACGCGTACGGCGCCAACAAGCTCGATCGCGTGTTCCTGGCCTTCAACGACTTCGTGAACACCATCGTGCAGAAGCCGCGCATCGACGCGCTGCTGCCGCTGACGCTGGTCGCCAACGAGCTGGAGAACGCCGAGGGCGCCGCGTCCGAGGGTGTCAAGGTCGAGCAGACGCACGACTGGGATTACATCTACGAGCCGGACGCGCGCACGGTGCTCGAACACCTGATGACGCGTTACATCGAGTCGGTGGTCTACCAGGCGGCGCTCGAGAACCTCGCCAGCGAGCATGCCGCGCGCATGGTCGCGATGAAGGCGGCGTCCGACAACGCCACGAAGGTCATCGGCGAACTGACGCTGAGCTACAACAAGGCGCGCCAGGCCGCGATCACCCAGGAAATCTCGGAAATCGTCGGCGGCGCCGCCGCGGTCTAACGAACAAGCCAAGGCGACGCGCGAGCGGCGCCGCTACCGAAAACCTTTAGAAGATTCATCCGGAGCACATCCATGAGCCAGGGTAAAGTTGTCCAGATCATCGGCGCGGTCGTCGACGTCGAATTTCCGCGCGACCAGGTGCCGCAGGTCTACGACGCACTGAAGGTCGAAGGCACCGACATCACCCTCGAGGTGCAGCAGCAGCTGGGCGACGGCGTCGTGCGCACCATCGCGCTCGGCTCGACCGATGGCCTGCGCCGCAACCTCGTCGCCCACAGCACCGGCGAAGGCATCAAGGTGCCGGTCGGCAAGGCGACGCTCGGCCGCATCATGGACGTGCTGGGCAACCCCATCGACGAAGCCGGTCCGATCGGTGAGCAGGAGCAGTGGGTCATCCACCGCGAAGCCCCGTCGTACGACGACCAGGCGGCGGCGAGCGAACTGCTCGAGACCGGCATCAAGGTCATCGACCTGATCTGCCCGTTCGCCAAGGGCGGCAAGGTCGGCCTGTTCGGCGGCGCCGGCGTGGGCAAGACCGTGAACATGATGGAGCTGATCAACAACATCGCGAAGGCGCACTCGGGTCTGTCCGTGTTTGCCGGCGTGGGCGAGCGTACCCGCGAGGGCAACGACTTCTACCACGAGATGAAAGACTCCAACGTGCTCGACAAGGTCGCGATGGTCTACGGCCAGATGAACGAGCCGCCGGGCAACCGCCTGCGCGTCGCGCTCACGGGCCTGACCATGGCCGAGTACTTCCGCGACGAAAAGGACGAAACCGGCAAGGGTAAGGACGTCCTGCTCTTCGTCGACAACATCTACCGTTACACGCTCGCCGGTACCGAAGTGTCCGCGCTGCTCGGCCGCATGCCGTCGGCGGTGGGTTACCAGCCGACGCTGGCCGAGGAAATGGGCGTGCTCCAGGAGCGCATCACCTCGACCAAGACCGGTTCGATCACCTCGATCCAGGCCGTGTACGTGCCCGCGGACGACCTGACCGATCCGTCGCCGGCCACCACCTTCGCGCATCTGGATGCCACGGTGACCCTGAGCCGTAACATCGCCTCGCTGGGTATCTACCCGGCCGTGGACCCGCTGGACTCCACCAGCCGTCAGCTCGATCCGGGCGTCATCGGCCAGGAGCACTACGACGTGGCCCGTCGCGTGCAGCAGACCCTGCAGCGCTACAAGGAACTCAAGGACATCATCGCCATCCTCGGTATGGACGAGCTGTCCCAGGAAGACAAGGAAGCCGTGTCGCGCGCCCGTAAGATCGAGCGTTTCTTCTCGCAGCCGTTCCACGTGGCCGAAGTCTTCACCGGCTCCCCGGGCAAGTACGTGCCGCTGAAGGAAACCATCCGCGGCTTCAAGATGATCGTCGACGGCGACGTCGACTACCTCCCGGAGCAGGCCTTCTACATGGTCGGCGGCATCGACGAGGCCATCAAGAAGGGTGAAGAGATGGGTGCCAAGAAGGCGGCGTAAGCCGCTTTCCGTGACGCGTGAGCCGTGAGCCACACCATGCGGCTTGCGGTTCACACCCGCCTACCTCATCGCATCCTACCGAACGAAGAAGCCGGAGCCCCCATGCCCCACACCATTCGCGTCGACATCGTCAGCGCCGAAGCCGAGATCTTCTCCGGCGAAGCCACGCTCGTGGTCGCTACCGGTGAGCTTGGCGAACTGGGCATCGCGCCGCGTCATGCGCCGCTGATCACCCGCCTCAAGCCCGGTCACGTCGACGTGGTCGGCAGCAACGGCGACCGCCAGCAGTTCTACGTCTCCGGCGGCATCCTCGAGGTGCAGCCCCAGGTGGTCACCATCCTCGCCGATACGGCGGCCCGTGCGGCCGACCTCGACGAAGCCGCCGCCCTGAAGGCGAAGGAAGAAGCCGAAGCCGCCCTGGCCAACCGCGGCGAGCAACTCGACGTCGCCGAGGCCCAGGCCAAGCTGGCCGAGGCACTGGCCCAGCTCCAGGCCCTGGAGCGGATGCGCAAGACGCTCAAGCATTGACGATGAAACCCCGCTCCGGCGGGGTTTTTTTTGGGTTCTTCGCGAAATGCGGTGATGCCGCAAGGATGCAGGCCTTGCGGCCGGCTCGAACGGTGAGACCCGAGCCTTCGGTGCCCACCCTCGCTGCTCGGACAGTCGCGCTCGACAGGGAAAGGCCGCTGACGCGGCCCATCGGCTAATCGGCCTGCGGCCGCTCCCTTGTGCGGAACTCGCCTCGAGGGTAGACACCAAGGTCTCTCTGCGACACCGCCCAAGTGCAACGCGTTCTGACGCTACAAGGTCGCCACAGCCCCACAACTCGCCAGATCGAACCATCCACCGAGCCACAAGATCGATCGCTGGGAGGGCCCCCCGGACTTCCGTAAAGAACTTTTTTCGGCGGGCGCGGTGCTTCCGCTGGCGCGGCGCCCCGGGGCACGGCGGCCGAATGATCCGGTCTTCATCTTGCGATGACCCGACGGCTTTCACACTCCGCCCATGCATGTCCGTTATCGCCGCTCCCTGTGGATCCTGCTGGCCGTCGCCGCCATCCTGGTCGTGGCGCGCATCGCCCTGCCTTACGTGGTGTTGCACCAGCTCAACGCGCGGCTGGCGCGGATGGGCTCATACGCGGGCCACATCGACGATATCGACATCCACCTCTGGCGCGGCGCCTACTCGCTGGATCACCTGAAGATCGTGAAGGTGGACGGCAAGGTCCCCGTACCGCTGTTCGAAGGTACGCGCACGGATATCGCGCTTAGCTGGACGGCGCTGGTGAAGGGCCGCTTGCGCGGCAAGGTCGATTTCTACGATCCCGTGGTCAACTTTGTCGACGGCAAGGGCGAGGGTGATACCCAGACCGGTAAGGGCGTGGATTGGCGCGAGCAGCTGCGCGCGATCGTGCCGACTCGCATCGAAGAGCTGAACGTCTTCAACGGCACGGTGACCTTCCAGAACTTCGTGTCCAGCCCGAAGGTCGACCTGAAGATGACCGACGTCAACGCGCAGGTGAGCAACCTCACCAACGTGCAGGGCGAAGGGGGTTCGCGCGTGGCCCACCTGCACGCGACGGCGAAGGTCCTCGGCGACGCGCCGCTACAGGCGAGCGCGCAATTCGATCCACTCGAGCGGCTCGGCGACTTCCATTACGAGCTGACGGTGCGCAACATCAAGCTGGTCAAGGCTAACGACCTGGCCCGCGCTTACACGGGCCTGGATTTCGCCGGTGGGGAGGGCGACTTCGTGATGGAGTTGCAGGCGAAGGACCGTCAGCTCAACGGGTATGCGAAGCCGCTGTTCCGCGGCCTGAAGATCTTCAGCTGGAAGCAGGACGTCGAGCAGGAGAAGAAAAACCCGGTCAAGCTGGCCTACGAGGCCGTGGCCGAAGGCGTGACGAAGATCTTCAAGAATCACTCCGAGGATCAGTTCGCCACGCGCGTGCCTATTTCCGGGAGCATCGACGACCGTAACGTGTCGGCCGTGGAAGCCATCGTCGGCGTGCTGCGCAACGCGTTCGTCAAGGCCTACAAGCCCAACCTCGAACACCTGACCGAACGGCCGAAGGACGAATGACCGTGGCCCGGTTGCTTGGCATCCGCCGCTAAACGCGCGACAGTTCGCTCCCCGTTTCGACTACATCCCGTCGCCATGACCGCTGAAACCCTGCACGTCCTGATTCTCGCCGCCGGCGAAGGCAAGCGCATGAAGTCCTCGCGGGCCAAGGTGCTGATGCCCCTGGCTGGCCGGCCATTGCTGGCGCATGTGATCGATGCCGCGCGCGGACTGGGCCCGGCGGGCATCCACGTGGTCTATGGACATAACGGGCAGCAGGTGCGCGACGCCTTCGCGCACGACGCCTCGTTGGGCTGGATCGAACAGACCGAGCGCCTGGGTACGGGCCACGCGGTACGCACCGCCCTGCAGACCCTGCAGGCCCGTGGCCAGCTTGAAGGGCGCGTGCTCGTACTCTACGGCGATGTGCCGCTCATTCGCGCGGACACCCTGGCCCGGCTCGCTGCCGAGGGCGACGGCCTCGCCATGCTGGCCACGCGGGTGGACGACCCGAAGGGCTACGGAAGGGTGGTACTCGACGCCGCGGGCAGCGTGCGCCGGATCGTCGAGGAGAAGGATGCCAGCGCGGCGGAAAGGACCATCGACCTGGTCAACACCGGCATCGTGGCGGGACGCGCCACCCAATTGCTGGCCTGGACCGGTCGCCTGGGCAACGCCAATGCCCAGGGCGAGTACTACCTGACCGACGTCTTCGCCATGGCCGCCGACGAGGGCGCGCCTGCCCGCTGCGTCGACTGCGACGCGGTGGAGGCGGCGGGCGCCAACGATCCCTGGCAGCTCGCCGAACTGGAAGCCTTCCATCGCCGACGCATGGCCCATTCGCTTGCCATGGCGGGCGTGCGCATGGCCGATCCTTCGCGGCTCGACGTGCGCGGCGCGGTCACGGCGGGGCGCGACGTAGAGATCGACGTCAATGTGATCCTGGAAGGCGATGTGTCCCTGGGGGACGAGGTGCGCGTCGGCCCGTTTACGCGGATCCGCAACGCGACGCTGGCGGCCGGCACGGTGGTTCTCGCGCACTGCGACCTCGATGGCGTCGTCACCCACGGTCCGTGCACGATCGGGCCGTTCGCGCGATTGCGGCCGGGCACCGACCTGGCCGAGGGCGTCCACATCGGCAATTTCGTCGAAACCAAGAACGCCCGGCTCGGCGAAGGCGCGAAGGCCAATCATCTCAGCTACCTCGGCGACGCGGTCATCGGCCGCAAGGTCAACATCGGCGCCGGCACGATTACCTGCAACTACGACGGCGTGAACAAGAGTCGCACCACCATCGCCGACAACGTCTTCGTGGGCTCGAACAGCTCGCTCGTCGCGCCGGTGACGCTCCACGAAGGCGCGACGATCGGCGCCGGCTCGGTGATCACTCGCGACGCGCCCGCGGGCCAACTCACCCTGGGGCGGGCCCGGCAGGCGACCACGGACGGCTGGCAGCGACCGACGAAGAGGTCGTAACACCTTCCGCGCAGGGTGGGGCTATCAATGGCCCACCCGGGTGCCGGTCTCGCTCAGCGGTAGCGCCACCCGTCGATTTCCACCAGCAGCTCCCGGCGGCAGACGTCCCCGAGCACCATCAGCAGGGGCGTGCCGGGCCAGCGGTTTTCGACGAACGCCCGCACGGTGTCGGCATGTTCGGCATGGCGCACGTATGCCTTGAGCGGGTCGCGGGCGTGGAATCCCGCCGGCAGGCCGGCGGACTCCAGCAGGGCGTCGAGGTTGCGGGCGGTTTCTTCCAGCTGCGCGTCGATGTCGCCGACATGCGCCGACGCGTGTCCGACGACGGCCGCGGTGCCGGAAATCGCCAGCACGTCATCGCATGGCAGCATCGTGGCACGGGCGAAGCTCGGCGGGGTGCGGCCGTACTGCCGCGGGTAGCGCCACGCGCTCACCTGGCGCGGGTTCTCGACACGGGTACCGGTCTGGTCGGTCGCGAGCAGGTAAACCTGGAGCAGGTCGGCGTTCCCGTGGTGGCCCAGGGCACTGGCGGCCGGAAACCCTTGGGCGAACACCTCGCCCATGCCGCGGATGCGACCGGTGCAGAAGTGCTTGTAGCGCTCGTCGTCGCCGTCGCCCTCGTTGATCGCGCCGAGGTAGTTCCAGATCCGCTGCACGTGACGTTCGGGACCGGCCGACACCCGGCGCGACAGCGCTTCGTAGGCGAACGCCGCGGCGTTCTCGGGTCCACCGTGGTCGCTCTCCAGGACATCAATGGCAGCGAACAGCCAGCCACCGCCCCGCGCCCAGCGCAGCCCGCCGTCGCGGCCCGACGTCACCGGGCCCTCGACCTCCCAATACTCGTCCATGGCCTCGCCCAGCGGAGCGAACGGCACGTGGAGCACGCGGGGATCGTCCGGCGAGGGGGCGGTGCGGAAACGCAGCACGGCGAGGGTGCCGTCGCCCGGCGCGGTGTCCGGCGCCGCATAGCGGACGCGAGGCGCGGGATGGGCGGAGCAGGGCGCGGGCTCGCGCATGTCACGGCCAGAGAACATCGTGGATTCCAGGGGCATACAAGGGGGCATCATAACGTTCCCATGTCGGCGTGACGTCGCCGTACCCAAATGATTCACCTGCCTGAACGCGCCGGCCAAGGCCATTCGGGGCCGTGTGTTACACTCCGCGCCCGCTGCCATCCGGGGGGAGGCAGGCTCATCCGCTTACGTGGAACCACCGATGGCAACGCAGACCGCAGTACAACTCGAACTCGCCGAACTGATCGTCGACAGCCTCAACCTCGAATCCGTCAAGCCGGCCGAGATCGATCCGGATGCGCCGTTGTTCGGCGGCGACCTGGGCCTGGACTCGATCGACGCCCTGGAGATCGCCCTCGCCGTGTCCAAGCGCTACGGTTTCCAGCTCAAGTCGGACAACCCCGACAACCGCACGATCTTCACCAGCCTGCGCACGCTGTCCGACCACATCGAACAGCACCGCGCCGCCGCCTGACCGCCGTTCGGGCCGTGGCATCGCCTGCCCGACGGCAGCGACCGCCGCCGGTCCATGCGTCCGGACTCCGCCGATGACCGACACCGCCGACCTCGCGTCCCACGCGCGTCACCTGCGTTTCGATGCGGGCCATCCCAGCTTCGCCGGCCATTTCCCCGGCCGGCCCATCGTCGCCGGCGTGCTGCTGCTGGAGGCCGCCGCCGATGCGCTGCGCGACTGGCGCGGCCTGCGCGTCGCGCAGGTGGCGGATGCGAAGTTCCTGGCGCCGCTGCTGCCCGACGAAGACGCCGCGATCGAACTGACCGCCATCGATGCCACGCGCTATCGCTTTACCGTGCGCCGGGGCGACGACGTGCTGGTGCGCGGCACGCTGGAGGCCGCATGAGCCACTGGCGCCAGCGCGAAGGCGGCGGCTGGTTCGCCATCTGGTTGATCCGCACCATCGCCCTTCGCTTCGGGCGGCGGGTAGCCCGGTTGCTGCTGTATCCGATCGCGGCGTACTTCTTCCTGCGTCGCGCGGACGAGCGCCTGGCCTCGCGGCTCTACCTCGAGCGCGTGCTCGACCGCCCGGTGACGTCCCGAGACGTCTTCCACCATATCCACTTTTTCGCCGCGACCCTGCTCGACCGGTTGTTCTTCCTTGCCCGGGGCGAGCGCGACTTCGTGGTGGAAACCGAAGGCCTGGCCGAGCTCGATCGCCATATCGACGCCGGTCGCGGGGTGCTCCTGATCGGGTCGCACCAAGGTAGCTTCGAAGCGCTTCGCGCGCTCGCCGAGCGCCGGCCGGACGTGCCGCTGCGCGTCGTGCTCGACAAGCAGAAGACGCCCGCCCTCACCGCCGTGCTCGAGGCGCTGGCGCCCGACGTGGGCGAGGCCGTGATCGACGCCTCGCGGGGCGGTGCCTCGGTGGCGCTGGCCATGGCCGAAGGCGCGGCCCAAGGCGCGATGGTCGCGTTGCTCGCCGACCGCGGCCACCAGGGCGAAGCCTCGCGCATGGTGCCGTTCCTGGGGGCGCCGGCGCCGTTCCCGCTGGGCCCCTGGCTGCTCGCGTCGGCCCTGAAGATCCCGGTGATGGTCTGCATGGGGCTGTACCTCGGCGGCAACCGCTATCGCCTCGTGTTCGAGCCATTTGCCGAGCGCATCGACATCCCCCGCGCCGACCGCGCCGCCGCCATCGACGCGGTGGTCGCCCGCTACGCGTCGCGGGTGGAGCACTATTGCCGCACGCACCCCTTCAACTGGTTCAATTTCTATGACTTCTGGCAAGACATGGGTGTGGCTGACGAGCCTGCTGTTTCCTCTGGCGTGCCTCGCCACTCCGACGCCTGACACCGGCGACGCCACCGCGCTGGTCGCCTCGCTGAAGCGGCCGCCGCCGGCCCGCACGGCGTTTGCCGAAGCGCGCTTCATGCGCGTGCTCGACAAGCCCCTGGTGGTGTCGGGCCAGATGTCCTGGCTGGGGGGCGACCGCCTCGAACGCCGCGTGGACGCGCCCGCGAAAGAGATCTCCACCATCGCCGACGGCGAGGTCACCCAGGAGCGCGAGGGACGCAAACCGCGCAGCTTCTCGCTCAAGCGCGCGCCGCAACTCAAGTTGCTGCTCGACAGCTTCGTCGCCCTGCTCGGCGGCGACGCCTCCCGGCTGGGCGAGGCCTTCGACGTGTCGCTGGGCCGCGACGCCGGCCGCTGGATGCTCACGCTCACGCCGCGCGACGCGCGTCTGGCGAAGCAGATCGCGAGCCTGCAGGTGTACGGCAGCGGCGATACCCCGCGCTGCCTGCGCATGAACGAGCCGGACGGCGACGTCTCCATCGACCTGCTCGGCGACCTGGCCGCGCACATGCCGGCCGAACCGACCCGCGAGGGCCTGATCGCGCAGTGCGGCGGCGCGATGTGAGCCGGCGGCAGGCGGCGCTCCTCGCGATCTGGTTGGCGCTGCTCGTCGGATGGGGCGGCTTTGCCGCGACCCACCTGCGCGTCGGCACCGACTTGCGCAGCTTCATGCCCGCCCCGACCACGCCCGACCAGACCCTGCTCATGGAGCAGGTCGGCGAGGGTCCGGGTTCGCGGTTGTTGCTGGTCGCCATCGACGGGGGCGACGACGCCGGCAAGGCGGCACTCAGTCGCGGTCTCGCCGCCGCCCTGCGCAAGGACGCGGCGTTCACCCAGGTGGTGAACGGCGATTTCGACCTCGGCATGCTCGACGCCAGCCTGCTGCCGTATCGCTACCTGCTTTCGCCCACGCTCGACGACACGGCCTTCGACGAGGGGTTCCTGGCCGACCAGCTCCAGCAGCGCCTCGACGACCTCGGCTCGCCCGCCGCCTCGCTGCTCAAGGGCCTGCTGCCGCGGGATCCGACGCTGGAAACCCTCAAGCTCGCCGAGCGCTGGACGCCGGCGCACTCGCCCGACGTGCGCGACGGCGTGTGGTTCTCTTCGCGTGGCGAAGCCCTGCTGCTCGCGCAGACGCGCGGCGCCGGCTTCGATCCCGCCGCGCAGGACGACGCCCTCGGGCGCCTGCGCGAGGCTTTCGCCGCCTTACCGGGCAGCGCCGCGTCGCACCTGACGGTGAGCGGTCCGGGCTACTTCACGACGGTGGTCAACGCGCAGACACGCGAGGAAGCCGACTGGATCGGACGGATCTCCACGGTGGGGTTCGTGCTGCTGATGCTGGCGGCCTACCGTAGCGTACGCAGCCTGCTGCTCGGCGCGCTGCCGGTGGCGACCGGAGCGCTGGCCGGCATCGTCGCGCTGCTGGCCATGTTCCCCGAGATCCACGGCATCACCCTGGCCTTCGGGTTCACCCTGCTCGGCGTGGCCCAGGAATACCCCATCCGCCTGCTGAGCCACCGCCGTGCGGGCGAGTCGGCCGTGGCGAGCGTGCGCGGCCTTTGGCCGTTGCTGCTCACGGCGATCGCCTCGGCCTGCATTGCCTACCTCGCGTTTTACGCATCCGGCGTGGGCGGACTGAAGCAACTGGCCGTGTTTACCATCGCCGGCCTGCTCGCCGCCGGGTTCAGCACGCGCTACCTGCTGCCTCACCTGCTTCCCGCCCACGCCCGCGACGTCGTCGACACGCCGGGTCTCGCTCGCCTGCGCAGCTGGCTCGACGGCTTGCCGCGTCCACGCTGGTTGCCGGTGCCCGTCGTGCTGGCCATCGGGGCGATGCTGGCATTCGCGCCAGGGCCGTTCTGGCAGAACGACCTGTCCGCCCTCACACCGCTGCCGCGCGACCTGCTGATGACCGACGCCCGCCTGCGGGGCGAGCTGGGCGCGCCCGACGTGCGCTACCTGCTCATCGTGCAGGCGCCGACCGCCGACGGCGTGCTCGTCGCCTCGCGCGCGCTCGAGGCGCCTTTGCAGCGGCTGGTCACCGCCAACGCCCTCGACGGGTTCGAATTGCCGTCGGTCTACCTGCCGGACATCGCGACGCAGCGCACGCGGCAGGCGAAGCTACCGGATCGCGCCACGCTCGATACCGAGCTCGATGCCGCGCTCGATGGCCTGCCGTTCCGCAAGGATCTCTTCGCGCCCTTCGTGGCCGACGTACAGACCGCGCGCGAGCTGCCGCCGCTCACGCCCGAGCGCTTCGCGCGTTCGCCGCTGGGCCAGCGTCTCGCCGCGATGCTGGTGCCGCGCGCCGGTCACTGGGTGGGGCTGTCGACGCTCAGTGGCGTGCGCGACCCCTCGGCGATCGCCGCCGCGTTGACCGCGGCCGGTGGCCAGGCGCGCCTGCTCGACCTGAAGGATGCCTCGGAGTCGCTGGTCGCCGCGTATCGCACGCGCATCCTGCATGCGGTGCTGGCGGCCACGGCGCTGCTGTTCGTCACCATCACGCTTGCCTTGCGCAGCGTGCGCCGCGCGTGGCACGTGCTGGCGCCGATGACGCTGGCGACGTTCCTCGTGCTCGGCGTCGAGCGTGTGGCGGGTATTCCGGTGTCGCTGTTCCATCTCGTGGCGTTGATCCTCGCGGCGGGCCTGGGCCTGCACTACGCCCTGTTCTTCGAACGCGATACGGGCGACCCCGCCGAGCAGCGGCGCACGCTGCACGCTACGGTGGTTTGCGTGCTGTCCGCGCTGCTCGTGTTCGGGATGCTCGCGTGGTCGAGCATCCCGGTGCTGCGGGCCATCGGGCTGACGGTCGCCCTCGGCGTCGCCTTCCATTTCTGTCTGTCGATCCTCATGGCGCCCCATGCTCGAGAAAAGCGACTTCCTTGACCTCGTGCCCCACGCGGGCGACATGTGCCTGCTTGACGGCGTGGTGTCGTTCGACGACGACACCATTCACGCGTTCAGCACGAGCCACGGCTCGCCCACGCATCCGCTGCGCGGCGAGCGGGGCCTGCATGCGGTCCACCTGGCTGAATACGGTGCGCAGGCCACGGCCGTGCATGGCGCGCTGAGAGCGAGGTGCGGCGGCGATGCGCCGCCGCGTCCGGGCATGCTGGTGAGCCTTCGCGGCCTGAAGCTGGCGCTGGAGCGCATCGACGACCTCCACGGCCGTCTCGACGTGTATGCGCAGTGCCTGATCGCCGACGGCTCGGGCGCGCAATACACGTTTCGCGTGGTGCATGACGGCCGTGACATCGCCTCGGGACGCGCGGCGGTGATCCATCCGCCCATGTGATGTTCGACCCGGAGGGGCTGCGCGGAAAGGGTGACTGATGAGGAGCCTGACCGGCCCCTCCGGGCCGACCCGTGCAGTATCCGCGTTGTTCATCTCATCGCTTGAGACGCCGCGGTTCGACTCAGTCGAACGGCGTCTTCCGGCGCGATCCGCGGAGCTTGTCGACGGAGAAGCTCGCGATGTCCCCGCGGCCTTCGCGCCGCGACTGGCCCTCCGGCGGGCCCCACGCGTAGGCCGTGACCACCTCCCAGGTGGAGGGAATCACGCCATCGGTGCGCATCGCCTCATACGCGTCGAGCATGCGCCGGTAGTGCTGCTTGCCGGTGAGGCCGCGCGCACGCCCGGCGTCGGCGTTGTTGGCGCCCAGGCCGCGCAATTCGTCGAGCAGGGCGCGCGGCGTCGGGTAGGTGAGCGTATAGCGCTCGGCGAAAAGCACCGGGTCGCGCAGCCCTTGGGCGAGCATCGCGTCGCCGACGTCGTGCATGTCGAGAAAACGCGCCACGTGCGCGTGCTGGTCGGCGGCGGCCCAGGCGCTGCGCAACTCGGTCAGCGTGTCGGGACCGAAGGTGGAGAACGCCAGCAGGCCGCCGGGCTTGAGCACGCGCGCGCATTCGGCGAACAGGCGTGGCAGGTCTTCGCACCACTGGAAGCAGAGGTTGGAGAACAGGATATCCACGCTGCGATCGTGCACCGGCAGCGTGTAGGCATCGGCACCCACGCGGGCGAACGGCTTCAGCCAGGCCTGGTTGTGCCTGGCCTGGCGCAGCATCGGCAGGGCGAGGTCCATCGCGATCACCTGCGCCTTGGGGTAACGCTTTTTCAGCGCCGCGCTGCCGCGTCCCGTGCCGGCACCCACGTCGAGCACCACCTCGGGCACGGGCGTGTAGACCTCCAGGCGATCGATCAGCGTGGACTGAACCTCGCGCTGGAGCGCGTCGTGTTTTTCGTATGTGTTCGCCGCGCGGCCGAAGTTACGGCGGACCTGGCGGCGGTCGAAATGGAAATCGCTCATGCGTGGGCTTCGGTGAAGTGCGTGATGGCGCGCGCGAGTTCGTCGGCGTGGCCAATGAACGGGGCGTGGCCGGCGTTGATGGTCTCGACATCGCCTCGCGCGGCCTGCGCGGACCAGCGCATGGCCTCGGGATGCACGATGCGATCGCGTTGCCCGGCGATCCACAGGCTCGGCGGACGCAGATCGCCCAGGCGCGGGCGCAGGTCGGTGGTTTCGAGCAGGCGCAGGCCTTCCCTGAGCACGCGCGGATCGGGTTCGCCGCGGGCATAGGCGTCGGCCAGCAGGCGTCGGGTTTCGGCACGCGGATCGGCACTGCCCATCGCTTCCAGGGCGATGAAGCGATCGACCGTGGCCTTGTAGTCGGCGTCGAGATCGGCGGCGAGCTTGCGCACCATCGCCACGTCGTTGCCGTGCGGCCAGTCGGGCGTGCGGACGAAACACGGCGTGGCGCTGACGGGGATGAGAGCCCTCACCCGATCCGGGTAATCGAGGGCGGCGATCATGGCGAACAGTCCGCCCATCGACCAGCCCAGCCACATGGCCGGCGGCACGCGTTCCACGAGCGCCGCCGCGCAGGTCGCCGGATCGAGCGGCAGGGCGGCGTCGCGCGAACGGCCATGCCCCGGCAGGTCGACGATGTACATGTCGAAGCGTGCGTCGAGCGCGTCGGCCAGGGGCGCGAGAATGCCGCCGTGCATCGCCCAGCCATGCAGCATCACCAGCGGCACGTCGCCGCGGCCGCGCCGTTCGATGTACAGCCCGCTCACCGGGCGTCGCTCGGTGCCAGCGAGGGATCCACCGCGCCACGCCCGTCGAAGACGAAGCAGTCGCCGCGCCAGTGCGCGCCGCCGACCTCTTCGAAGTAGTTCAGGATGCCGCCTTCGAGCTGGTAGACGTGCTCGATGCCGATCTGGCTCATGTGGATGGCGGCCTTCTCGCAGCGGATGCCGCCCGTGCAGAAGGAGACGACGGTCTTGCCCTCGAAGCGGGAACGATCGGCGGCGACCGCCGGGGGAAACCCGGTGAAGCTCGACAGCCCGTAGTCGATGGTGTTTTCGAAGGTGCCAGCGGCCACTTCGTAGTCGTTGCGGGTGTCCAGCAGCACCACCTCGCGGCCCTCGTCGTCGTGGCCGGCGTCGAGCCAGCGGCGCAGGTCGCGTGGCAGTACGTGGGGCGCGCGGCCCGCCTCGGGCCGGATCGCCGGCGCGTGCATGGTGATGATTTCTTTCTTCAGGCGCACACGCATGCGCCCGAAGGGCACCTGCTCGGACCAGCTCTGCTTGGGAACGATGTCCGCGAAGCGGGCGTCGTCGCGCAACCATGCCATGAACGCCTCGATGGCATCGCGTGGGGCGGCGAGAAACAGGTTGATGCCCTCCGGAGCGAGCAGAACCGTGCCCTTCAGCGCCAGCGCCTCGCAGCGTTGCGCGATGGCGTCGCGCAACGCGGCCCGTTCGTCGAGGGCGACGAACTTGTAAGCGGAAATGTTGAGGATCGACATGGACATGCGTGGGACCTGCGGCCGTCCATTATACGGCGGCGGCCTCGCGCCGGGCGGAAAGGCGGCCCAGCGCGTCCAGCAGGGCGTCGATCCGGTCGGGTGTGTGCGCGGCCGACAACGTCACCCGCAACCGCGCTGAACCGCGCGGCACGGTGGGCGGGCGGATCGCCACCACGAGAAAGCCGTCCTGCTCCAGCTGGCGCGCCGCGTCGACGGCGGCGGTGGTCGCGCCGAACACCAGTGGCTGGATCGCCGTGTCCGATGGCATGAGTCCGAGCCCCAGCTGGGCGGCACCGGCGCGGAACCGCGCCACGTTCGCCCGCAGGCGTTCGCGCCGGCCGTCCACGTCCTCCCGCACCAGTCGTAGCGCCGCGCGGGTCGCGGCGGCGAGCGCGGCGGGCATCGCCGTGGTGTAGATGTACGCCCGGGCAAACTGGGCCACGGCCTCGATCAGGTCGGCGTCGCCGGCGATGAACGCGCCCGCGCAACCCACGGCCTTGCCGAGCGTGCCCATCAGCACCGGCACGTCGCGTGCGCCCAGGCCCGCGGCAGCCACCGACCCCGCGCCGCGGGGGCCGAGCACGCCAAGGCCGTGGGCATCGTCGACGTAGAACAGGGCGTCGCGCTCGGCGCACACCGTCGCCAGACGGGCCAGGGGTGCGACGTCGCCGTCCATGCTGAAGACGCCGTCGGTGGCGAGCAGCGCCGGACGCGTCGGCCGGGCGTCGAGCTGGCGTGCCGCTGCGTCGGCGTCGGCATGGGGATACCGCGCCAGTTCCGCGTCGGCGAGCGACGCGCCGTCGATCAAGCTGGCGTGGTTTAGCCGGTCCTGCACGCAGAGGGCCCGCTCGCGGCCGTGCACGGCGGTGCCGAGCAGGGCTTGCAGCGTGCCGAGGTTAGCCATCACCCCGGTGGAAAACAGCAAGGCCCGTTGGCGCCCCGTCCATTCGGCCAGCTCGTGCTCCAGCGCGGCGTGTTCGCCCCGGTGTCCGCTGACCAGGTGGGCCGCCCCTGTGCCAACCCCCTCGGCGCTGGCCGCGCGGGTCAGCGCGGCCACGAGGTCGCGATGCCCGGCCAGGCCGAGGTAATCGTTGCCGCAGAAGTCGGTCAGGATGCGTCCGCCGACGACCCGGCGCCCCCCGCCCAGCACGTCGCACGTACGGGCGCGGCGAAGCAGGCCCTCCTGTTCGCGACCCGCTCGCGCGGCCTCCACGCGGGCGCGGAGGCCAGGGCGGTTCATGCGTGCGCGGGCTCGACGATGTCGGCGTGCACGGTGCCCGGTTCGAACGCAACTTCCATCGGCTTCAGGCCGAGTCGTTCGAACAGCCGGCGGTCATGCTCGACATCGGGGTTGCCGGTGGTGAGCAGCTTTTCGCCGTAGAAGATCGAGTTGGCACCCGCGGCGAAGCACAGTGCCTGTAGCGCGTCGTCCATCGATTCGCGGCCAGCCGACAGGCGTACGACGGATGCCGGCATGAGCAGGCGCGCCACCGCGATGCTGCGCACGAACTCGAACGGATCCAGCGCCTCGGTACCCGCCAGAGGCGTACCTGCCACCTGCACGAGGCGGTTGATCGGCACCGACTCCGGATGCTCGGGCAGGTTCGCCAACGTCTGCAGCAGGCCCGCGCGCTGCGCGCGCGATTCGCCCATGCCCACGATGCCGCCGCAGCAGGTCTTCATACCGGCCGCGCGCACATGCTCGAGCGTATCCAGGCGATCCTGCATGTCGCGGGTGTGGATGACTTCCCCGTAATAGTCAGGCGATGTGTCGATGTTGTGGTTGTAGAAATCCAGGCCCGCCGCCTTCAGTGTGTCGGCCTGGGGACCGCTCAGCATGCCCAGGGTGGCGCAGGTCTGCAGGCCGAGGGCCTTCACCGCGCCGACGATCTCGGCCACCTTGGCGACGTCGCGATCCTTGGGCGCGCGCCACGCGGCGCCCATGCAGAAGCGGCTGGCGCCCGCGTCCTTGGCGGCCTGCGCCTTGGCGAGCACGGCCTCGACGCTCATCAGCTTCTCGGCCTTCACCCCGGTCGCGTAGCGCGCGGCCTGCGGGCAGTAGGCGCAATCCTCGGGGCACCCGCCCGTCTTGATCGAGAGCAGGGTCGACACCTGCACGGCGTTGGGGTCGTGGTACTGCCGGTGAACGGTCTGCGCCTGGAACAGCAAGTCGTTGAAGGGCAGGGCGAAGAGGCGCTCGACCTCGTCGCGGGACCAGTCGTGGCGGATGGCTGCGATCATGGGGACTTCCTTGGGGACGGGCCGAAGTGTCGGATTCGTCCCTGTCGTTGTCAACCTGAATGGGTGTCACCGGGTTGACGCTGTGCGCACGGTCCGCGGCTCTACCATCGGCCCAGGACACCTACGGAGACACGCCATGAGCGAAGGTCAGGGCAGCAGCGGCAACGTCATCGCGGCGATCTGCAGCTTCTTCATTCCGGGTCTGGGCCAGCTTGTACAGGGTCGCGTCTTCAAGGCGCTGATCATGTTCGTGCTGGCGGCGGTGCTCTGGATCATCTGGCTGGGCTGGATCATCCACCTGTGGTCCATCGTCGACGCGGCCATGTTCCGTCGGCGTTACTGAGCACGCCCGGCGCATGGACGCGCCCTTGGACCGCTGGCTGGCAGCGGCAGGCCGTTTTATCCTTCCGCCCCGCTGCCTGGCCTGCGGCGATCGCGGCGTGGGAAGCACCGAGTTGTGCGCGGGCTGCCTCGCCGCGCTGCCGTGGAACGATCGCCACTGCGCGCGATGCGCGTTGCCGCTGCCCCGCGAGACGACGCTTTGCGGCTCGTGCCAGCGGGCGACGCCGTCGTGGCACGCTGCGTGGGTGCCGTTTCGTTACGCTGCGCCGATCGACCAACTGGAAGCGCGATTCAAGTTCCACGGTCAACTCGCGGCCGGGCGCACGCTGGCACACTGCTGGCTGCGCGCGAGGTGTCCCCTCGACCGTCCTGACGCCGTCGTACCGGTGCCCTTGCACGTCTCCCGCTTGCGTCGGCGCGGATTCAACCAGGCCCTCGAACTGGTGAAACCGCTGGCGCGGCGGATCGGTTGTCCGTTGTGGCCCGACGCGCTCGAGCGCGTGCGCATGACCGCCGCGCAGAGCGACCTGGATGCCGCCGCCCGCGCGCGCAACGTGCGCGGTGCCTTCGCGGTGCGCCGTTTGCCGGCGGTGCGCCACGTTGCCGTCGTGGACGACGTGATGACCACGGGGGCCACGCTGGAAGCCTGCACCCGCGCGCTGCGCGACGCGGGCGTGGCGCGTGTGGACATATGGGCGTTGGCGCGCACCGGGCGCGACGTGTCGTCGCGTTAGATCGCGCGTGTCGCGCTCAGAGCGCCAGCGCCAGCACGATCCCCACCCAGATCGCCAGGCCGACCCAGTTGTTGTGACGGAACGCGGCGAGGCAGGCGGGGCCCGCGCGATCGCGGATCATCCACTGCTGATAACCGAACAGCCCGGCAGTAACGAGCAGGCCGATCCAGTAGGGCCAGCCGAGCGCGGCACGCGTGCCGACCAGCACGAGGGCGAGCAGGAAGGTGCCCATCAGGATGCCGATGATCGGCCGGTCGGCGTCGGCGAACAGGATGGCCGTCGACCTGGCGCCGGCGGCGATGTCTTCCTCGCGGTCGACCATCGCGTACATCGTGTCGTAGATCACCGACCACAGGATGTTGGCGATGAAGAGCAACCACGCCACGGGCGGCACGCTGTCGCTCACGGCGGCGAAGGCCATCGGGATCGACCAGCCGAACGCCGCGCCCAGCACCACCTGGGGCAGGCTCGTGAAGCGTTTGGTGAATGGATAGATCGCCGCCAGCCCGGCGCCGGCGAACGAGAGCAGGATGGTCAGACGGTTCGTGAAAAGCACCAGCACGAAGGCGAACGCCAGTAACGCCGCGAAGGTCCACAGCGCTTCGCGCGGCGTCACCCGTCCGCTTGCGATCGGCCGGCCCCGCGTACGCGCTACCTGAGGATCGAGCTTGCGATCGGCGTAGTCGTTGATGGCACAGCCGGCGGCGCGCATGGCGAACACGCCAAGGGTGAAGATCACCAGGGGCCCGATGGGCGGAAAATCCTTCGCCGCCAGCCACAGCGCCCACCACGTGGGCCACAACAGCAGCAACGCCCCGATGGGACGATCCATGCGGGTCAGCTGCAGGAACGCGTAGACGCGATCACGTCGTGCCGACGGCATGCCGCGCAGCACGAATGCGAGCACGCGTTCGGCGGCCGTGGAAGCGTCGGCGGGACGCGTCGCCGGGGCCGGGGCCGGAGAGGGACGCACCGGTGGCGCGCCCGTGCGGCGCGGCCGGGATTTCTTCGAGGTGGGGCTCATGCGCGAAGTCTAGCCGCTCGGCTGCCCCCGGAGTGCCCCAAGTGCCGGACTATCGCCCTGCCCCCAGTCGCGTGGCCCGCGACCTGATCGCTTACTTCGGCTCGAGCGGCTCGACCGGATCGTCGTTATGCGGCGGCTCCGGATCGGCGTCGCGTTCCGGGCGGTAGCTGCCCGGCTGGCGGATCTCGTCTTCGGGACGATTCTTGCCGGGCTCGGCGATGGGTGGCTGCGGGTTGGTGGGGTTGAACGGCATGACCGGCTCCTTGGGTTCGGGTAGGCCCAACGCTAGGTCTGGCGCGGTGAAGTTGTCGGATACGTCACGTAAAGCGCCGATCGACGGCGCGCGGTTCACCCGCCGTGGCGTACGCTGCGCGGTCCAATCGACTAGGGAGACACCTTATGAAGATCCTCATCGTCGGCGCGGGCGGCACCCTTGGCCGGGCCGTCGTGGCCGAGTTGGGCAGCCGCCACGAGATCGTCAGCGCGGGTCGCAGCCACGGCGACGTGCGCGTCGATCTGCGCGACGCGGCCAGCGTCGAGGCGATGTTCCGCGACGTCGGCATGCTGGACGCCGTCGTCTGCGCGGCGGGCGCCGTGCCGTTCAAGCCGTTGGCCGAATTGACCGAGGCGGACTACCTCGCCGGCCTGCAGGACAAGCTTCTCGGCCAGGTGCGCCTGGTCCGCGCGGGCGAACATCACCTGCGCGACGGTGGCTCGTTCACCTTCATCACCGGCATCCTCGCCGAGCAGCCGATCGTGGCAGGCGCCTGCGCGAGCCTGGTCAACGGCGCGATCGAAGCGTGGGTGCGCGCCGCCGCGATCGAACTGCCGCGAGGCCTGCGCATCAATGCGGTCAGCCCCACGGTGCTCACCGAGTCGATGGAAGGCTACGGCCCGTATTTCCGCGGCTTCGCGCCGGTGACGGCGGCGCGTGCCGCGCTGGCGTTCTCGCGCAGCGTGGAAGGCCGCCAGACCGGCCAGGTCTATACCGTCTGGTAACGCCGTGGGGTCTGCCGGACCCTGAGCGGTCCGGGAGACGGGGACGGTTACGCGGGCGACAGGCCGACGGCGACCGCGGTGCGTTCCACGGCGGCGACGCCACTGCGGGCGTGGTCGGTGATGCGGGCGACGCCGCGCAAGCCACCGATAAAGCCGTCGACTTCGTCGGTGCGTCCGGTGTATTCCAGGATCGCCATATCGCCTTCGCGTTGCAGCACCCTTGCCCCGGACTTCGCCACGTAGGTGGCGAGCGCCTCGCCCACGCTTTCGACACGCACCACCGAGAGCTCCCGTTCGAGATGGTCCCGGCGGGTGAGTTCCGCGATGTCGATGACGTCCACGAGCTTCGCCGTCTGCTTCACCACCTGGTCGACGGTGATATCGTCGCCGAACACCACGAGCGTCAGGCGGGACACATCCTCGTCGTGCGTCGCCGCGACCGTGAGTGATTCGATGTTGTAGCCGCGCGACGCGAACAGGCCGGCGACGCGTGCGAGTGCGCCGGCTTCGTTTTGCAGGAGCATGGAAATCAGGTGACGCATGATCAGAACATCCCCGTCGGCTTGGCCTCGGCCGGGGCGGCTGCCGAGCGGCTGGGAATCCAGTCGCCGGTGATCATCTCGGCGTAGGAGGCGCCCGGTCCCACCATCGGATACACGCCCGCATCGGGGTCGATGGTCACTTCGAGAAAGGCTGGCCCGTCAAAGGCGAGGAAATCGGCGATGGTGGCGTCCAGATCGTTCGGGTCGTCCAGGCGCCTGGCCCATTCGAAGCCGTCGGCCTGTGCCGCGCGCACGAAATCCTTCTTGTGCAGGCTCTTGTCGCTGGCGGAAAAGCGTCCCCGGAAGAACAGCTTCTGCCACTGGCGCACCATGCCGTCGCCTGCGTTGTTCAGCACCACGACCTTCACCGGCAGCCCGTAGGTGGTGACCGTTTCCAGCTCGCCGATGTTCATCCGGATGCTGGCATCGCCGTCGACGTCGATCACGGTGAGGTCGCGTCGGGCGAACTGCGCCCCGATGGCGGCGGGCAGGCCGAAACCCATGGTGCCCATGGAGCCGGAGGTGAGCCAGCGGCGTGGCGCGCGGAAGTCGAAATACTGCGCCGCCCACATCTGGTGCTGTCCCACCCCCGTGGTGATGATCGCCTGGCCCCCGGTGATGCGGTTGATCGCCTCGATCACCGCGCACGGCTGGATGCGCTCGCTTTCGCGACAGAAGTTCATCGGATGAGACGCCTTCAGCGCCTCCACGTGCGCATGCCACGCCCGGCGGTCGGCCGTGAAGCCGATGCGCTTGCCGTAGGCGATGAGCGCGCGCAGGGACGCGTCGAGCCCGCCCACGTGGTGCCAGTGCACCGCCTTGACCTTGCCGATCTCGGCAGGGTCGATGTCGATCTGCGCGATGGTGCGGGCGCGGGGAGCGAACTTATCCGGCACGCCGACCACGCGATCGTCGAAGCGGGCACCCAGCGCGAAGACGAAGTCGCAGTCGTCCATGGCGTAGTTGGCGTAGGCGGTACCGTGCATCCCGAGCATGCCCAGCGCGAGAGGGTCGGTGGTGTCGAAACCGCCAATGCCCATCAGCGTCGTCACCACCGGCAGGCCGAACGTCTGCGCGAACTCACGCAACGCACGGGCGGCTTCCGCCGCGATGATGCCACCGCCCGCGTAGATGAGCGGGCGCCCCGATGCCGCCAGGGCATCGAAGAATGCCGCGCAGGCGCGATCGTCGGGCGTAGCCGATTGCACGGCGTGCAGGCGCGTGCGATAGCCGCGCACGGGCAGTTCGCGGGCACCGTGGAAGACGAGCGGGGCGTTCTGCACGTCCTTGGGAATATCCACCACCACCGGCCCGGGGCGGCCGCTGCGGGCGATGTGGAACGCGGTGCGCAGCGTGGCTTCCAGCGTCTGCGCATCGGTGACGAGAAAAACATGTTTGGCGCAGGCGCCCATGATGGTGCCGATGGGTGCTTCCTGGAATGCATCGGTGCCGATCGCGGCGGTGGGTACCTGGCCGCAGATCACCACCATCGGGATGGAATCGGCCATCGAGTCGCGCACGGGCGTCACCGCGTTGGTGGCGCCGGGACCGGAGGTGACCAGGGCGACGCCGACGCGGCCCGAGGCGCGGGCGTAGCCGGCGGCCATGAAACAGGCGCCCTGCTCATTCGCGGGCACGATCAGCGGCAGCGGCTCGCCGCCGTCGTCGCGGGCGTGCTCGGCGTTGTAGCGGAATAACGCGTCGTAGACCGGAAGGATGGCACCGCCGGAGTAGCCGAACAGCACGTCGAGGCCTTCGTCGGCGATGACCTGCACGACGATGTCCGCGCCGGTCATGGCACGTCCGGCCAGGGGATGGTTCGAGGCGGGGCGAGTAATGTCGCCGATATCCGGTTGCGCATTCACGGTGTGGGGCTTCCTTGGTGGGGGAAGATGCAGGAGCGCGCCCGCGCGCGGCGAAAGGGGAGGGGCTTCGCGGTGCGGGCACGCTCCTGCAAGGGACGGCATCAGGCGCTCTTGGCGGGCTCCGGTGCCTTCGGCTGGTTGGCGGCGAGCCACGGCATGCGCGCGCGCAGCTGCGCGCCCACCTTTTCGATCGGATGCTCGAGGTCGCGCTGCTTGTAGGCCTTGTAGTTGGGCAGGCCGGCCTGGTATTCGGCCGTCCATTCGCGGGCGAACGTGCCGTCCTGGATGTCCTTGAGCACGCCCTTCATGCGCTCCTTCGTGGCGTCGTCGACGATACGCGGCCCGCGGGTGTAGTCGCCGTACTGCGCGGTCTCGGACACGAATTCGAGCATGCGCGCGAGGCCGCCCTCGTAGAACAGGTCGACGATCAGCTTCAACTCGTGCATCACTTCGTAGTAGGCGATCTCGGGACGGTAGCCGGCCTCGACCAGTGTCTCGAAGCCCTTGATGACCAGTTCGGATGCGCCACCGCACAGCACCGCCTGCTCGCCGAAGAGGTCGGTTTCGGTCTCTTCCTTGAAGTCGGTCTCGATAAGCATGGCGCGGGCGCCACCGATGCCGGCCGCGTAGGACATCGCACGCTCGGCGGCATGGCCGGTGGCGTCCTGATGCACGGCGTAGAGGCAGGGCACGCCGCGGCCGATCTCATACTCGCGGCGCACCAGGGCACCGGGGCCCTTCGGGGCGACCAGCACCACGTCGATGTCCGCGCGTGGCGCGATCTGGCCGAAATGCACGTTGAAGCCGTGGGCAAAGAGCAGCGTAGCGCCCGGCTTCATGTGGCCTTCGATGGCCTCGCGGTACAGGGCCGGCTGGGTCATGTCCGGGGTGAGCACCGCGACCAGGTCGGCATCGCGCACGGCTTCGGCCGGCTCCGCCACGTGGAAACCGTCGTTGTACGCCTTGTGCCAGGACGGACCGCCCGGACGCAGGCCCACGACCACGTCGAGGCCGGAGTCTTTCAGGTTGAGCGCGTGCGCGCGGCCCTGGCTGCCATAGCCGAGCACGGCGATGCGGGCGTTCTGCAGGGGGGCGGTGGTGGCTTGTTTGTCGGTCATGGGTATCTCCGGTGAATAACGCGGTTCGGGTGGCCGGGTACGGCGCGCGGACGTCGAGGGTGCCGGCCCGGGTCCCGCAGGGATTAGTTGCCGATCAGTTCCTGGGTGAGGTTTTCGTCCTCGATCTCGCGGCGCACGCGCGGGCCGGCGACCGGCTCGTCGTCGAAGGCCTGGGTCACCGCGCCCTCGGCGGCGGAGCCGACCAGGCGGGCGTACTTGGCGAGTACGCCGCGGGTGACCTTCGGCGGGGCGGGGCGCCACGAGGCGCGGCGCGCCGCGAGGTCGGCATCGGTGCGCAGTTCGCGTGTGGCGGCGTCGATGAAGATCGCGTCGCCCTCGCGGAGCAGGCCGATCGGACCGCCGCGCGCCGCCTCCGGCGCGACATGGCCCACCATGAACCCGTGCGTGGCGCCGCTGAAGCGGCCATCGGTGATCAGCGCCACGTCGTTGCCGAGACCGCGGCCGACGAGCGCGGCGGTCACCGCCAGCATCTCGCGCATGCCCGGGCCGCCGGCCGGCCCTTCGTTGCGAATCACCATGACGTCGCCCGCGCGGATGCGGCCGGCCTGCACGGCGGCGAACGCGTCTTCCTCGCTCTCGAACACGCGCGCGGGGCCCGCATGGCTGGTGCGGCCGTGACCGGCCAGCTTGAGGATGCTGCCCTCGGGCGAGAGGTTGCCGTAGAGGATGCTGTAGCCGCCGCGCGGCTTGAACGGTGACGTGGCGGGGCGCACCACCGCCTGGCCCTCGGTCGCCGGCGGGGCGTCGTCGAGTTCGGCGAACAGCGAGCGGCCGGTGAGGGTGGGGGTGTCCTTGAGCATGCCCGCCTTGCGCAACTCGGCGGCGACGATGGCGGTGCCGCCGGCGGCGGTGAGTTCCACGGCGCTGTAGCGTCCGCCGGGCTTGAGGTCGGCGATGACCGGCGTGTGCACCGACGCCGGCTCGAAGTCTTCGATGGACAACGGCACGCGGGCTTCGTTGGCGATCGCTAGCAGGTGCAGCACGGCGTTGGTGGAACCCGCCGTCGCGGCGACCATGCGCGCGGCGTTGTCGAAGGCATCGCGCGTCATCGCGTCGCGCGGACGGCGGTCGGCCTCCAGGCAGGCCATCGCCAGTTCGCCGCAACGGAACGCGGCGTCGCGCTTGGCCGGATCGGTGGCGGGGATGTCGTTCAGGCCCAGCGGGGTGAGGCCGAGCGTCGTCAGCACCATCGCCATCGTGTTCGCGGTGAACTGACCACCGCAGGCACCGGCTCCCGGGCACGCGTGGCGCTCGACGTCGTCGAGTGTGGCGTCGTCGATCTTGCCCGCGCCGTGCGCGCCCACGGCTTCGAAGACCTCCTGAACGGTGATCGGGCAACCGTTGTGGACGCCGTGCGCGATGCTGCCGCCGTACAGCGCGACGCCGGGGATGTTCAGCCGAGCCAGCGCCATCGCCGCCGCGGGAATCGTCTTGTCGCAACCGCACAGCACCACCATGGCGTCGAGGCAATGGCCCTCGACCGCCAGTTCGATCGAGTCGGCGATGAGTTCGCGGCTGACCAGCGACGAGCGCATCCCGGGCGAACCCATCGCGATGCCGTCGGTCACGGCGATGGTGTTGAACTCGACCGGCGTGCCACCCGCGGCGCGCACGCCGTCGGCGGCCGCCTCGGCCAGGTCGCGCAGGTTGAGATTGCACGGCGACACGTTGGACCAGCTGTGCACGATGGCGACCATCGGGCGGGCGATGGCCTCGTCGTCCAGGCCCGTGGCCCGCAGCATGGCGCGGGCGGGCGCGCGGTCGGGGCCGGTCTTGATCGCGTCGCTGCGCAGCGTGCGCAGGGGAATCTTGCGGCTGCTCATGCGGCCTCCGTTTCGGTTTGCAGGGCGTCGATCACCGCGCGGGTGACGGCGTGCGTGGTCGCCGTGCCGCCCAGGTCGCGGGTCAGGTTGCCGTGGGTCAGCACGTGGCCGACGGCGGCTTCCACGGCCTCGGCCTCGGCCTCGAGGCCGAGCGAATGACGCAGCAGCATCGCCACCGACAGGATCGTGCCCAGCGGATTGGCCAGCGACTGGCCGGCGATGTCCGGCGCCGAACCGTGGATCGGTTCGTAGATACCCGCGCCCGGACCGCCGACCGACGCCGACGGCGACAGGCCCAGCGAACCGGCGAGCACGGAGGCTTCGTCGGTGAGGATGTCGCCGAACATGTTTTCGGTGACGATCACGTCGTAATCGGCGGGGCGGGTGAGCAGGTGCATCGCCATCGAATCGACGAGCTGGTGTTCCAGTTCGACGTCGGGGTAGTCCGCCGCCACGCGCGTCGCGACCGAGCGCCACAGGCGCGAGGTCTCCAGCACGTTGGCCTTGTCCACCGACGTGAGCTTGCGCTTGCGCGACCGGGCCAGGTCGAAGGCGTGACGCACCACGCGCTCCACTTCGGCCACGCTATACCGGCATTCGTCGGTCGCGCCGTCGGCGTCGCGCGTCTTGGCGCCGAAGTAGATGCCGCCGGTCAGCTCGCGCACGAAGACCAGGTCGACGTCCTTGGTGCGCTCGGGCTTCAGCGGCGACAGCGCGGCGGTGCGCGGATGGAGCTTCAGGGGGCGGACGTTGGCGAACACGCCCAGCAGCTTGCGCATCGCAAGCAGGCCTTGCTCGGGACGTACGCTGGCCGAGGGGTCGGACCACTTCGGGCCGCCGACCGCACCCAGCAGCACCGCGTCGCAGGCGAGCAGCGCCTCGCGCGTGGCGGGTGGCAACGGATCGCCGAAGCGGTCGATCGCGTCGCCGCCGATGGCATGCTCGTCGAACGCGAACGCATGACCGAAACGCTGAGCCACCTGGCGCAGCACCGCCACGCCGGACGAGGCGACTTCCGGACCGATGCCGTCACCCGGCAAGACGACGATATGGGCCTTCATGCGGCGTTCTCCATGCGATGTTCATAGGCGGCGATGTCGGCGTCCTGCTGCAGGAGGAAACCCATCTGGTCCACGCCGTTGAGCAGGCAGTGCCGGGCGAACGCGTCGAGCTCGAAACGGATCGACCCGCCGTCCGGCAGGCGGATCGTGCTGTCGGCGATGTCGATGCGCAGTTCCACGCCCGGGTTGTCCAGCAGCCACCGATGCTCGGCGTCGCTGAGCACGATCGCGAGTAGCCCGTTCTTCAGGGCGTTGCCGCGGAAGATGTCGGCGATCTCGTTGGAGATCACCGCCTGGATGCCGTAGTCGAGCAGTGCCCATGGCGCGTGCTCCCGCGAGGAGCCGCAACCGAAGTTGCGCCCGGCGACGAGGATCGCGCAGCCGCGCGCCGACGGCTGGTTGAGCGCGAAGGCGGGGTTGTCGCTGCCGTCGGCCGCGTAGCGCCAGTCTTCGAAGCAGTGCCGGCCCAGGCCCGTGCGTTGGGTGGTGGTAAGGAACCGCGCGGGAATGATCCGGTCGGTGTCGATGTTTTCGTCGCGCAGCACTGCCGTGCGCGAGTGCACGTAGGTCAGCGGAGAATTCGTGCTCATGCGGCGGCTTCCTGGTTCATGTACTCGCGGGGATCGGTCACGCGGCCCGCCACTGCGGAGGCGGCGGCGACCAGCGGACTGGCGAGCACGGTGCGCGCGCCTTTGCCCTGGCGACCTTCGAAGTTGCGGTTGCTGGTGGCGACGACGAGCTGCCCCGGCTGGGCCAGGTCGCCGTTCATGGCGATGCACATCGAGCAGCCCGGCTCGCGCCATTCGGCGCCGGCGGCGCGGAACACCTCGTGCAGGCCTTCGCGCTCGGCGTCGCGGCGTACCTGTTCGGAACCCGGCACCACCAGCATGCGGACCCCCTCGGCCACGCGGCGGCCGCGCAGGATGCCGGCGGCCTCGCGCAGGTCGGAGAGACGGCCGTTCGTGCAGCTGCCGACGAAGACGACATCCACGGACTCGCCCGCGATCGGCTTGCCCGCGCTCACCTTCATGTAGTCGAGCGCGCGCTGTTCGATCGCATCGGCAGCGGCCGGGACGGGCGCGTGAATGGGCACGACCATGCCCGGGTGCGTGCCGTAGGTGACCGACGGCTGGATGGTGGATGCATCGACGCGCACCTCGCGGTCGTAACGGGCGCCCTCGTCGCTCGGCAGCGTGCGCCATGCGGCGACGGCGCGCTCCCACGCGTCGCCCTTAGGCACTCGTTCGCGGCCCTCGAGCCAGGCGAACGTGGTGTCGTCGGGCGCGATGAGGCCGGCGCGCGCGCCCGCTTCGATGGACATGTTGCAGACCGTCATGCGCTCTTCCATCGACAGCGCGCGAATCGCTTCGCCGGTGTATTCGATGACGTGGCCCGTGCCCCCGCCGATGCCGATCGTGCCGATGATGTGCAGGATCAGGTCCTTCGCGGTAACGCCGGGCTGCAGGCGGCCGTCGACGTGGATGGCGAGCGATTTCGGCTTGCGCTGCAGCAGGCACTGGGTGGCGAGCACATGCCCGACTTCGGTGGTGCCGATGCCGAAGGCCAGCGAGCCGAACGCCCCGTGCGTGGCGGTGTGGCTGTCGCCGCAGACGATGGTCATACCCGGCTGCGTGGCGCCGACTTCCGGCCCCGCGACGTGCACGATACCGCGCTGGGGGCTGTCCCAGCCCATCAGGTCGATGCCGAACTCGCGTACGTTGGCTTCGAGCGTGGCGACCTGCGTTTCGGCTTCCTTCGTGTAGTAGGGACGACGGCCGTCGGCATCGGGCGGGAGCGTCGGGGTGGAGTGATCCAGCGTGGCCAGCGTGCGGTCCGGGCGGCGCACTTTCAGGCCGCGCGAACGAAGCTCGTCGAACGCCTGCGGCGAGGTGACTTCGTGCACGAGGTGCAGGTCGATGTAGAGCACGCCCGGCGTGCTCTCGGTCTCGGCGCTCACCTGGTGGGCATCCCACAGCTTGTCGAGCAGGGTACGCGGCGTCATGCGGCGGCCCTCCCGGCGGCGACGTCGTCCACGGGCGTCAGCCAGCCCCAGCGGTCGTCGGTGCGGCCGTCGAACAAGCCGAAGAAATCGGCCTGCAGCTGACGGGTGACCGGGCCCGGATGGCCCGTGCCGACGGGCTTGCGATCGACCGAGCGCACGGCGGTGACTTCCGCCGCGGTGCCGGTCATGAACACCTCGTCGGCGAAATACAGCATCTCGCGCGGCAGCGGTTGTTCCACCACGTCGTAACCGCGTTCGCGGGCCAGCGTCAGCACCGTGTCGCGGGTGATGCCGCAGAGGATGGCGGATGCGGCGGGGGGCGTGTAGATCGTGCCCTTGCGCACCACGAAGAGGTTTTCGCCCGCGCCTTCGCTGAGCAGTCCATCGGTCCCCAGTGCGATGCCCTCGGCGTAACCGGCGTTGACCGCCTCACGCGCGATGAGCTGGCTGTTGAGGTAGTTGCCGCCGGCCTTCGCGCCGCTGGGGTAGGTGTTGGGCGCCGCGCGATTCCACGACGACACGCAGACGTCGACGCCTTTCTCGATCGCGTCGGCACCGTGGTAGGCGTTCCACGGCAGCGCGATGATGGCGACGTCGACCGGGGTGTCCAGCGACGGTGCGAGGCTGAAGGTGAAACCGCTGCGGAACACGATCGGCCGCACGTACGCCGAGGGCAACTGGTTGGCGCGGATCACCTCGCGGCACGCGCGATTGATGGTGGCGGCGTCGTACGGCATCACCAGGTCGTACACGCGCGCGGAATGGAACAGTCGCTCGGTGTGTTCTTCCAGGCGGAAATAGCGCGGGCCGTCCGGCGTGTCGTATACGCGTACGCCCTCGAACACGGAGGAGCCATAATGCAGCGCGTGCGCGCCGACGTGGACGGTGGCGTCGGCCCAGGCCTTGATGCGACCGTTGTGCCAGAGATGGGCGGGGGCTTCCATGGGGGGCTCCTTCAGGACTGGACCGCGACGGCGGCCTGCGTGTCGTCCTCGTAGGCGCCCATCAGCGCCTCGAGGTCGTCGTTGGTAACCGAGCGCTGGCGATCGGCCAGCGCCTTGAAGCGTTCGAACACCGCGTCGAGCGCGGCGTCGTCGAGTTCGTGATCCAGTTCGGCCAGGCGCTGGCGCAACGCGTGGCGACCCGAATGCTTTCCCAGCACGAGCGACGTCTTCGCGCCGACGTCCTGCGGTGTCATGATTTCGTAGGTGCCGCGGTGCTTGAGCATGCCGTGCTGGTGGATGCCCGACTCGTGCGCGAAGGCGTTGTCGCCGACGATGGCCTTGTTGCGCGGCACCGGCTGGCCGGTGACCTCGGCGAGCAGGCGCGAGGTGGGAAACAGCCGGCGTGTCTGGATGCCGGTATCGACCTTGTAGAGGGTGCGGCGGGTGTGCAGCGCCATCACCACTTCCTCCAGCGCGGCATTGCCGGCGCGCTCGCCGATGCCGTTGATGGTGCACTCGACCTGGCGCGCGCCCGCGGTGACGGCGGCGAGCGTGTTCGCCACGGCCATGCCCAGGTCATCGTGGCAATGGGAGGAGAACATCACCGAGTCGGCGCCGCGCACGTGCTTGCGCAGGTAGTTGAACATCTCGGTGATTTCGAAGGGGGTGACGTAACCGACGGTGTCGGGCGCGTTGAGGACGCTGGCGCCGGCTTCCACGGCCACCGAGAAAATCTCGGCGAGGTAATCCGGCTCGGTGCGCAGCGCGTCTTCGGCGGAGAATTCGACTTCATGGGCCAGGGCCTTGGCCCGGCGTATCGCCGTTGCGGCGATGTCGATCACTTCTTGCTTGCTCTTGCCCAGCTTGTGTTCGCGATGCAGGGGCGACGTCGAGAGGAACAGGTGTATCCGCGAATGCCTGGCGCCTTCCAGCGCCCGTCCCGCACTGTCGATGTCGTCGGGCATACATCGGGCCAGCGCGGCGACGGTGGGTGCCTTCAACGACCGTGCGATCTCCGCGACCGCCGCGAAATCGTCGGGCGATGCTTGCGGAAAACCCGCCTCGATGATGTCGACGCCCAGTTCCTCCAGCGCATGGGCCATGCGCAGCTTGGCGCGGCGGTCCATCGAGAAGCCGGGCGCCTGTTCGCCGTCGCGCAACGTGGTATCGAAGATACGCACGCGGCCTACGTCGGCCTCGGTCGTATCGGTACTGCTCTGGTGTGCTGGATTCATGTCTGGCTCCGCTCGTAAGGAGGGGCTGGCAACAAAAAACCCCGCATCCGTTTCCGGGTGCGGGGTTTTGGGAGTCTTCAGGTCGTCTTTCTTTTTACCTGGACACTTGCCCTCAGCCCGCACCTCCGCAGGTAATGAGTACAAGGTTAATAAGAAGGAGACCGCCGCCAAGACGCAGCTTGCCGTCGACTCGCCGGAGTCGGTTCGTGGCAAAGCGATCGTGGCTGTTGCGCTGCGTCATGCCACCGAACGTATGCCACCGGTTCGGTGGGTGTCAACACTTTCCGGTGAAATTATTTTTCCTAGGACGTTTGGACGGCTAGACATCCAAGCACTGGTCATGCGCGCACAAGTGCGGTGTGGCGCCGATCGCGTGCACTGGTATGCACGCGTCGGAACGGCCCGTCACCAGCGGCGCAACCACGTCGAAAAAGCCTGCGAATCCGCTTCCAGGGGCTCGGCGACGGCCGGCCGGGCCAGCATCGCCGCCAGGCTCGGTGGCACCTCGACGGTGCGGCCGATGAGCGGCTCGACCACGCTGTCGAACTTGGCCGGGTGCGCCGTGGCGGCGATGGTCCAGGCGCGGCGGTCGCCGTCCAGGCGCAGGCGCTCGAAGACGTGGATGGCGGTGGCCGTGTGCGGGCAGAACACGTCGCCGTCGCTGGCCGCGTGCCGGCGGATCGTGTCGCGGATCTGGGCATCGTCCACGCCGTAGGCCCGACCGTTGGCCCGCGCGGCGTCCTCGCCGCCAAACAGATGAAACAGGCGTTCGACATTGCTTGGCGCGCCCACGTCCATCGCATTGGCCACGGTGTGCACCGCGCCTCGAGCCCGGTAAGGCTGTCCCGCGAAGAACGCCGGGAGGGTCTCGTTGGCATTGCAGGCGAACACCACCTCGCCGATGGGCAGGCCGATGGCGCGGGCCCACAGGCAGGCCATGGCATTGCCCAGGTTGCCCGTGGGCACGAGGGTATGCATCGGCTCGCCGGCCTGGAGCGCTGCGTGGCCGAAGTACGCCATCTGCGGCAGCAGTCGCCCGAGGCTGATGCTGTTGGCCGACGACAGGGGAACGTCGGCCTGCAACGCGGGGTCGGCGAGGGCGCCTTTCACCAGTCGCTGGCAGTCGTCGAAGCTGCCTTCCACCCGCAGCGCCCGTACGTTGTCGCCGAAACTGCCCAACTGGTGGGCCTGGCGGGGCGAGACGCGCCGGTCGGGGTAGAGGATCGCCACGCGGATGCCCGGCAGGCCGTGGAAAGCGGCGCCGACGGCGGCGCCGGTGTCGCCCGAGGTGGCGACCAGGATAGTCAGCGGCCGGTCCGCGTGACGGCGCAGCCGCACCAGGCACGCAGCCAGGAATCGGGCGCCGAAATCCTTGAAGGCGGCCGTGGGTCCGTGGAACAGCTCGAGCAGGTGGGCGCCCTCGACGGGCAATGCGCGACGTGGCGCCGGCGCCGCGAAGGCCTCCGCGCAGATGGCGTCGAGGTCGGGGGCGAGCGCATCGCCCTCGAAGAACGGGGCCAGCATCCGGGCCGCGGTGGTCGCGAGATGGCCGTCGCGGGGGGGGGGGGCGACGCGGGGCAGCGCCTCGGGCACGTAGAGACCGCCATCGGGGGCGAGTCCCGCGGCGATGGCGGCGGACAGGGAGGCGGGGGCGGCGGCGCCGCGCGTGCTGACGAAGCGCATGCTCACACCACCCGTGCGGCGGGGCCGTCGATGGGCGCCACGAGCACGTCGGCAGCGTGACCCGCCTCACCGAAGGCCGCACGCATCGCGTCGCCGGCCGCCTCGGCCGACGCGCGATCGGCGAACCAGCCGAACACGCTGGGGCCCGCGCCGGAGATGCTCGCGCCGAACGCGCCGTGGTCGAGGGCGGCCTGCTTCACCCGGGCGAAGCCGGGAATCAGCGGCGCCCGGCGGGGCTCCACGAGCACGTCGGCCAACCCTTCGCGCACCAGGTCGGCATCGCCGCGATAGCAGCCGGCGAGTACCAGGGCGAGGTGGGCGCTCTGCGCCACGAACTCCCCCAACGCGTAGTGTCCGGCCAGGGCGGCGCGGGCCTTGCGGGTTTCCAGCACCACGTGCGGATGCACGAGCGCGCAATGCCACTGGGCGGGTACGGGGATGCGCACCAGGCGCGTGTCCGTCGCGAGCACCAGGCCCCCGAGCAGCATCGGGCCGAGGTTGTCGCCATGGCGGCTGCCGCTGGCGACCGCCTCGCCGTCGAGCGCGAACGGATAGAGCGCTTCGCGCGACAGGGGCGCGTCGAGCAGCGCATTGGCGGCCACGAGCGCCGCCACGCACGAGGCGGCCGAGCCGCCCATGCCCGAGCCCAGCGCGATGCCCTTGTGCAGCGTGAGCTCGAAGCCGAAGGGAAGGTCGAGCGCGCGGTGCAGGGAGAGCAAGGCCTGGCCGGCGGTGTTCGCTTCCGGCGCCATCGGCAACTCGGTGACCACGCCGTGGATGGCACGGATGCGTACCTCGGCCTCGGCGATGCGTCGTACCTCGGCACGGTCGCCGGCCCCCGCGACGCAATGGCCGAGGATGTCGAAACCGATACCGACGTTGCCGACGCTGGCGTACGCCTCGGCGACGGCGACATCCGCATCGGCGCGGGGTGGGGATGAAGGGTTCAGCATGCGCATCGTTTGACTCCCAGGGCGCCGGCCACGCGCAGCAGGTCGGTGAAGACCGCCGCGGCCGTGACGTCGGGACCGGCTCCCGGCCCCTGTACGACCAGTGCATTGTCGCAGTATCGACGGGTGGCGAAACGGATCACGTTGTCGCTCAGGCGCGCGTGGGCGAAGGCATGCGCCGGGTCGAGCACCCGCAGGCCCACCGTCGCCCGGCCGTTCTCGAGCCGGGCCACGTGGCGCAGCACGCCACCGTCGCGCAGCCGCGCCGCCATGGGCGCGTCGAGGCGATCGAGCTGCTCCATGAAGTCGGCGACGGGGCCGCCGGCCAGCTCCGCGGGCACCAGGCTTTCCACCGCCACGTCGCCCAGCGAGAGCGGCAGGCCCGCTTCGCGGGCGAGGATCACGAGCTTGCGGGCGACGTCCATGCCCGACAGGTCGTCACGCGGGTCAGGCTCGGTATAGCCCAGCGCGTGGGCTTCGCGGACCAGCGTGGAGAACGGCTGCGAGCCGTCGAAACGGTTGAACAGCCAGGCCAGCGTGCCCGAGAGCATGCCTTCGATCGCCACCAGCTCGTCGCCCGTGTCGAGCAGGTCGCGCAGCGTCTGCACCACCGGGAGGCCGGCGCCTACCGTGCCCTCGTAATGCAGTCGCGCACCGCTGGCGTGGGAGGCCCCCACGATGCGCCGCCAGCGTTCGAGCGGGCCGCTGCCGGCGCGCTTGTTGGGCGTGACGATGTGGATGCCTGCGGCGAGCCAGTCCGCATAGCGATCGGCGACGCCATCGCTGGCGCTGCAATCGGCGATCACGGCGACGTGCCCGCCGCGTCCACCGACATAGGCGGCGAAGTCATCCAGCGCGGCGGGGCGCCAGGTCTGCGCGCCGTGCACGCGGCCATTGAGCGCGTCGTCGTCGCAGTCGAGCCACATGTGGCGACTGTCGCTGACCGCACGCAGGCGCAGTTGCAGGCGACAGTCGCGCAGCAGCCGCGGCATCGCCTGGCGCAGCTGGCCGAGCAACGCGCTGCCGACCTTGCCGGGCCCGACGAGGCCGACGTCGATGACGAGCGGCTCCGCGAGGGCTCGCGGGGCGGAGAGGGGTAATGCCTGGGCGGTGAACACGGTAAAGCCTCCGGTTGAGAGGCCCGTCGTTCGCGTCAGGTGGGATGCTGGCCTTGGATCGCTTCGGCGCCGGTCCCGTCCTGCGGGAGGTCGGGGCCGGCAGCGACGTGGAACTAGGCGCGCGCGGTCTCCGATCCTCCGACCCGGGTAGTGGTCGTCGTGGTCGTCGTCGCGGTGGTGGTCGTGGACGCGCGCGTACCGGCCAGGAGCATGGCCGTGTCGATGATCAGCGCGGGCGCGTCGGGATACATGGTCTGGACGTTATGCCCGCGCCGCGTGGCGTGTCAAGCGCCGGATGCGGGTGGCCCGCGGCGGCGGGGTGCCGGATGATCGGCACCCCGCTGTCGGAACGTCAGCGCCGGGAGAGGTCGATCGTATAGACCGCCGTGCCGTCGCCGTTGTCACGCAGCTGGCGCACGGGCAAACCGAGCGACGTCGCCACGGCCTCCTTGCCGGGGGCGGTGACGAAGGTCACCGGTCCCTTGGTCTTCACGGGGGCAAAATGCCACGAGCGCTTGTCGAGATCCGCTGTCGTGATCGTCTTCTTCGACTGCACCCAGCGGATGACCACTTCGCGGTTGCCGTCCGGCGCGTTGAGCACCACGGCGTCGCCCTTCAGGCCGGGGAAGTCGCCGCCGCCGTTGGCGCGGTAGTTGTTGGTGACCACGATGAAGGGCTGGTCGTCCTTCACGGGCTTGCCCTTGTAGCGAAGGTCGACGATGCGCTCGCCTTCGGGGCGGGAGACATCGATGGTATACGTGATGCCGCCCTGCAACTGGTCGAAGTTGTAGCCCGGCATGCGTCCGATGAGCGACTGCTCACCGTCCTTCGCCGGATCGATGCGGTTGAAGCGCGTGGCGGATTTCTCCAGCCATGCCTTCACGCCCTTGCCGTCGATCTTCACCGCCGACAGCGTGTTCGGATAGAAGTAGAGGTCGGCGGCATTGCGGATGGTGAGCGGGCCCTTGGGTACGTCGGTGAAGTCGTCCGGGCCGCCGAAGCCATTGCGGAACGCCGACGCGGCGGACAGGATCGGCACGTTCTTCAGGTCGGGACGCGAGCGCGCCAGTTCGTCGCGGGCGTAGTCGATCTGCGCGGCGTTGACCACCGCGATCGCCGTCATGTTGCCTTCGTCGGCGAAGTAGCTCGACAGGTCGTGGTCGACGGCGCCGATCGGGGTGTTCACATAGGCGATGGCGGCTTCGTGCGTGTCCTTGACGAGCGGCGCGATCGTGGGATCGGGCGCGACACACTCGCCCTTCTTCGGGCAGATGGGCCGCACCTCGCTATGGCTGGCGTCTTTCTGCACGACCCAGCGGTCGCCTTCGCGGCGCAGGGTCATGTGGATGATGCCGAGGTCCTTGCCGAAGAAGCCGCCCATCACGGCAGGAACGCCGCGCACCAGGCCGCGCGTCGCGTCGACGTCCTTCATGCCCGCGTAGCGAGGCCCCGGAAACTCGGTATGCGAGTGACCCAGGAGCAGCGCATCGACGCCCGGTACCCCGGCGAGGTACCAGCCGCCGTTTTCCATCTGCGGCGTGTACGGCGCGGTGTCGAGCCCGCCATGCAGGATCGCCACGATGATGTCGGGGTGCTGGGCCTCAAGTTGCGGCATGTACTTGCGCGCCGCTTCCATCACGCCGTCAACCGTGACCTTGCCATCGAGGTTGCGCTTGTCCCAGTCCATGATCGGCGGCGGCGTGAAGCCGATGATGCCGATGCGCAGGGGCGTGTGCATGGTCTGGCCCGATGCGGTCGTCACGTCGACGGTCTTGGTGACCACGGTCCACGGCTTGAAGATGGGCTGGCCGTCGCGTGCGCTGTAGACGTTGGAAAGCACCAGCGGAAACCTTGGCCCCGCGCAATGGCGTGCAGTGACGCCATCCACGTTCATCGCCGTGTCGGTGACCTGGGCGAGGAAGGGCAGGCCGTAGTTGAACTCGTGGTTGCCGGCGGTACCGCCGTCGTAGCCCATCGCATCCATCGCCTTGTAGATGCCCAGCTCGGTATCGCAGCCCACCGGCTTCACCAGGGCCTGGTAATCGGCGATGACCGATCCCTGGATCGTGTCGCCGCTGTCGAACAGCACGGTGTTGGGAAATTCCCTGCGCGCCTGGCGGATCAGCGTGGCGACGCGCTCGTAGCCGAGGGACGGGTCGTCCTTCTGTTTGTAGTAGTCATAGGACAGGATGTTCGAATGGACATCGGTGGTCTCGAGGATCGCGAGATCGAGCGTCGCGCCGTCGAGCCGGGTGGGCTTGGCCGCGGGTGCCGGCGCGTTCGCGCAGGCCGCGAGCAGGGCGGCCGAGAGCGCGGCCAGGGCGAGGGGTCTGAACATCGTCGGTGTCCGTGGCTTGAAGAAGATTCGGGGGCGGAAACTAGCAGAAGTGGGCATGGCATGCGCGAAACGCGCATGCCGTGGCCGGCCGCGGCGGCCGGCCTCACTGTCGTTCGGCTTTCGCCTGGTCGAAATACGTGTAGGTGGTGCCGTTGTCGTTGAGCTGCTTGGTCTTGAGCACGAAGCGGTAGGTGGAGCGCCCCGTCGGCGATCCGTCGGCCGCGCGCATGTCGAGCCCGGTCGCGGCGTCGGTGGCGACATCCACGGCTTTCACGCTGAGGCCCGTTCCGTCGCGGGTACGCAACGCTTCGCGCAGCACCCGGCCATCGGGCTTGCCCAGGTCGATCTTCAACACCGCTGCCAGCGTCGGCGCCAGGTCGACGTTGCCGCTGGGCAATGCGCTGCGCAGGCCCTCGCGGAAATCCGGTCCGCTGGCGATGAGCGTGTTATGCACGTCGATCGGGCTGAAGCTGCCATGCATGCCGCGCTCGTTGGACATGCTGGAATACTCCGTGCCGCGGAATCCTTGCACGACCGCGTCGGCATCGAAGTCGTAGCTGACGATGATGTCCGGGGAGCGCTTGTTCGCCAGGTGCACCGTCGCCAAGGGGAGGGTGCCGGGAAGGCGCCCGTAGCGCGCGTCCACGAAGATCGCGCCGAACATCGCGCGCGATTGCAGGAAACGCACCGCGGCGAGCACCCGGGCCTTGTCGTGGTCGGGTTGATAGAGGTACTCGCTGCCGCCGTTGGGCGCGATCACGAACGCGCCCGTCGGCAGTGGCGTCGGCACCTTGTACGACGGCGTGGTGTACGGACCGGGTTTGCCGCACAGGCGGCCGTCGTCGTCGAAGCGGGTCGGGTGCAAGGGCGTGCCATCGGCACGGATGCCCGACATCACCGGGGCGTAGAGGCAGCCGAAGCCGTCATACGCCGTGAAGCCGGCCCGGGTCATGTCATCGGCCAGGCGCACGGCGCCGGATACCGAATACCCCCATTCGCCGTCGACGCGACCCACGCGGCCTTCGGCGATGGTGCGAAGGGGGAAGCGGTCCAGCGGGCCCGACACGTTACTGTGCGCGTGGTCGGAGACGACGATCAGGTCGGTGTCGTCGGCCATGCCCAGGGCCTGGAGCTTCGCCTGCAGCTTACCCAGCAGGTCGTCCTGCGCGCGCAGCGCGAGGTGGAAATTGGGCGAACCCACGCCGTACAGATGTTCGGTGGTATCGGGGTTGCGCAGCCAGACGAAACTGATGTCAGGCTTCTCGACGGGCAGGATGTAGCCCAGGTAAGCGTCCATGAGATACGCGTTGGAAGGGGTCGGCGGCGCACCCGCCCCGTCCGACGCGTCGGCGCTGGCGCCATCCTTGAGCGTCACCAGGGGCAATGGCTCGGTCGGATCGCCGTTGTCCGGCTCGAGCTGGAAGCGATCCGCATCGTACGCATGCACCGTGTTGGCCGGCAGCCGGAAGCCGGCCTTGCCCAGGCGGGTGGCGAACGAGAGCGGTAGCGCTACGTTTTCGTCGAGGATCGTCCCGCCTTCGTGGATGTCCTGCAGGAAGGCGGGCCCGGACTTGCCCACCACGGCGGTTTTCAGGCCCGCCTTGCGCGCCCGTTCAAGCAGCGTGGGTGCGTCCAGCAGGTCGTGCCCGTAGTGCGCATCGAGGTCGCGCAGCACGGCGTAGTCCTCCGTATAGACCGGTGCCGCGAAGTCGCTCGGCGCGCCCTTCGCATCGGGACCGCGGGCGCCCGGTACCCAGAAGCGGTTGCCATAGAAGCCGATGGTGCCAGGGAACGAGCCGGTGGCGAAGCTCGACGCGTTGATCATCGTGAAGGTCGGATAGGTCGCATGGTTGTCCGCGAAGAAGGTGCCACCCTTCGCCAGCGCGGCGAGGTGCGGCGTGTCGTCCTCGCTGATCGCGTCCGGCCGCATGCCGTCCCAGACGAACACGATCACGCGATGCGCGCTCGCCTGTGTGGCGAGTGCGGTCAACAGCAGGGCGGCGAGGCGTGTGATCTGGCGCATGGAGTTCCCCCGGGTGTCGTCAAACCGGCCATGGTGACGGGCCGATGTTGCAATCGTGGGAAGGCGGGGGCGTGGCCCGGCACGGGCCCCGCCTGAGCCGCGAAGATCGCATCCGTTCGTAAGAAAACGTCAACATCGGCCACGCATGCTGCATGGTTTTCCGTCCAGGCTGTTACCGATGAAGTATCCCCGTCGCGCCCTTTTCCTCGCCCTGTCATCCGCGCTCAGCGTCGCGGCCCACGCCGACGACATGCCGCCGAAGACGCAGGATCTTGAGGCGGTCTCGGTCATCGGCCAGGGCGAGACACGCCAGGTGCAGCGCATCGTGCCGGCCGACCAACGCGTGCTACCCCCCGGCACCAGCCCGCAGAAGATCCTCAACCGGATGCCCGGCGTGTCGGTGCAATCCAACGATGCCTTCGGCGCCAACGAGGAGTCGCAGACCATCACGCTGCGCGGTTTCAACACCACCCGCCTGGGTTACACGCTCGACGGCCTGCCGCTGGGCGATAACGCCTATGGCAACTACAACGGCCTGAACATCTCCCGCGCGCTGATCGCCGAGAACATGGCCACGGTCGAGCTGGCCGAGGGCATCGGCGCGCTCGGTACCGCATCGACGAGCAACCTCGGCGGCGCGATCCAGTATTTCTCCTCCGACCCGGCGAAGACCTTCGGCGGCAAGGTGGCCCAGACCATCGGCAGCGACCATAACCGCCGCACCTACGCCCGTATCGACACCGGCGACTACAAGGGCTTTTCGATGTACCTGTCGGGCGTGCATGCCGACGCGGATATGTGGGCACGTCCGAAGTCGAGCACCGGCACGCAGCAGTTCAACGGCAAGGCCGTGTACGAATTCGGCGACGGCAACCGCATCACCGGCTTCGCCGACACCTCGCGCACCAGCCAGGCGGACTACGCCTATCTCTCCAAGAGCGGCCTGCAGCGCGGCCTGGGCTGGGACTGGAACCTCTACGCACCGGACTGGCAGCGCGCTCTCGCCGCCGCCTACTGCTCGCCCACGTACACCAAGGGCGGCGTGAAGGATCCGCGCTGTGCGTTCTCCGGCGGCGTGGACAACGTCGACGACGCCTATTACCAGAGTCGCGCGCTGCGCCGCGACGACCTTTACTATCTGGCCGGCGATGTCACCGTGGCCGACGGCGCCACGCTGCACACCCAGGTCTATCATCACGAGAACGGCGGCCAGGGCCACTGGTGGTCGCCGGGCCAGCGCTCCTACCCAGGCACGCCGCAGGAACTGCCGATCTCGATCCGCAGCACCAACTACACGATCAACCGCGATGGCGCCATCGCCTCGCTCGCCTGGGACCTGGGCGCGCATCACCTCGAAGGTGGCGTGTGGTACGAGCACAACGATCACCATGTCGAGCGCAACTTCTATTACATCACCGGCCCGGTGAGCGACGACCGCTACCTGCAGGATCCCGATCGCCGCCTCTTCGCCCAGGACTACGTGATCACCACCCGACAGGCCTATGTGCAGGACACCTTCCAGACCATGGACGACCACCTCACGGTAGACGTGGGCGTGAAGAGCCCGCACACCACGATGACCGCCCGCGAGGCGCCGGGCGTGGAGAGCCCGATGGCCAACGGCACGCTCAACGCCAGCAAGTCGTTGCTGCCGCAGGCGGGCGTGGCTTTCCAGGTGGCGCCGGGGCAGGAGTTTTTCCTTTCCTACGCGAAGAACATCGCGGCCTTCCAGGGCGGCGGCGCGGGCGGGCCGCTGCTGGTGTCGCAGAGTGCGTTCGACGGCACCAAGGCCAACCTGCGCCCGGAGGCGTCGCGCACGATCGACGGCGGTTTCCGTAGCGTCGGCCAGGGCTACGAAGCCTCGGTCGCGCTGTACGACGTGAAGTTCAACAACCGCCTGCTGTCGCTCAATCCCTGCCCGAGCATCCAGCAGGGCACCCGCCCGGAATGCAACACGGCCTTCGTCAACGTGGGTTCGGTCAGCAGCCAGGGCGCTGAATTCACGTTCATCTGGAAGCCGTTCCACGGCTTCCAGTGGTACAACTCGGCCTCGTTCAACCGCTCGACCTATGACGATAACTACATCGCCAACGGCCAGGTCGTGCCGGTAAAGGACAAGACCACGGTGGATACGCCCAAGCGCCTGTTCGCCAGCGAGATCAGCTACACCTATGGCCGCTGGTCGGCGAGCCTGCGCGGCAAGTACACCGGCAAGCGCTATTACACGTACACCAACGACCAGAGCGTGGCCGGCGCGACCTCGTTCGACCTTGGCGCCGCCTACGACTTCGGTCAGGTCGGCCAGTTGAAGGCGTTGACCCTGGCGCTGAACGTGACCAACCTCACCGATCATCGTTACGCGACCAATCTCACGGCCTTCGGCGCCACCGACCCGCAGGGTCGCTCCCTGGCCTTCCACGCGAGCGCCCCGCGGCAGAGCTTCCTCACCCTTTCGGCGGATTTCTGATGACCCGGCTTGCACTATCCTGCGGCGTTCTTGCCCTGCTGCTCGGAGCGTCGCCCATGAGCCTGAACGCGGAATCCGCCCAGCCGCTGGCCGCGAAGGTGCGGGTCATCGGCCATCGCGGCGCGAGCGCCCTGCGCCCGGAACACACGTTGGCATCCTACGCGGTGGCGATCCAGGACGGCGCCGACGTGGTCGAACCCGATCTGGTGGCCACCAAGGATGGCGTGCTGGTCATCCGCCACGAGAACGAGATCGGCGGTACCACCGATGTCGCCTCGCACCCGGAGTTCGCGTCGCGTCGCACCACGAAGACCGTGGATGGCGTGCGCATCGATGGCTGGTTCACCGAGGACTTCACCCTCGCCGAACTGAAGACGTTGCGCGCCCGCGAGCGCCTGCCCGACATCCGCAAGCACAACGCGACCTACGACGGTCAGTTCACGGTGCCGACGTTCGAGGAGATGATCGAGTTCGTGGCGGCCGAGTCCTCCGCCCGTGGCCGTGTCATCGGCATCATTCCCGAGATCAAGCACGGCACCTATTTCCGTGGCATCGGCCTGCCGATGGAAGACCGTCTCCTGGCGGTGCTTGCCGCGCACGCCTATACGCGCACGGCGCCGGTGGAGATCCAGTCGTTCGAAGTGGGCAACCTGAAGTATCTCCACGAGAAGCTCGGCACCGCGCATCCGAACATCCGCCTCCTGCAACTCATGGATGCAGCGGACGCCCATCCGGCGGACGAGCCGGGTACGACCTACGGCGCGATGATGACGCCGGCCGGGCTGAAGGCGATCCGAGGCTATGCGGATGCGATCGGGCCGTCGATCCGCAGCATCATCCCACTGGACAAGGACGGGCGCCTCGCCCCCGTCTCGACGCTGGTGCGCGACGCCCACGCGGCCGGGCTGGAGGTGCATCCCTATACCTTCCGGCCGGAGAACCACTTCCTCGCGGCGGATTTCCGCGACGGTGCCGGGGATGCGGCGCGCAACGAAGAGGGCTCGGTGAAGGAGATCCGAGCCTACCTGGCGACCGGTATCGATGCGTTCTTCACCGACGACCCCGCGTTGGGCCGCCGGGCCGTCGACGGCCGCTGAGCCGATCGGCGGGCGGGGCGTCGGGGTTTGCCGTAGGTGGGATGCTGCACCCGCCCGACGACACACCCGGGCCCCGCCCGTTATGATCCCCGGCCAATGCACGCCCAGGGATTCCCATGTCGCTAGCCCGGTTCCTCCGCCACAAATCCGTCGAGCAGTTGCAGGCGGAAGTCGGCCAACGTCGCGATTTCCGCCGCGTGCTGGGCCTGTGGCAACTCACCGCCATCGGTATCGGCGGCATCATCGGCGTGGGCATCTTTGTCCTCGCGGGCCAGCAGGCGGCGGTGAACGCCGGCCCGGCGGTGGCGCTGAGCTTCATCATTGCCGGGCTCGGCAGCGCGTGCGCTGCGTTGTGCTATGCGGAGTTCGCCGGGCTGATCCCGGTCACCGGCAGCGCCTACACCTACGGCTACGCCGTGCTCGGCGAAGGCGCCGCCTGGATCATCGGCTGGGACCTCCTCCTCGAATACGCCCTGGTGGTGGCCGTGGTCGCCATCGGCTGGTCGGGCTACGTGCAGGTGCTGCTGGCGACCGCGGGCGTGCACCTGCCCGAATGGGCGCAGAAGAGCATGAGCGCCGACACCATGGCGTTCTACTGGCAGCGTGCGCTCGGATCGTTGGGCGTGCACGTCGGCGAGCCGGTGCCTGCGCCGACGGACGGCCATCGCTTCAACGTGATCGCGGCGGGTATCTCGCTGCTCGTGGCGATCCTTCTCTCGGTGCGCACGGAATGGGGCGCGCGGCTGAACACCTTCATCGTTGGCATCAAGGTGCTCGGCGTGATGCTGGTGATCGGCGTCGGGGCGTTTTTCATCGACACCTCGCACTGGCATCCCTTCATCCCCGAACGCGTCGTCGACGCCAACGGGACGGGTCATTTCGGCTGGCACGGCGTCTTGACCGGCGCCAGCGTCGTCTTCTTCGCCGTGTTCGGCTACGACACCCTGACCACCGCGGCCGAAGAGGCGCGCGATCCGCAACGCGACCTGCCGCGCGCGGTGCTGTTGTCGCTGGCGGTGGCGATGGTGCTCTACATCGCGGTGTCGCTGGTGCTGACCGGCATCGTGCCCTACACGCGCCTCGGCGGCGAGGCATCGGTCTCGGACGCGTTCAACGCCATCGGCCTGCCGTGGATCAGCAACATCGTCGCCGTCGCCGCGGTGATCGGCGTGATCAGTGTGCTCTTCGCGTTCATGCTCGGTGCCGCCCGCATCTGGTTCGCCCTCTCGCGCGACGGCCTGCTGCCCGCATGGTTCTCCCGCGTACATCCACGCTTCGGCACGCCGGCGCGGCCGACCATGATCCTGGGCCTGTTCACCGCGGTCGTCGCCGGCTTGTTGCCCATCGGCGAGGTCGCGGAACTGGTCAACATCGGGACGCTCAGCGCGTTCATCCTCATCTGCGTATCGGTGCTCGTGCTGCGCGTGCGCAAACCGGGTCTGGAGCGCAAGTTCCGCACGCCGGCCGTGTGGTTCGTGGCGCCGCTGGGGATCCTCTTCTCGCTGGCGCTGATCTGGGGTCTCCCGTGGATCACCTTCGAGCGGTTCGCCATCTGGATGGCGCTGGGCCTGATCGTGTACTTCACCTACGGCGTAAGGCACAGCAAGCTCAACCGAGGCCCATGACGACGACGTGACGGCGCCCGGTCCGCGCGTTGCTTGAATGTGCGGGGGCGGGCGCCTACCTTCGTGTTTTCGTCCTCACGAAGGAATCTCCATGGCTGTCGATCTCTCGGATTTTCCCATCACGCAGCGTTGGCCGGCGACGCATCCCGAGCGTCTCCAGCTGTATTCGCTCAACACGCCCAACGGAGTGAAGGTCTCGATCCTGCTGGAAGAGCTGGGCCTGCCTTACGAGGCGCACCTGGTCGACATCCTCAAGGGCGAGAGCAAGTCGCCGGCATTCGCGTCGCTCAATCCGAACGGGAAGATTCCCGCGATCATCGATCCCGACGGTCCGGGCGGCAAGCCGCTCGCGCTGGCCGAATCCGGCGCCATCCTGCACTACCTCGCCGAGAAGACCGGCCGGTTCATTCCGCAGGACCCGGCGCGCCGCTGGGAGACGATCCAGTGGCTGCACTTCCAGATGTCCGGCGTGGGCCCGATGTTCGGGCAAGTGGGGTTCTTCCACAAATTCGCCGGCCGCGACTACGAAGACAAACGGCCGCTCGAGCGCTACGTGGCCGAGTCGAAGCGCCTGCTTGGCATCCTCGACGCACGGCTCGCCGACGGCCCATGGATCATGGGCGAGGATTACACCATCGCCGACATCGCGACGCTCGGCTGGGTCAACAACCTCATCACGTTCTACGACGCACGTGAACTGGTCGGTTTCGACGACTATCCGAACCTCGCCGCGTGGCTCGAACGTGGCATGTCCCGGCCGGCCGTGCAGCGCGGGTTGAAGATCCCCTCGCGCTGAGCCCATCGCGCGCCTCCACACCCGGACTGGTGGGCGGCGTCGTCGTCGACGAGCGGGATGCGCGGTATGCCACCTTTTGGGTTTGAGGCGAATCTCACTTGTCACGTTTGCATGGTATCCGGCGGCGTGAGTCGCCGGATGCCTGACGGTCGCATCAGCGCTGGCCTGTGCCTGAATCCGCGCCCGCCGATTTGCAAGGCAGGGCGCCAGGACGAAGCATGACGTTCCTGCACCGTATGGAAGGAACGCCCGCCGCATGTCGCCTGGAAGGATCGCCGTCGCACTGACGGCCGGTGTCGCCACGCTCGTGGCGGCACTCCATGGATCGGCCTATCTCACGTATCGTTTGCTCGGCTTCGATGCTTCGCCGCCCTGGCATGCCTGGTGGCAGTACGCCAACGCGGCTCAGCGACCCGCGTACGCGTCCGTCGCCTGGCGTATTCATCTCGCCGGCGCCTTGGGCATCGGCGTCCCCGTGTTCGTGTTCGGCGTGGTCATGGTGCTGCTGTGGCGGCGTTCGAAGGGCTCGCTCTACGGCGAGGCGCGCTTCGCGCGCCGCGCCGACCTCGCCAGACACGGCATGTTCGACCCGTCGCCCACGGGGCTCGTGGTCGGCCGCCTGGGACGTCGGCTCATCCGCATGCCGGGCCAGCAGTTCGCCCTGCTCGCGGCGCCTACGCGCAGTGGCAAAGGCGTCGGCATCGTCATTCCCAATCTTCTGACCTACGACGGTTCGATCGTGGTCCTCGACATCAAGCAGGAGAACTTCGACCTCACCAGCGGCTGGCGTGCCGCGCAAGGCCAGGACGTGCACCTGTTCAACCCGTTCGCCGAGGATGGACGGACGTCGCGGTGGAATCCATTGCACTACGTGTCTGATGGCGTCTTCCGCGTTTCCGACCTCATGTCGATCGGCGAGACGCTCTACCCGGACGGCACGGCGTCGCAGGGCTTCTGGGTAAGCCAGTCGCGTAACGCGTTCCTGGCTTTCGCGCTGTTTCTCTTCGAGCGCTACGACGCGCAGAAGGCCGGCGGCCGGGACGCGGTCGCACCGACGCTCGGCGAAATCTTCAGGCTATCCACGGGCGACGGTGGCGATACGAAAGACTACTTCCGCAGCCTCGCCGACGCGCCCTTCGTCGGCAGTCACACCCGCAACGCCTTCGCCAACCTGCTTTCGCAGGAGGACCGGACCTTCGCGTCGATCATGGGTAGCTTCCGGGAGCCGCTGAACATCTTCCTCAATCCGGTGATGGACGCCGCCACGAGCGGCGACGATTTCCTGCTGACGCGCCTTCGCGAAAGAAAGACGACGATCTATATCGGCATCCAGCCGAACAAGCTCGCCGAATGCCGGATCATCGTGAATCTCTTCTTCAGTCAGCTCATCAAGCTCAATACCCGGGAACTTCCGCAGCAGAACAAGGCGCTCAAGTATCCGTGCCTGCTGCTCATGGACGAGTTCACCGCCATCGGCAAGATCGACATCCTTGCCCATGCCGTGTCGTTCATCGCCGGCTACAACCTCCGTTTGTTGCCGATTATCCAGAGTCTCTCTCAACTAGAGGCCACCTATGGCGCGGATGTGGCGCGCACCTTCGTTACCAACCACGCCTTGCAGATCGTCTACACGCCACGCGAGCAGCGTGACGCCAACGACTACTCGGAGATGCTCGGTTACACGACCGTGCGCCAGGAAAATACGTCCCGAACCCGCGGGGAGGTCAGCCGTAGCCGCCACGACGAGCGGCGCGCGTTGATGCTGCCGCAGGAGCTAAAGGCGATGAGCAAAGACAAGCAGGTCTTCTTCTATGAAGGCATTCCGCATCCGGTGATGTGCGACAGGATTCGGTATTACGAAGAGCGATTTTTCAGGAAGCGCTTATTGCCGAAGGTTAAACCGAGGGTATTGGCGCTTGGCAACCATTCAAAGGGTGCTGGGCATGTCACGACGCCCACTGTAGATACGTGCGAGGTGCCTGCATTGAGCATTGGCGGACCGTTTAGGTGTAGTGGAGGTCATTAATGATGGGTCGCTTGTCGACAGTCGTACTGGCACTTGTGACGTTCGTGGCCAGTGGCTGCACGCTTAAGAACTTGAGTGGTCATGCGTTGAAAGACGGTGAGTTGACGTTTGGCGATCACGATTTCGGTGCTCGCTGTTTCGATGCGTTTGGATGCCGCATTGCCTACAACGGTATGTACTTGGTCAAGGACTCAGACGGCAAGAGATCGCCCCCTCTTCGGTGCTCGGATCTCGATAGCCTGGCCGGACATCTGGTGGGTATCGATAACTTTCCCCGCCGGCCCATGTGGCATGGACGTCGATCGATGGCGAGAAGCACGAGGCGGATGTCGATGTGGCCTCCATCTTTCGTCGTCAGGTGGTTCTTCATGGCGTTCCGCGAGGCGATATGGATGGCAGCGTCAGGCCGGAATCTCCAGCCATCATCGTCGTGGTGAATAACCGCGATTTGCTTGTTTACATGAGGCCTTTCATCTGGCTCAGGAAGAGGCGTGTGCAAGGTGATCCGTACAGTCAATTCAATAATGATCTCGTTCTTGCTTACAAGAAAACGTTCTAGGAGATGTTTCGCATGGAAAAACATAGGATGGGGCCCGAAGGGTCGCTGCTGGATGAGGTGGGGAGTCACGGGATGTCCGCCGCCGATGTTGAGCTTTATGGTTCCGCAGCAGCTAGCCTTTCGCTATTGAAGGTTCCCGTTCTTTTGCATGCAGAGAATCCTCACCAAAGGCTATTTTTTTCCTTTTTCGATGGCACAGGCAACGACGTGAATTCAGACGGGGAGCACGCCGCAAGCGTTGGCAAATTCGCGTTGCATTTGCTTGATAAGCCGTCCGACAAAAGAATCTTTCCGGCATACGTCGCTGGTCCCGGAACACAGCCTTTTTTCGTTCAAAAGGTTGTGGACGGAGCAATCGGCTACTCGTATTACGGGCGGCTGGAGCGGATGTATCGCGCTTTGGTCAAGCAGGCAGCCATTTGGGGCAACGATGACCCAGAAATTCAATTAGCTGTCGTTTCAGCCGGATTTAGTCGCGGCGCCGAGCAGGCGGCGGGCTTTACTCGCATGGTCCACGAGCGAGGCATCCAGACGAAAGGGGCTGACGGAACACATCAACTCATTCCCCCGGGGCAGATTCCGCAGGTCGTTGCCTTGTTCGATCCTGTCGGCACAGGACATCCGCACGCGCACGATCGGCGCCTTCCACCGTCAGTGGTTTCCGGCTTCCAGATCTATGCACGCGACGAGCGGCGCAACCTGTTTCCCGCCACCCAGATCATCCGTCCGGGGCTGTCGGCGGATGGACGCTTCCTGGGTGTGGTCGTGCCCGGGGCGCATTCCGATATCGGGGGCGGTTATCACGCCGATGGCCTGTCGGTGATCAACGGCAACCTCATGACCGATTTCATCAACGCGCACAGCGATGTGCCGTTGCTGGAACACCAGCCCGTGCCGCTGGACCCGTCGCGGTACGTCATCAGCCATCCCTGCGAACATGCGTTGTTCGAAGCCAAGCGAGGCCATGTGACGCCCGTGACCGCCATCGGTTTCGGCAAAGGCGCGCAGGGTGAGTTCTGCCCGGCCTTCCACGTCATGCAGGCGTTCGACGGGAACGTGGATGACGCCCGCACGCGTTGGGCGTCCTTCGACGCGTCGCAGGCCGTCATGCAGTCGGTGGGACAAACCAATGCTCCGCTGGAGGCGACCAACGAACACCTGCAGCAACGGCAGTTGGGCCGGGAGCATGAGCTTGCCCGGCAGCCCGATGTCGGTCTTTCGATGCGTATGTAGCGACACGTCGACAGAAGGGTTATCTGCGATGTCTTAGGGCGTTGTCATATTTTTAAGGAGATCAGGTTGAAGAAGGGATGGCGCGTTATTTCATTTTCGATGGGTATGGCTTTGGTGCTTTCTGGCTGTGCTGGCGGTTGGTGGACGGGTGCTGCGGCGAAGAATGGAGAATTCAGGTTCTCTGATCATCGATTTACGGCTCGCTGCTTCGATACGTTTGGATGTCGAGTCGACTACAACAATATGTACGTGGTCAAGAAGGACGATGAGGTTAGATCGGATGCCATGCAGAAGGGCGACCTCGATTGGTTCTCAGGCTATGTGCTTGGCATAGAGAACTTTCCTGCGCCCGCTCACGCCACGTGGAAGTCACTCGATGGCGCGACGCACACGGCGGATATCGATATGGCTTCGATATTCCGTCGCCAGGTGATTCTTCATAACGTACCGATTGAAGACATCGCCGAGAATGTGAAGCCACATAGTCCGGCGATTGTTTTGATCATCAACGACCGCGAATTGTCCGTCTATATGAAGCCTTTCATTCGACTGAAAAAGCCTGCTATTCCGGGCAATCCGCGTAGTGACTTCAACAATGACATTGTTCTGGCGTATCGAAAGGTATTTTAAGGAGAGTTTTTGCATGGAAAGACATAAGATTGGACCCGATGGCGCACGGATTGATGAGGTGGGTGGTGACCCATTGTCCATTTCTGATATAGCGATATACGAAGCGGCTGCGTATAAACTTTCTCAGATGAGAGTTCCATTGCTTTTGCGTCATGGAAACTCAAGAGAAAGAGTATTTTTCGCTTTTTTTGATGGGACGGGAAACGACTTGGTGTCGGATCGGGAGCACGCGACTAACGTCGGAAAGCTCACGTCGCAGATGCTCGATCCATCTCGGGATCGAAGGGTCGCTGTCGGCTACGTTGCTGGGCCTGGCACTCAGGCCAACCTGATCGGGCGCCTCGCGGATGGCGCCGTGGGATACACGTACGACGACCGCCTCAAAAAGATGTATGGCTATCTGGTTGATGCGGTTGAAGAATGGCGGCGAACGGATCCAGGAGTTGATATCTCTGTGATTTCAACCGGATTTAGCCGCGGGGCCGAGCAGGCGGCCGGTTTTACTCGCATGGTTCACGAGTTAGGTGTCCAGATAGGTGAGCGTGACGGAACACATCAACTCATTTCCCCAGGCACGATTCCCCAGGTCGTCGGCCTATTCGATCCTGTCGGCACAGGACATCCGCACGCGCACGATCGACGCCTTCCACCGTCAGTGGTTTCCGGCTTCCAGATCTATGCACGCGACGAGCGGCGCAACCTGTTTCCCGCCACCCAGATTATCCGTCCCGGGCAGTCGGTGGATGGACGCTTCCTGGGTGTGGTCGTACCCGGGGCGCATTCCGATATCGGGGGCGGTTATCACGCTGATGGCCTGTCGGTGATCAACGGCAACCTCATGACCGATTTCATCAACGCGCATAGCGAGGTGCCGTTGCTGGAGCGCCAGCCAGAGCCCTTAGATCCGTCGCGGTATGTCATCAGCCACTCGGACGAACATGCGTTCTTCTATCGGACATCTCACTTCACGCAGAACGGCGAACGCGACGTGCTCGGTGCCGAGGTCTCGCCGTCGAACTGCCGTCCGGTGATCTACTGCGAGCCACCGGCGCCGTTGGATCCCGCGCTGGCGGAACGGATCGCCAGTGCGCCCGTGTCGGCGCAAGAGCCCGCCGTACCCATGCAACTGGCGGATATCCATCTGGCGTCGCCGCGCACCGCTCCGATTGGGCAGCGCCAGGGCCGTTCCGCCGTGCAGGTATTTCCCGCGACGGATGGTGAAGCTTTCACCTTCACGCCGGGGCCGATGGCAGCGGATGCCTCACGCGTGACTGCGGTTCCGGATCGGTCCAACCCGGCGCTGCCGCGCAACGACCCGCGGCACGAACAGCACCCGGATCATCGGATGTACCAATCCATCTACCTCCAGATGGGCGAGCTTCACGCGCGGCACGGCATCGACCTGAGCAAGGCCCATCTGGAACGGGTCAGCGCCGCGGCGCTTGTGGAAGCTAAGCGAGGCCACATGACCTCGGTGACCGACATCGAGTTCGGCAAAGGCCCGAAGGGTGAGTTCCGGCCGATCCTCCACGTCATGCAGGCGTTCGACGGTAACGTGGATGACCCTCGCACGCGTTGGGCGTCCTTCGACGCGTCGCAGGCCGTCATGCAGTCGGTGGAACAAACCATCGCTCCGCTGGAGGCGGCCAACGATCACCTGCAGCAACGGCAGTTGGGCCGGGAGCAGGAGCTTGCCCCTCAGCCTGATGTCGGTCTTTCGATGCGTATGTAGCGATGCGTCGACGGGGAAGGTAGCGGCCTGCCTTCCCCGCGTGTCATTACCAGAACCGGTATTCCAGCGTCAGGCCAAGCAGGCCCACGTTGGCCGTGCGGCCGGGGTCCAGCGCGCTTTCGGCCTTGAAGCTGTAGCGATCGTAGCTGAGCGTGAGGCCGAGGTTTTCGTCGAAGTCGTAGCCAAAGCCCACGCCGGCGTACACGCGGTTGGTATGGGTCTGGTCGTGCATCGTCAGCGTCGAGGGCGGTGAGACGAGGAAGCCGCCGACTTCGGTGATGTCGTTGCGCGCGCGAAGGTGCGCCACGCCGACGCGCGCCGTCACGGTGAGGTCGTAGGGGAGATCCCACTTGCCGTTGACGCCGATGAGCAGGCCGTCGACCTTGGTCTTCTGGCGCACGTCGTATTGCACCGACGGCCCGACGTACTGGCCCCGCCAGCCGGGATTGCCCAGGTTGACGTAACCGCCTTCGACGCCGAACAGGAACGGCCGTGCCACCACCCAGCGGTAGCCGCCGAGCACGGTGAAGCCGGTGGTGTCGCCATCGTCCTTCGAGCGCGTCGCCGCGGGATCGCGGTCGATGTCGAAATGGGACGTGCCGCCGGTGATCGACACGAACGCGCCGGTCTGCGTGACGGACGCGGAGTCCGCCAGGGCGACGGCGGGCAGCGCGAGGAGGGCGACGGCGAGGGCCGTCGTGGAGATCGACTTGTGCATGGGGCTCCCTTGGTGACCCGATCCTGAGAATGAGGCGTGTCGCGGGCGCGCCCGCGGACGCCGGATTATAGGCGGCCTCGACGGCAACGCACGTGTCGGCGCCTGCCGCCAGGGCGCCGTGCCGTGACCATCGGCACACGACCGTGACCTCTGGCATGGGGCCCATCCGCCCCCCGCCGCTAGCATCGGTACCCTGCGCGAGCTCCCCGAGCCGCGCGCCGATCCGCTCGGAAGGGAATGGCCGGGCGCCTTTTGTTCCACGGGAGACCCCAGTGAAATCCACCCTTCTTGCTTCCGCGCTGCTGGCCGCCATGGCCGGCCTCGGCGCCTCGGCCGCCATCGCGGCCGACGATGTGCCCGCCATCCAGGACGCCGCGTTCAACGGCACCCTCAAGCTCGACGTCGACGCCACCGATACCGATCGCAAGATCCTGCGCGTCAAGGAAACCATCCCGGCGCAACCCGGCCCGCTCACCCTGCTCTATCCGCAGTGGATCCCGGGCCACCATTCGCCCACCGGCCCCATCGAGCAGTTCGCCGGGCTGGTCGTGCACGCCAACGGCCAGCGCCTGGAATGGAAGCGCGACGAGTACAACGTCTACGCGTTCCACGTCGACGTACCCGCCGGTGCCTCGTCGGTGGAGGTGGAGTTCCAGACGCTGACCCCGCAGGATTCGCGCGCGGGCCGCGTCGTGATGACGCCGGATATCGTCAACGTGCAGTGGAACCAGGTGGCTTTGTATCCCGCCGGTTATCGCGCCGACAAGATCCAGGTCGAGGCCACGCTGAAGCTGCCCGCCGGCTTCCAGTACGGGTCGGCCCTCGAGCAGGCGAGCAAGAGCGGCGACGTCGTCAGCTTCAAGCCGATCGATTTCGACGACCTCGTCGACTCGCCCGTCTTCGCCGGCCGCTACTTCAAGCGCGTGGACCTGGACCCCAACGGCCGCTCGCCCGTGCACCTGAACATCGTGGCCGACGACGCCAAGTCGCTGGAGATCAAGCCCGACGCGCTCGATATCCACCGCAACCTCGTCAAGCAGATGGACAAGCTCTACGGCGCGCGTCACTACAACCATTACGACTTCCTGCTGGCGCTCACCGACAAGCTCGGCGGCATCGGCCTGGAGCATCACCGCTCGTCCGAAAACAGTGCGGCCCCGGGCTACTTCACCGAGTGGGACAAGAACTGGCTCGGCCGCGACCTGCTCGCGCACGAATACAACCACTCCTGGGACGGCAAGTACCGCCGCGGCGCCGATCTGGCCACGCCGAACTTCAACGTGCCCATGGGCGACAGCCTGCTGTGGGTGTACGAAGGCCAGACGCAGTTCTGGGGCAACGTGGTCGCCGCGCGTGCGGGCCTGGTGTCGCAGGACCAGGCGCGCGATCTGCTCGCCTTCGTGGCCGCCACCTACGACAAGGGGCGCCCGGGCCTGTCCTGGCGCAACATCGAGGACACCACCAACGATCCGACGATCGCCCAGCGCCGTCCGCTTGCGTATCGCAACTACCAGATGAGCGAAGACTATTACTCGGGCGGCCAGATGGTGTGGCTCGACGTCGACACCAAGCTGCGCGAACTGACCAAGAACAAGCGCTCGCTTGACGATTTCGCCAAGGCGTTCTTCGGCATGAACGACGGCGACTGGAAGGTCAACCCATACACCTTCGACGACGTGGCGAAGACGCTCAACGGCATCGCTCCCTACGATTGGGCCAAGTACCTGCATGACCGTATCGACGGCCACAAGGGTGACCTGGAAGGCATCGAGCGTGGCGGCTGGAAGCTCGTCTACACCGACAAGCCGTCCGACGCGGTGAAGGCCGCCGAAGGGCGGCGCCACTACACCGACGTGACCTACTCGGTGGGCTTCGGCGTGTCGTCCAAGGGCGACATCTCCGACGTGCTTTGGGACGGCCCGGCCTTCAAGGCCGGCCTGTCGCCCGGCATGCACATCGTCGCCGTGAACGGCAAGGAGTTCGACGGCGATGCGCTGAAGAACGCCATCACCGACGCCAAGGGCACCTCGGCGCCGATCGAACTGCTGGTGAAGAACTTCGACCAGTACAAGACGATCCGCATCGACTACCACGACGGCCTGAAGTACCCGCACCTGGAGCGGGACAAGGGCAAGCCCGACTGGCTCAGCGAGCTGTACAAGGCGAAGTGACAAGGAAGAGGGCGCCGGGAGGCGCCCTCTTTTCGTCGCGGGGTTTCACCGGCAGGCCGTAGTCGGCGATGGTGACCTGGCGAATCACCAGGCGGCTTCCCTCCGTGCCCTCGATGCGGACTTCGTTCACCGTGGGATAGGGCCATCGGTTGGCGAGGGGGCACGTGCCCACGCCCAGCGCCACGCCGGGCTCGATCATGGCCGATTCGCAGACGTCTTCCCCGTCGAACTGGGTGGTGAGCAGCGCAGCGTTCGTCAGGCCGGTGCTGTCGAAATACAGGGTGAAATGGCTGTGCTCGCCAAGCGCGTGGCGCACCTGCATCACCAGGTCGGCGTCGTCGTCGAAGTGCGCGATCAGCTGGCGCGGATGCGTGGCGGACAGCGCCAGACGGCCTCCATCACCGATGCGCCAACGGGTGTGCCTGCTCTCGACGCAGGCGCCGCCGGGGTGCACGCGGGCCCCTTCGAACACGTCGTGCAGCAACGTGGCGCGAGGCATGACGATGACGGGCTTGCAGCGCATGGCACCTCTCCTTGTGCGGGCGGGTCCTTCGTCCTGAAGGATCGTGGACGACAGCATGCCCGCGTACCGGTGGGCCACGCCATGGGTGGTGCGGGGAAACGTGGCGTCGTTTCGGCAGCGCGCGATCCGGGCCTTGCCAGGCCTGGCAATTCGCGGGTTGCCGACGACAGCGGACCGGTAGGCCCGCCTCGGCGATCGCCGGACTAGGCCGGGTGCCGCAATCCGGCTACAATGCCGGTCCGCTATCTACGCGCCCGTAGCTCAGCCGGATAGAGTAGTGGCTTCCGAAGCCATTGGTCGGGGGTTCGAATCCCTCCGGGCGCGCCATTTTCCGCATCGCGATCCTCGCCTGTCAGGCGACGGGCCCGTCCGATCGCTCCCCCTCGTCGAGCCTCTTTCCCGTTCCGACGCGATAGCGCCGATACACGGTGTCGTCGTCGCCGCCTTTGGTCAGTGTGCCGGCATAGGTCATGCCGGCTGCCATGAGCACACGGGTCGAGGGCAGGTTGTCAGGATGGACCATCGCGTCGAGCGACAGGATGTCGAGCACGCCCGGCAGGCGGAGAACGAGCGCCTGCACGGCTTCACGCATGAAGCCGCGACCGAGAAAGGCGTCGCCCATCCAGTAACCGAGCCAACCCAGTCGCGTATCCACCGCATCGCGTCGCGCCCGGACCCATCCCACGGCCGTACCCGTGGCTTTCTCGACGATCAGCAACGGTAGCTGGGTGCGACGTTCGAAGGCGTCGCGCGCGTCGGCGATGCGTGCGAGGGCGTCGTGTTCGGTCAGGGGGAAGGGCCAGGATGTCCATCGGCCGACAGACGGCGTCACCAGGGCCACGAGTCGCGACGCGTCCATGGCGTGCGGGAGACCCAGCAGAAGCCGCTCGCTTTCGATCGTGTCGCTCACCCCGGTGGTCCGGTGTTGGATCCGGATGAGGCGCCATCTTAAGCGGCTGCCCTAACGAAAAACGCCCCGGTCGGTGGACCGGGGCGTTCGATCAGGCCAGACGCGATACCGGCTAGATGCGGGGACCGCGGCGCAGGCCGCCGAACAGCAGCGACAGGATGAACAGGATCAGGAACACCACGAAAAGGATCTTCGCGATGCTGGCGGCGCCCGCGGCGATACCGGTGAAACCGAAGATCGCGGCGATGATCGCGATCACGAAGAAAATGACGGCCCAATGCAGCATGAGGATGGCTCCTGGATAGGTTGAGAGGAAATCAGTACTGGCGGTCGATGTCGTTGCGGAAGGCGTGGATTTCTTTCTCCACGTCGTCCTTCGCCCTGCCGTAACGCTCCTGGATCCTGCCGGCCAGGTATTCGCTATTGCCCTCGGCGACGTCGAGATCGTCGTCGGTCAGTTGGCCCCACTTGGCCTTGATCCTTCCCTTGAGCTGTTTCCACTGGCCTTTGATGACGTCTTCGTTCATGACCTCTCCTTTCGATGCGTGACGCCCGCCGGGGCGGGTTGCGTGCATTCGACCATCGGGGACCTGAAAGAGTCGTCGTGGCTCGGTGAGTCGCCGCCTCACCGGTCTTTGTCACGATGCTCACGAAAATCCACCCTGTCCGGCGCTCACGCAGCCGTAGCCGAGCGCCCGACGCGCTCCGAGGGGGGCCGGTCATCGCGGATGGGCGGGGAGCATCCTGCGATCGGACCGGATGGTTCGATCCCGCGAACCGTGGCGGTCTTGCAACGTGGGAGCGCCAGAGCGCGTTGCACCAGGGCGGAGTCGCAGGGAGACCTTGGCGTCCACCCTCGCGGCGTGGGCAACATTGATGCGGCATCCCCGCACTTGCGCGATGAACCAAAAGAAAAGGCGCGGCCGGAGCCGCGCCTTCTGGGCGATGCGAGTGGACGAAGAGTTACTTCTTCTTGACCTCGAACGACTCGTTGCCCACGGCCTGGCCGTTGAGCGACACGACGACCTTGTACTTGCCTTCCGGCCACTCGTTCGGGTTCTGCACCTTGAACGTGGTGACGGCCGGGCCATCGGTGCTGATCGACTGGCTGATGTCGCTGACCGTGGTCGCGGTCTCGCCGTCCTGGAAGGTCCACTTCGCGTTCAGCGTCGCGCCGGCGCTTGTGCCGTCGGTGGCGACCGAGGCGTAGATCGTCTTTTCGTTCGGCGTGAACGTGGTCTTGGCCTTGGCGACCTTCTTGTCGTTGCCCACGGCGTTGCCGAGGGTGACCGACTCGACCTTCAGCGACTCGCTGGCGGCGGCCGGGGCAGCCGGTGCGGTGGGCTGGGCGGCCGGCGCGGCAGCGGCGGTGGTGGTGGCGGCCGGAACGACCGGAGCCGTCGCGGCATGGGCCGGGGCGGTGGCGGCGGCCGCCGGCGCGGTGGAGGCCGCGGCCGGGGCATTCTGCTGTTCGTCCTTCTTGCCGCAGGCGGTGAGGACCAGCAGACCGGCAACGGTGGCCGTGGCGAGAGCGGACGAACGCAAGGAAAGCTTCATGGGTGGGTTTTCCGGAATGTCTTAGGTCGAAAGGAGCGGCGCCGCCGCAGGTTACAGACTACACAACTAAAGGCAAGACCAATGAAGAGTGCATGAATGCCCTGTTCATCATTGACGGGCGCCGCGCGGGTTCGATGGGCGCGCGGCCGCGTCGGTGCTGCGGAAGGGGTTAATGTCCAGGCCGCCGCGGCGGGTGTAGCGCGCGTACACCGTCAGCTCTCGCGGCGCGCATCGCGCGCGCAGGTCCATGAAGATGCGCTCCACGCACTGTTCGTGGAATTCGGTGTGGTTGCGGAACGACACCAGGTAACGCAGCAAGCCCGCAGGGTCGATGGGGGCGCCCACGTACGACACCTGCACGCTGCCCCAGTCCGGCTGGCCGGTCACCGGACAATTGGAGCGCAACAGGTGCGACACGAGCACCTCGCGCACCTCACCGTCGCCGGCGCGAAGGAAATCGGCCCGGGGCGGCCCGTAGCAGTCGATGTCGATGTCCATCGCGTCGATCAGGTGGCCATCCGGTTCGCCGATGGGCGTGCCACGCAGGTCGTCCGGGGCGTGCAGGGTCACCTGCACCGGCCCGCCAGCGGTGGCTGAGAGGTCGCGCGTCAGCGTGTCGGCAAGGGCGGCGGGCGAGTCGATGCGCTCCTGGGCGAAGCTGTTGAGGTAGAGCTTGAACGATTTGGATTCGACGATGTTCGGCGTGGTCGCCGGGACGCGGAACGTCGCCACCGCCACCTGTGGCTTGCCGCGCGCGTCGAGCCACGACAGCTCGTAGCCGTTCCAGAGGTCTTCGCCATGGAATGGCAAGGCGGCGTCGTCGACGCCGATCTCGTCGCGCTTGCCCTGGCGTGGGATGGGAAACAGCAGGCTGGCGTCGTAGCGATCGGCGTAGACGGTGGCCTTGCCGAGCGGCGAATGTTCGGGAGACGGCATGAGGAAGGGGAAGGCAGGAACCGACGCCCATTATAGGGCGTCGGTCCCCGGAGACGGCAGGCGGGTGCGGCGAGGCGCACGCAAGGCGCATCGCGTCCCTGCGTTCGGCCCCTCGACACCTCTCTCAGCCATTGATCGTTCCCATCATCACCGCCTGGTAGCGGTCGCCTGCCGCTGCGTCCGGCGGGAACACCGCGTCGATCTGCGCGATCTCGTCCGGACTCAACACGACGTCCATCGCGTCGGCGTTTTCGTCCAGGTAGGGCACGCGCTTGGTGCCCGGGATGGGCACGATGTCATCGCCCTTGGCCAACACCCAGGCCAGCGCCAGCTGGCCGGCCGTGCACCCCTTGTCGGCCGCGATGCCCTTGACCTTGTCGACGAGGGCCAGGTTGCGGGTGAAGTTCTCGCCCATGAACCGGGGGTTGTGGCGGCGGTAATCGTCCTCGGCGAAGTCTTCCGGCCGGGTGATGGCACCGGTGAGGAAGCCTCGGCCCAGTGGGCTGTACGCGACCAGGGCGAGGCCGTGCTCGCGGCAGGCGGCCAGGGTGCCGGTGGTTTCCGGGTCGCGCGTCCACAGTGAGTATTCGCTCTGCAGGGCGGCGATCGGGTGCACCTTCACGGCGCGGGCGATGGTCGCCGCCGATGCCTCGGACAGCCCCAGGTAGCGCACCTTGCCCTCTTCGACCAAGCGGGCCATGGCGCCGACGGTCTCTTCGATCGGCACCTCGCGGTCGACCCGATGCTGGTAATACAGGTCGATGTGATCGGTCTTCAGGCGGCGAAGGCTGCCTTCCACGGCCGTGCGCACGTACTCCGGGCGACCGCTGATGCCGCGCCTGGACGGATCGTCGGGGTCACGCACGATGCCGAACTTGGTGGCCAGAAACACCGCCTCGCGACGCCCCTGGAGGACACGGCCGATCAATGCCTCGTTCGTGTGCGGTCCGTAGGCGTCGGAGGTGTCCCAGAAGGTGATGCCCCGTTCCAGGGCGCGCTCGAGCGTGGCGACGTTCTGCGCATCGTCGCCACGGCCGTAGAACTCGCTCATGCCCATGCAGCCCAGGCCCTGGGCCGAGACCTGGGGACCGTTCCTGCCGAGGGTGCGTGTCTTCATGCGTGTTTCCTTGGGTTCGAGGGGGCGGAAGCCGTGGCGGGTGACGCCGCGGCGGGGGAAGGCGTGGCGTCGGCGTACATCGATCCGTACAGGGCGATCTTCTCGTCGATGCGGACGATGGTTTCGTCCAGCGAGGCCCGTTGCTCGCGCAGGTGGGCGGCATGGCGCACCAGCAGGTCGCCGCGCTGGCGGATGCTGTCGGGCGTATCGCCCTCGCGGCGCAGCCGCACGTACGCCTGGATATCGCGCATGGGCATGCCGGTGGCGCGTAGCTTGAGCACGAACTGGATGAAACGCATCTCGATGTCGCCGTAGACGCGCTGTCCGCTGCGTCGTGGCACCGGATCGATCAGGCCGATCTGTTCGTAGTAGCGCAGGGTGTGGGTCGTCAGGCCGGTGGCCAGGGCGGCCTCGGCGATGGTCATGGCGGTAGGCATGACGGGAAGCGTACGACTTCGAGTGCGCTCGAAGTCAACAGCGGTGGTTGGCGGCGGGTGCCGGCGCCTTGGCCTGTTCCGGGGAGGGGCGGGTCGCGGGCGGGGCCCGTGCCTATGGACGTCGGACTGGCTCGGCCTGGCCGGCGCTCAGGCCGGGGTCAGCGATTCGATCGGCGTGGGCTTGTGGTCGCTGTCCAGCGCGATCATCACGAAGTTGCCGCGCGTGCATAGTTCGCGCTCACCGGTGATGAGGTCTTCGGTGTACATGGCGACGTCCACGTTCATGGAGGTGCGGCCCACGGACACCACCGTGGCGATCAGCTCGACCATCTGGCCCTTGCGCACCGGCACATGGAAATCCACCTGCTCGGAACGGGCCGTGACCACCACCTTGCGCGAATAGCGCGAGGCCGCGAGGAACGCCGCCTTGTCCATCCATGCCAGCGCCTGGCCGCCGAACAACGTGCCCAGGTGGTTGGTGTGGTCGGGAAAGACGATCTCGAGGAGACGGGCCTCGGTGGGACGGGCGATGGGAAGCATGGTGGCGTCGGCGGTCATGAGTGAGCCCATTCTATCGCGAAATTGCTGCACTGCCGCATCGACGCGTTTCCCGGCGCGATCGGTTCCCTTCGTGAAAACGAAACCGATCGCGGCCGGCCAGGGGGTCAGAACGAAGCGTCGAAGGTGACCTCGCCCTGCACGCCCACCTGGTAGGACGACACGCGGCGCTCGAAGAAGTTGGTGAGCTCCTGGACGTCCTGGAGGTCCATGAAGTCGAACGGGTTCTTCGCCCCGTACTTCTTAGGCATGTCCAACTGCACGAGGCGCTGGTCGGCGCAGTATTCGAGGTACTGGCGCATGTCGTTCACCGACAGGCCGGCCACGCCGCCGGAGAGCACGTCCTGGGCGAACTGCGTTTCGCACGCGATGGCTTCTTCGAGCATGTCTTCCACCTGCTGGCGCATGGTGTCGTCGAAGAGATCCGGCTCCTGCTCGCGCACCGTGCGCACCACGTCGAACGCGAACGCCATGTGGCCCGACTCGTCGCGGAACACCCAGTTGGTACCCGAGGCCAGGCCGTGCAGCAGGCCGCGCGAGCGCAGGTAATACACGTAGGCGAAGGCGGCGAAGAAGAACAGGCCCTCGATGCATGCGGCGAAGCAGATCAGGTTCAGCAGGAACTGACGACGGTGCTCGCGGGTTTCCAGGCGGTTGAGGTTCTGGATGGAGTCGATCCACTTGAAGCAGAACTCGCCCTTCTGGCGGATCGAGGGAATGTTCTCGAGCGCCGCGAACGCCTTGTTGCGCTCCGACGGTTCGGGGATGTAGGTGTCCAGCAGCGTGAGGTAGAACTGCACGTGCAGGGCTTCTTCGTAGAGCTGGCGCGAGAGGAACATCCGCGCCTCAGGCGAATTCACGTGCTGGTAGAGGTTGAGCACGAGGTTGTTGGACACGATCGTGTCGCCGGTGGCGAAGAACGCCACGAGGCGATGGATGAGGTGGCGGTCGGCGTCCGACATCTTCGACTTCAGGTCGGTCACGTCGAGCGAGAAGTCCACTTCCTCCACCGTCCAGGTGTTGCGGATGGCCGCGCGGTACATCTCGTAGAACTTCGGATACCGCATCGGGCGCAGGGTGAGCTCGAAGCCGGGATCGAGGAGATGGGAGTCGCGGGTGACGGGAACGGTGGACATGGGTGGCGGACCTCGAAATTCGTAAAAGGCTTTGCGGGAGAGGGCGGACAGGACGTGGCGGCGCGACGATCGTCAGGTCGAGAAGGCCGGTAACGCCTTCCTGGCGCCACCGGTTCGCTCGATCGCACGTCCATGCGCCCCCACGTCGCGTCCGGTCCCCCGGTTACTGACAGGCTTCGCAGTACTCGGGATTCTCGAGCGAGCAGAAGACCGCCGCCGTCGCCTGCTCCTGCGCGTCGACGACCGGGGCGACGGGCGCCGAGGCGGTCGCGCTGACGGTGGTCTTGGCGATGCGGGTGGCGGGGCGCGAACGCAGGTAGTAGGTGGTTTTGACGCCCGACTTCCAGGCGTACATGTACATCGAGGAGAGCTGGCCGATGTTCGGGTTTTCCATGAACAGGTTCAGCGACTGGCTCTGGTCGATGTACGCGCCGCGCGCGGCGGCGAGATCGATCAAGGCCTTCTGCGGCAGTTCCCACACGGTGCGGTAGACGGCGCGCAGCGGCGCCGGGATGGCGGCCACGCCCTGCACCGAGCCCTCGGCGAGCTTGATCTGGTCGCGCACCTCGGCGGTCCACAGGCCCAGCGTCTTCAGCTCCTCGACGAGGTAGCGGTTGACCACGAGGAAGTCGCCCGAAAGCGTTTCGCGCTTGAACAGGTTGGACACCTGCGGCTCGATGCATTCGTAGCATCCGGCGATCGAGGCGATGGTAGCGGTCGGTGCGATCGCGATGAGCAGCGAGTTGCGCAGGCCGTGCTGCTTGATCCGGGCGCGCAGTTCGGCCCAGCGCTCGTCCTTGCCGTTCGGGGTGGCGGCCGGCCAGTAGTCGAACTGCAGCTCGCCGTTGGCGGCGCGGCTTTCGTCGAAGCCGGGGTGGGCGCCGTCGCGCTCGGCGATCTCGTTCGATTGCGACAGCGCATGGAAGTAGATCTCTTCCTGGATGCGCGTGGACAGCGTGCGCGCTTCGTCGGAGTCGAACGGCAGGCGAAGCTTGAAGAAGACGTCCTGCAGGCCCATGACGCCCAGACCGACCGGGCGCCACTTCACGTTCGCCGTCTTCGCCGTGGCGATCGGGTAGAAGTTGAGGTCGATCACGCGGTTGAGCTGGCGCACCGCGGTGCGCACGGTGGTCGCGAGCTTGTCGAAGTCGAAGGCGCCGTCCACGACGTGACGGGCGAGGTTCACCGAGCCGAGGTTGCACACCGCCGTCTCGTTTTCGTTGGTGACTTCGAGGATCTCGGTGCAGAGGTTGGACAGGTGGATGACGTTTTCCGGCCGCGCGGTCTGGTTGCTGGTCGCGTTGGAGCGATCCTTGAAGGTCATCCAGCCATTGCCGGTCTGGGCCAGCGAACGCAGCATGCGGGCGTAGAGCTCGCGCGCCTTGATCGTCTTCACGGCGAGGCCGTCGGCCTCGGCCTTCGCGTAGGCGGCCTCGAACGCCTCGCCCCAGGTGTCGACGAAGTGCGGCACGATCTTCGGATCGAACAGCGACCAGTCGCCGTCGTTCTCCACGCGGCGCATGAAGAGGTCGGGTACCCAGTTGGCGAGGTTGAGGTTGTGCGTGCGACGGGCGTCGTCGCCGGTGTTCTCGCGCAGCTCGAGGAACTCCTCGATGTCGGCGTGCCAGCTCTCCAGGTACACGCAGGCGGCGCCCTTGCGCTTGCCGCCCTGGTTCACCGCGGCGACCGAGGCATCGAGGGTCTTCAACCAGGGCACCAGGCCGTTCGAGTGGCCGTTGGTGCCCTTGATCAGCGAGCCGCGCGAACGGATGCGCGAGTAGGCCAGGCCGATGCCGCCGGCGAACTTGGACAGCTGCGCCACGTCGCCGTACTTGGCATAGATGGATTCCAGCGCATCCTGCGGCGAGTCGAGCAAGAAGCACGACGACAGCTGCTCGTGCGCGGTACCGGCGTTGAACAGGGTGGGCGAGCTGGCGAGGTATTCCAGCGAGGAGAGCATGCGGTAGAGCTCGAGCGTCTCGGCCACGTCGTTGCCGCCGAGCGCGCAGGCGATGCGCATGAAGAAATACTGCGGCGTCTCGATGACGAAGCGCTTGGTCGGGTGGCGCAGCAGGTAGCGGTCGTAGACCGTGCGCAGGCCGAAGTATTCGAAGCGACGCGACGCGTTGATGTCGATGGCGTCGTTGAGCTTGCGCGCGTTGGCCTGCACGAAATCGCGCAGGCGGTCGTTGAGGATGCCCAGCTCCGAGCCCGTGGCGATGGACTGCGAGAACGACTGGATCTCCTGGCCGGCGACCTCCTTGTCGATGAACGCGGCGAGCAGGCGCGCGGCGAGCTGGCCGTATTCCGGCTCTTCGGCGGTGAGCGCCGCGGAGGTGCGGATCGACAGCTGGTCGAGTTCCTGGGTGGTGGCGCCGTCGTAGAGGCCGCCGATGGTCTTGAGCGCCACGCGCATCGGGTCGACTGAGTAGAGCCCGTCGGCGCTGCGGGTCACCGCGCGCACGATCTTGTTGACGTCGACCACTTCCTGGCCGCCGTTGCGCTTGGTGACGCGCATCTGGCCGGGGTTGTGCGGCGGGGTGAGGGCGAAGGCCGGCGGGGCCTCCTGGCGGTAGCCGGTGGCGGGTGCCTTGTCGGCGGCGGGGGCGGAAGGGGAAACGGCGGCCGTATCGGCCGTCTCGGTGCGCTCGCGCGCGGCGGAATCCATCGTGGTCATGTCTGGCTTGCCCCAGCAACTGGTTCAGACACCCGTCCGTGTGGACGGGGCTCGAAGCGGAGCGGTGGGGCAAACGCGGAAACGGCCGGGACGGAGCGCCGATGGCTCCGGTCACGACGCGCCTCCCCGCGGAAGCCGCCACTACCCTCGTCGACGCCGGTCGTGGCGTCGATTGCTGGCAGGTCTTCGGACTCGTGGACGGGGGCTTTCGCCGGGCCTACCCGGGGCTTCCCGGTCGTTATGGACCAGTGCCTCGTTCCGGGGTCGTTTCCACTTACCGCTGCGGGGCAGTTCCGGATTCGCACCGGATTCCCTATTAGTTCCGACGGGCAGTCGCGCCTCCTCGGACACCAGCGGGACACACGATATAGGCGGGGGAGGGGGAGGTCAACACAATATGTAGGGGGTTCGCGTATGTCCTTGATCGGCCGGGAGTGATCCGTCGTGGGCGGATTCACCGGCCGCAAGAAAACGCGGCAGGGCGGCGGCGCCCCTCCTGCTGAGAGGATCGCGGATCATCCTCCACCTTGGATTCACGGCGCGGCGCCCACGCTTTCGGGCAGTGTTTCAAGGGGCAAGCCCATGTATGTGAGAGTCCGCGCGTTCCACCCGATGACGGTGTTCACCGCCATCGTTTTCGGCCTGTTCGGTGCCGTCCTGTTGTGGGGCGGCCTCCAGCTGCTGCACGTGGGAGGCTCGGCGTATTACCTGGTCGCGGGCCTGCTGACCCTGCTCTCGGCGCTGCTGTTGCTGTGCCGCTCGCGCCTGGGCGTCTACGTGTTCTCGCTGCTGCTGATCGGCACCACCGCGTGGGCGGTGTGGGAAGTGCGCCTGGACTGGTGGCAGCTGCTGACCCGCCTCGACCTGTGGTTTGGCCTGGGATTGTGGCTGCTTCTGCCGTGGTCGCGTCGCGGCCTGAGCCCGGGGCGCTTCACCAACACGGCCCGGGGCACCGGCGGCGGCGTCCTGTTTCTCTCCCTGCTTCTGATGGGCGCGGTCGGCGCTGCCGGTGCGTTGCAGCCGAACCCCGACCTGCGCGGCGACCTGCAGATGGCGGACGTGGCGGGTCCGGAAGGCGATCGCGCGATGCGCCCCGACGGGGACTGGACCGATTACGGCGGCTCGCCGTACGGACAGCGCTATTCGCCGTTGTCGCAGGTGAATGCGGACAACGTGCATCGTCTGGAAGTGGCCTGGAAGATCCAGACCGGCGATCGCCCGGGCCCGGATGACCCGACCGAGACCACCGACGAAAACACCCCGATCAAGATCGGCGACACGGTGTACATCTGCACGCCGCACAGCCGCGTGATCGCGGTCGACGCGGCCACGGGCACCCAGCGCTGGGCCTTCGATCCGCACCTGCAGAGCCCGGTCGGCTTCAAGCACTGGGAGCACATGACCTGCCGCGGGGTGTCGTACCACGACGACGCGAAGTACGCCGCCACCACGCCCGCACCGGCCTCGACGTCCGCACCGGCGGCGGCCTCCACGGCCTGGGTGCCCACGGCGACGGCCTCCGCCGTGTGCCCGCGGCGGATCTTCCTGCCCACGGCCGATGCGCGCCTGATCGCGCTGGACGCCGACACCGGCAAGCCCTGCGCCGACTTCGGCAACCAGGGCACGGTCGACCTGCGCGCCAACATCGGTCCGTTCACCCCGGGTGGCTACTACTCCACCTCGCCCCCGGCCGTGACGCGTAACCTGGTGATCATCAGCGGCCACGTCACCGACAACGAATCCACCAACGAGCCGTCGGGCGTCATCCGCGCCTTCGACGTGCATGACGGCCACCTGGTGTGGAACTGGGACCCGGGCAAGCCCGACGACACGGCGCCCATCGCGCCGGGCGAGACCTACACCCGTAATTCGCCGAACGTGTGGTCGGTCTTCAGCGTCGACGAGAACCTGGGCATGGTCTACCTGCCGATGGGTAACCAGACGCCGGACCAGTTCGCCGGCACGCGCACGCCCACCTCGGAGAAGTACGGCGCAGGTGTCGTCGCGCTCGACGTCGCCACGGGCAAGGTGCGCTGGAACTACCAGTTCACGCACCACGACCTGTGGGACATGGACATCGGCGGCCAGCCCACGCTGATCGACCTGAAGACGTCGGACGGCATGAAGCCGGCCCTGGTCGCGTCCACCAAGCAGGGCAGCATCTACGTGCTGGATCGTCGCGACGGCACCCCTATCGTGCCTATCCACGAGGTTCCGCGTCCGCAGGGCGCGGTGCCGGGCGACCATACGTCGCCGACCCAGCCGATGTCCGACCTCAACTTCGCGCCGGCCGACCTTCGCGAGAAGGACATGTGGGGCACCACGCCGCTGGATCAGCTCTGGTGCCGCGTCCGCTTCCGCTCGTTGCGCTACGAGGGCATGTTCACGCCGCCATCGGAGCAGGGCTCCCTGGTGTATCCGGGCAACTTCGGCGTGTTCGACTGGGGTGGTGTGTCGGTGGATCCCACCCGCCAGCTCCTGCTGCTCAATCCGAGCTATATGGCGTTCCAGTCGCGGCTGATCCCGAAGGAGCAACTGGCGAAGATGGAGGTGAGCGAGCCCAAGAGCGAGACGCAGGGCATCAAGCAGGCCAAGGGCATCCCTTACGGCATCGAGCTGTCGCCGTTCCTCTCGCCGCTGGGCATCCCGTGCCAGGCACCGCCGTGGGGCTACGTGGCGGGTGTCGATCTCGGCACGGGCCGCACGATGTGGAAGCACAAGAACGGCACCATCGTCGACAGCGCCCCGCTGCCGATCCCGATGCCGCTAGGCGTGCCCAGCCTCGGCGGCATGCTCACCACCGCTGGCGGCGTGACGTTCCTCAGCGGCACGCTCGACGACTACATCCGCGGCTATGACGTGCGCACGGGCGAGAAGCTGTGGGAGGCCCGTCTTCCCGCCGGCGGCCAGGCGACGCCGATGAGCTACTCGGACGCAAGCGGCCGACAGTACATCCTCGTGGTGGCCGGCGGTCACGGCTCGCTCGGGACCAAGCAAGGCGACTGGGTGATCGCCTACGCACTGCCGAAGTAAGGCGGCGGGATCGCGAGGGCGCCCAGGCAGGGCGCCCTCGCGGCAACCGATCGCACCTCGGTGCGTCCTGGCCTCGGTGGTCGGTTATCGCGAGCACCCTTCCGATGTGGCGCTCTCGCGATAACCGACTGAATCGCGGTGGATCTCGGCCTGCGCCGGGACGACAGGGTGAGGTTAACGTCGCACCGGCGCAGGCCGGCGTCTGCGGCTCCGGTGGCGGGCTACGGCGAGTACGCTTTCGATGTACCGCTTTCACGGCCGCCGACCGCATCGCCGTGCGCGCGGACCTGCCGCGACGGCACATCGTCTCCGCGCCGGTTTCAGCCGTGCAGGGGAGCACCACCCGCACGCAGGATCTCCTTGATCATCGACGCGGGCGAGTCGCCGATATCGACCCATAACGCTTCCTCGTGCGAAGGCTCTTCGAGCGTCGCCAGTTGGCTGTCGAGCAGGGCAGGATCGAAGAAATGACCGCTGCGATGCGAAAGGCGTGATGCCAGCACGTCCCGCGAGCCACGCAAATAGACGAAGCGCACATCATCGTGACCCTGGCGCAGGACATCGCGATAGCGCGTCTTGAGCGCGGAACACGCCAGCACGAGCGAACGCCCCGCCTCGCGATGGTGCTGCATCTGCGCGACGATCGCTTCCAGCCAGGGTTGCCGGTCGGCGTCGTCCAGGGGGATGCCCCGTGCCATCTTGTCGCGGTTGGCAGGCGGGTGCAGTGTGTCGCCATCGATGAAGGCCGCCCCGGTGCGTTGGGCGAGTCCCTCGCCGATGGTGCTCTTGCCGCTGCCGGAGACGCCCATGACGATCGTGATCATGTGGCCATGATGCACCCGTCGCGTGAAGCGCAGGCGATGGGGCGGCGCGGCGATTTCGTTCGCCTGCCGGGCTCGGCTAGCATGGACGACCCGTCCGACCGACCCATGCCATGCGCCCTGTCGACCTCCGCAGCGATACCGTCACCCAGCCCACCGACGCGATGCGCGAGGCGATGCTCCGCGCGCCCGTCGGTGATGATGTTTACGGTGAAGATCCGTCCGTCCACGCCCTCCAGGATCGCCTGGCCGCTGACCTCGGTTTTCCCGCTGCGCTGTTCGTGCCCACGGGCACGCAGAGCAACCTGCTCGCGCTGATGTCCCACTGCGAGCGCGGCGACGAATACATCGTCGGCGCGGATGCGCATACCTACCGTTTCGAAGGCGGCGGCGCCGCCGTGCTTGGGTCCATCCAGCCACAGCCCATTGCGCAGGATGCCGACGGCAGCCTTCCGCTCGATAAGGTGGAGGCGGCCATCAAGCCGGTGGACCCGCATTTCGCCCGATCCAAAGTGCTGGCGTTGGAGAACACCTGGCACGGTCGCACCCTTGATTTCGCCTATCTGGGGCGCGCCCGCGAACTGGCCACGCGAAGGGGCCTGACGCTTCATCTGGACGGCGCGCGGATGTACAACGCCGCCATCGCCTATGGCAAGCCGGCGCGCGAGGTGGCCGCCGGTTTCGATAGCGTGTCCGTCTGCCTCTCGAAGGGGCTGGGAGCACCGGTCGGCTCGGTTCTGTTGGGCGACGTCGCATTCATCGATCGGGCACGACGCTGGCGCAAGGTGGCCGGCGGCGGATGGCGCCAGGCCGGCATGCTGGCGGCCGCGGCGATGCATGCGCTCGACCACCATGTGGAGCGGCTGGCCGACGATCACGCTCGCGCCCATCGGCTGGCGGACGCGCTGCGCCGCATCGATGGCCTGAGCGTCACCGCCCAGCATACGAACATGGTCTTCATCGATGTCCCTCCGGCTCGTCTGAAGGACCTCGCGGCGCACATGGCGGCGGCCGGTATCCGCCTCAGCATCGGCTACCTGCCATCGGTACGGCTGGTGACGCACCTGGGCATCGACGACGAGGCCGTCGAGCGAACGGTGACGGCGTTCGCTTCCTTCGCTTATTGACGGACCGTGGGGCGGCATCGTTCGTGTCGTCGGATGCCGAGGGTCCGCGCTGAGGGGCGCACCTGCCGCCGAGGCGTGTCGCGCTCAGGCGCGTGGGGCCATCCGCTTTCGTTGCAGCGAATAGAGGATCGACGCATCCGTATCGTCGAGCGTGTCCGATGCCATGCCGCGGTAGTGCCGGTGGAACGCGACGATCGCCGCGCGTGGGTTGGATACGTCGTAGCCCACCAGGCGCATCGCGGCGAGGCTGTCGAAGCCCGGGGGCGCGGGGATCAGCGGCATGTCAGGCCACAGGCCGAAGCCATAGCGGGCCAGGGTGGCCCAGGGAAAGCGTGCGCTGGGGTCGGTCTTGCGCCCCGGTGCGATGTCGCCGTGGCCTACCACCGCGTCGCGAGGGATGCCCAGCCGCGAGGTGATGTCCGCGAGCAGGTTCACCAGGGCCTGGATCTGCGGTTGGGTAAAGGGCGCCACCCCGTCGTTGTCGAGCTCGATGCCGATGGACGACGAATTGAGGTCGGTCATGCCGGCCCACGACGACACGCCCGCGTGCCATGCCCGTGCGCGCTCGTCGACGAGCTGGTCGATCTGGCCGTTCGCCTCGACGAGGTAGTGCGCGCTTACCGGGCCTTCGCTGTTGCGGCCCTTGAGGATACGCAGGGCCTCGGCGGCGTTCGTCGTGGAGGTGTGATGCAGCACGATGAGCTGGGCCTTGCGTGCGTTGAAGTTGGGCGAGGGCGACCACCGGGCCAGCGCGCTGCGTTCGGGCGTGGCCGCCGGTGTGGTCGCGCAGGCGGCGAGCAGGGCCGACACCGCGATCGCCATCGCCATGCGGAGGATCCGTACGATGCGGGTCGGCCCCATGGTCATTCGACCTTGAAGTCGCTGCTGGCGATGACCCAGGCGATCTTGTCGCCCGTGTCGTCGGAGTAGTCGTCGATGTCCGATTCCGCGGCGACGACGATCTGGAGATCCACGCAGTCATGCCCTTCGGATAGCCACTCGGTCTTTTCGAGCGCCATGCCCTTGCGTTCGAGATCGACCCGCAACGTGGGCATGAGGGTGTTCTTCAGTTCGATGCCCTCGTGCACGAGGCTGCCGCCCCGCACTTCGATATCGCAGAGTCGGTCGTCGAGGAAGCGGAGCACTAGCCAGTCGGTGCCGTCCGTGCCGGCGTATTCGTCTTCGTCGTCCCACATGCCGTCGCCGCCGGCCGTGTAGCCGAGCGCGTCGCGCAGTGCCTTGCGCCGCATGCCGAAAAAAACGTCGATATCGCCGCGGCGGATGCCGCGGCCGGGGATGAGTTCACATGATTCCATGGCGTACCTCTTGGGGAGTGCGGGGGTCCCGCTCTCCAAGCATGTCCTGTTTCGGGTGCCCGTCACCAGCCGTCCGCGCGACCATGGCTCAGGGCTTGTGCTCACGGGCGAGGTAGTCTTCGCTCTGCATCTCGATGAGGCGCGACTCCGTGCGCCCGAACTCCGCGCGCAGCTTCGTGCCGTCGTAGAGCTCGGTGATCGGCGCGGCGGCCGACAGCACGAGCTTCACCTGACGGTCGTAGAACTCGTCCACCAGCAGCACGAAGCGCTTGGCTTCGTTCTCGGTGTAGATGGTGAACTGCGGCACGTTGGAGAGGATCACCGTGGGGTACGCGCGGGCGAGCTCGATGTAATCGGCGACGGCGCGCGGTCCATCGCACAACGCGGTGAAGTCGAACCACGCGATGTTGTCGGCGCGCCGTCGCACCGGCACGTCGCGCGCATTGAGGTGGATGGATCCGCCCTCGACGACCCCACCCTGCGCCTGTCCACCGAAGATCTTCGCCAGCGAACGCTCGGCCTCGACGCCGGGCGGCACCAGGTAGACCGGCGCCTGGCTGAGCGCACGCAGGCGCCAGTCGCGCGGCGAAAGCATCTCGTGCACCACGCAGTGCGCCTGGATGGCGGCGATGGCGGGCAGGAAGCGCGCGCGTTGCAGGCCGTCCTTGTAGAGGTTGCCCGGTGGGGTGTTCGAGGTGGTGACGAGGGTGACGCCCCGGTCGAACAGCCCCTCGAGAAGCCCGGAGAGGATCATCGCGTCGCCGATGTCGGTCACCAGGAACTCGTCCAGGCAGAGCACGCGGCACTTCGCGGCGAGCCGGGCGGCGACCTCGTCGAGCGGATTCTGCCGGTCGCCGAGCTCGCGCAACGTGGCATGGATGTCCTGCATGAAACGGTGGAAATGCCGACGTAGCGCCAGGCCCGGGGGGAGGCTGGAGACGAAGAGATCCATGAGAAACGTCTTGCCGCGACCGACGCTGCCCCAGAGGTAAAGCCCCGGCACCGCGCGGCGCTCGCCGCCCAGCATGCTGCGCAGCCGCCCGAACAGGCCGCCGGCGGCGGGTTCGGCGGCACACAGCGCCGCATGCAGGCGGTCGAACTCGGCGATCACCGGCCCTTGGGCGGGGTCGGATTCCCAGCGGTGGCCGGCGACGCCATCGCGATAGCGCTCGCCGGGCGTGGAGGCGGCACCGCTCATGCGGACGCCGGCAGCGGCGGCCAGTCCTTGACGGCGTGCTTGATCACGCCGCGAAGGTCCATGAGCCGTCGGTGGAAGAAGTGGCTGGTGTCTTCCATGCGGACCAGCGCCGGGCGCTTGTCGTCCGGGAGGCCGTCGACCCAGTCGTAGACCGCCTGCGGCTCGACGATCTCGTCGGCGTCGCCCATCACCACGAGCCAGCGGCACGAGGGCAGGGCGATGGGCGCGAAGTCCCAGCCGCGACCGGCCGCGGGCGGCGCGATGCTGACGAGGGCGTTGGCGCCGAGGGCGACGGCGTTACGCAGGGTGACGTAGCTGCCGAACGAGAAGCCGGCGAGCCAGAGCGACGCGCCGGGCCGCACGGTGCGGACCCAGGCCACCACGGCGGCGAGGTCGTCGCTCTCGCCGTTGCCGTGGTCGAATGCGCCCTCGGAGCGGCCGACGCTGCGGAAATTGAAGATGACGGTATCGACGCCGGACTCGCGCAACGCGCGTTCGACCATCGTCACCACCTTGTTATGCATGCTGCCCCCGTCGGTGGACAGCGGGTGGCAGATGACGGCGACGGCGTCGCGCCGGCCTTCGGGACCGGCCGGCTTCGCTTCGCATTCGAGCTTGCCCGCCGGGCCATCGAGCGCGAAGCTTGCCGCTTCGCCCGGGAAGTGGTCCGGGGCCACGGAAAGTAGATCGTTCATCCCACCATGATACCTGCTGACTGCCGTCGTCGCGCCGGAGCCGCGCCGTGAACGTGCTCGCCCACGCGCTGCTGGCCGGGGACGATCGCGGGCTGCGCCTGGGCGGGCTGCTGGGCGATTTCGTGCGGGGCACGCCCGATGCGTCCCTGCCGCCGGATGTTCGCCAGGGCATCTACCTGCACCGGGCCATCGACGGCTATACCGACGGCCATCCCGAGGTGCGCGCCGCCCGCGAGCGGATGCCCGCGCCGTTCCGCCGGTATGCGGGCATCCTGCTCGACGTGTGGTTCGATCATTGCCTGGCACGGGATTTCGCCCGCTGGAGCGACGAGCCGCTGGCGGCGTTTTCCGGTCGCGTGCGCGGCGAACTGCACCAGGCCCAGGGGATGCTTCCCGACGGCCTCCGGCGATTCCTTGCCTACATGGACGCCCACGACCTGCCGGCGGGCTACATCGACCCGGATCGCGTCGCGGGGGCCTTCGACGGCCTGTCGCGACGGTTGTCGCGAGCCAATCCGGTCGCCGCGGCGATGCCCGTGCTGCTGGCCGACGACGAGGCGCTGCGAGGCACCTTCGAGCGGTTCTTTCCCGACGTGCGGGCCTTCGCCGCCGCCTGGGTCGTGGGAGCACGCCCTGGTCGCGAGAGGTAAGGCCAGCGGCCCCGTTCCCCTGGGGTTTCGCAACGGGCAGGACGAAGCCTAAAGACGGTTTCCGCTGGACGGATAAGCGTCGCGCGCGGGGCGCGTTCCTACCGGGCCTGGTCGACCATCCACTTCACGGTGTTGCCGACCTGCTCGTCGTTGAGGGCCGGATTGCCGCCACGCGCGGGCATGTGGTTGCCATCCGGGCCGGTATAGCCCTCGATCGCGTGCTTGATCAGGGTGGCGGTGCCCTGGGCGATGCGGGCGCTCCAGGCGCCCTTATCCCCCAGCTTGGGCGCCCCGGCCACGCCGGCCGTGTGGCAGCTGTGGCAGAGGTTGTCGTAGATGGTCTTGCCGTCCGTGGTGCCACCGTAGGCAACCTGCGCGGCGGCGGCCTTGGCGGCGGCCTCCTGGGCGGCCTGCATGGCCGCGCGACCGGTGTCGCCGGCGTAGACCGCGCCCACCGGGGCGATCCGGGCTTCGGTGCGCTTGGCGACCGCCGGGTCCTGCTCCTTGGGAATGCCGTTGTAGATGCTGTAGGCGATCACCATCAGCACGAGGGCGAGCACGCTCAGGCCCGCGGTCAGCCAGGAAAACTGGCGCATGAAGTTCTGGTCGGACTTGCTTGGAGAACCGCTCACGCATTGACTCCACTGGTGTTGGGTGTGCCGCCCCCCTCCCCGGGGTGTCGGCGTGCCTGCAAGCCGCGATGCGGCAACGATCCCCGGCGAGTATAGGGGGAACCTTGGCGCGCGTCAGCGGTCTGGGAGGCGCCAGGTTGCAGGGCGATGACGGCGGACGTGCCGTCAGTCATGGTGCACCCCTGTCAACCGGCATTGTTCAATCCCGTTCCCCAACACCTATATTGGCGTCGTGGCTCGTTAGCGCAGGGTGCGGCAAGCCCCTGGCGCACGGCGCGCCCGGCCTCGAGCGAGCGCCGGCTTTTCATCCTGGGAGTGTTTCATGTCGCGTTTCTGGAAAATCGCGCTGGCCGTCATCGTTGTCGTGGTGATCGCAGGCATCGTCATCGTTCCGCGTATGCACCACGGCAAGAGCGATGCCGCCGCGGCCGGCGCGCAGGCCAACGGCGAGGGGCAGGGCAAGGACCAGCCGCCGGTGCCGGTCACCGTGGTGCCCGTGGTCAGCCAGGATGTCCCGGTCTACCTGACCGCGCTGGGCACGGTGCAGGCGCGCAACACGGTCACCGTGCGCCCCCAGGTGGGCGGCCAGCTGATGAAGCTGAATTTCAAGGAAGGCCAGGAGGTCAAGGCCGGCGACGTGATCGCCGAGATCGACCCGCGAACGATCCAGTCGCAGTACGACCAGTCGGTAGCCAAGCTCAAGCAGGACCAGGCGTCGGCGGCCACGGCCAGGAATAACCTCGACCGTTCGCAGAACCTGGTCAGCAAGGGTGGCCAGCAGTACGTGTCCAAGCAGGACCTGGACAACCTCAAGAACACCCTCGACCAGGCCAATGCCACCGTGGTGGCGGACCAGGCCGCGATCCGCGCCTCGCAGGTGCAGTTGGGCTTCACCAAGGTGATCGCGCCGATCGACGGCCTGGCCGGCATTCGTTCGGTCGATGTGGGCAACGTCGTCGCCACCACCGATGCCATCGTCACCATCACCGAGCTGCACCCCATCTACGTGATGTTCTTCCTTCCGGAGAAGAACCTCGACCTGGTGCGCTCGTCCACCCTGGAGGGCGGCGACCTCACCTCGCTCGAAGTGCAGGCGCTGGACCGCGTCGATTCGCACGCCATCGCCACCGGCCACCTCGACGTCATCGACAACACGATCGACACCAGCACCGGTACCTTCCGCCTGCGCTCGCTGTTCGAGAACGAGAAGACCCAGCTGTGGCCGGGCCAGTTCGTCAACGTGCAGCTGAAGGTGCGCACGGTGAAGAACGGTCTCGTGGTGCCGGCCCAGGCCGTGCAGCGCGGCCCGGATGGCGACTACGTCTATCTCGTGCAGGGCGACAACACGGTCCGCATGCAGCCGGTCGAGACCTCCACCGAGGTCGGCGACAGCCACGTGCTGATCGGCAAGGGCCTGAAGCTGGGCGACAAGGTCGTCACCGAGGGCCAGTTCCGCCTCAAGCCGGGCTCGAAGGTGCAGCCGCTGGCCCCGGGCCAGGTGCCGGCCGCGCCCACCGCCGAAGAACTCCAGAAAGCCAAGCAGGGCCAGCAGGGTCGCGGCGGACGCCGCGGCGGCTGACAGCGCGCGGCGCGTCCCGCCGGACGCGCCGCCCCGGCTCCTCACGGGCCACGACACCAGGATCAGAACGTGGGTTTCTCGACACTCTTCATTCGCCGGCCGATCGCGACCTCGTTGCTGATGGTGGCCGTGCTGCTGCTGGGCATCCTCGGCTACCGGCAGCTGCCGGTATCGGCGCTGCCGGAGATCGACGCGCCCAGTCTCGTCGTCACCACGCAGTATCCCGGCGCGAGCGCCAGCACGATGGCCGCGCTGGTCACCACGCCGCTGGAGCGCAACTTCGGCCAGATCTCCGGCCTGTCGATGATGAGTTCCGACTCCTCGGCCGGCTTGTCGACGATCGTGCTGCAGTTCAACATGGACCGCGACATCGACATCGCCGCGCAGGACGTGCAGGCGGCGATCAACCAGGCGCGCGGCACGCTGCCGAACAACCTGCCGTATCCGCCCGTGTACAACCGCGTGAACCCGGCCGACGCGCCGATCATGACGCTGATGCTCACCTCCGACAGCCTGCCGCTGCGCGACGTGAACAACTACGCCGATTCGATCCTCGCGCAAAAACTGGCCCAGGTGGAGGGCGTGGGTCTGGTGTCCATCGCGGGCAACGTGCGCCCGGCCGTGCGCATCCAGGTCAATCCCGCGCAGTTGGCCAACCTCGGCCTCACGCTGGAAGACGTGCGGGCGTCGCTCACCGAAGCCAACGTCAACGCGCCCAAGGGCACGCTCAACGGCAAGACGCAGTCGTACAGCATCGGCACGAACGACCAGCTCGAAGACGCCGCTGCCTACAAGGACACCATCATCAGCTATAAGAACGGCGCGCCGGTGCGCCTGTCCGACGTGGCCAACGTGATCGACGGCGTGGAGAACGACCAGCTCGCCGCGTGGGCCAACGGCCGCTCGGCCGTGTTGCTCGACATCCGCCGCCAGCCCGGCGCGAACATCGTGCAGACGGTGCAGCAGATCCGCCAGACGCTTCCCGACCTGCAGAAGGTGCTGCCGGCCGACGTGCACCTGCAGGTATTCGCCGATCGCACCATCACCATTCGCGCGTCGGTGGAAGACGTGCAGTTCACGCTGATCCTCACCATCTGCCTGGTGGTGGCCGTGATCTTCGTGTTCCTGCGCCGGCTGTGGGCCACGGTGATCCCGTCGGTGGCGGTGCCGCTGTCGCTGATGGGCACCTTCGGCGTGATGGCGTTCGCGAACATGTCGCTGGACAACCTCTCGCTGATGGCGCTGGCGGTGGCCACCGGCTTCGTGGTGGACGACGCGATCGTGATGATCGAAAACATCGTCCGCTACATCGAGCAGGGCCACGACGGCAAGACCGCCGCCGAGATCGGCGCGAAAGAGATCGGCTTCACGGTGCTCTCGCTCACCGTCTCGTTGATCGCCGTGTTCCTGCCGCTGCTGCTCATGCCGGGCGTCACCGGCCGCCTGTTCCACGAGTTCGCCTGGGTGCTCACGATCGCGGTGGCGATCTCGATGCTGGTCTCGCTGACGCTCACCCCGATGATGTGCGCCTACCTGCTCAAGGCCGACGAATTGCCCGAGGCCGACGACGCGCACGAGCACGCCATCGCCGCGGGCAAGCACACGGTCTGGTCGCGCACGGTTGAAGGCTATGGCCGCAGCCTCGACTGGGTGCTCGACCACCGCCCGCTCACGATGCTGATCGCGGTGCTGACCGTCGCGCTCACCGTGGTGCTTTACATCGTCATTCCCAAGGGCCTGCTGCCCGAACAGGACACCGGGCTCATCACCGCCGTGGTGCAGGCCGACCAGAACGTCGCGTTTCCGCAGATGGAGCAGCGCACCAAGGCCGTGGCCGACGCGCTCGCGAAAGACCCTGCCGTGGCCGGCGTGGCCGCCTTCATCGGCGCGGGCTCGGTCAATCCCACGCTCAACCAGGGCCAGATATCGCTGGTGCTGAAAGAACGCGGCGACCGTTCCAGCCTCGATGAGGTGATTCCCCGGTTGCAGCGCGCCGCGGCGCAGATCCCCGGCGTGGCGTTGTTCCTCAAGCCGGTGCAGGACGTCACGCTCGACAGCCAGGTATCCGCCACCGAATACCAGTACTCGCTCTCGGACGTGAACAGCACGGAGCTCGCCGGCTATGCGCAGCAGATGACCTCGGCACTGCGCAAGCGCAAGGAACTGGCCGACGTCGACAACAACCTCGCCGACCAGGGCACCGCGCTGAAGCTGACCATCGATCGCGACAGCGCCAGCCGCCTCGGCGTCCCGGTGCAGACCATCGACGACACGCTCTACGACGCGTTCGGCCAGCGCCAGATCTCCACCATCTTCACCCAGCTCAACCAGTACCGCGTGGTGCTGGAGGTGGCGCCGGAGTTCCGCACCAGCGCCGACCTGCTCAACAAGCTCACCGTGCGCGGCAACGGCAACGGGGCGCTTACCGGCTCCAACGCCACCAGCTTCGGCCAGCTCGCCTCGAGCAATTCGGCCACGCCCTCGGGCATCGGCAACACCGGCAACGTGGGCTTCCAGGTCGGCGGGGGCGGCACCATTCCCATCGCCTCGCTGGCCAGCGCCCAGGTCACGTCCGCGCCGTTGGTGGTGAGCCACCTGCAGCAGTTGCCGGCGGTCACGATCTCGTTCAACCTCGCCCAGGGCGAATCGCTCTCGGCCGCGGTGGATGCGATTCACGAGGTTGAGAAAGAACTCAACTTCCCGCCGTCGGTACGCGGGCAGTTCATCGGCAAGGCCGCCGAGTTCTCGTCGTCGGTGGGCGACGAGGTGCTCCTCCTGCTGGCCTCGGTCATCGTGATCTACATCGTGCTGGGCGTGCTCTACGAGAGCTACATCCACCCGTTGACGATCATCTCGACGCTGCCGCCGGCCGGCGTGGGCGCGTTGCTGGCACTGCTCCTGTGCGGTATGACCCTGTCGGTGGATGGCATCGTCGGCATCGTGCTGCTGATCGGCATCGTCAAGAAAAACGCCATCATGATGATCGACTTCGCCATCGAGGCGAAGCGCACCGGCATGAACGCCACCGAGGCCATTCGCCGCGCCTGCCTGCTGCGCTTCCGGCCGATCATGATGACGACGGCCGCGGCCTTGCTCGGCGCGCTGCCGCTGGCGCTGGGCAACGGCATCGGTTCGGAGCTGCGCCGGCCCCTGGGCGTGTCGATCGTCGGCGGCCTGTTGCTCTCGCAGCTGGTCACGCTCTACACCACGCCGGTGATTTACCTTTACATGGAGCGCTTCTCCGACTGGCTGGCCGAACGCAAGCGACGACGCGAACTGGCCCAAGGCCATCCGCGCATCGCCAGCTGATGGCGGCGCCGGATACCCCAGCCACCCTTTCTTCGCCGGGCGTACCCACGCCCGGCGAAACCTTTTTCCGGCTCGTGCGTTGACGATGGAACCGTCCCCGCCGATCCGCTCATGAAACGCGTCGCCCCATGAATATTTCCGGCCCCTTCATCCGCCGTCCGATCGGCACGTCGCTGCTGGCGATCGGTGTCTTCATCGTGGGCATCATCTGCTACTCCCTGCTCGGCGTGGCGGCGCTGCCGTCGATCCAGTTCCCCGCCATTTTCGTCAGCGCCCAGCAGTCCGGCGCCGACGCGGGCACGATGGCCTCCACGGTGGCGGCGCCCCTGGAGCGGCACCTCGGCCAGGTGCCCGGCATCGAGCAGATGCGTTCGAACAGTTCGGAAGGCTCGACGTTCGTCCTGCTGTTTTTCCAGAACGGGGTGAACATCGACGCGGCCGCGCGCGACGTGCAGACGGCCATCAATGCCGCGCAGCCCGACCTGCCGTCGGGCCTGCTCAACGCCCCGTCCTACCAGAAGGCCAATCCCAACGACGACCCGATCATCGTGCTCGCGCTCACGTCCGACACGATGGCGCCCACCGACCTCTACAACGTCGCCGACTCCATCCTCGCCCAGCGCCTGCGCCAGCAGGAAGGCATCGCCTCGGTGGACATCGCCGGCAGCGCCACGCCGGCGATCCGCGTCGACGTCAACCTGCGCGCCCTCAACGCCATGGGCCTGTCGCCCGACCAGTTGCGCAACGCGCTCACCGCCGCCAACGTCACTTCGCCGCAGGGTTTCCTTACCGACGGCACGACCGACATGGCGGTTACCGCCAACGACTCCCTGCACACCGCGGACGAGTTCGCCCGCCTGGTGATCGCCAACAAGAACGGCACCCCCGTGCGCCTGTCCGACGTGGCCAAGGTGTACGACGGCCAGCAGGACGCCTATCAGGCCGCGTGGTTCAACGGCCGCCCCGGCATCCTGATGTACGTCTACCGCAAGTCGGACGCGAACATCATCGCTACCGTCGACCGGGTCAAGGCGCTCATTCCCACGATGCAGACCTGGCTCCCCGCAGGCGCGCAGCTGCATCCGTTCTTCGACGGCACGCCGACCATCCGCGCGTCGCTCCACGAAGTGCAGGCCACCCTGCTGATCAGCCTGGCGATGGTCATCATGACCATGGCGCTGTTCCTGCGCCGGGTGGCTCCCACGGTGATCGCCGGCCTGGCCGTGCCGCTGTCGCTGGCGGGCGCGTTCGTGGTGATGTACCTCTTCGGTTACACCCTCAACAACCTCACGCTGCTCGCGCTGGTCATCTCGATCGGCTTCGTCGTCGACGACGCCATCGTCGTCATCGAAAACGTCATCCGGCACATGGACGAAGGCGTACCCCGCTTCCAGGCGGCCCTGCTGGGGGCGCGGGAAATCGGTTTCACCATCGTCTCGATCACCGGCTCGCTGATCGCCGTGTTCATTCCGTTGCTGCTGGCGCCTGGCATCTTCGGCATGTTCTTCAAGGAATTCACCGTCACCCTGATCGCGGCCATCGTGGTGTCGGCGCTGGTCTCGCTTACCCTCACGCCCTCGCTGTGCGGGCAGTTCTTGCGTGCGCACAAGGAACAGCAGCCCGAATCGAAGCTCGGCCGCGCGCTGGAGCGCATGCACGAGCGCATGGTCGGCATGTACCGTCGCGCGCTCGACTGGACGTTGCGCCACGCGCTGTTGATGGCGCTCACGCCGCTGGCCCTGGTCGCGATCACGTTCGTGCTCGCCGGCATGGTCAAGGGGGGCTTCTTCCCGCCGCAGGACACCGGCCTGATCGCCGCGCGCGCCAACGCCAGTTCTACCGTGTCGTTCGGCGAAATGAAGCAGCGCCAGCAGCGACTCACCGAGATGCTGCTCGCCGATCCCGACGTGCGCGCGGTCGGTTCGCGCCTGGGCACCAGCCGCACCGGCTCCACCGGCTCGTTCAACATCGAACTGAAGACGGTCGCCGACGGACGCAAGGACACGACGTTCGATGCGCTGGCCCGTTTGTCCGCCAAGGCCAATCGCTATCCCGACCTCAACCTGCGCCTGCGCCCGATCCAGGATCTCCCCAGTGGGGGAGGCGGCGGATCCTCGCAGGGCGGCCAGTACGCCGTGTCGCTCAAGGGCAACGACGTGACCGAGCTCCAGACGTGGTTGCCCAGGCTCGTCGACGCGCTGAAGAAAAACAAGATGCTCAAGGACGTCGGTAGCGACATCGATGCCGCCGGCCTGCGCCAGAACCTCATCATCGACCGCGACACCGCCGCACGCCTGGGCGTCAGCATCGGCGACATCGACGGCGCGCTCTACAACGCCTTCGGCCAGCGCGCGGTCTCGACGATCTATTCGGACATCAACCAGTACCGCGTCATCGTCAACTCGCTCCCGCAGCTGGCCGCCACGCCCGATTCGCTCAACCAGCTCTATGTGCGGGCCAGTTCCGGGTCGATGGTGCCCCTCTCGGCGGTGACGCGGCAGGTGCCGGGGCTCGCTCCCACCCAGATCGTCCACGAAGACCAGTACACCACGATGGACGTGAGCTTCAATCTCGCCGAAGGCGTGAGCATGGGCGAGGCCACCGAGATCATCCAGAAGACCGTCGCCGGCATGCGCATGCCGGGCGACATCCGCGTGGAAGCGGGTGGCGACTTCCGTCGCTTCCAGCAGTCGCAGAGCGACATGCCGTTGCTGATCCTCGCCGCCATTGTCACGGTGTACCTGTTGATGGGCATGCTCTACGAGAGCCTCATCCATCCGGTCACCATCCTGTCGACACTGCCCGCCGCGGGCGTCGGCGCGCTCGCCGCGCTGGTCATCACCGACACCGATCTCTCCATCGTGGCGATGATCGCCCTGGTGCTACTCATCGGCATCGTCAAGAAAAACGCGATCATGATGATCGACTTTGCCCTGGTGGCGCAGCGCGAACGTGGCCTCACGTCCAAGGAAGCCATCCGCGAAGCCTGTCTGGTGCGTTTCCGTCCGATCATGATGACCACGATGGTGGCGATCCTCGCCGCATTGCCGCTCGCCATTGGCCTGGGCGAGGGCTCGGAGCTTCGCCGCCCGCTCGGTATCGCGATGATCGGCGGCCTGCTCATCTCCCAGAGCCTGACGCTGCTTTCCACCCCGGCGCTGTACGTGATCTTCGCGTGTCTGTCCGAGCGCTGGAAGGCGCGCAAGGCGCGTCGGCGCGAACGTAAGGCGTTGAGGGCGTCGCGGGCGTAACACTGTGGCGTTGAGGGGCAGAGCCCGTAGCCCTGGCTCCTTGCCGCGACGGCTTCGCCGGCCCTTGGGCAGGGAGAGCCGCTTCGCGGCTGGTGTCTGATGGCTGCCGCCCCGGCGGGCACGGGCGTTCGGACGGGGTTTTCCGACTCGGCATCCTGCCTCGGCGGAAAAGATCGGCCATCCATGGCCGATCCCGCTGCGCGGCCTGGTCCGTCCGAACGCCCTCGGCTCCAGATGTCGCGGCAAGGAGCCAGGGCTACGGGCTCTTCCGTACACCGAGTCGGGCGTGGTGCGGTTCTCCAGCGGCAACGGCTTGCGTCACCCCGGCTTTGCCTTGAAACCTCAGTGGTCGAAGTGGATTCGTGGCCGCCGCCCCGTGGCGCGACATCTGGAGCCGAGGTCAGGCGGGCGGATAAGGCCGCGTAGCGGTGCCGGCCAGGGATGGCCGGCATGTTTCGCCGAGGCAGGATGCCGAGTCGAAACACCCCGCCCGCCTGACCGTGCCCGCCGGGGCGCCAGCCATGGGACACGAGCCGCGCAGCGGCTTCTTTACCCAAGGGTCGGCGAAGCCGTCGCGCCACGGGGCGGCGGCCACGAATCCGCCGGCCTCACCGCCGCTGCCGCGAGGCCGAAGGCGAGCCTTCCCTGCCGTTGCAGCCCGCGCAAGACACCCGTGTCCCCCGCTCGCTTTCCCCTCCCACCCCATCCGGGCCACAATGGATGGGTTGTCCGCCCGCGACGTCGCTCTTGCGGCGCTCGTGGAATGGCCCCATAACCTGGCCCACTCACGCAGAAGGCTCGCCGCATATGTCCCAGTCGCCCAAGATCATCTACACGCTTACCGACGAAGCGCCGTTCCTCGCTACGGCGTCGTTCCTGCCGATCATCGAGGCGTTCGCGGGTGCGGCGGGCGTGGCGGTGGAGACGCGCGACATTTCGCTTGCCGGCCGCATTCTGGCCCAGTTCCCCGATCGCCTCACCGACGCCCAGCGCATCGGCGACCACCTCGCCGAACTGGGCGAGCTGGCGACGACGCCGGAAGCCAACATCATCAAGCTGCCCAACATCAGCGCCTCGGTGCCGCAGATGAAGGCCGCGATCCGTGAATTGCAGGCCCAGGGCTACGACCTGCCCGATTACGTCGACGCGCCAGCGACGGACGCCGAGAAGGAAAGCAACGCCCGCTATGGCAAGGCCATGGGCAGCGCGGTGAACCCGGTGCTGCGCGAAGGCAATTCGGATCGCCGCGCCCCGCTCTCGGTGAAGAACTACGCGCGCAAGCATCCGCATCGCATGGGCAAGTGGTCGAGCGATTCGAAGTCGCACGTCGCGCACATGGACGGCGGCGATTTCTACGGCAGCGAGGCCTCGGCCACGCTCGACAAGGCCGGCAGCCTGCGCATCGAGTTTACCGGCAAGGACGGCGCCGTGAAGGTGCTCAAGGACAAGGTGGCGGTGAAGGCGGGTGAGATCGTCGACGCCGCGGTGATGAGCCGCAAGAAGCTGGCGGCCTTTATCGGTGCGCAGATCGACGACGCCAAGGCCCGCGGCGTGCTGTTCTCGCTGCACCTTAAGGCGACCATGATGAAGGTCTCCGATCCGATCATGTTCGGTATCGTGGTGCGTGAGTTCTACAAGGACGTGCTGGCCAAGCACGCCGACACGCTCGCGCAGGTGGGCTTCGACGCGAACAACGGCATCGGCGACCTCTACGCCCGTCTCGACCGGCTCGATGCCGGCAAGCGCGCCGAGATCGAAGCCGACCTCAAGGCGGAGTACGCAAAGCGCCCCGCGTTGGCGATGGTCAATTCGGACAAGGGCATCACCAACCTGCACGTGCCCAGCGACGTGATCGTCGATGCGTCGATGCCGGCGATGATCCGCGACTCCGGCGGCATGTGGAATGCCGAAGGCAAGCTGCAGGATGCCAAGGCGATCATTCCCGACCGCTGCTACGCGGGCGTCTACCAGGCGGTGATCGAGGATTGCATCGCGCACGGCGCCTTCGACCCGGCGACGATGGGTAGCGTGCCCAACGTGGGCCTGATGGCGCAGAAGGCCGAGGAATACGGCTCCCACGACAAGACCTTCCAGGTGCCGGCCGACGGCACGGTCCGCGTGCTGGCCGATGACGGCTCCACGGTGTTCGAGCATGCGGTGGAAGCGGGTGACATCTGGCGTATGTGCCAGACCAAGGATGCGCCGATCCAGGATTGGGTGAAGCTGGCCGTGCAGCGCGCGCGCCTGTCGGATACGCCAGCGGTGTTCTGGCTCGATCGCGCGCGTGCGCACGACGCGCAGGTCATCGCGAAGGTCGAGCGCTACCTGAAAGATCACGATACCTCCGGCCTCGACCTGCGCATCCTGGCGCCGGTGGATGCCACGACTTTTTCGCTTGAGCGCATCCGCAAGGGCCAGGACACCATCTCGGTGACCGGCAATGTGCTGCGCGACTACCTGACCGACCTGTTCCCGATCATGGAACTGGGCACCTCGGCGAAGATGCTTTCCATCGTGCCGCTGATGGCCGGCGGTGGCCTGTTTGAGACGGGAGCCGGCGGTTCCGCACCCAAGCACGTGCAGCAGTTCGTCGAAGAGAACTACCTGCGTTGGGATTCGCTGGGCGAATTCCTCGCGCTGGCGGCGTCGCTCGAACACCTCGCCGAGCGTTACGACAACCGTCATGCCCGCGTCTTGGCGAAGACGCTCGACCAGGCGAATGGCCGCTTCCTCGACAGCAACAAGTCGCCGGCTCGCAAGGTGGGCGAGATCGACAACCGTGGCAGCCACTTCTACCTGGCGATGTACTGGGCCCAGGCGCTGGCCGCCCAGGACGACGACGCGGCGCTGAAGGCCACGTTCGCTCCGTTGGCGAAGACGCTGGCCGACAACGAGGCGACCATCGTCGGCGAACTCAACGGCGCGCAGGGGCACGCGGTGGAGATCAAGGGGTATTACCACCCCGACATGGCGCGGGTCAGCCAGGCGATGCGTCCCAGCCCCACGTTCAATGCGGCGATCGACGCGCTGCGCTGATCGCGCCACGCCGCTCCCGGCCTTCGCGGCCGGGAGTCACGGTTTCAGCGACCGGAAAGGGCCCAGCGTTCCGACACCGCCGCGAAGACGCGTTCGGCGATGAGGCGGTGTACCTTGGTCGTCGGGTGCACGCGGTCCCAGAAGACGTAACCGTCGGGGTCGCATCCGGGCGTCATCGATGGGCCGGTGAGGTAGTCGGTTTTCTTCTCGGTAGGCATGTTCAGACACGAATGCTCGGTGTCGTGGAAGCCGAACCGGTCGGGGCTTTCCAGCACCTCGGCGAACATGCCGGCCAGGTCGACGAGCTGGATGTCGGTGCCGTGCGTTTTGTTGACCCGCGCCGCCATCGCCGTGAGCACCTCGTTGTAGAGGCGGGTCTTGTCTCGGACGAGCGAGGCCTGCGCCGGGTCGTCGCGGAAGGCCGGCGTACGGCTGATGTCCGGTAGATTGAGCAGCACGATCTTCCGGGCCCCCAACATCGCGAGTTTCTCCAACGACGCTTCGAGACGGCGGGTCACGGCGAAGACGGCATCGATCTGGGGGCTGCGGTCGTTCATGAAGTCGTTGGCCCCCGCCAGCACCGTGAACACGGTGCGTGACGGATCGTAGCCGCGTGCGCGCGCCACGTATTTGCCGAAGGAGTCGACCTGCGCGTCCAGTCCCTTGATGAACACGTTGGAGTGTTTCGTCTCGGCGCCCCCGATGGCCCAGTTGGCCAAGGGCTTGTCGGTCATGTCGGCGAAGTACTCGGTCCATACCGGCCCATTGCTGAAGCGGCCGAGAAACCAGGCGTGCGGTGCGGGAAACGTCCACTGCAGGTCGTTGAAGATGTTGCCCGTATCGCTCAGGCTGTCGCCGAACGCGACGATCCGCTCCACCGTCGCACCGGGCGACAGCACGGTGTCATGCCATATCTGATGGTTATAGCTCAGAGACGATGCCGCGGCATTCCATTGGATGACGGGCTCGTCGATGCCTTTTTTCGCGAGCGTCCTCTCACAGGCTTCGCGCATTTCCCAGGGCTTCTGCTGCGTGTAGAACAGGTTGGACGTGGGGCTCGCGCTGAGATTGGCCCACGTGCCCAGCACCGTGAAGCCTTCGGCATTCACGTAGGACGTCGCGAGCGGGTTGGTCGGTTTGGGTGTGCGATACCAGCAGCGCAGGCTGGCCTTGGTCGGGAAGCTGCCGAGGTCGATCGGAACGGGCGGGAGTATCTGCGCTTGGGCGGTTGCACACGATACGGCCGCCAGGCAGGCGACAAGGACGAAAGGTTTCATGGTGACTCCATGTCATGGGGGCATCGGTCGGCGTCGTGCCGACCGGCGCCATCATGGCGATGCCGCCCTCGGCAGAATGTCGTCCCCGGCCGCTCCGGCCTGTAAATGATCCCCAGCGCTCGTGTAAGTGGGCGCCTGACCGATATCGGTCAGGCGCCCATCGTGGGTCAACGGCTGGCGTCGTCGAGCGCGGCTCGCTCGTCCTCGGCCAGTGTGAGCATCGCCGCGCGAGCGATGTCGTCCAGTTGCTCGACGGTGGTCGCGCTGGCGATCACCGCGGCGACTGCAGGGCGCGCCATCAGCCATGCGAGGGCGACCTGGGCCGGTGTCGCCGCGTGCCGCGACGCCATCTGATCCAGCGCGTCGAGCACCCGCGTGCCGCGCTCGCCCAGATAGGATTTCACCCGGGCGCCACGCACGCGGCTTTTGCCCAGGTCGGCTTCGTCGCGGTACTTGCCGCTGAGGAAGCCGCTGGCGAGCGAGTAATAGGTGATCACGCCGATGCCTTGCTCGACGCAAAGCGGCTGCAACGCCGCTTCGAAGCCCTGGCGATCCATGAGGTTGTATTCGGGCTGAAGCGATTCGTAGCGGGCGAGGTGCTTGTCCTGGCTGATACGCAGTGCGTCGGCGAGTCGCGTCGCCTCGTAGTTCGACGCGCCGATCACGCGTACCTTTCCGGCGGTGACGAGGTCGTCGAACGCGCGCAGGGTTTCTTCCAGCGGTACCCTGGGATCGTCCTCGTGGGCCTGGTAAAGGTCGATGCGGTCGGTCTGCAGGCGGCGCAGGGAATCCTCCACGGCTTCCTTGATGTTGGTCGGCGACAGCCCCGGATAGCGCGCCCATTTGCCGACCTTGGTGGCGATGAGCACCTGGTCGCGTTTGCCCGACCGCCTGAGCCACTGGCCGATGATGGTTTCGGATTCGCCGCCCTCGTTGCCGGGTACCCATGCCTCGTAGACGTCGGCGGTGTCGATCAGGTTGAAGCCGTGGTCGACGAAGGCATCGAGCAGGTCGAACGAGCGGGGCGCGTCGACGCTCCAGCCGAAGACGTTGCCACCGAAGGCGAGCGGGGCGACTTCAAGGCGCGAGCGGCCAAGGGGACGACGTTGCATGGGGGGTCTCCGTCAAGGCAAAGCCTGATGGTCGGTCGTCGCGGGTTGGCGGCGCGTGATGCGTCAGCCGCAGCCGGACGCGAAGGTCAGCGGCGGTTTGCGGGCTGGGCGCTTCTCCGGCGTCCCGCGGACGCGTGCCTTGCGGCCGCCGCCCTTGCCGACCGCCGGCTCGGCGCGCCCGAGGCGCAGCACCAGTTCGCGGTCGACCAGATGGCCGTGCATGAAGGCAAGGCCGGTGAAAATCGATGCCATGACACCCTCCCCGATATGGCCCATGGCCGCGTGACTCTCATCGGCCTAAAGGGTGCGCCTCCCGTGACAGCTGAAAAAGCGATATGTTTGCAACCTGGGCTTGAGGAGAATTCACATGTCTCGCCTCCCGCTGGGGCTTCTTCAGGGGTTCGTGCTGGTGGCGCGCACGGGCAAGCTGTCGCGTGCGGCCGACCAGCTGAACCTGACCGTCAGCGCGTTAAGTCACCAGGTGCGCAACCTGGAGGAACGGCTGGGGCGGACGCTGTTCGACCGCGGGCCGCGCGGGGTCACCCTGACCACCGATGGCGCCCAGTTGCTCGACGCCATCGGCCACCATTTCGAAGGCATCGAGCATGCCCTGAACCGCTATGCGTGCCGACACCACGACCTGGTGACCCTCAGCGTCCTGCCGTCGGTGGCCTCCAGCTGGCTGGTGCCCAGGTTGCCCCGTCTGGTCGGCAAGCATCCCGAACTGGAACTCAGCCTGCACTCGTCGGTGTCGGTGGTGGACTTCGACCGTGAACCGGCCATCGATTGTGCGTTTCGCTACGGGTTGGGCGCGTGGCCGCGTACCCGCGCGGAACGGCTCTTCGGCGAATACATTGTGCCGATCGCCAGCCCCTCGCTGGTGCGCCGCATGGGTGGCCTGCCGGATACCTCCCTGGCCGGTTGGCCGTTGCTGGGCGATCCCTCCGGGCGCTGGGCCGACTGGGCCGAGCAGTTCGACATGCCGTTGCCGTCGCGTTACGTGGCCCGTTTCGACAACACCGAACACCTGCAGCGCGCGGTGCTCGAAGGGCTCGGCGTGGCACTGGGCCGGCTCGTGATGGCCCGCTCGCTGATCGAATGCGGGGCGCTCACCGTGCTTTGCAAGGAGCGCATGCGCGTGGCCGAGGCCTATTACCTGGTCTCTCCCAAGCGCTCGACCTCGCACGCGGGGTTTGGCAAGGTCCGCGATTGGTTGTTGGCCGAAGCCGCGGACTACGAAGCCGGCATCACCGAAGGCCAGCCCCTGCCGGCCTGATCGCCGGGCGGGCGATCCGGCCCCGTTGTGGGCTTGACCGGCCCTTGCCGCGGCGCGACAATTCCACGGCTACCCGGAAGACGACATCCCCGGCGGCACCCTCCTTACCTTACCCAGGCATATGGACGTCTACCCTAGTCGACGCGCCGGCATCCGCACGCATCGGGTTCCGGCGCTGGCAAACACCATCGCCCGCGGCGACCGCTCCCGGTCGGCCGGCGCTTTCCTCCGCTAGGGAAAGTCCGGCTCTCCTCGACGGATGCCGTGAGCATCCGTTATACGAGGATTGAGCCATGAACCTTCAGCTCGACAAGAACGGTCCGCGCATGTTCGGCCGCCGTTTCGCTTTCGCCCTCGCACGCCGTCGCGCCGTCGCCCAGCCGGCCAAGCGCACCATCACCGTGCCGCGATCCCTTAACCTGGCTGAAAGCTCATCGAAACCGGTCGACGGCAAACTGCCGCAGCCATGAACAGCGACATAGACACGACGACGCGGCCCGCGCCGCGCGTCGTCACGTTTACCGGAACACCGTCCGTCGGCCCCGCGCCGGCGCGCCTGCCTTCAGTCCCTCGCTGAGGCCGGTTCGCGCCCGACCGGAGTCGTCGTCCGGAAAGGCAGCGAGCCATGAAAAAGCACCCCTCGCCGGCGGCCGTCGCCGCCAAGTCCTTCGCCAATGTCGCCGCCGACGCGTTTCGCCCCGCGGACGAACTCCTGCGCGCGCTCGAGGCCCGGCCGGACGGCCTTGACGAAGCCGCGATCGTCGAGCGGCTCGACCGCGACGGCATCAACGAGGTCGGGCACGAGAAGCCGCCGCACTGGTCGTTGCAACTCCTGCGTGCGTTCAAGAACCCTTTCATCATCGTGCTGCTGGTGCTGGCGGTGGTGCAACTGGTCACCGAACCGGATGACCTGACCGGCCCGATCATCATCGCGGTGATGGTCGGCATCAGCGTGCTGCTGTCGTTCACTCAGGAATACCGCTCGTCGAAGGCGGCCGAAAAGCTCAAGGCCATGGTGCGCAACACCGCGACGGTGACGCGCCGCGCCGAGGACGGCCACGCCGAGCGCATCGAAGTGCCGGTGGAAGAGCTCGTCGTGGGCGACATCGTGCACCTGGGCGCCGGCGACATGATCCCGGCCGACCTTCGCCTGCTGGCCGCGAAAGACCTCTTCATCAGCCAGGCGATCCTCACCGGCGAGTCGATCCCGGTGGAGAAATCCGTGCCGCACGGTCATTCGGGCGACGAGAGCGGCAGCCCGCTCGACCTGCCCACGATCTGTTACATGGGCACCAACGTCGTCTCCGGCACGGCCACCGCGGTGGTACTGGCGACCGGTGCGCGGACCTACCTCGGCTCGCTGGCGCGCACGCTCTCCGGCGAACGCGTGCAGACCAGCTTCGACCGCGGCATCTCGTCGGTCAGCTGGCTGTTGATCCGCTTCATGGCGGTGATGGTGCCGGTGGTGTTCCTGATCAACGGCTTCGACAAGCACGACTGGCTCGAGGCGTTCATGTTCAGCCTGTCGGTGGCCGTGGGCCTCACGCCCGAGATGCTGCCGCTGATCGTCACCGCCAACCTGGGCAAGGGCGCCATCGCCATGTCCAAGCGCAAGGTGGTGGTCAAACGCCTGAACGCGATCCAGAACTTCGGCGCGATGGACGTGCTCTGCACCGACAAGACGGGCACGCTCACGCTCGACAAGATCGTGCTCGAGCGCCACGTGGACCTCGCCGGCGAAGACTCGGACGAAGCCCTGGAGTGGGGCTATCTCAACAGCCGTTTCCAGACCGGCCTGCGCAACCTGATGGACAAGGCGGTGCTCACCCACCGCGATCTCGAGCCGGTCGCGAGCCGCTTCCGCATCGTCGACGAGATCCCGTTCGACTTCCAGCGCCGGCGCATGTCGGTGGTGGTGACCGATGGCCGCGACGAGCAGTTGCTGGTGTGCAAGGGTGCGGTCGAAGAGATGCTCGCGATCTGCACCGAAGCCCGCACCGGCGACGTCGTGGAGCCGATGACGGACGAAAAGCGGCGTGAGATCCGCGCGATGACCAGCCGCCTCAACGAAGACGGCCTGCGCGTTCTCGTGGTGGCCGTGCGCCGCGACCCCATCGCCGACCGTGCCTATGGCGTGGCCGATGAGTCGGGCCTGACGGCGGTGGGTTGCCTGGCGTTCCTCGATCCGCCGAAGGATTCCGCCGCTACCGCGATCCGCGCGCTCAACCACCACGGGGTGGCGGTGAAGGTGATCACCGGCGACAACGAGGCGGTGACGCGCAAGATCTGCACCGAGGTGGGGCTGGACGTGCTGGGCACGGTGCAGGGGCGCGACATCGAAAAGCTCGACGACGAGGCGCTCGATGCCATGGTGGAGCACACCACCGTCTTCGCGAAGATGTCTCCCGTGCAGAAGGCGCGCGTGGTCAAGGCCCTGCAACGGCGTGGTCATACCGTGGGCTTCCTCGGCGACGGCATCAACGATGCGCCGGCGCTGCGCGACGCCGACGTGGGCATCTCGGTCGATACCGCCACCGACATCGCCAAGGAGTCGGCCGACATCATCCTGCTTGAAAAAAACCTGATGGTGCTGGAGGAGGGCGTGGTCGAGGGCCGCGTCACCTTCGGCAACATCATGAAGTACATCAAGATGACGGCCAGTTCTAACTTCGGCAACGTGTTCAGCGTGCTCGTGGCCAGTGCCTTCCTGCCGTTCGTGCCCATGCTGCCGTTGCAGATCCTGGTGCAGAACCTGCTCTACGACCTCTCACAGCTGTCGATTCCGTTCGATCGCATGGACGAGGAGTACCTGCGCAGGCCGCGCAAGTGGGATGCCGGGGACATCGGTCGCTTCATGGTCTGGATCGGCCCGGTCAGCTCGGTGTTCGACATCACCACCTTCTGGTTGATGTGGCATGTGTTCGGTGCGAACGATGCCGCACACCAGTCGCTGTTCCAGTCAGGCTGGTTCATCGAAGGCCTGCTGTCGCAGACGCTCGTGGTGCACATGATCCGCACGCGGCGCATTCCGTTCCTGCGCAGCGTGGCGTCGGCACCGGTGCTGGCGCTGACCGGCACGATCATGGTGGTGGGCATGTTGATCCCGTTCTCGTCGCTTGGTGCGCACATCGGGATGCAGCCGTTGCCGGGCATCTACTTCGCCTGGCTGGCGGTCACGCTGGTCTCGTACTGCGTGCTGACGCAGTTGGTGAAGACGATCTACATCCGCCGTTACGGACACTGGCTTTAACGCAGGCCGGCGACTACACGCGCGGACAGGCGCGGCGGGACAGACCCGCCGCGCCCGTACCGCTGAAATACCGGCTCCCTTCACCACGGAGCCACCCGATGATCCGAACCACCCTCGCCGCCGTCCTGTTCGTTCTCCCCGCCGCGGCGTTCGCCCAGTCCACCACGCCGCCGCCGGCCCCGGCTCGCTACGTCGACCTGGTCGACTGGCCTGCCTCCGAAAACAGTTTCCAGCGCTTCTACGACGCCGAGGCCGCGCTCGGTCGCGCGTTCGACAAGGTCTGTGGCGACACCTTCTGCGAGGGGGACTATGGCAACCTGCGTCCGATGCAGTTGCGTTGCTCGGTCGACGCCACCAAGGGCACCGTCAAGCAGTGCCTGTGGACCTTCGCCGGCAGCTACGCGGGCGTCAATCCGAAGTCCGGTGCCGTGCAGGTGAACGCCCGTCTCTATAAGTGCCGGCTGCCCCTGGCCAAGGACACCCCGGCGGAGCAGTTCTTCCAGCTGATCGAGGGCGAAAACCCGCTCGAAGCCAAGCTCCCGATGTCGCGGGCCTCGATCTACGACGGCCTGGCCACCTGCCTCTGATCCATCGCAACGCTTCAACGCCGTGAACGCACGGCCCGCCGCATTACCCGGTGCGACGGGCCGTACTTTTTTCCACAATGGCCTCTCAAGCGATCGGCCCCGTTGCGGCTTGCCCGTGAATGGCCCGAATCGCTCCATGCCGCCGGCCGGTGCGACGCCTATCGTTCGTGTCGCCGCAGGCACTGTCGTATCGCACGGGGAAAACACGACCGATGAGCCGCCAACCCGGACTGGATACCCTGCGCGCCATCGCAATCGTCTGGGTGATGCTGTTCCATAGCTACCTGCTCGGCGGCCTGGGCGACGGCTTCGGCCTGCTCGAAACGTCAGGCTGGATGGGTGTCGACCTGTTCTTCGTGCTAAGCGGTTACCTCATCGGCCGCCAGGTGCTGGCGTCGGTCGCCGCAAACGGCACGGTCGACCTGGCCGAATTCTATCGGCGGCGCGCCTTTCGCATCCTGCCCGCGTTCGCCGTGGTGCTGGTCTTGTACCTGTGCTGGCCTGCCTGGCGCGAAACGCCCTTGATGCAGCCGTGGTGGCAGTTTCCGACCTTCACCTTCAACCTGCTGTTCGACGCACCGGAGCGTTCGGCGTTTTCGCATGTGTGGTCGTTGTGCGTGGAGGAACACTTCTACCTGGTGTTTCCGTTCCTCGCCCTGGCCCTGGCCAGGCGGCCGTCGTTGCTCCGGGGGCTGGCCGTTCTGGGGCTGGTCGTGGTCGGTGGCGTGATCCTGCGCGCGTGGCTATGGCAGACGCAGGTCGCCCATGCCGACCCGGAGGGGCCATCCTACCTGCGCTACCTCTACTACCCCACTTACGCGCGATTGGACGGCCTGGTCGCCGGTGTCTCGCTCGCGGCCTGCGCGGTGTACCGACCCGCGTGGATGGCTGGCTTGCACGCGCGGCAGGGCCGTCTGCTGACGCTCGCCGGTGTGCTGCTCATCCTTTCCCTGGCCGTGTTCACGGGGCGGCGCACGGCGTTCTGGTCTTGCGTGCTCGGATACCCGTTGCTGGCGACCGCCATGGCCGCCTTCGTCGCCGCATGCAGCGCGACACGCGGCCCGGTCGCCGTTCGCCTGCCGGGGGTGGGCTGGCTCGCCCGCGCGTCCTACAGTCTCTACCTGAGTCACAAGGGGGCGTTTGCTCTGACCGCGGCCGCCCTTGGCGACCACCTGGCGGCGCATCGTTTCCTCCGTTTTGCCGTGTTCGCCGCCACCACGCTGGCCTGCGGCGCCCTGCTGCACTACACGGTCGAGCGCCCCTGCCTGCGCTGGCGCGACCGGCACGCGCGTGGTTCGGCTACACTGCCCGGGCCCAAGGTGATCGCCGACGTCTGACGACGGCGATTGAAACGGGAATCCGGTGACGCGCGGGCGCTCTCGCGCCGCGCCATTCCGGAGCTGCCCCCGCAACGGTAAGCGAGTGAACGACCGGCTCTACGCCACTGTGCCCCTGGCATGGGAAGGCGCCGGTCCGATGGGACGCACGTCCCATGCCCGCAAGCCCGGAGACCGGCCTCGAGGCGACACCGGACTGGCGGAGGGCCTGTCGAGGGTGGCCGTCCATCGTCGGCGCTCCCCGTCTCCCTGCGTCCGTCCCACGCATCCATGCCGCGCGGGTTGGCGCGGCTCGTAGGGAGTGACACCACGATGTTCCGTTCGTCCCGCCTCGCGCTCGCCGTCGCGACGGCTTTCGTCTTGCCTGCCCTTGCCCAGGCCGACGAGGTGTCCACCGACCTCGACCAGGTCGTCGTCACCGCCTCGCGCACCGAACAGGCCGCCTCGCAGGTGCTGGCCGCGTCCACCGTCATCGATCGCGCCGACATCGAGCGCTTGCAGCCCAGCTCCCTCGCGGAGTTGCTGCGCGGCGTGCCGGGCGTGTCCATCGCCAACAACGGCGGACCGGGCAAGTCGACCTCCGTGTTCATGCGCGGCACCGACGCGGACCACGTGCTGGTGCTGGTGGACGGCGTGCGGATCGGGTCGGTCACCTCCGGCACCGCCGCGTTCCAGGATATTCCGGTCGACCAGATCGAACGGATCGAAATCGTAAGGGGTCCGTACTCGAGCCTTTACGGCTCCGAAGCCCTGGGCGGTGTCATCCAGATCTTCACCCGCCGGCCGCAGGGCGCCTTCGTGCCCAGCTTTTCGCTGGGCGTCGGCAGCTGGTCCACCCTGCGTGGGTCGGCGGGCTTCGCCGGCAGCGGCAAGCAGGGCTGGTACGCGGTGGAAGCCACGCACGACCAGACCGACGGCATCAATGCGTGCCGGGGCAAGCCCAGCCCGGGCGGCGGCGGGTGCTACACCTACGAACCGGACCGCGACGGTTATCGGAACAACGCGCTCTCGCTCAAGGGGGGCTGGCGCTTCGACGAGCAGTGGGACGCCGACGCGAGCGCCATGCGCAGCGAAGGCCGCAATCACTACGACGGTACCAGCAGTAACTTCGCCGCGTCCGCCACGCAGGCTGTCGGCGGCCGCGTCCGCTACCGCCCGTCGGGCGACGCGCTGGTCACGCTCAACGTCGGTCGCAGCGCCGATCTCTCCACCGACGACGAAAACAGCGTCTACGCCGATACGTTCAACACGCATCGCGACCTCGCCTCGCTGCAGGCCGACCTGGGTCACGTCGGCGGTGCCTATGGCCTGACCACCGTCGGATTCGACTGGCAGCGCGATCGCGTGGTGGGCAGCACCGATTACGCCGTCGACGCGCGCCGCAATCATGCGTTGTTCGCGCAGTGGCAGCAGGTGTTCGGCGCCAGCTCGGTGCAGGGGAGCCTGCGCCGCGATGAAAACAGCCAGTTCGGCGGCAAGACCACCGGCAGCCTCCTCTACGGCTACGCGCTCACCGATGCGCTGAAAGTCACCGCCAGCTACGGCACCGCGTTCAAGGCGCCCACTTTCAACGATCTCTACTACCCCGACTACGGCAACCCCGATCTTCAGCCGGAAACCTCGCGCAACTGGGAGATGGGCCTGAAGGGCACGCCGGGCTGGGGTCATTGGTCGGTCAACGCGTTCCAGAACCGCATCGACCACCTGATCGTGTTCGACGCGGGCCTGACCGGCCCGCTGTTCCCGTTCGGCGGTGCCAACAACATTGATCGCTCGCGTATCCGTGGCGTGGAACTGGCCGCTGACACGACGCTCGCCGATTGGACCGTCGCCGGCAATGCCACGTGGCTGCAACCGGAGAACGACAGCGGCGACGCCGGCCAGGGCAACCTGTTGCCGCGCCGTGCGCGGCGCACGGCCAACCTCGACGTCGATCGCCGCTTCGGTGCCTTCAGCGTCGGCGCAAGCGTGTTCGCCTCGGGCTACCGCTACGACGATGCGGCCAACCTGCATCGCCTGGGTGGCTACGCGTTGACCGACCTGCGCCTGGCCTATGCCTTCGACGCGTTCTGGAACGTCGAACTGGCGGCGAAGAACATCTTCGATCGTCACTACGAGACCGCCCGTTACTTCAACCAGCCCGGCCGCCACTGGATGCTCACGCTGCGCTACCAGCCCCGTTCGTAACCGCACCCCACCCGGAGCCCGTCACGATGAAGCCGCTTTCCCGTCCGCTATCCGTTGCCCTCGCCGCGTCGTTCGCCCTCGTGATGATCGGTACCCGTTTCCATCACTTCGGCGACTGGCTTCACCTGCCGGACGCGTCGATGGCCCTGTTCTTCCTCGGCGGCCTCTACCTGCGCAGGCACATGGCCTTCGTCGGCTTTGTCGTCCTGGCGGTGCTGGTGGACTGGTACTCGGTGAGCTACGCGGGCGTGAGCGCGTTCTGCATCACGCTGGCGTATTCGTTCCTGCCGCTGGCCTACGCCGTGCTGTGGTACGCGGGGCGTGCTATCGCGCCACGGTTCGATGGCTCGCTGCGGTCGCACGTGATCGTGTTCGCCACCTTGTTGGCGAGCGCATCGTTGTCTTACGTCGTATCGGGTGGGTCGTTCTACTTCCTCGGTGGCCGTTACGCGGAACCCAACCTCGCCGACTACGGCGTGCGGCTGATGACCTGGGGACCGCGGTTCGTGCGGACCACGGCATGCTACGTGGCCGTAGCGCAGGTCGCGCACGCGGTGATCGCACGCGTGTTCCGCGTGCGCGACGATGCGGCGCACGCATGAGCGAGGGCCCCGACTGGCGCGACATGGATGACGCCGCGCGGTACCGCGATCGCATGCGTCGCAAGAAGGAGCTTGTCGACCGGCGCATCGCACGCGCGACCATCGACCGTGGCGTACTGGTGGTCAACACCGGCAACGGCAAGGGCAAGAGTTCGTCGGGCTTCGGCATGCTCGCGCGCTCGCTCGGCCACGGGTTCCATTGCGGCGTGGTGCAGTTCATCAAGGGCAGCTTCTCCACGGGCGAGGAAGCGTTCTTCCGGCGCTTCGACGGGGATGGCGTGGATTACCACGTGATGGGCGAGGGCTTTACATGGGAAACCCAGGACAGGGACCGCGACATCGCCGCCGCCATGGCCGCGTGGGACATCGCCGAACAGATGCTGGGCGATGCGTCGTATGACTTCGTGCTCCTGGACGAACTCAACATCGCGCTTACCAAGGCGTACGTGCCGCTGGAGCGGGTGCTTGCCGCCCTGGCCGTCCGCCCCGGGCGCCAGCACGTCGTGATCACCGGGCGCGGCGCGCCCGACGCACTCGTGGCCGTCGCGGACACCGTCACGGAGATGCGCGTGGTGAAGCACGCGTTCCAGGCGGGCATTCGCGCCCAGCACGGTATCGAACTGTGACGCGCGCCTGTCCCGCGCTGCTGGTCGCCGCGCCCGCGTCGGGGCAGGGCAAGACCAGCATCACGGCGGGCCTCGCCCGTGCCCATGCGCGCGCGGGGCGGCGCGTGCGCGTCTTCAAGACCGGTCCGGACTTTCTCGATCCCATGATCCTCGAGCGGGCGAGCGGAGCGCCCGTATACCAGCTCGACGCCTGGATGGGCGGCGAGGAGGATGTCCAGCGTCGCCTGCACGACGCGGCGGGCGACGCCGACCTCATTCTCGTCGAGGGCGTGATGGGCTTGTTCGACGGTGTGCCGTCGAGCGCCGATCTCGCCGCGCGGCTCGGCCTGCCGGTGCTGGCCGTGCTCGACGGCTCGGCCATGGCGCAGACGTTCGGCGCGATGGTGCACGGCCTGGCGACCTACCGGAACGACCTCACGCTCGCGGGCGTCATCGCCAATCGCGTGGGCAGTGCCTACCACGCGAGCCTGCTGCGCGAGAGCCTTCGCGAGGGCGTCGCGTGGTATGGCCACGTGCCCCGCGACGAGCGGATGCGGCTCCCCGAGCGTCACCTCGGTCTCGTCGCGGCGGCGGAACTGGCCGATCTCGACGCCCGCCTGGAAGCACTTTCCGACGCGCTGCTCGCCGAAGGCTACCTGCCGCTACCGGCACCGGTCGCGTTTTCCGCACCGCCGTGCCCGAGGGTGGGGGCGCGGCTCGACGGACGACGCATCGCCATCGCGCGCGATGCCGCCTTCGCGTTCCTCTATCCCGCCAACCTCGACGTGCTCCGCGATGCCGGCGCGGAACTTCTCTTTTTCTCGCCCCTGGCGGGCGATGCCTTGCCGGCATGCGATGCCGTGTGGCTCCCCGGTGGGTATCCGGAGCTCCATCTGGACGCGCTCGCGGCGCGCATCGACCTGCGCGCGGCATTGCACGCGCACGTCGCGGCGGGACACCCCTTGCTCGCCGAATGCGGTGGCTTGCTCTACGCGCTGGATCGCCTGACCGATCGTGACGGCCACGGCGCCGCGATGGCGGGCCTGTTGCCGGGCGATGCGACGTTGCAGCCACGGCTCGCCGCCTTGGGTCTGCAGGCGGTCGACTTGCCCGAAGGTACGCTGCGCGGGCATTCGTTCCATTACGCCCAGGCCACGGTCGATGCGCCGCCGCTCGCCCACGCAAGCAACCCGAACGGTGGGCCGACGGCCGAAGCCGTCTATCGCCACCGCCGGCTGACCGCGAGCTTCGTGCATTTCTATTTCCCGTCGAATCCCGACGCGGCGGCGCGCCTGTTCCTGCCATGAGCGTCGCGCTGGCGATGGTGGCGGCGGTGTGGCTCGATGCCTGGCTCGGCGAAGCGCGTCGTTACCATCCGCTGGTCGGCTTCGGGCGCCTGGCCTCATGGATGGAGCGGCGGCTCAACCCAGCGGCGTCGTACGGCGGCGCGACGTACGCCGGCATGGCGGCCTGGGGCATGCTGGTGCTTATCCCGTCGGCGGCGACGTTCGGGGTGCGTCAGTCCGTGCCCCTGGCGTGGGCATGGGGGCTGGATGTCGTCGTCCTCTATGTCGCCCTGGGCCGTCGCAGCCTCGCCGACCATGCGAGGCCGATCGCCACGGCGCTCGACGCGGGCGACCTGTCCGCGGCACGTGAGGCGGTGGGACGCATGGTCAGTCGTGACACCGATGCGCTCGACGCGACGCAGGTCGCCGGCGCCGCCACCGAATCGGTGCTGGAGAACGGCCACGATGCCGTGTTTGGTGCCTTGTTCTGGTTCGCCCTGTTCGGCGCCCCGGGCGCCATGCTCTTTCGACTGGCCAACACGCTCGATGCGATGTGGGGCTACCGAACGCCGCGCTACCTGCGCTTCGGCTGGGCCGCGGCCCGGGCCGATGACGTACTTGGATTTCTTCCCGCCCGACTCACCGCGCTGTCGTATGCGTTCGCCGGACGCTTCGCTGGCGCCATGCGTTGCTGGCGCACGCAGGCGCGCCGGTGGAAAAGCCCCAACGCGGGACCGGTGATGGCGGCCGGGGCCGGTGCGCTCGGCGTGGCCCTGGGCGGCCCCGCGCCTTACCACGGACGCTGGGAAGCCCGGCCCGCCCTGGGCGACGGCCCACCGGCGGATGCCGGGTCCGTTCGCGGGGCATTGCGTCTGGTCGATCGTGGCGTCGCGTTCTGGCTCGGCGTGATGCTGCTCTGGGGCGTAGCGACGCATGCTTGAGCACGGCGGACGACTCACGCGCGCGGTAGCGCGGTATGGCATCCCCCGCGAGCACTGGCTCGATCTGTCCACGGGCATCAGTCCACACGCGTGGCCGATACCGCCGATCGCCGCCGACGCCTGGCACCGGCTGCCCGAGGACGATGACGGCCTGCTCGATGCGGCGCGCGCGTATTACGGCGTGACCTCGCTGATCGCCGTGGCGGGCTCGCAGGCCGCGATCCAGGCCCTGCCCTGGCTGCGGTGGCCCTGCCGCGTCGGCATCGTCGCCCCGGGTTACGCCGAGCATGCGCACGCCTGGCGCGCTGCGGGGCACGAGGTCACCACGCTGCCGATGGCGGCGTTGCTGGACCAGGTCGACGCGTTCGACGCGGTGGTGCTGATCTCGCCCAACAACCCCACCGGCGAACGGGCACCGCTCGCCCTCGTCGAGCGCCTTGCCGGCCCCGACCGCTGGCTGGTGGTCGACGAGGCGTTCGCCGATACGCAGGAGAGGTCGTTTCTTCGCGTGCCGGCCCGGGAGGGCCTGATCGTGCTGCGTTCGGTGGGCAAGTTCTTCGGTCTGGCCGGCGCGCGGGTGGGGTTCGTCGCCGCGTGGCCCGCGCTGCTGACGTCCCTGGCCGAGCGGCTGGGGCCGTGGGCGCTCGCCGGTCCCAGCCGCTCGGTGGTCGCCCAGGCCCTGCGTGATCGGGACTGGCAGGCCCGCATGCGTCCCCGGCTGCGCGCCGAGGCGGCTGCGCTGGCCTCGCTGCTCGCCGAGGCGGGATGGCCGCCCACCGGTGGCACCGATCTGTTCCAGTACGTCAGGCACGCCGACGCGGCGCGCCTGCACGAGGCGCTCGCGCGGCGTGGCATTCTCGTGCGCCTGTTCGACGACCCGCCGGCCCTGCGCTTCGGCTTGCCTCCGGACCGCGCTGATTCGGCCCGCCTGGCGGTCGCCCTGCGCGAGGTGCTCGCATGACCGCGCGCGTGGTGATGGTGCAGGGCTGCACGTCCGATGCGGGCAAGAGCACGCTCGTCGCCGCCCTGTGTCGGTGGGTGCGCCGCCGCGGTATCACGGTGGCGCCGTTCAAGCCGCAGAACATGGCGCTCAATTCCGCCGTGACCGTCGACGGCGGCGAGATCGGCCGCGCACAGGCGGTGCAGGCGCAGGCGGCCGGCGTCGCGCCGCATACCGATTTCAATCCCGTGCTGCTCAAGCCCAACAGCGATACCGGGGCGCAGGTGATCGTGCATGGCCATCCGGTGGGCAACATGGATGCCGTGGGTTACCACGCATACAAGCGGGTCGCGATGGATGCGGTGCTCGCGTCGCATGCGCGACTGGTCCACGCCTACGACGTGGTGGTGGTCGAGGGTGCGGGCAGCCCGGCCGAGATCAACCTGCGCGATCGCGATATCGCCAACATGGGCTACGCCGAGGCGGTCGACTGCCCGGTGATCCTCGTGGCCGACATCGATCGGGGCGGTGTCTTCGCCCATCTGGTGGGCACGCTCGCCGTGCTCGCGCCGAGCGAGCGCGATCGCATCGCGGGCTTCGTCATCAACCGCTTTCGCGGCGACATCGCGCTGCTGGAACCCGGGCTCGACTGGCTACGACGGGAGACGGGCAAGCCCGTGCTTGGCGTGCTGCCTTACCTGCATGGCCTCATGCTGGAGGCCGAGGACGCGATCCCCCGCGAGGTCATGCCGACGGCGCAGGCGCGCGTGCGCGTGGTCGTACCCGTGCTGCCGCGGATCAGCAACCACACCGACGTGGACGCATTGCGCGCGCATCCCGACGTCGACCTGCGTTTCGTCGGCCCCGGCGACGCGCCGCCGCCGTGCGATCTCATCGTGCTGCCGGGATCGAAGTCCACCCGCGCCGACCTGGCGTGGTTGCGAGCCGAGGGGTGGGAGACGGCGATCCGGCGCCACCTGCGTTATGGCGGCCGGGTGATCGGTATCTGCGGCGGGTTTCAGATGCTGGGTCACGCCGTGCACGATCCCGACGGCGTCGAGGGCGAGGCAGGCAGCACGCCGGGCCTGGGTCTGCTCGATATCGATACCGTGCTCACCCCGCGCAAGCAACTGCATCGCGTCGAGGGACACCTGTTGCCCGACGGCGTCGCGGTGACGGGTTACGAGATTCATTGCGGTATCAGCGCGGGCGCGGGCCTGGCACGACCGTTGGTGCAGCTCGATGGCGGGCGCGTGGATGGCGCGCGCTCCGACGACGGCCAGGTCGCCGGCACCTACCTGCATGGCGTGTTCGACCATCCCGACGCGCTGGACGCGCTCCTGCGCTTCGCGGGCGTGACCGCGCCGGCGACGCTCGACATCCACGCCTTGCGCGACGCCTCCATCGATCGCCTCGCCGATACGGTCGAGGCGCACATGGATACCGACGCCCTTCTTTCGCTTTTCGGACTGTCGCTATGAAGACCCTGATCCTCGGCGGTGCCCGGTCGGGCAAGAGCCTGCTCGCCGAACGTCTCGCCATGGCATCCCGCCTCGCGGTGCACTACGTCGCGACGGCGCAGGCGCTCGACGCGGAGATGGCCGAGCGCATCGCCCACCATCGCGCGCGCCGGCCCGCCGCGTGGGTCGACGCCGAGGCGCCCGTGCACCTGGCCCGGACGCTGCGGGAGCACGCGGCGCCGGATCGCTGCGTGCTCGTGGATTGCCTCACGCTGTGGCTTTCCAACGTGCTCGGCGTCGACGACGGCGTCCATTTCGTTCATGAGCGCGACGCGCTCGTGGACACGCTGCCCGCATTACCCGGCGACATCGTGTTCGTGAGCAACGAGGTCGGCCTCGGGATCGTGCCGATGGGGGCGCTTACCCGTCGTTACGTCGACGAGGCGGGCCGCCTGCACCAGGCGCTTGCCGCGGCGTGCGATCGCGTGATCTTCGTCGCCGCCGGCCTTCCCCTCGCCCTGAAAGGATCCCTGCCATGACCCACTGGATGACGGCCCCCTGTATCGAGCCCGATGCGGCGGTCGCCGCGATGGCGGCGCAACGCCAGGCGTCGTTGACCAAGCCGCCCGGATCGCTCGGCCGGCTCGAGGCCCTGGCCATCACGCTGGCGTCGCTGCAACGGCGCGATCGCCCGTGTGTCGACCAGGTGCACATCGCCGTGTTCGCCGCCGACCACGGCCTGGCCGAGGAGGGTGTCTCTGCGTTTCCGCAAGCCGTCACCGGCGAGATGCTGCGCAACTTCGCCACCGGCGGCGCGGCCATCGCGGTGCTCGCGCGTGAGCTTGGGGCCACGCTGGAGGTGATCCACCTGGGCACGGTGAACGACCCCGGCGAGATCGCCGGCGTGCGCCGGGCGATCGTCGCGCAGTCGTCCGCGAACAGCCGGCACGCCGATGCCATGAGCGGGGTGCAGCTGGAGGCAGCTTGCGCGGCGGGGCGGGATGCCGTCGATCGCGCGCTCGCCGAAGGCGCCGACCTGTTCATCGGCGGTGACATGGGCATCGGCAACACGGCCGTGGCCAGCGCGCTCGCCTGCGCGCTGCTCGGCGAGGTGCCCGAGGCGCTCACGGGCGCGGGCACGGGGCTCGACGCCGCTGGCATCGCGCGCAAGGCCGCGGTGATCGGCGACGTGCTGCGTTTCCATGATGGCCACCTCTCGTCGCCGCGCGAAGCGTTGCGCCGTGTCGGTGGGTTCGAGATCGCGGCCCTGACCGGTGCGTTCATCGCGGCGGCGCAGCGCGGGCTACCCGTGCTCGTCGACGGCTTCATCGCCAGCGTCGCGGCGCTGGCCGCCGTTGCCATGCAGCCGACGACACGTCCCTGGCTGATCTTCGCCCACCGTTCGCACGAACGCGGGCACCGGGCTGTCCTGGCGGCTCTGCGTGCCGAGCCGCTGCTCGATCTCCAGCTCCGCCTGGGTGAGGCCAGCGGGGCGGCCGTCGCCGTACCGCTGCTGCGCATGGCGTGTGCGCTGCATCGATCGATGGCGACCTTCGACGAAGCGGGCGTGTCCCGGGTATGAGCATCGACCTGCTTCGTCATGGTGATACCGGCCAGCGCAGTTACCGCGGCCAGCTCGACGATCCACTGACGCCGTTGGGCTGGATGCAACTGAGCCAGGCCGTGGTCGGGGGCGAGTGGGACGGCCTGGTGTCATCGCCCCTCGCGCGCTGCGCGCGTTTCGCCGAAAAGCTCGCCGCCGAGCGCTGCCTGCCGTTGCGCATCGATGCGCGACTGGCCGAATACCATTTCGGCGACTGGCAGGGCGTGCCCATCGAGACACTGGCCGACGCGGACGGCGACGCACTGGGCCGGTTCTGGGCCGACCCCGTCGCGCATCCGCCGCCCGGTGCGGAACCCTTCGCGGCCTTCCGCGCGCGTCTTTCGGCGGCCATGGACGACATCGCCGCCCACGCCGGCGACCGTCGCGTGCTCGTGGTGACGCATGGCGGAGCGATCCGCTTGCTGCGATGCGTCGCGGAGCGGCGCGACTTCGGCGACATGGCGGGTATCGACGTGCCGCACGCCTCGGTGCATCCGATCGCCTGGGGCGAATGATGCGCGGGCTGGCGATCGCGTTCGCGTTCCTGACGCGGCTGCCCACGCCGAAGGTGGCGTGGGATGCGCGGGGACAGGCGGCCTCATTGAAGTGGTATCCCGCCGTGGGTCTCATGCTCGGCCTACTTCTGGCGCTGCTCGCGTTCGTGCTGTACCGGCTCCCCTCGTTGCCCGTCGCGGTCGTCGTATTCACCGCCTGGGTGCTGCTGACCGGCGCGCTGCACCTGGATGGTCTGGCCGATAGCGCCGACGCGTGGGTGGGCGGCCTGGGCGATCGCACGCGCACGCTGGCGATCATGAAAGACCCGCGCTGCGGACCGGCCGGCGTGATGGCGCTGGTCACGCTCGCGTTGCTCAAGGTATCGATGCTGACCGCGTTGCCGTCGCCATGGTGGCTGCTGTTGCCGCCGTTGCTGGCGCGAGGCGCACTGGTCGGGCTGGTACTCACCACGCCTTACGTCCGCGAGGGCGGCCTGGGCGACGGCTTGCGCGGCGCATCGGCGACAACATGCCGCGTGGCGATCGTGCTGACGATGCTGGGCGCGCTGTGCTTTGGCATGACGGGCGCGCTGTCGCTGTTGATCGCCGTCATCGTCGCAGGTGCGTGGCGCGTGGCCTGCATGCGTCGTCTCGGCGGCTTTACCGGCGACACGGCAGGAGCGATGGTGGAAATGATCGAAGCCGCCGTGCTGTTCGGGTGCCTGCTGCGATGAGGACTCGGCAGGGCATGCCGTCGCGGTTTTTACGGCAGGACCCCAGGCCTTTCCGGATCCCGTCGCACCGATGAGCGAGCCCCCTTGTGGTGTAGCGCTCTCACGACGACCGACCGCATCGCGGTGGGTCCCGGCCTGCGCCGGGACGAGGGGGTGAGATGGTCGTCGTCCCGGCGCATGCGGTTTTCGCCGCTATCCGCACAAAAAAAAGCGGCGTCTCGCAACGCCGCTTTCTCAATCCACCTGACGCGTCCGCTCAGTAACGTGGCACGCTCGGATCGACCTCGCGCGCCCAGGCGTCCATGCCACCCTCGACGTTGAAGAGGTGGGTGAAGCCGTGTGCCGCGAAGCGCTCGGCGGCGGCGCGGCTGGAGATGCCGTGGTGGCAGATGAACGCGATCGGGGTGTCCTTCGGCAGCGCGGCGAGCGCTTCGTAGCCTTCGTCTTCGAGGATCCGCGCGCCGGCCAGCGGAGCCGCCATGGCACGGCCGTGGGCCGGGCGCACGTCGACCAGCACGAGATCGCCGGCGGCAAGGCGCTCCTTCAGCGCGTGGACCGTGAGCGAGCCGATCTCGACGGCGCCGGGAAACTTCAGGCTGAGCCCCTCGCCCTGCACCGTGCTGACCCAGTCGATCACCACGCCGTTGGCGCGCTGCGCGCTACCCGGGTCGAAGTGCACTTCGATGCCGTTGGCGACGGTGACGATGTCATGGCTACCGCCTGGGGCAAGCTGGAAACCCGCGCTGTGGTCGGGCCCGATCTCCAGGTGCAGGGCCATACCCTGGGCGTTCGCCATGCCGCCGCGGATCGCTTCGGCGGCTTTGTCGGTGATGGTGATCGCCGGTGGCGTGCGGTCCGGCGGCGTGGCGCCGAACAGGCCGTAGAGTTCGCCGCTGGTGTACATCTGCCGGATGATGTCCGAACCGCCGACCAGTTCGCCCTTCACGTAGAGCTGTGGAATCGTGGGCCACTGGCCGAATTCCTTGATGCCCTCGCGGATCTCCGGATCGTCGAGCACGTTGACGGTGTGGTAGTCGTCGATGATGTCATTGAGCGTGTTCGTGGCGGCGGCGGAGAAACCGCACATCGGCTGCCGGCGGGTGCCCTTCATGAACAGCACGACCTCGTGCTGGGCGAGCAGGGCTTCGATGCGCTCGCGGGTGGGGGTGTCGAGGGCCATGGGGTTCACCGCAACTGGGGGGAAATGAGCCCATTCTACATGGGCCTCCCCCCGGCCGTTTCAACCCGCGATGGACACCTCCGCGCGCAGCGCCGAGAGATCGCTGCGGCAGTCGGCCAGGGGCGCGAAGCCGAGCACCGCGGCCGGCGAGGGCAGCACCGTCTCGCGGCTGGCGCGACCCAGCGGCGTGCGTCGTTCGGTCCAGTGGATCAGTTCCATGGCACCGGTGAAGTCTTCCACCAGGGCCGTGCAGTGCTCCACCCAGTCGCCGTCGTTGAGGTAGAGGATGCCGTCGATCGGGCGCACGTGGCCGAAATGGATGTGGCCGCAGATATGGCCGTCCACGCCGCGCTCGCGCGCGTCGCGTGCCACCCGTTGTTCGTAGCCGCGGATGTACTCCATGGCCAGGCGGATATGCGACTTGATGATGATCGACAGCGGCAGGTAGGGCAGTTCCATGCGCCGGCGCATCGCGTGCATGCGCCGATTGGCCCAGCAGATCACGCGGTGCATCGCGTCGCCGAGCACGGTGAGCCAGCGCTTGCCGATGTGCTCGGGATCGAACTCATCGCCGTGGCTCACGCGGTAGCGGCGGCCGTCGGCACCTTCGTGCAGCGCGTCCAGTTCGACCCGGATGCCCGCGATCGTGGCGCCGGCGAGGCCGCGCATCTGGAAATCATGGTTGCCCGGGATGTAGATCACCTCGATCCCGCGCGCGGCCATGTCGACCAGCTGGACGATCACGGCGCTGTGGTCGGGGTGCCACCAGTGGCGTTTGGCGAGGGCCTCCAGGTCGACGATGTCGCCGACGAGGTAAAGGCGTTCGCAGTCGAGGTGACGGAGGAAATCGAGGAGGTAGGCGGCCTTGCAATCCGGGGTGCCCAGGTGCACGTCGGAGATGAAGGCGCTGCGACAGGTGAGCTTGGCCATGGCGTCGGTTTCCGGGGCGTTCCCGGGACGTCAGTGTCGGCCCGGGAGGTAACCGGACCGTGGCGGGGGTGTTGCAGGGAGGTTGCGGCGCGCGCTTACGTCGTGGCGTTTGGGCGCTCGCGCAGCGCGGCCCGGGCTTGCGGCAGGATGGCGTCGACCCACGCGGCGTATTGCGTCGCGGACGGGTGCAGTCCGTCGTCGACCACGTCCCGTGCGTCGCGTCGCGAGATGTCGGTGACGTCCACCCAGCGTGCGAACGCCCGCAGGGTTTCGTCGCGGGCGATCGCGTTGAAAGTGTCGATCGCACTGGCGATCGCGGCACGGTCGCGCCCCTCCGCGAACGGGGTGACGCCCCAGTCGGGAATCGACACCACGACCACGCGCCGGGCATCGCCCGCCAGTCCGATGGCGCGATGGAGCAGCGCGAGGAACGGCTCGCGGTATTCGGCGGCGGGGCGTCCGCGGTATTGGTTGTTGACGCCGATCAGCAAGGTGACCAGCGCGTAGCCGGGACGCAGGTGCGCGGCGTCCATGGCCGCGGCGAGTTCGTCGGTGGTCCAGCCGGTGGTGGCGACGATGCGTGGTGGGGCGACGGCGAAACCCTCCGCGCGCAGGCGCGCGGCCAATTGCACGGGCCAGCGCGCGTCGTCGGCGACGCCCTCGCCGATGGTGTATGAATCGCCCAAGGCGAGAAACGATGCCTCGCGCATCAGGCGACCGCGCTGGCGACGGGACGCGCCTCGGTGGCCATGCGACCGAGCACGCGATCGATGCGCGCGAACACTTCCACCAGCTGCGCCGGCTCGGGCAGCAGGGTGAAGCGCAGGTGCCGGCTGGCGGCGAGGTTGAAGCTGGTGCCTGGCACGAGCAGCACGCCTTCTTCGTCGAGCAGGCGCAGGGCGAAAGCGGTGTCGTCGAACTGGGGCAGGGCATCGGCACGCACCCAGGGGAACGCGTAGATCGCGCCACCGGGCGCGACCACGTCGAGGTAAGGGCTCGCGGCGACGTGGTCGAGCACGATGCGCCGTGCGTCGTGCAGGCGGCCACCCGGCGCCGTCAGTTCGCCGATGGTCGGCGCATCGAGCAGGGCGGGTCGCACGGCCCATTGCGCGGTGACGTTGGCGCAAAGGCGCAGCGCGGCGAGCAACTGGAGCGCGTCGCGATAGTCGGCGGTGCGACGCGGGTCGCCCGACAGGCTCATCCAGCCCACGCGGTAGCCGCAGGCGCGATGCACCTTCGAGAGGCCGCCGAAGCTCACGCAGGGGTGATCCCCGGCGACGGCGGCCAGCGGCTGGAACGGCGTGCCGTCGTAGAGGATCTCGTCGTAGATCTCGTCGCAGAGCAGCAACAGCCCATGCCGGCGCGCCACCGCCACGATGCGCTCCAGGAGTGCCTTCGGATAGACCGCGCCGGTGGGGTTGTTGGGGTTGATCAGCACGATCGCGCGCGTGCGCGGCCCGACCAGCGCCTCGATTTCGTCCGGATCGGGCAGGTGGGCGTTCTGGGCGAGGCAGCGGTAGTAACGCGGCTGGCCGTGGTTGAGCAGGGTGGCGGCGCTCCACAGGGGGTAGTCCGGGCTGGGCAGCAGTACCTCGTCGCCGGGCTGGAGCAGGGCGCGCAGGGAGAGGTCGATCAGCTCGCTGACGCCGTTGCCGACGAAGACGCGTTCGACGTCGATCCCGTGGGCGCCGCGTGCCCGCTGCTGGGCGACGATGGCCTCGCGGGCCTCGTCCAGGCCCTGCTCGTGGCCGTAGGCCTCGCTGTCGACGAGGTGGCTGGCGATGGCCTCGCGCAGGTGGGCCGGCGTGGCGAAGCCGTAGCGGCCGGGGTTGCCGATGTTGAGCTTGATGACCGTCTCGCCGGCCGCTTCGCGCTCGCGGGCGCGCCGGGTAAGGGCGCCGCGGATCTCGTAACGCACTTCCGCCAGGTGCGCGCTGGGTTCGATCGAGGACACGTTGGACGACTTCCCTTGGCTTGGCCGGACCCGTTTCCGGCCGCGTTCCCCGATCCTAGCAGCGTCATTCCCCGCCAGCGAGGCGGAAATCGGCCGCGGAGCGGGCATAATCGCGCCATGACCCTCTCCCCGGACCTGGCGCGCCTGCGTCACATCGGTTGGCGCGAGCCCGCCCTGCCCGACGATCCGCGCCGCCTGGCACGCGTGGTGGCCCAGCATCGCGCGGGCTACGAAGTGCACGACGGGGCCGGGGCGTTCAACGCGCAACCGGCGGGCACCTTCCTCAAGCGCGGGCTCGATCCGTCGTTGCGGCCCGCGGTCGGCGACTTCGTGTTGCTCGACCGGGCCACGCATCCGGTGATCGAGGCCGTGCTGCCGCGTCGGTCGGTGCTCACGCGCGCCGCCGCGGGCGAGCGCTACGAACGGCAGATCATCGCCACCAACATCGATTACGTGCTGGTGCTTACCGGCCTGGACGGCGACTTCAACCCGGCGCGCATCGAGCGCTACCTCACCCTGGTCGAGGGCTCCGGCGCGCGCCCGGTGGTGTTGTTGAGCAAGGCGGACACCGGGGTGGATACGGATGCGGCGGTCGCCGCCCTGCGCGCGCGCTTGCCATCCGACGCGGCGGTGCATGCGATCAACGGCAAGGACCCGGCCACGGTGCCCTTGCTGGCGACGTATCTCGGACCGGGGTCGAGCGCGGTGCTGGTGGGCTCCTCCGGCGCGGGCAAGTCCACGCTCACGAACACCTTGCTTGGTGAGGAGCGCATGGCGACCGGTGCGGTGCGTTCGCACGACAGCCGCGGTCGCCACACCACCACGCACCGCGCGCTGCTGATGCTGCCCACGGGCGGTTGCCTCATCGATACGCCGGGCATGCGCGAGCTGAAGCTCACCGGCGAGGAAAACCTCGATCTCTTCGCCGACATCGAAGCGCTGGCCGCGCAATGCCGGTTCGCCGACTGCGGCCACGGCAACGAACCGGGCTGCGCGATCCAGGCCGCGCTCGCGTCGGGCGAGCTGTCGCCGCAACGCTGGCGCAACTACCTCAAGCTGCACGACGAACGCGAAGAACAGGCGGCCACGCTCGAAGCACGGTTGCGGCGCAAGGCCGGGCCGGTGAAGCACGGCGGCAAGCCCAGGCGTGGCGGCTGGTCGTCGCAGGACGACTGAGCGGGCGTTGGGGTCGGGCAGCTCGCACGAATGAGGATTGCGTCCTCATTCGTCCCTCGTGTCCGGAGGGTTCGCGGATGCGGTCCGCTCCCACCTCGCACGGCGTCATTCGCCTTGGCCGGGCGCAGGGCGCGCGTCGGCGACGTCGCTGCGGCAGTCCGCATGCCGCCTCAGTAGGTGACCGTCACCGTGATGAGATCGCTGTAGGTGCCGGCCATGGCCGCCGCCTGCGGCGGAACGCGGCCATACACCGTCACGGTCTGCTCGCTGCCCGAACCCGTGCCGGCGTAGGTGTCGCTGTTGAGCGTGTTGCCCCAGCGTTGCGTGCGCGCGCTGTCGCGGTAGAGCTCGTAATTGACGTATTGCCCCGCGCTGCCCATGCGTCGTTGCGCGCCGGAGGCGTTCGCGCCGTTGTCGAGGCCAAGCTGGAACGGGGCACGGTTGGTGCAGGTGACGCGCAGCAACGAGGTCTGGTCGGTGGCCACGGTCAATAGCCCCGGCACGTTGCCGAAGAGCAGGTCGGTGGCGGTGCCGAAGGTGCATCGCGCCGCGACCGACGCAGTCACGTTCATCGTCGGTCCCGCGGCGGTGAGTGGGCCGCCCGTGCCGCCGCCGTTGCAGGCGGCCGGGGGCGTGCCGATGCTCAGGAGCGCCTCGTTGTAGCTGTAGGTGAGCGAGGTGGACAGCGAGCCCGCGTAGCTGCCGGGCGAAAGCGTGGATTGGCCGGCCGGGACGCGTCCGTAGACGTTCAGCGATCCGGTGACCTGTGCCCCGTTCGACAGGATGCCGATGCTCGTGTTCCATACCCTCGGGGGATAGCTCGCGTTGCCCAGCGTCCCCCAGATCGTGGTGCGACCCGCATCCTGGTAGACCTGGTAGGCCATGCGGTCGTTGCTGGCGTTGACCACGGTGCGCGGCGCGAAGCTGCCCTGGTCGTCGGCCGAAACGCTCGCGCAGGCGGTGACGAAGGTGCCATACAGGTTACCCAGCAGGCCGCTGTACGTGCACTGGTAGTTGAGCGTGGCCGACGCGTCGACGAAACTGCCGGTCGGATCCACCGGTCCGAGGGCGAGGGCGGTGACGCTCGTGATGCTGCATGTCGTGGTGGCCTGTGCGCGCGGTGCGCACGCCAGGGCGCCCAGTAGCAGCACGATCAGCGCGAGCCACTTCACGGCGGTGTCCCCATGCAGGCGATCGGCCCCAGCCGCGGCAGTTGCGTTGCGCTGGCGGGGTAGTCCAGACGCGCCGTGCAGGTCGACCCGTCGGGCAACGTGGCCCGCAGTGGCGTGTGCGCGCCCTGCAGGCTGTCGAGGTAGGTCATGCCGTCGTAGCCCACCCACGCGGGGTCGCCGCGTCCGGTGTCCACGCGCGTGCCCACGGGCAGCGGTTCGCCGTGGGTATCGACCAGCACGACCGAAGCCGCGCGCACGTAGCGCACGGGAAAGCGCACGAGCACGCCGGAACGGTCGGCCGGCGCCACGACCGCCTCCACGCGCTGGATGCGCGCATCCGCGGGCAGGTCGATCGGGTCGATCGCGAGGCGGTTGTCCTGCCATGCGTTGAGTCGGGACACGAGCAACAGTCCGCGGTCGTCGGTGACGCCCGTGCGGCGGTTTTCCTGCAAGACGGGGATGTCCGGGGTGCCTTCGGTGCTCACCACCGCGAAGGCGTCGTCGATGCGCCGCGAGGCGAACGCGTGGCCGCCCATCAACACGAGGGCGCCACTGACGTCGGCGTAGCCGTAGCGGCCCGGACCGATGTCGCTGGCACCCACGGTCGCCTGGCCCAGGCGGCCGAGCCAGCCCGCTTCCACCAGGCCGCCGCCGTCCTGGCCGGCGCGTGCCTGCGCGTGCCAGCCGAAGCCGCCGTCGCCGTCGATCGGCCGGCTGGCGTCGACGATGCCGAAGGTCTGGTTGCGGTCGCGCTGTACCGAGGTGCTCCAGGTGGTGCGCTCATCGAGGGCGACGGTGACGCCGGCGAAGAGACTCCGGTCCCGGGCGTCGTCGAGGTTCTGGTTGGCGGTGAGGTTCAGCGTGATGCCGTGGCCCACGTTGCGCAGCACGAACAACCCCGCGAGCCGGGTCGCCGGGGCGCCGGGATAGCGCAGGCGTACGTAGTTCACGCCGAAGCTCGAATGACGCACATTGAACCCGATCAGCGCGCGTTCGCTCACCCGCGGCGGGGGCGAGCCGTACCCCGACGCCACGTCGCGGTAATGCGCGTTGCCGCGCAGCGTGTCGAACGAGGCGTTCACGTAGCGGCCCATCCAGGTGTAGCCGAGGCCATACTGCAGGCCGCCGCCGTGCGACGCGGCCAGCGACGCGTTGATGGTGTTGGCGCCCGCGGGATTCCACACCGTCCCCACGCCGCCGCTCGCGCGGCCGTCACCGCCTTCGGCGTGTCCCTCGAGCGTAAGGTGGTCGTCGACGCCGTGGCGCCACGTGGCGCTGCCCAGCATCGCTTCGCCGTAGTCGAACGAGCGGATGCCGTAGGACTCGCGCACCTTGCCCCATTCGACCGACCAGTCGTCGAGTCCCGCGCGCAGGAGCTGGCGGGCCGCATAGAACGGAAAGGTCACCGTGCTCGTGCGGCCCAGCGCGTCGGTCAGCACGACCTGTGCCTGCCCGGCCTGGTCGACGCCGGGCACCGCGGTGAGCTGGAACGGCCCCGCCGGCACGCGCCCGCTGTATTGACGCACGCCGTCGATGTAAAGCTCCACCGCCGACGGCGCGGTGGCTTCACCGAAGAATTGCGGCAAGGGCGTCGTGACGCGATAGGGCTGCTGGGCGAAGTCGGTGCCGATGGCGACGCCGCCGATGCGCGTGGCGCGCGTCCACGAAAGGAAGCCGGTCAACGTGTCGCCGACGGTCAACGCCATGGATTGCGTGGGAAACGACAGGCGCCACTGCGTGTCCAGGCGCACCGTGTCGCCCTGCCAGCCTTCGCCGCGCGCCTGGTAACGGCGTGTCAGCGACGTGTTGCTGAGCACGCCGAGGCCCTGGCTGAAGCCGCGCAGCTCCGCGAGCCCGCTGACGTTGCCCAGCCCGCCGCCCTGGGCGGCATAGATGTCGTAGTTGAGCAGCAGGCCCGTGCCGCTGGCCGGCGGCGTCGTCGCGCGCTCCGGCGTGCCGAGCACGTGCCGCGGCAACGCCAGGCGGTCGAGCGGCGCGTCGATGCGCACGCGTTGCTCGGCCACGTCGTAGCCGACGCGCACGCCCGGCATGTCCGACAGGCAACGGACGTCGTCGCCGCCGGTCGGCAGCGCGAAGCCGATGGCGCGAAGATCCTCCGCCCGTGCGCACAGGGCGTCGTCGCGTCGGATGAAGTGCACGAGGCGCTGGGTGCTGCTGCCGTTGAGCACGACTTCGAGGTAGAGGTCTTCGCCCACCCGTCGGTCGCGCGAGAGCACCGGCGGTGGAGGAATCGCCTCGGCGGCGCCGGGTCCGGTCGATGTCGCGTTCACCGTGGCGGCATCCAGGGCCAGGAGGCTAGCGATCGCCCTTGCCAGCGACGAGGGTCGATTCGGTCGTTTCACCGTTGACCCTCGCCTTCCACGTGCCTTCGCGCGGCACGTGGGGCGGCACCGCCCAACTCATGGCGCTGTCGGGCAGCGCATAGCCGACCAATCCCGGCAACACCACCATGCGATGTCCCTGGCTGTCGACGTGTACGAGGTTGGCGATCTGCGCATGGCCGTTGCCTTCGTTGCGCACGCGCAGGCGGGGTCCCTCCGGCGTGTCGTTCCAGGTGGCATCCAGCGTCGCGCGCACCGACGCATCGTCTTTCGGTGCCACGAACACGGGAATCGAATAACGCAGCACGAAGGCGAGCCCCTTCGGCGTGTCGATCGGCAGTTCGTCGACGATGACCCGATACGACGCCTCGACGCCGTCCGGCGGCGCGGCTTGACGGATGACCCGGACCATCTGCCGGCTGCCAGCGGCGATGGTGGTCATGGGGGGGCTGACCACCAGGTCGCCCGAGGGCTCGTACAGATCTTTGCCGTCGTGCTGGGTCCAGCGGAACACGCGCACCTGGGCGTGGATGGGATCGGCGCCCGTATTGGTCAGCCACAGCGCCTGGGCAGGCGTGTCGCCGGTCAGGCGCAGGCCGATCGGCGCCACCTGCAGGCCGCTGGCGCGCGACACGCAAGCGAACGACATCGCCATGGCCGTGGCCATCGCCAGGCACGGTAACCAAGGCGTGCGCACCGTCAGTAGGTGATGGTGGCGGTGATCACGTCCGCATAGCTGCCGGCGGCGAAGTTGGTGCTGGGCACGCGCCCGTAGACCGGGATCGCCTGGTTGGCTCCCGTGCCCGTGCCGGCGAACACGTTGCCGCCGGTGCCGGTGGTGCTGCCCCACACGTCGGCCGCGGTTCGCGTCGCGGCGCGATACAGCTGGTAGGGCACCAGCGAGGTGCCGTTGCTCATCTTGCGGCTGTTCGCATCCGTGCCGTTCTGGCCGTTGTCCAGCGCGATCGTGTAAGGCGCGCTCGGGGTGCAATTGACGTTGAGCGCGCCCTGGTTGTCCACGTTGGTGGCAGTCGAAGGCTGGCTACCGAAGTTCACGTCGGTGGGTGCGGTAGTCGTGATGTTGCACGCCGCGGTGATGGTGATGCGCACGTTGAACGTGTTGGTGGCGGTCGCGGCACGGGCGTCGTGCGCCGCGGCGACGGTGACGAGCGCGGCGGCGGCCACGAGGGAACGGAGGCGGATCATGGGTAACTCCCGGCGGGGTGCGGCGCATCCGTTTCGTGCATCGTGATTTCCTTCGCACCAAGCATCGGCAAGCGCGCCGTGCGCGAGTGACGAAATTCGGCAAGGCGTCCGGATTCGCCTAGCGATGCCGAATCCGTGCTCTGCTCGTGTCAAGGGTGCTTGACAGTGCGGACAGCGAAGCGCAGGATGCGTGTCAAGCGTGCTTGACACGCTCCACGTCACCTCGGGGGAGGTTCATCCATGTCTCATCGCATCATCCGTCGTCTCGCCACGCTCGCGCTCACCGCTTGCGCCCTGTCCACCCTGCATGCCGCCGACGCGCCGTCCTGGCAGGTCGACACGCTCAAGGTCGAACGCCACGGATCCGGCGGCCACGCCGTGATCTTGATCCCGGGCCTCGCCGGTGGTGCCTGGGTGTGGAAAGACACCGTGGCCGACCTGGAAAAACGCGACACCGTCTACGTGGTGACGCTCGCCGGGTTCGACGGCACGTCGCCACCATCCGGCGACGGCCAGTGGCTGGACCGTGCCGACGACGCGCTGGCGCGTCTGATCGCCGATCGGCACATCGCACATCCCATCCTCGTCGGCCACAGCCTGGGCGGCACCCTGGCGCTGCGCTTCGCCGGCCGGCATCCGGACCTCGTCGGCGGTGTCGTCGCCGTCGATGGATTGCCTGTCTTCCCGGGCATGGAGCGGGTCGACGCGACGCAGCGCGCAGCCATCGCCGGCGGCCTGCGTGCGCAGATGGAAAGCGCCACGCCGGAAGCCTTCCAGGCGCAGCAGCTGCAATACATGAAAAGCGTGGGTACGCTCGATCCGTCCATCGCCGAACGCGTGGCGCCACTCAACGCCCGTAGCGATCGCAAGGCCGTCGCCCGCTACATGGCCGAAGACGTGGGCGCCGACTTCCGTCCCGACCTGAAGGCGGCGAAGGCGCCGATCCTGGAGATCATGCCGTACAGCCAGGCGGACGCGAACGCCGGGCCGGTGAAGCTCACGCAAGCGCAGAAAACCGCCTACTACGCGTCGCTGCTCGCCGACGCGCCGAACGCCAGGGTCGTCCCGATCGCGCCGTCGAGGCACTACGTGATGCTCGACCAGCCCGCCACCTTCCTCAAGACGTTGAACGCTTTCATCGAGGCTCACTGACATGGCCCTGCGCGCCGTCCACAAACGTTACTTTCGCGAGTTGCTGCCCGCGATGCTCGTCTACTGCGTACTGATCGTCCTCTCGGTCTACTGGCTGAAAACGCTTGAAGGCACCGCCATGCGTACCCTGGTGACGTTGCTGCCGGTCGTGCCGATCGCGTTCGTGCTGCGGGCGATGGTTCGGGTGATCCGCGACCAGGACGAATTCGAGCGGCTGATCGACCTGCAAGCCATCGCCATCGGCGGCGGCGCGGGCTGCTTCGGTTTCTTCACCTACGGCATGCTGCTCAACGCGAAGGTGTTGCCGGTGCCGCCCGGCGAGGCGGTGGCGATCTGGGTGTTTCCGGTGCTGATGTTTTGCTTTGGCGTCGCCAAATGCCTGTGCCGCCTGCATTACCTTCGCCAGCGATGAACAACCGGGTCCGTGAACTCCGCACTGCGCTGGGCTGGTCGCAGGCCGACCTGGGCGACCGCCTCGACGTCTCGCGGCAGACGGTGAATGCCGTCGAGACCGGCAAATACGACCCCAGCCTGCCGCTGGCCTTTAAGATCGCGCGTATCTTCGCGATGCCCATCGAATCCATCTTCACGCCCGAGGACTGAAAGGCATGACTATCCAACGCCGGATCGCGATCGCTGTCGTGATCCTCGCCGCCGTCTTCGTCGCACGCCACGTGTCGCATCGGCACGACGCGTCCACCATGGCGGCTCCGACAAAGGCAGCGACATCGATGACCGCCGCGCCCGCCGAATGGCGGCTGGGTTCGTTGCGGCTGACGCCCTGCGAGCTGGGCCAGCCGCATACCGCGCTCTCTATCGCCGCGTGGTGCGCGCCGTTCGAGGTGCCCGAAGACCGGGCGCATCCGCAGGGACGCAAGATCGCGATGCGACTGGCCGTGGTCCGCAGCGATGCCCAGGTGCCCGCGCCGGACATGGTGGTGTTCCTCGCGGGCGGACCGGGGCAGGCGGCGACGCAAACCTACGCCGCGGTCGAGCCGGCGATGGCGGGCGTGCAGGCGCATCGCAACGTGCTTCTGCTTGACCAGCGCGGCACGGGCGGATCGCATCCGCTGGGCTGTCGCGACAGCGAGCCGGGCGACGCCGGCGAAAGCGACGAAGGCGGCCTGGACCTCGCGCGGGTTCGCCGGGAGACGCAGCATTGCCTCGATGCGCTCTCGCCGACCGCCGACGTGCGCTTTTACACCACCACCGATGCCGTGGCGGACCTGGAAGATGCGCGGCGCGCCCTGGGCTCGCCGGCCGTCGACCTGATCGGCGTCTCGTACGGCACGCGGGTGGCACAGCAGTACGCGATGCATCACCCCGATGCCGTGCGCACCCTGGTGCTCGACGGCGTGGTGCCCAACTCGCTCGTGCTCGGCGAGGAGTTCGCGGTGAACCTCGACGCGGCGCTCAAGGCCCGCTTCGCCGATTGCACGGCGGATGCCGCCTGCCACGCGCGCTTCGGCGATCCCTACCAGACGCTCTACCAGTTGCGTGATGCGCTGCGGGCGAACCCGCACAAGGTCACCTTCCGTGATCCGCAGACCTACGCATCCACCCAGCGCATGCTCAGCAGCTACGTGCTGGCGACGGTCGTGCGCATGTTCGCCTATTCGCCGGAGACCTCCGCGCTGCTCCCGCTGTCGGTCGACGCCGCCGCGCACGGCGACGTGGGCCCGCTGCTGGGTCAGGCCAAACTGCTCGCGGCCGACCTCGGCGACACCATGGGCAGCGGCCTGCAGTATTCGGTGCTGTGTTCCGAAGACGCGTCCGAACTGCAGCCGCGGCCCCAGGACAAGGAACTCATCCTGGGCGACGCCATGATCGAGGCGTTCCGCACCGTGTGTTCGGTGTGGCCGCACGGCGCACGCCCGGCCGACTTTCGCCAGCCGCTCAAGAGCGCGGTGCCCGCACTGCTGATGTCGGGCCAATATGATCCGGTGACCCCGCCCCGCTATGGCGATGCCGTCGTGAAAGACCTGCCGAACGGCCGTCACTTCGTGCTCAAGGGCCAGGGCCACAACGTCGTGATGCGCGGCTGCATGCCGCGCCTGCTGTCCGAATTCATCGACAAGGCCGATGCAAAGGCGCTCGACGCCGGTTGCCTGGATCGTCTCTCGTCGCTGCCCCCCTTCGTCGGATTCAATGGAGCCACGCCATGATCGAGGTCAAGGACCTGCGCAAGACGTTCGGCGCGGTGCATGCCGTCAAAGGCGTCAGTTTTACCGCGCGCGACGGTGAAATCACCGGTTTGCTGGGGCCGAACGGCGCCGGCAAAACCACCACGCTGCGCATGCTTTACACGTTGATGACGCCGGATGCCGGCCAGGTGCTGGTCGATGGGGTGGACGCCGCGGCGGATCCTCAGACCGTGCGCCGGGCGCTCGGCGTGTTGCCTGACGCGCGCGGCTTGTACAAGCGCCTCACCGCTGCGGAAAACATCGAGTATTTCGGCCGGCTGCACGGGATGGACGCGGCCCTGATCGATCGTCGCCGCGAGGCCCTGATCGATGCGTTGGACATGCGCGACATCGCGACCCGGCGCACCGAGGGCTTTTCGCAGGGGCAGCGGGTCAAGACGGCGATCGCGCGGGCCCTGGTGCACGATCCGCGCAACGTGCTGCTGGACGAACCGACGAACGGGCTCGACGTGATGGCCACGCGCGCCATGCGCCGCTTCATGCGGCAACTCAAAGACGAGGGACGGTGCGTGCTGTTTTCCAGCCATATCATGCAAGAGGTGGCGGCGCTGTGCGATCGCATCGTGGTGATCGCGCACGGTCGCGTGGTGGCCGACGAATCGCCCGATGCGCTGCTCGCGCAGACCGGCAAGGCGAACCTCGAAGATGCCTTCGTCGAACTGATCGGCACCGACGAGGGCCTGGCCGCATGAGCGCGATGCTTGCCGTCTACTGGAAAGAGGTGCGCGAAAACCTGCGCGACCGCCGTGCCTTGCTCAACGCGCTGGTCACCGGGCCGCTGTTGGGGCCCGTCCTGTTCATCACGATGATGAACATCGCCGTGAACCGCGAACTGGCCAAGGCCGACCAGCCTATCGCGGTGCCGGTGATCGGCGCCGAGGCCGCGCCGAACCTGATGAGGACGCTCAAGGCCTCCAACATCGACGTGGTCGCGGGCCTGCCCGATCCTGAAGCCGCGGTGCGCGACCAGCGCGCCGACGTGGTGCTGCGCATAGCGCCCGATTACACGAAAGCGTGGAACGCAGGCCAGCCGGTGCAGGTGGAAGTCATCCACGACTCGTCGCGCCGCGACGCGATCCCGGTGGTGGCGCGCGTGCGTGCCGTGCTCGACGCTTACGCCAAGCGCGAGGGTGCCATGCGGCTGATCGCCCGCGGCCTGTCACCGAGCGTGGCGGCGCCCCTGCAGGTGGCCGACCGCGACCAGGCGTCGTCCCAGGCGCGAGCGGGCCTGATGTTCTCGTTCATGCCGTACTTCCTGGTGCTCACGGTGTTCGTCGGTGGCATGTACCTGGCGATCGACCTGACCGCCGGCGAGCGCGAAAGGCAATCGCTCGAGCCGCTGTTCGTCAATCCCGTGGCGCGCTGGAAGATCCTCGCGGGCAAGCTGATGGCGATCTGCACGTTCTCGCTGGTAAGCCTGTTCCTGTGCGTGCTGGCCTTCTCCACCGCGCCGTGGTTCATTCCCATCGAAAAGCTCGGCATCATGCTCGACCTGGGCGTCGGCTTCGCCGCGCACGTGCTGTTGCTGATGCTGCCGCTGATCGTCCTGTTGGCGGCGTTGCAGTCGCTGGTGTCCGCGTTCGCACGCAGCTACCGCGAAGCGCAGACGTACCTTTCGGTGCTGATGATGGTGCCGATCCTGCCCAGCGTACTCCTGTCGGTGATCCAGGTGCGCGCCGAGTCGTGGATGTACGCGGTGCCCCTGCTCGGTCAGAACCTGGCCATCGTGCAATTGCTGCGCGGCGACGGCGTACCGGCATGGCAGACGGCGCTCTGTCTGGGCGGCGGATTCGTCGCGGCGCTGGTGGCGATCCTGGCGACGGCGTGGATGTATCGGTCGGAGCGGTTGGCGATCTCCGGGTGAGGGCCGTCGCGCGCCTGGCGCGCGACCGTCCGCCTAGCGCCATGTGACGTCCACGCCCACGAGGAACGTTCGCCCCGGTGCCGGCTCGTAGTAACGCCCGTTACCGTCGTTGACGATCACCGAGCCGATGACGTGCCGGTCGGCCAGATTGTCCAGCCGGCCGAACGTGTTCACGCGCCACGGTCCGTGGTCGAACACGTAGCCGGCGCCCAAGCCGAACAGGGCATAGCCCGGCGCGGCTTCGGTGCCGAGGTCGTTGACCGGGGTCGCGCCGACCGCGTTGGCGTCGAGGGTCGCCTGCCAGCCGCGCTCGCCGCCGTATTTGATCGCCGCATAGCCCAGGCCGCGGGGAACCCCGGGAATGCGTGTTCCCGCCGCGACCGGCGTATCCGGAGCGCGGCAGCCGGCGGAGACGCAGGTGAGGAACGGCGAGCGGAAGCTCGCAAGCAGGCGCGTGTACGACGCGACGAGGTGAAGGTCGCGCGCGACCTCGTCGTCGAACGATGCCTCGATACCCTGGCGGCGGGAGCGCGCGATGTTCTGGTAGGTCGTGCGGCCACCGAGGTTCGTCGCCACCGCGAGCTCGTCGTCGCTGTCGGCGCGGAAGACCGCCACGCCCGCCGAGAGCGTTTCTGCGGGCTGTAGCTTCAGCCCCACTTCCATGTTGTTCGAGTGCGAGGGTTTGAGGTTGAAGGCGAGCCCCGCGCCGCGATCCGCGCGATAGCCGAGCTCGGAAAACGTCGGCGTCTCGAAGCCGCGTCCCCAGTTGGCGTAGACGTGCGCCCACGGCGCCGCGCGCCATAGCACGCCGCCGACCGGGGTGGTGGCCGTATAACGCACCGTGCCGCTGTCGTCGGGGTTGCCCGGCGCGATGTAGCGGTCGGTGGAGCGGAAGCGCACGTCGCTGTGGCGGACGCCGCCCATCAGCGTCCAGTCGTCGGCGACGCGCCAGGTGGCTTGGGCGTATTCGTCGACATTGAATACCCGGTCGATCTCGTCGCGGCGCAGGGCGCCACGTACGCCGAGCGCAGTACCGACGAAGTTCTCGTCGCCCTGGCGGTGCTGGTGCTGGTTGTCGTAGGCCACGCCGGCGGCCAGCTCGAAGGGCTTGCCGGCCAGGGTGTCGCGCCAGGTCCAGCGCGCGTCGCCGCCGCCATAGGCATTGGCCAGATCCACCACGCCACCTGCGTTACCGGGCTGAGACACCTGCGTGGCGACGGGGATCGACAGGTATTGCGTTACCGACCGCTGGCCGTAATACGCCATCACGCGCAGGCTGTTCGACGCGTCGATGCGTTGGTCCCAGATCACGCCGGCCTGCTGCTGGTCCGCCGACTTGCGGGTGTCGAAAGTCCGGGCAACGGCGGCGACCTGGCGTGGATCGGCGCGGTACTGTGCGCGGGTCAGGCCCAGGGGATCCTGCGCATCGGGGATGTCCACGGCGTTGAGCACGAGGGTCAGTTTCGTGTCGTCGTCGATCGTCCAGCCGAGCTTGGCGTTGCCCGATTCGCGCCGCGCCGCGCTGTGGTCGCGATAGCCGTCGGTGCGGAAGTGGGTCACGTCCACGTTGTAGTCGACCGGCCCCTCGACGCCGCGCGCGTTGGCCGAGACACGCAGGTTGCCGTTGCTGCCGCCGGCCACGCCGACGCGGTAGGTCGGCGGCTCGGTGCCGTCCGCGGTAAACAGCTGGATGACGCCGCCGGAGGCGTTGCCGTAAAGCGCCGAGAACGGGCCGCGCAACACTTCCACCCGCTCGGCCGAGTCGAGGTTGAAATGCGTGACCTGGCCCTGGCCGTCCGGCATGGTGGCCGGGATGCCGTCGGTGTAAAGGCGGATGCCGCGGATGCCGAACGTCGAGCGGGCACCGAAACCGCGGATCGAGATCTGCGTGTCCTGCGCGTAGTTCTGGCGGTCGCGCGCCGTCACGCCGGGGATCGACTGCAACCGCTCGGAAAGATTGACGTCGAGCGTGCCGTCGGGCGGGGTCGGCACGCTGTCGATCGCGGCAGGCACGTCGTAGGGCGATTGCGCGGTGCGCGTGGCGGTCACCACCACCGCGCCCAGGCGCGGTACGTCCTGGGCGGTGGCGACGGCCGGGAGCGCAAGCGCAACGGCCGCGGCGAGGGGGCGGAAGGTCATGCGGTGTGTTCCCGGGAGGAAACCCCATGATCCACGTCGTGTGTCGACGTGCCGTACATCGCTGGGCAAGGGTCGTCCATGCTAGCCTTCGGGCCACCCTCCCATCGCACCGGTAGCGCCATGAAGCAGTTCATGCGGAAGTTCGTCATCGCCAACGCCGTCGCCCTCGCCGCGAGCGCCGCCGTGATGGCCTTCGACGTCGACCAGCCGACCCAGGCCACCCCACCGGCCAGTGCCGGCCAGGTGGCCTCCACGCAGCTCGACCAGGCCGTCGCCGGGCCGTGGCGCTCCGAGCAGAACAAGGCGCGCGACACGTATCGTCATCCGAAGCAGATGCTGACCTTCTTCGGCATCCGGCCGGACATGACGGTGATCGAGATCTGGCCGTCGGGCGGTTGGTTCACCGAAATCCTCGCACCGTTCCTCAACGCCAACGGCCACTACATCGGTGCCGTGCCCGCCGGGTCCAAGAGCAAGGCCGCGCTGGAGAAGAAATTCGCCTTCGACAAGGCCCACTTCGGCAACGCCAGGCTGCTGGACTTCGACAACAAGGCGCCGAACCTCGGCCCGGACGGCTCGGCCGACATGGTGCTGACCTTCCGCAACGTGCATAACTGGGCGGCCGACGGCTCGGCTGAAACCATGTTCAAGGCGTTCTTCAAGGTGCTCAAGCCCGGCGGCGTGCTGGGCGTGGAAGACCACCGCGCGGCCAAGGGCAAGACGCTCGACCAGGTGGTGAACTCGGGCTACCTGCCGACCGATTACGTCATCAAGCTCGCTACCGATGCCGGCTTCAAGCTCGATGGCCAGAGCGAGATCAACGCCAATCCGAAGGACGATCGCGATCATCCCAAGGGCGTGTGGACGCTGCCGCCGACGCTCGAACTGGGTGAGACCGACAAGGCCAAGTACCAGGCCATCGGCGAGTCCGACCGCATGACCCTGCGCTTCGTGAAGCCCGCCGCGAAGTAAGTGCTGGTTGCGCTCAACAAGCCCTTCGGGGTGCTGTGCCAGTTCACCGACGAGGCCGGCCGGCGCACGCTGGCCGACCTCGTGCCGTACAAGGGTGTCTATGCCGCCGGTCGGCTCGACCACGACAGCGAGGGCTTGGTGCTGCTCACCGACGATGGCCGCCTGCAGCATCGGCTCGCCGACCCGAAGCACAAGCAACCCAAGACCTATCTGGTGCAGGTCGAAGGCGTGCCCACGGACGATGCGCTCGACCGGTTGCGCCGTGGCGTGACGCTCAACGACGGCCCGACCCTTCCCGCGGGCGTCCAGGCGATCGACGCACCCGAGTGGTTATGGCCGCGCGATCCGCCGGTGCGCTTCCGCAAGACCGTGCCCGATCGCTGGCTGCGTATCGTGCTGCGGGAGGGGCGCAACCGCCAGGTGCGCCGGATGACGGCGGCGGTCGGGCATCCCACGCTGCGGCTCATCCGCGAGGCCGTCGGCGATTATCGGCTCGATGGGCTGGGGCCGGGCCAGACGCGGGTGATCGATGTATCGCGCGCGGGGCGCGCTCCGACCTGACATCCGAAGTGACCGGCCCTCACCGGCAGCGGCAGCCTACCACTCCGCCACGGATCCATCCGGGTGCCGCCACAGCGGATTGCGCCAGTCGCCCGGGTCGCGGCTGCGCTCGATCACGAGCGCCTCGTTCACCTCGATGCCCAGGCCCGGCCCCTTGAACGGCAGCGCATAGCCGCCGTCGTCGAGCGTCAGGGCGTCCTTGTTGAGCATGTAGTCGAGTACCTCGCCGCCCTTGTTGTAGTGGATGCCCATGCTCTGCTCCTGCAGCGTGGCGTTCCAGCTGACGAAATCCACGTGCAGGCACGAGGCCAGCGCGATGGGTCCGAGCGGGCAGTGCGGGGCGAGCGCCACGTCGTAGGCCTCGGCCATCGCGGCGATCTTCACGCACTCGGTGATGCCGCCCGCATGGGACAGGTCGGGCTGGATGATCGAGATGCCGCCCCGCTCGAGCACGTGCTTGAACTCGAAGCGCGAATACATCCGCTCGCCCGCCGCGATGGGAATGGACGTCTGGGCGGCGATGCGCGGGTAATGCTCGGCCTGTTCGGCCAGCACCGGTTCTTCGATGAACAACGGACGGAACGGTTCGAGTTCTTTCACCAGCACCTTGGCCATGGGTGCCGAGACGCGCCCGTGGAAATCCAGGCCGAATTCCACCGTGTTGCCGAAGGCTTCGCGGATCTGCGCGACCTTGGCCACGGCGGCATCCACGGCCTTGCTGGTGCCGATGATCGACATCTCTTCGCAGCCGTTGAGCTTGAAGGTGTCGAAGCCGTGGGCGAGACGCTCTTTCATCTGCGCGATGATGTCGGCCGGCCGATCGCCGCCGACCCAGCAATAGGTTTTCATGCGGTCGCGCACGCGGCCGCCGAGCAGCTCGTAGACCGGTGCGCCGAGCACCTTGCCTTTGATGTCCCACAGGGCCTGGTCGATGCCGGCGATGGCGCTCATGAACACCGCGCCGCCGCGGTAGAAGCCGCCACGGTAAAGGGTCTGCCAGATGTCGTTGATGTGTGCCGGGTTCTTGCCGACCACGAGCTCGGACAGTTCGTGCACGGCGGCCTCGACGGTGCGCGCCCGGCCTTCCACGACGGGTTCGCCCCAGCCGACGACGCCCTCGTCGGTTTCCATCTTCAGGAACATCCAGCGAGGCGGCACGCGATAGGTGGTGATCCGTGTGACTTTCATGTTCAGACCGAGCGGTAGGCTTTGACGAAGGCGGCGGCGCGTTCGCGGGTGCGCGAGACCGGCTGCCCCGGTTTATAGAGGTCGCTGCCGAGTCCCGCGCCGATGCAGCCGGCGTCGAGGTAGTCGCCGAGATTGTCGGGGGTCACGCCGCCGACCGCCAGCAGGGGCACGTCGGGCGGCAGCACCGCGCGGATCGCCTTGACGTAACCTGGTCCCAGGTTCGCCGCGGGAAACAGCTTCAGCGACTGCGCGCCGGCGGCGAGGGCGACGAAAGCCTCGCTGGGCGTGGCAAAGCCGATGCAGGCGTACATGCCGCGCTTGACGCCCTGGCGGATCACGGCCGGATCGGTGTTCGGGGTGACCAGCAGGTGCCCGCCGAGGTCGGCTACCTCGTCCACCAGGTCGGGGCTGAGCACCGTACCCGCGCCCACCAGGGCCCGGTCACCGGCGGCGTCGACCGCGAGCGGGATACTCCGGCGCCAATCCGGCGAATTGAGCGGGATCTCGATCGCGTCGAAACCCTCCGCGATCAAGGCCTCGACGTGGTCGACGGCCTCGTCGGGCGTGATGCCGCGCAGGATCGCGACGAGGGGCAATGCGGTAGGCCAGGCCATGGAAGTCACTCGTGGTAGAGCTGGGAACGGCCGCCGTCGATGCGGATGTCGGCGGCGTTGATGTAGCGGGCTTCGTCGGAGGCCAGGAACAGCGCCGCATAGGCGATCTCCTCCGGCTCGCCGATGCGCTTGTTGGGCAGGATCTCGGTCTGCCGGCGCCGCTCGGCCTCGGGATCGGGCGCGGCGGCGAAGCCGGCTTCGGCGATGGCGGTAAGCACCAGGCCGGGCGAAATCGAATTCACGCGGATGTTGTGCGCGGCGTACTCGATGCCCAACGCTCGCGTCAGGCCGATGAGGCCGTGCTTGGCCACGGGATAGGGAAAGCAATGCGGGATGATCTTGTGCCCGTGCACCGAGGCGATGTTGACGATGCTGCCGCGGCCGAGCGCAAGCATGCCCGGAAGCACCGCCCTGGCGCAGTGCCACGCGCCCTTGAGGTCGACCTCGAAACAGCGCGTCCACTCCTCGTCGGTGAGCGCCAGCGGCGCGTTGAACACGTTGATGCCAGCGTTGTTGACGAGTACGTCGGGCGCGCCGAAACGTGCGGTCGCGGCGTCGACCATCCGCGCGACGGCGGCCGCGTCGGTGACGTCGGCCTCGTAGAGCATCGCGTGTTCCGTGCCGAGCGTCGCAAGCGTCTCGCGGGCCTGCGCGGTGTCTTCGAGCACGTTGAGCACCACGGCGGCACCATGGGCGGCGAACAGCCTCGCCGTGGCCGCGCCGATGCCCTGGGTGGCCCCGGTGACGATCGCTACCTTGCCGGCCAGGCGTGGTAGCGGCGTGGTGCGCGGGTCGGGGCGCGTCATCGCGTTCACGGCGCCACCGCGTGGCCGTAACGCGCTTCGGGCAGCCCGCGGCCGACCGGCGGCGTGCCAATGAAGATCGCGCCGTCGAACGGCCCCGGTTCGCCCGTGAGGCCTTTGTGGGCTGACGTCACCACCATGCGGTCGAGTCCGGGCCCGGCGAAGGTCACGCAGGTCGGCTGGCGCGAGGGCAGGTCGATCACCGTATCGATGCGGCCGTCGGGCGCGTAGCGGACGACGCGCGAGGCACCCCATTCGGCGTTCCACAGGAAGCCGTCGGCATCGATGGTGGAACCGTCGGGCTCGTAGCCCTCGCGCAGCCGCGCGAAGACGCGGATGCGATCGACCTCACCCGTGGCCGCGTCGTAGTCGCAGGCCATGATCTCCGCGCTGGGCGAGTCGGTGAAATACATCGTGCCGCCGTCGGGGCTGAAGCAGATGCTGTTGGTGATGGCCGCCTTGGGCAACGCGAGGCGATCAAGCCGTCCATCGCGCGCATAGCGCCAGAACGACGCGGTCTTCTCCGGACCGCGTTCGTTGAGCGTGCCGAAGATGAAATTGCCGCCGCGGTCGCAACGGCCGTCGTTCGCGCGCATGCCGATAAGATCCGGCTCGATGTCGGTGAGCACGTGCAGGGTACCGTCGGCCGTGTCCAGGCGCGCCACCTGTTTTTCCAGCGCAAGCACGAGCACGCCGGGGTCATGGGTGAGCGCGAAACAGCACGGGCGCGACGGCAGGCGATGCTCGCTCACCTGCCCCGTGGCGGGCTCGTAGGCGTAGAGCGTGGCGGTGGCGATGTCGGTCCAGCGGACCACGCCCTTGAGGTCGTCCCAGATCACGCCTTCGGCATGCGCCTGGCGGTGTTCGGAAAGAGGCTTGAAGTCGTTCATCAGCGGGCTTGCCTGCGGTTCTTGAGCTGGTCGACGAGCACGGCGATCAGGAGGATGGTGCCGCGCACGACGTATTGGTAGAAAGCGTCGATGTTCATGAGGCTCATCGCATTCTGCACAGTGCCCATGATGAGGACGCCAACGATGACGCCGCTGATCGTCGCGCGGCCACCCATCAGGGATACCCCGCCGAGCACGCAGGCCGAGATCACGTTCAGCTCAAAGCCTTGGCCGGCGTTCGGCTGGCCGCTGGTCATGCGCGAGGCGAGGATGACACCGGCCAGCGCCGCCACGAGGCCCTGGATGAGGAAGATGGCGATACGCACGCGGTCCACCGCCACGCCGGCGAGCCGGGCCGCGTCCGGGTTGCCGCCGATGGCCAGCGTATTGCGTCCGTAGATCGTCTTGTTCAGCAGCACGCCGAACAACGCGAAACAGCCCAGCGTGATCCACACCGGAACGGACAGGCCGGCTACAGATGCGCTGCCGAGGGCGAAGAATGCCTCGTTGCTGACGCCTACCGCCTGGCCATGGGAACTGATGAAGGCCAGGCCACGGACGATCTCCATCGTCGCGAGCGTGGTGATCAGGGCGTTGATCCTGAGTTTGGCGATGACCGCCCCGTTGACGAAGCCGACGAGGGCGCCGGCCACGAGGGCGGCGAGCACGCCGACGACGACGCTGCCGGTGGCATTGGCGACGATGGCGCAGAACACGCCGGCGAACGCCACCGTGGAGCCCACGGAGAGGTCGAAGTCGCGGGACGCCAGGCAGAACATCATGGTGCACGCGACCATGCCGATCTGCGACACGGACAGCAGCAGGCCGGCCATGTTGTCCCACGAGAAGAAGTACCGCACCGTGGCGCTCAACACCGCGAACAGCGCGACGAAGATGAGGATCAGGCTGTAGTCGTCCACCATCTGCCAGAGCATCGCGCGGCGTCGCGAGGCCGGTGAATCGGGCGTGGTGCCGAGGGCGGTGGCGCGGGTGTCGGTCATGGGGTTACCTGGCGGGCGGATGGGGCGGCCCCTTCGGGGAGGGCGGCGGCGAGGACACTTTCCTCGCTCGCCTCGCCGCGGGCGAACTGGGCGACGATGCGCCCGCGTGACATCGCGATCACCCGGTCGGACACCCCGAGCACTTCGGGCAGTTCGCTGGAGATCATCACCACGGCCACGCCGCGCGCGGCCAGTTCGTAGAGCACGGCGTAGATTTCGTTCTTCGCGCCGACATCAATGCCGCGCGTGGGCTCATCGACGATGAGCACGCGCAGGTCGTTCTCGGCGAGCCAGCGCGAGAGCACGGCCTTTTGCTGGTTGCCGCCGGAGAGCAGGCGGATTTCCTGGCGCCGGTTCGGCGTGCGGATGCGCAGGCGTTCGATGTAGGTGTCGGCGGTGCGCGCTTCGACGCGGTCGTTGACGAACAGGCCCGCGACGAGGTGGTTGCGTCGCGCGCTGATGTTGATGTTCTCCGACACCGAGCGCACGCCGATGATGCCTTCCTCCTTGCGGTCTTCGGGACAGAACACCAGGCCGAGGCGGATCGCGTCGCGGATGTGCGTGGGCCGCACCGCCTTGCCATCGACGCTCACCTCGCCGGAAAGACGGCGGTCGGCGCCGTAGACGGCGCGCATCAACTCCGAGCGGCCCGCGCCGACCAGGCCGAAGAACCCCACGATCTCGCCCGCTCGCACCTGGAAACTGGCCGGCAGCGGCACGGCGCGGCTCGTCACGCCCTGCACCGACAGGCGCACGGGACCGTGCTCGCGTGGACGGTAACCCCAGATGTCGCCGATGTCGCGGCCGACCATGCGTTGCACCAGCGTCTCGCGCGACACGCCCTGGAGCGTGTCGAAATCGGCGACCTTGCGGCCGTCACGGAAAATGGTGGCCGCATCGCACAGCGCGAAGATCTCGTCGAGGCGGTGCGAGATGTAGATCATCGCCTTGCCCTGCGCCCGGAGGTCGCGGACCAGGCGGAAGAGCACCTCCGTCTCGCGATGGGAGAGCGAACTGGTGGGTTCGTCGAGGGCGAGGATCGTCGCGTCGCGCAGGATGGCCTTGACGATTTCCACCATCTGCCTTTGCCCGATCGACAGCTGCTTCAGCTTCGCCCGTGGATCGAGATCGACCCCCAGGGCATCCAGCCGCTCGCGCACGAAGGCCAGCGCGCGGCGACGGTCGACCAGGCCCAGCCGCGTGGGCAGGCGCCCCAGCAGCAGGTTTTCCATCACCGACAGCTCCGGCACGTACTGGAGTTCCTGGTGGATCACCGCCACGCCGGCGGCGATGGCGTCGGCCGCGCCGCGAAACGCCACCGCCTGGCCGTCGATGGCCACCTCGCCGTCGTCGGGCACGTATTCGCCGCCGAGGATCTTCATCATCGTCGACTTGCCCGCGCCGTTCTCGCCCAGCAGGCCGTGCACGCTGCCGGCGCGCACGCTGAAGCCGACGTCGTCCAGCGCGCGCACGCCGGGGAAGCGCTTGCCGATATGACGAAATGCCAGGCGTGGCGCACTGTGCATCGTCAGAGCCCCATGTCCTTGCGCACCTGCGCGGCGTTGTCCCGGGTGATGAGTTGCCCGGTGGTCAGCGTGAGCGCCGGCGGCGCCTTGCCGTTCTTGATCCACTCGTACATGTTGATCGAGGTTTCGTACCCATGGCGCTTGGGACTGATCAGCACGCTGCCGAAGAAGCCGGTGGCCTCGGGCTTGGCGAATTCGTTCAGGGCGGACTGGCTGCCGCCGATGCCCACGCCGATCATGTCGCCGGCGCGGAAGCCGCGTCCTTCGGCGGCGCGCACGGCGCCCAGCACCGCCTCGTCGTTGAGGCCGAAGGCGACCCAGTGCTTGTAGGTCGGGTTCTGGGTGATCGCGATGTTGGCCGCATTGAACGCGTTTTCCGTGTCGGTCTTGGCTTCCGGTGCGTTGACGATGTTCGCCTTCGGAAAGCCCGCGGCGGTCAGCGCGTCGACGGCGCCATCGGTGCGCTCCTTCGCCGTCGGCAGTTGGTCGTAGGCGATCCGCAGCGCGCCCGTGTCTTCGGGTTTCCAGCCGCGCTTCTTCATTTCATCGGCGATCGCCTGGCCGACCTGTTCGCCGATCTTGGTGGCCGAGATACCCATGTGCGGCACCGAGGCGAGGGGTTGCCCGGCGCCGTCGACCAGGCGGTCGTCCACCGTCATCAGCTTGAGTCCATCGGCTTTCGCCTTGGCGACGATCGAGGGGCCCAGCTTCACGTCGGGCGTGCAGATGATGAAGCCCTGCGCATGCTGGGATTTGAGATTGTCGATAGCGGTGAGCACCTGACCGCCGTCGGGCGCGCCGATCTTGACCAGGGTGAAGCCTTTCTCCTTCGCCGCCTGCTCGGCGTATTTCCATTCGTCCTGGAACCACGGCTCTTCGGGCTGCTTCACGACGAAACCGATCTTTACCTGATCGTTGGAACCCGACGAGCAGGCCGACAGCGCCAGCGCCAGGGCGAGGGCTTTCAGGCCCAGGGCGATCTTCATCTTCATGCGGAGCTCCTCGTATCGCGAAGGGAAGGGGACTAGTCGACCAGGCCGCGCCGGCGGGCGACCGCGATGGCGCCGTGGCCGGCCAGATCGCGCTGTTCGTCGTCATCGAGCACCGTGACGGTGCCGGAAAAGAAATCGTCGCCCTCCACGAGCCGGGCGATGGCATCGCGCAGCACCGGCTTGCCGCTGATGACGAAGCGCGTGCCCGGGCTCATGCGGATGGCGCTGGAGTTCTTCAGGGTGAGCAGGTCGGAGCCGAGCACGGCGCCGAGCAGGAAGTTGGCCCGGGCGTTGGCGTCATACACGGCGAACTGGTCGAGGATGCGCACGCTGAAGCAGGCCCGGCCCAAGCCGATCTTCTTCGACTCCGCCGCGCCGGCGAGCAGCATCTCGGGGTCGACGCGCCGGGCGAAGCCGTCCTTGAGCGAGCCGGCGAGAATGGTGTCGTGCGAGATCACGTGGAGCAGTTCGCCGGCCAGCGTGGTGACGCAGCCCTCGATGCGCTGGCGGGCGTCGAGGCTGACGAACTTCGAATGGGAGCCGGGCAGCACGATCACGGTGGGCTCGGCAATGCGAAGGCGCTCGACCAGGGCGAAGGATTCGGTCTCCTCGCCGCGCATCATGTCCATGGCCTCGCAGTTGTGCAGGCCGATGTGTTCCACGGCGTTACGCACGCCGGGTACGAACCAGAGCGGCTGGTGCCAGACATTTTCCACGAGCGTCTCGCGCATGGCCTTCGCGAGGTCGTCGATGCCGGCTGGGGCGGGAACGTGCGGAATCTCGCACAGGCCCATGTTCGAGGTGATCATGCCCGAGGCCAGCACGTGACCGACGTCGCCACGCTCGAGGCCGGCGTCGGCGAGGGCCTGGACGATGGTGTCGCGCACGCCTTCTTCGAGCTTCTTCGTGTCGCCCGTGATGGCGGTGTCGCGCACCCCCACCTGGGCGGCCGCGCGGCCGACGACGCTGCCGTCGCGCCACACGCTGGCGCGGGTGTTCGTGGTGCCGGTGTCGATGGTGACGATGTTCATCGTGGATCCCGTGCGGAACGCGGTCGATTCTTGGCGGCGCCCGCGCGGACAGGCAAACTAGAATTTCTCCGGGCTTTCCCCAAATTTTTCTTGAAGACCTTGCGATGAAGCGCTCGCTCCCCCTGAATGCCGTGCGCGTATTCGAGCTTGCGGCGCAGCATCTGAGCTTCACCAAGGCGGGTGAAGAGCTGTCGCTGACCGCGGCGGCGGTCAGTGCGCAGGTCAAATCGCTCGAGGCCTACCTCGGCACGGCGCTCTTTGTGCGGAGCAACAACCGGCTCTCGCTGACGCAGGCGGGCGAACATTATTTTCCGCGGGTGCGCGACGCGTTTCGTGCGTTGCAGCACGCCACCGATCAGGTCACGGGGCAGCGCCCCCCCTCGCTGAGGGTGGCGGTGCCGCCCCCGTTCGGCACGAAATGGCTGGTACCGAGGTTGTTCCGCTTCCTCGCCAGGCATCCGGATGTCGCCGTCGAGGTGGTCACCGAGGGAGAGGACGCTGGCTGGGATCTCGCCATCGACGATCGCCTCGCCGAGGGCGCCACGCTTCTCGCGGTCAGTCGATACGTGCCCGTGTGCTCTCCCGGGCTCGCCGCGCGCATCGCGTCACCGGTCGACCTGGCCGGGCAACTGCTGTTGCATGAGCGCACCGGCCGACGCTCCGCGCCTTCCGCCAGTTGGGATCGCTGGTTCGAACTGGCCGGCGTGGACCCGGGACCGGCGTCCCGCGACATGGGCTTTGGCGACGCCACGATGATGTTGCAGGCGGCGATCGAGGGGCAGGGCGTCGCGCTCGCGCAGGAACTGCTCGTGGCCTACGATCTGGCCGCCGGGCGGCTGGCGGAGCCGTGCGAGGTGGCGGTGCCGCTGCAGCACACGTATTACCTGTCGGTGTCGCGCGAGGCATCGACCCGCGACGAAACGGCGCTGTTCCGGGCCTGGCTCGTGGCCGAACTGGGCGGCGAGCGGCCGGGCTGACCGATCAGCAGTCCCGGGCGGTCTTCCGCTTGCGCCACCACAGCACCCCGACCACGGCCAGGGCTGCCGCGATGGCCAGCCAGATGCCGGTCTGACCGCGGTGGATCCACATCGTCAGCCACTCGTGGTTATGGGCCCCGAAATAACCGAGGTAGACCCAGATCGGCACGCTGATCGCCGCGGCCATGCCATCGAGAAGGAGAAAACGGAAGAAACCCACCCGATGGGTGGCGCCCGCGGTGATGAATACCGCCGTGCGCATGCCCGGCAGAAAGCGGGCCACGAACATCAGGCGGTTGCCGTAGCGCTCGAATTTCTCCTGCACCTTGGCGTAGCGTTCGGGGGTGAGCAGGCGCGCGACCAGCCGCACGCGCATGATGCGCCCCCCGAAGTGGCGGCCGAGCAGGAACATGGTCGAATCGCCCACCAGCACGCCGGCCATGCCCACGCAGACCATGGTGTGCACGTCGCCGTAGCCCAGGCCGGTGATGATGCCGCCCGCGACGAGGGTGAGGTCCTCCGGCAGCGGGATGCCCGCGCCGCAGAGCATCAACGCGATGAACACGGCGATATAGCCGTTGTGTCCGAACACGTCGACGAGGTTGTTGAGGATATCCATCAGCGGGGCATCGATCCGGCCGGGGCCGATTCCATCGAAGAACGAGGATCGCATGATCCCACGGATCGCCGTCCACGCGAGGTGCGCTGCATCATCGGCCCTCCGCCGGTGCCGGTGCCGCGCGCGCTGCGAGCAGGGCGCGCAACTCGGCCACGCCCGCGCCGTCGAGCAGCCCGTCGCGGTGCTGGGCGATCAGATGCTCGAGGCGTTGTGACGCGGCCTGGCGTTCCATCTGGGTGAGTGCGTCGAAAAATTCCACGCGCTGCATGTCCGCTTCGCCGACCACCTCGGCCTGCATCAGCTTCTGCAACGAGGGGTATTCGGGTCGGTCCATGAAGGCTTCGACCAGCACGGCCGGGTTGATGCCCGGGCGGCTGCGCGCGATGTCGATGAGTTCGGCCAGCAGCGCCACGCCGGGCCGGTCCAGGCGCAGGAACGGATAGGGCGGCGCCACCTCGTCGGCCAGCGCGGGTTGGGCCAGGAGAAGGGTGATGGCGCTGCGCACCAGGCTGCGCTGGACATTGCCGGCCCGGGGCGGCGGCGTGGCGCGCCCGGTCGCCGCCTCGGCGTCGAGCACGGCCCGCGCGCCGGTGCGGCGTTGCAGTTCGTCCGCCATGAGATCGCGGAAGGCACCGTCGGGCAGCCGGGCGATCAGGGGGCGGGCCCGCTCGGCGAGCCGGGCGCGGCCATCGAGGCGGCTCACGTCGACGTCGCGGGCCAGTTCCTCGAAAAAGTATTCCGACAGGGGCATGGCGTCTTTCATGCGCTTCTCCATGCCCTCCTTGCCCTCCTTGCGGACCAGGGTGTCGGGATCTTCGCCGTCGGGGAGAAACAGGAAGTGGGCCTGGCGGCCGTCGCGCATGCGCGGCAGGATCGACTCCAGCGCGCGCCAGGCGGCCTGCCGCCCGGCGCGGTCGCCGTCGAAGCAGAAGTAGACGTCGGGCGCGGCGCGGAACAGTACCTCGGCGTGATCGGGCGTGGTCGCGGTGCCGAGGGTCGCCACCGCGATCGGCAGGCCAGCCTGGTGCAGGGCGATGACGTCCATGTACCCCTCGACCACCATGATCCGGGTGAGGTTGGCGTTGGCCTGTTTCACCTGCCACAGGGCGAACAGCTCCCGGCCCTTGTGGAAGAGCGCGGTTTCCGGCGAGTTGAGGTATTTCGGACCCTGGTCGGACGACAGCACGCGCCCGCCGAAGGCGATCACCCGCCCGCGCCGGTCGAGGATCGGAAACATCACCCGCTCGCGGAAACGGTCGTAGCGGTTGCCTTTTTCGTTGCTCGCGACCATGCCCGCGTCGTTGAGCAACTGTCGGCGACGGTCAGTGGTGCCAAAGGCCTTGAGCACGCCGTCGAAGCCCGCGGGCGCCCACCCCACGCGGAACCGTGCAAGGGTGTCCGCGTCGAGCCCGCGTCGTTTCACGTAGGCCCGGGCCTCGTCGCTGCCGCCCAGTTCGCGCTGGTAGAACGACGCGGCCTCATCGAGCAGGGTGTACAGGTCGCTGCGGTCTTCGCGCGGCTTGTCGTCGCGTCCGCCCTCGTAGGGCACCTTCAGGCCGACCGACTGGGCGAGTTCTTCGATGGCGTCGGGAAATTCCAGGCGATCGTAGTCCATGAGGAACTTGATCGCGCTGCCGTGGGCGCCGCAGCCGAAGCAGTGAAAGAATTGCTTTTGTGGGCTGACGTAGAAGGACGGCGAGCGCTCGTTGTGAAACGGGCAGCACGCCGTCCATTCGCGCCCCGCCTTCTTCAGGGGCACGCGCCGCTCGATCACGTCGACGATGTCGACGCGAGTGAGCAGTTCATCGATGAAGTTGTCGGGAATACGGCCGCGCATGGAACGCGTAGGATGCCATGCCTGCGCTTCCCGGCGCGATCAGAACGCCATCTTTAGGACGCCGACCACGGCGAGGATCGCGATGATGAACAGGATCAGGAAGATCGCGAAGCACACCTTGGCAACCGTCGCCGCCATGCCAGAGATGCGGCTGAAGCCCAGCGCACCGGTGACGAGCGCGATGAGACCGAAAATGATGGCGTACTTGAGCATGGGATTCTCCGATGGTGGCGCCGGAGGAGCCGCTCCCCAGTCGCGGCGGCAGGATGCGTCCGTCGATGTGGGAGTGTCGTGAATGGCGGGATCGGGGCAGGGCCCTGGACACCGTCGCGACAAAAGGGGGAGGAGCCGACCGTGTCGGCGATCCGGCGGCAGCCGGCATGGGGCGGGCGACGCGGGCCTATCGCCCCATGGCGGGCACGGCCTCACTCGCCCGTTGCGGCCCGGAGGGTTCGCGGACACGGGCCCCCGCTCCCACCGGACCGAGGCGGACATCCACCTTCTGTCATAGGAGCCCGCCCGGCGGGCGAGGCCCCCACGATCAGCCATCAGCCCAGCTTCGTCTTGACCTTGCCGGCCACAGCGCCCATGTCGGCGCGTCCGGCCGCTTTTTCCTTCACCAGGGCCACTACCTTGCCCATGTCGCGGGCGGAGGTGGCGCCGGTCTGGGCGATGGCGGCGGCGATGATGCCGTCGAGTTCGGCCTCGCTGAGCTTGGCCGGCAGGTAGCCGTCGATCACGCCCATCTCGTAGCGCTCGACGTCGGCCAGTTCCGTACGGCCGGCGTTGTCATATTGTTCGATCGAATCCCGGCGCTGCTTCTGCATCTTCTCGAGCACGGCGAGCACCTGGGCATCGTCCAGTTCGATCCGCTCATCGACCTCGCGCTGCTTGATCGCCGCCTGCATGAGGCGGATCACGGCCAGGCGATCCTTTTCGCCGCCCTTCATGGCGGCCTTCATGTCTTCTGTGATCTTTGCCTTGAGCGTCATTGCTTTATCTCCGGGACGACGAAAAGCCGGCTTCACCTTTCGGCGAAGCCGGCTCGGGTTTCCGCCTGATCACGGCGGCAGCGGGCGAACGCGCCAGCCGCGGGTCCATCGCCCGACCACGAGGGTCGGGGAGGGGATCAGTACATGCGGGTCCGGCGCGTCGTGTCGCGGGACAGACGGCGCAGGTGGCGCTTCACCGCAGCGGCGCGCTTGCGCTTACGCTCCTGGGTCGGCTTTTCGTAAAATTCGCGCTTGCGCGTTTCGGCCAGCACGCCAGCCTTTTCGCACGTACGCTTGAAGCGGCGGAGGGCAAGCTCAAACGGCTCGTTCTCGCGGACTTTAACGCTCGGCATGGAAACTCCACTTGATTAAACTGACCCGTGAACCCGGGTGAGCCGCGGATTATAACGTGATCGATTCGAAAATTTCAAAGCCCATCCTTGGCGTGGAAACCTCCTGCGACGAAACGGGGGTGGCCCTGCTGCGTTGGGATCCGGAAAAACCGGGGCGCGGCCTGCTGTCGCACGCGCTTTTCAGCCAGATCGCCCTGCACGCCGAGTACGGCGGGGTGGTGCCCGAACTGGCCAGCCGCGACCATGTGCGCAAGCTGTTGCCGCTGGTTCGCGAGGCCCTCAAGGAGGCCGGCCTCACGCCCGCCGACCTGGGCGGCGTGGCCTACACCGCCGGCCCCGGCCTTGTCGGCGCCCTGCTGGTGGGGGCGGCGGCGGCGCGGGCCATGGCCTGGGCGCTGGGTGTACCGGCCATCGGCGTGCACCACATGGAGGGTCACCTGCTGGCCCCGCTGCTCGAGGACGACCCGCCCGAGCCGCCGTTCGTGGCCCTGCTGGTGTCCGGCGGCCACTCGATGCTGGTGGAGGTGCGGGCGATCGGTGACTACCGCATCCTCGGCGACACGCTCGACGACGCCGCGGGCGAGGCCTTCGACAAGACGGCCAAGCTGATGGGCCTGCCGTATCCGGGCGGCCCGGCGCTGGCGAAACTCGCGGAGCAGGGCACGCCCGGCGCGTTCCGCTTCTCGCGGCCCATGGTCGACCGGCCCGGCCTGGACTTCAGCTTTTCCGGCCTGAAAACCCAGGTGCTGCTGGCCTGGCAGAACGCGGACAAGACCGAGCAGACCCGGGCCGACATCGCTCGCGGTTTCGAGGACGCCATCGTCGACACGCTGGCGATCAAATGCCGTCGCGCCCTTGAAGCGACCGGTACGAAACGTCTGGTGATCGCCGGCGGCGTGGGCGCCAACAAGCGGCTGCGCCAGCAACTGGCGGACGCCGCGTCGGCCGACGGCTTCAGGGTGTATTTCCCGCGCCTGCAGTTCTGTACCGACAACGGCGCGATGATTGCCCTGGCCGGCGCCATCCGCCTCGCGGCGGGGCAGGGCCAGGACCAGACGATCCAGGTGCATCCGCGCTGGAGCCTGGAAACTCTGCCCGCCGCCTGATCCCCGTGTCGCGATGCCCCGTGCGCGACCGCGCCGGGGCTTGCGCGGACGCTTCGCGTGGCCGACCCTGTTCCATTCCCTCCCACGCAAACGCCTCCCTATGGATATCGTCTTCATCGAAGACCTGCGCATCGACGCGGTCATCGGCATCTACGACTGGGAACGCCGCATCCGCCAGACGCTGTCGTTCGACCTCGAAATGGCCTTCGACAACCGCAAGCCGGCCTCGACCGACGCTATCGAAGACACGCTCAACTACAAATCGATTTCCAAGCGCCTCCAGGCCTACGTGGCAGCGTCGAGCTTCGGCTTGGTCGAGACCCTGGCCGAGCGCTGCGCGGAGATCGTGCGCGATGAGTTCGGCGTCGCCTGGGTGCGGTTGAAGCTGTCCAAACCCGGTGCCGTGCGCGGTGCGAAGGCCGTGGGCGTGCGCATCGAGCGGGGCACCCGTCCGGCATGATCGACTTCACCGCACCGTTGACCACCGCCGAAGGGTTCATCGCTTCCCCCGAACTGCGCCGTGTCGCCCTCGTGGCGGGACTGTTCCTGCTGGCGTGGCTGGTCGGGTTGATGGGGCGGCTGTTCCTGCATCGCGTGGTGCGCGTCGCCACGCGCCACACGACCTGGCGCTGGGACGATGCGCTCTACGAGCACGGTGCGTTCCGCTGGCTGGCACGCATGCTGCCGGCCATCGTCGTCTACTACGGCATCGACGCCTTGTTGGAGCCCGCCGACACCCTCGCCGTGCTCGTGCGCAACCTCGCCGTGTGCTGGATGATCGTCTGCGTGATCGGCTCGCTGGGGCGCGCGCTGGTCGCCTTCGAGTCGCTTTACAGCGCCACGCCGGCGGGCAAGCGTTCGATCAAGGGCGTGGTGCAGCTGTTGCAGCTGGCGCTGTGGATCGTCGCTTTCGTGCTGGTGATCACCAAGCTTACGCACCAGAGCATCGGCCTGCTGCTGTCGGGCATCGGCGCGATGTCGGCGGTGCTGCTGCTGGTGTTCAAGGACACCATCCTCGGGTTCGTCGCGGGTATCCAGCTGGGCACCAACGACATGCTGCGCGTGGGCGACTGGATCACCATGCCCACGGCGGGCGTGGACGGCGACGTCATCGACATCACCCTGCATACGGTGAAGGTGCGCAACTTCGACCGCACCATCGTTACCGTGCCCACCTGGAAGCTCATCGCCGAGTCGTTCCAGAACTGGCGCGGCATGTCCGAATCGGGAGGCCGGCGGATCAAGCGCGAGCTCTACGTCGACGCCGCCTGCGTGCGCTTTCTCGAGGACGACGAAATCGAGCGCTTTGGCCGGATGTATCTCCTGAAGGATTACCTCGCGCGCAAGCGCGACGACATCCGTCGCTGGAACGACGCCCTCGGCGAGCCGGGCAAGCTGCCCGTCAATCGGCGGCGACAGACCAACATCGGGGCGTTTCGCGCCTACGCCGAGGCCTACATCACGGCGCACCCGGACGTGCACGACCGGATGACGCGCATGGTCCGCATGCGCGATCCCGGGGCGCAGGGCATCCCCCTGGAGGTCTACTGCTTCACCAACACCGTGGCCTGGCTCGACTACGAGCGCATCCAGGCCGACATTTTCGATCACCTCATCGCGATCCTGCCGGAGTTCGGCCTGCGCCCCTTCCAGCAGCCGTCGGGCGGTGACGTGCGCGATGCGCTGGTGCGCCTGCACGAGGAGAGGCACTGAATGGGCCGCGCCTACCTGAGCCTGGGTTCGAATATCGACGCCGCGCGCTGGCTCCCCGCGGCGGTGGCCGCCTTGCGCGAGCGCTTCGGCGCGCTCGACGTATCCCCCGTCTATCGCAGCGCCGCCGTGGGCTTCGAGGGTCCGGATTTCTTCAACCTCGCCGTGGGCCTGGACACCGAGCTGGGCCCGGACGCGCTCAACGATTGGTTGCACGCCCTGGAAGACAGCCACGGTCGCGTCCGCGGCGGCGACCGCTACGCCAGCCGCACGCTCGATGTCGACATCGTGCTCTACGACGACCTCGTGCGGCAGGGAGCGGGACACCTTGAGCTCCCACGCGGCGAACTGCGCCATGCCTTTGTGTTGCGGCCCATGGCGGACATCGCGCCCGACGTTCGCCATCCGGTGGACGGGCGCACTCTCGGCGAGCTGTGGGCGGCTTTCCCGGCGGATCGCGAGCCGCTCACGTTGGACCCGACCCTGGCGCTCTCGTAACGCATCGCCACGCCGCCGGATGGGCCGACCGGCTCTGGCGATGCCGGCGGCCGGGTGTTAAAACACCGCCACCATCACGAGGAGTTCAGGGGACATGGGCCGGTTCGAACGCAGCTGGGCGCTGATGAAGTCCAGCGCCAACATCCTCCGCCAGGACAAAGAGCTGATGCTCTTTCCGTTGCTGGCCGGGGCCTGCTCCTTGCTGATCATCGCCACCTTCGGCTGGCCGATCTTCGCCGCCATGCGGCACCATCGCGCGGCGTTCGAGGGCCATGCCCACGCCATGCCGCCGGTCGTCATGCTGCTGGCCTTCGCGTTCTACTTCGTGCAATACGCCGTGGTGATCTTCTTCAACACGGCGCTCGCCGCCGCGGCGATGATCCGCCTCGAGGGCGGCAACCCCACGCTGGGCGACGGCATGCGCGCGGCCTGGTCGAAGCTGCCGACGATCCTCGGCTACGCGTTGATTTCCGCCACCGTCGGCATGGTGCTCCGTGCGATCCAGGAACGCGTCGGCCTGGTCGGGCGTCTCATCGCCGGCCTGCTCGGTGTCGGCTGGACCGTTGCCACCTTCCTCGTGGTGCCGGTGCTCGCCGCGCACGACATCGGGCCGGTCGACGCGATCAAGCGCAGCGCGTCGCTGTTGAAGGACACCTGGGGCGAGAACGTCATCGGCAACGCCGGCATCGGCCTGGTCGGGGGCATCCTCACCTTTTGTGTCGTGGCGGTGAGCCTCGTGTTGTTTGGCGCCGCCGCCTCGACCCAGTCGATCGCGCTGATGGTTTCCGTGGCCGTGGCCGGCATGATCGCGTTGGTCGCGCTCAGCCTCTTCCAGACCGCGATGCACGGCGTGTATTCGGCGGCGCTCTACCGCTTCGCCGCCTACGGCGACCCAGGCGAGGGCTTCGATCGTCGCCTGCTCGAATCGGCCTTCCGTTCCAGGCGCTGAGGCGAAGGGCGGTTCAGATCGCCAGCGTGCGGCCGCCGTCCACCCGAACGAGGTTGGCGGTGGTGTAGCGCGCATCGAGCAACAGCCAGCGCACCGCCTCCGCGACGTCGCCGGGCTCGCCCTTGCGGGCCAGCGGCGTCTTGGCGAGCAGGGCTGCGGCGTCCTCCGCCGACTTGCCCGACTCGGGCCACAGGATGGCGCCGGGCGCCACGGCATTGACCCGCACCTCGGGCGCGAGCTCGCGGGCGAGCGACTGCGTGAGCATCCACAGCGCGGCTTTCGCCATCGAGTAGATCGGGTGCTGCGCCAGCGGGCGCTCGGCGTAGATGTCCACGAGGTTGACGATGGCACCCTGGCTGGCCTTCAGCGCGGGCGCCGCCGCCTGCGCCAGGAAAAACGGCGCGCGGGCGTTCGCCGCGAAGAGATCGTCCCACTGCGCCGGGGTGGCGCTACCGATGGGCGTGGGGTAGAAGGCCGAGGCGTTGTTCACCAGCCCGTCGAGTCGGCCGAAGCGACGCAACACGGCGTCGACGAGGCCGGGCAGGGCGGTGTCGTCGTCGAGTGCGGCGGCGAACGTCGCGGCGGTGTCGGGCCGCGCCGCGTTGAGGTCGTCCGCGAGCGCGAGGGCGTCGGCCTGGGAGTGACGGTAATGGATCGCGACCGCGCAGCCCGCGGCGTGCAGGTGGCGCACGATGGCCTGGCCGACGCGGCGCGCGCCTCCGGTGACGAGGATGACGGGCGATGGATTCACGGGACGCTCCCTGGTCGTGGCGGCGTGAGCTTGCCCCAAAGCGGGACGGGCGTCACGAACCGGCAGCTAGCGCGTGGGGACCGCGTCGCTGACGGCGCGGCCGTCGTCGGTGTGTACCACGGCGCCGAACAGGTCGATGGCGGTCCGGGCCACCTGCTGGGTGTCGTAATACGCGTAGGCGCCTACGCCCATGGCGCCCACGACAGGCAACCAGCGCGAGATGCCCTTGCCCAGTGCCCGCTTGGACACGCTCAGCCCGATGCGGCCCGCGAGGCGCTGCACGACGCCGGTGGCGGCGGTGCGGAACACCAGGCGGTCGCCGACCCGGACGGCGACGTCGCGGAAGGCCTGCGCGGCCGTATGACGGAACAGGCACCACAGCATCTGTTCGCGGCCCAGGGTGGCCGTCTTGCCGTACGCCGCCGCGATGTCGCTGACCATCTGGCCCTGGATACGCCAGATGGCCACCAGTTCGGGCACGACGGTAAACCAGCCCAACGGACCGGGTGGCAGGGCCAGCGAGCCGGCGGTGAGCGCGGCCTTGTTCGCGGCGGCGCTGGCGATGCGGCGGCTGGTGTCGTCCGCATGACTGGCGACCGGCTCGGCGCTGGCGGGAATATGACTGACGAAATCGAGAATGGCGGCGGCGATGACGTTCTCACCGCGCTCGCCGCCATGAACGGGGACGATCTCGCGGGAAGTCGGGGAGTCATCGGGTGTCGACATGGAGCGTTCCGTCGTGGAGTGAACGAAAGACATACCGCATCGTCCTTAACGCTTGCGTGAAAGCAACACGAAAGGTCGTCGTCACAGACTTGTTGTGAAACATTATAACATTTTACGAAAGGCCCCCGATGACTCCCGTCCGTCTTGCCCTCTGCATCGCCGTCGCGCTCGCCGCCGCTCCCGCCTTCGCCGACGACACGCCCCCGCAAAAAGCTACGAACCTGGGTGAGGTCGACGTCACGGCCCGCCTCGACGAAGCGCGCAACAGCCTTTCGCCGGACACCGGCAGCAGCCAGTACGTGATGGACCGGCAGACCATCCAGGCGCTGCCGCTGGGCGATGCCACCCCGCTCAACCAGGTGATCCTGCAGGCGCCGGGCGTGGTACAGGATTCCTACGGCCAGCTCCATGTGCGCGGCGACCACGCCAACCTCCAGTACCGCATCAACGGCGTGCTGATTCCCGAGAGCATCGGCGGCTTCGGCCAGACGCTGGACGCGCGCACGATCGACAGCGTGAAGCTGCTCACCGGCGCGCTGCCGGCGCAGTACGGCGACCGCACCGCGGCCATCATCGACATCACCACGCGCACCGCCAAGCAGGATGGCGTCAACGGCAGCGTGGGCGTGATGGGCGGCCAGTACGGCACGCTCAACCCGAACGCTTCGCTGTTCGGCCGCAGCGGCAACTGGAGCTGGTTCCTCACGGCCAACTACCTGGAAAACGACAACGGCATCGAAAACCCGACGTCGAGCCGCAAGCCGATCCATGACCACACCAACCAGGCCAAGGCCTTCGGCGACGTGTCGTACCTGATCGACAACGACACGCGCCTGAGTTTCATGTTCGGTGCCACCAACAACCGTTTCCAGATCCCGAACAACCCCAACCAGACCCCGCAGTTCGGCTACCTCGACGTCACCCATTTCGATTCGGCGCAGCTCAACGAGCGCCAGCAGGAGCGCACCCGCTTCGGCGTGCTCAGCCTGCAGGGCAAGATGGGCGACACGGCGTACCAGGTGTCGGCGGGCGAGCGTTACAGCGGCCTGGACTTCACCCCGGACGACATCGGCGATCTCATGTTCAACGGCGTGGCCTCCAACGTGCGCCGTGCCAACCGCGCGACCACCCTGCAGGCGGACTTCTCCACGCCGCTGGGCGACAACCACACGCTGCGCTACGGCCTCTATGGCTCGTTCGAGCGCGCCACGTCGACCAATAACGCCCTGGTGTTCCCGGCCGACGACACGGGGGCGCAGTCGTCGACCGTGCCGCTCAACATCGTGGACGCCAGCCGCGTGCTCGCCCGCACCTATGCGGTCTACCTGCAGGACGAATGGAGCATCGGCGACAAGTGGACGGTGAACTACGGCGTGCGTGGCGACCGCTATAACGCGTTCCGCCCGGAGAGCCAGCTCAGCCCGCGCCTGGGCGTTGTCTACCAGCCGACCGACAGCACGACCATCCACGCCGGCTACTCGCGTTACTTCACGCCGCCGGCCACCGAGATGATCGCGCCGACCTCGATCGCGAAATTCGACGGCACCACCAACGCGTTGCAGAACGACGGCAACGACACGCCGCTGGCCGAGCGTGCCAGCTACTACGACATCGGCATCTCGCAGAAGATCGGATCGGCGTGGACGGTGGGCCTGGACAGCTACTACCGCAAGGTGTCGCGCATCCAGGACGAAGGCCAGTTCGGTGCCGCGCTGGTGTATTCCACCTTCAACTACGACCAGGGCCGCATCAAGGGCACCGAGTTCACGGTGAACTACGACGGGGGCGCGCTCACGGCCTACTTCAACTTCGCGTACAACCGCGCGGTCGGCAAGAACGTCATCACCAGCCAGTACAACTTCAATCCGGACGACCTGGCCTATATCGCAAACCACTACATCCATCTCGACCACGACCAGAAGTTCACCTCGTCGGGCGGTATCGGCTACGCGTTCGCCGACTCCACCCGCCTGGGCCTGGATTACCTCTACGGTTCGGGCTTGCGTCGCGACGGTGCGGTGCCCAACGGCGACACCATGCCGGACTACTTCCAGCTCAACCTGAGCGTAGGCCACGATTTCCACTTCACGTCGGCGGGCCCCACCCACGCGCAGCTGGCCCTGGTCAACGCGCTGGATCGTACCTACGAGCTGCGTGACGGTTCCGGCATCGGCGTGGGCGCGCCGCAGTACGGTCCGCGTCGCGGCGTGTTCCTCTCGCTGCAGCAGGATTTCTGATCCACGTCTGATCCGCGACTGCGCGAACAGGGCCCGCGTCCGCCATCCGGCAGGCGCGGGCCCTGTTCGTCGTGGCACATCGGGTATCCTCCCGGCATGACCGATCGCCACCCCGAACCTGGCGCCGACGAGCGCGCCCATTCCGATCACCTCACCGCCCTCCTGCGCGAGGAGATCGCCGCCCACGGCCCCATGCCGTTCGCGCGCTTCATGGAGCGCTGCCTCTACACGCCAGGGCTGGGCTATTACAGCGCGGGCAAGACCAAGTTCGGCGCCGAGGGCGACTTCGTCACGGCGCCTGAGCTGGGCTCGTTGTTTGCGCGCTGCGTGGTGCGGGCGTTCGAGCCCGTGCTCGCTTCGCTCGGTCCGGAGGCCGAGTTCCTCGAACTGGGCGGCGGCAGCGGCGCGTTCGCCGAAGCGGCGCTGCGCGCGCTCGACGCCGCCGGGCGCGTGCCCCGGCGTTTCATGATCCTCGAACCCAGCGCCGACCTGCGCCAGCGCCAGCGCGAGCGCCTGCACGCGCGGCTGCCGTCAGAGCTTGCCGCGCGCGTGGTCTGGCTCGACGCGCCACCGGAGGAGGAATGGGACGGCGTGCTGTTCGCCAACGAGGTGATCGACGCGTTGCCGACCACGCGTTTCACCACGCGCGAGGGCGAGGTCTACGAAGAACACGTGGTGCTCGACGGCGAAGGCCGTTTCTTGCGAACCGATCGCCCCGCCGACGTGCTCGTCAATGGCGCCGTGCGCCACCTGGAGCGCGATCTCGGCCGCGAATTCGACGCGGGCTACCGCACGGAGGTGCTGCCGCAGCTGCCGTACTGGATGCAGGCGGTGGCCGGGACGCTGCGCAAGGGCGCGATGATCTTCGCCGACTACGGTTACACGCGGGGCGAGTTCTATCACCCGGAGCGCAACGACGGCACCCTGCGTGCGTTCTATCGGCATCGCGCCCACGGCGACGCGTTTTTCCTGCCGGGTCTGCAGGATCTCACCGCGTCGGTCGATTTCACCGCGCTGGCCGAGGCTGGCAACAGCGCCGGCTTCGGTGTGGCGGCCTACCTGCCGCAGGCACAGTTCCTGCTCGCGGCGGACATGCAGGCGTTCTTCGAGGCGGATTACCTCGCCACAGACGACGAGCTCACGCGCTATCGCCTGGCCCAGGAAGTGAAAAAGCTCACGCTGCCCGACCAGATGGGCGAGCGCTTCCAGGTGATGATGTTCGCTCGCGGCGTCGACCCGGACGCCTTGCCGGCGGCCGTCCTCGCCGCCGACCAGGGCCACCGCCTGTAGGAGCGCGCGCTGCGCGCTATGACAGGGGTTTTGGCACGGCGGCGATCGCCGCCACCTGCGCCGTCTTCATCGCCTCGCCGATGGCCGGTCCTTGCAGTCCCTTGTCGACGAAGGGCCGGGACGTGACCGACGCGGCCGCTGCACGACACGCGCGCAGGTAGTCGGCCTGCGGGTACGACGCCGACTCGCTGCCCAGGCGGCCCCGCTTGTCGGCCAGGCACGCGAGCAGGAAGGTATCCAGCCGCTCGGGCCGTCGCAGCGCGCCGAGGGCGTCCAGCAATCGCAGTACCGTCGCCGGTTTGAGCTCCAGCGCCATGTGCGCGTTGAGGTGGTGTTTGCACACCATCTCGGCCATGAAGGCGTAGTCCGAAGGTACTTTCAGCCGCGCGCAAAGGGCACGCACCGGTTCGATCCCGCGCTGCTCGTGCATGATGTGGCGCGGCAGCACGTCGGCCGGCGTCAGGGCCTTGCCCAGGTCGTGGGTGAGCGCGCACCAGCCCACCAGCGCGTCGCCGGGCGCTAAGGTGGCCGCGGCCTGCAACACGAGTTCGACGTGGATGCCCGTATCCACCTCAGGGTGGAACTCCGGGCGCTGCGGCACGCCATACAGGGCGTCGACCTCCGGGAACAGCACGCGTAGCGCGCCGGTTTCGCGCAGCACCCGCAGGAACACCTGCGGCATCGGTTCGGCCAGCGCCTTGCGGGTTTCGGCCCAGACACGCTCGGGCACGAGGTGGTCGACCTCGCCGTCGTCGACCATGCGTCGCATCAGCGCCATCGTCTCGTCCGCCACGCGGAACCCGAGCGGCGCGTAGCGGGCGGCGAACCGTGCCACGCGCAGGAGGCGCACCGGGTCTTCGACGAAGGCCGGGGACACGTGCCGAAGCAGGCGGTTCTCGATGTCACGCGCGCCGTGGAACGGGTCGACGAGGTGACCGTCCTCATGGCGCGCGATCGCGTTGATGGTGAGGTCGCGGCGTTCGAGGTCCTGCTCGACCGTCACGCCCGGGTCGGCGTGAAACGCGAAGCCGTGGTAGCCGCGTCCGGTCTTCCGCTCGGTGCGGGCCAGCGCGTATTCCTCCCGCGTGTCGCCATGGAGGAACACCGGGAAGTCCTTGCCCACGGGCTTGTAGCCCGCGGCGAGCATGTCGTCGGGTGTCGCGCCGACGACCACCCAGTCGCGATCCACCACCGGGCGGCCGAGCAACGCGTCGCGCACCGCGCCGCCGACGAGATAGATGTCCATGCGCCTCAGGACGGCCGTTTCTGTCGCGACGCGTCGAGGCGGCGCTGGCGGATGGGTTGGCCGAGCAACCTCGGCAACCAGGCGGACAACGCCTGCGGCTCGATACCCAGTTCGGCCAGGCCGTCGGTGCTGCCGACCGAGTCGATCATGAGCGTGCGGAAGTTGTCCGGCGTGAACGGCTTGCCCGGCACGAACTGCGCGACCTGTGCCTGCACGCGGCCGAGGCCGTCGGGCATGGGCAGCACCACCCGGTGGCGGCCGCGTGCGTCACGGATGGCGCGCACCAGGTTGAGCAATGTCCACGTTTCGCGGCCGTAGAGTTCGAACGTATGCAGCACCGAACGCGCCGGATCGGCCACCGCGCGCGCCATCGCTTCGACGACGTCGCCCACGTACACCGGCGCCATGCGTGCGTGCGGACGCGGCAGGGGCATCACCGGTGCGATGGCTAGCAGGCGATCGAAGCGCGTAATCAAACCGTCGTTCGGGCCGAAGATCGTGCTGGGACGGTAGATCGTCCAGTCGAGGGTGGAGGCTTTCACCAGGGCTTCGGCCTCGCCGCGCGAGCGCAGGTAGGCGGACGACGCGGCGCCCGCATGAAGCGCGCTCATCTGGTGCAGGCGAAGCACCCCGGTGTCGCGGCAGGCGTCCACCACGAGCCGGGTGAGTTCCACGTGCGCGCGGGCGAAGGTCTGTCGCCCGCTTTCGTTGAGGATGCCGACCAGATTGATGACGGCATCGGCACCGGCAACCTGCGAGCGCAGCGACGGCGGGTCATACACGTCGGTGGAGACGACCTGCACGTTGCGTCCCACGGTGGCATGGCGGCGTGCCTGGCCGTTGCGCGAAAGCAGCACGATCCCATGGCCGTCGGCGACGAGGCGCGGCACGAGACAGCTGCCCACGAAACCGGTGCCGCCGAGGATCACGATGCGCTGGGGTGTAGGACGACTCATCGCTGCGGCTCCTGGACGGTGGGGGCGGAGGAGGCCTCGGCCGGGGCGGGTTCGGCGACGGCCGGCGCGCTCGGCGGCGTGGCATGCGACACGGCCGGCGCCGGACAGCTGACCGTACGACGCACCGCCCCCGGCTGGGGCAAGGCGTAAGGGCTGCCGATGCGGGTCATGCGGCTGTCGATGGGCAGCGCATTGCCGTTCAGGCGCCAGTCGTAGATCACCGCGAAGGCCATCACGCGGGCGACGTACTCGCGGGTTTCCTTATAGGGGATGCTTGCCACGAAGAGGTCGGGATCAAGCGAACCGCGCGCTTCGAGCCACTGGTCGACCTTGTTCGGACCGGCGTTATAGGCGGCGCTGGCGAGCCAGGGCGCGCCGTTGTATCGGGCGGCCATCTGCGACAGGTAGCGCGTGCCCAGCACGATGTTGGTCGGAGCGTCGTAGAGGCTTTCGGGACCGCCCCATGCGAGACCATTGCGACGTGCCACGGTAGCGGCGGTGGTCGGCAGCAGCTGCATCAGGCCGCGCGCGTCGGCACCGGAGCGGGCGTCGCTCATCCATGCGCTTTCGGCGCGGATGATGGCGTAGGCCCAGGGCGCCTCGATGCCGGCCTGGCTCGATTGCTCCACCACGCCGTCCTGGCGGGCGAGCGGGAAGCGCTGCTCGTAGAGGCGCAGCGCGTCGCCGGACGACAGCCCGAAGACCGCGCGGTCGTACCAGCCCTTGCGGAACGCCAGGTCCGCGGCCAGTCGTTGCGTTTCCGCGTCGCGACCCGACAGCGCCGCGCTCCATTCACGTCGGGCGAACTTCTGCAGTCCCACCGCGTACAGTTCGAACGCGCGATCCAGCCCCGGGTCGGTCAGGAGCGACGCCTCGCGTCGCTCGTCGACGTTCATGGTCGTGGGGCATATCGCGTACGAGGCGTCGATGCGGTCGGCGGCGAGGAAGCCGAAATACGTGGCTTCCTGGGCGACACGCTGGTAAAGCGCGCGCGCTTCGTCGGTGCGGCCCATCCTGGCGAGTACGAGGGCCCGGAAATAGCGCCATTCGCCGTCGTCCTTCTGTGTCGGCGAGAGCGCGTCGAGGGCGTTCAGCGCGGCACGCCAGTCCTGACGGGCCAGGGCCACGCGCACCCGCCATTCGCGGGTGGCGTCGGTCTGTGCGCGCGCAGGCAGGGCGGCGAGGCGATCGAGCGCGGATTCGTCGAAGTCCGTGGCATGGAACAGCGCGAGGGTGGTTTCGATGGCGCCCTTCTGCTGCTCGCTCAGCTGGAAGCGGGGCGCCAGCGTGGTCCACGCGGTGTCCGCGGCCGCGGACTGGCGCCGCGCCAGCCGTTGCAGCGCGTAGGTCACCGCCTGCCGGTCGCGCGGCGTGTCCGGCCAGTCCGTCGCCTGGCGCAGGGCGGTGGCGGGATCGTTGAGCGCCAGGGCGATCCGCTGGGCCACGAGCGCGTCGGCGGACGGCAGCCGGGGCGCGAGCGAGGCGACGGTGCCCCCCTTGCCCGCCTCGGCGGCCACGTCGATCCGGGACCAGACCCGCTCCGGCGTGAGCAGCCCCTGGCTGGCGGCGGCGTCGATGACCGGGTCGCAGCTGTTGGGCAGGCTGGCCTTCTTCCACAGGTCGCCGAGGTCGCGCTCGAACACCAGGGGCTCGCCGCGCGACAGTTTCGCCTGCAGGTCGAAACAAGTCAGCGCGTCGCCCAGGCCCGGCTGGTACATGGCCGTGAAGGTGGTCCAGTCTTTGCGTCGGGCCAACTCGCCGAGGAAGTCGCGGCGCAGGTCGGCGGCCGGGATCATGCCCGGGTAGCGGTCGAGGTAGGCCTGCACGGGAGCGCGATCGAGCGTGCGCAGGTCATGGGTGAGCGCCGCGGCTTCGAGGTAGGGAAAGAGGCTATAGCCCTCCAGGCCCGTGGCCTGCGCGCGCCACGCGTCGCCGCCCTGCTGGCTGGCGACCGCGTAGGCCTGGCGAAAGCGCGCCCGCTGCGACTCGGTGCCTTCGGCGCAGGCCGACGGCGCATGGGTGACCGCGAGCGCGGCGAGGGCCAGTCCGGCCAGGAAGCGGATCATCGAGGTTCCTTCACGGTTGCGTACGGCATGATTGTAAGAAACCGGCGCGCAGGCCGGATGAACGGCGTGGGCGCGAGGGAATCGCCCTGCCGCGCGCGGCCCGTTAAGCTAAACGGGATCACCTCGCCTCCCACTGGACCGGCATGCCGCCTCACACCCCCTACGCGCGGTTCGCGCGACCGCTCGCCTGGATCCTTCTCGTCGCCGCCGCGATCTTCGCCGCCGGCTACTGGTGGCACCTGGGCCGACCGGTGGCGCTGCCGGATTCGCCCACGGCAAAGATCGCCTGCGTGTCGTACGCGCCGTTCCGGCTGAAGGGCGAGACGCCGTTCGATCCCAACGCGTTCGTTCCGCCCGAGCGGATCGACGCCGACCTCAAGGCGCTCTCCACGCGCTTCGATTGCGTGCGCACCTACTCGATGAGCCAGGGCCTGGGCGCGGTGCCGGACATCGCCGGCCGCTACGGCATGAAGGTGCTGATGGGCATCTGGCTCGGCCGGGACACCGCCGCCAACGAGCGCGAGATCGCCCTGGGCATCGCCGCGGCCCGCCGCGACCACGACACGCTGCGCGGCATCGTGGTCGGCAACGAGGTGATGCTGCGCGGCGAGTTATCCGAAAAGGCCCTCGCCGCTTACATCAAGCGCGTCAACGATGCCACCGACGTGCCGGTGACCTACGCCGACGTCTGGGAGTTCTGGCTCAAGCACCCCGCTCTGGCGAAGGTGACCGACTACCTCACGATCCACATCCTGCCCTATTGGGAGGACGAGCCGGTGGCCCCCGAGCGCGCCGTGCGCCACGTCGCCGAGGTCTACCAGCGCATGAAGGCGCGATTCCCGGGCAAGGCCGTGATGATCGGCGAAACCGGCTGGCCCAGCGAGGGCCGCACGCGCCGCGAGGCCGGCGCGAGCCTGGTCAACGAAGCGCGCTACCTGCGCGAGTTTCTCAACTACGCCGCCACGGTCGACATGCCCTACAACGTCATCGAGGCGTTCGACCAGCCATGGAAGCGCGACCTGGAAGGCACCGTGGGCGGTTACTGGGGCATCTTCGACGTGGACGCCCGGCCCAAGTTCGCGATGACCGGCCCGGTCGTCGAGGAACCGCGCTGGCTTGGGGGCATCGCCGCGGGGGGCCTCGGCGCCATGCTGTTCTTCGCCGTGGGCGCCATTCGCCGCCGTTGGCACGGGCCGGCCGGATGGGTCGCGCTGGCGCTGGCGGGGTTCGCGAGCGGCGCCGCGCTGGCCACGCACGCGCGCCTGTTGAGCTTCGCCTGTCGCAACCCCCTGGAATGGACCCTCGGCGCCGGTACCGGCGTACTGGCCTTGCTCACGGCACTGTCGTTGTCGCGTGCCCTCGCCGCGCGGCTCGCCTCGCCGATCGACCCTGCGGCCGTGGCGCCGAAGCCGGCGGAGCGACGCATGCTCGGCATCGCGTGGTCTGGCGTGTTCACGCCGCAGCGTTTCTTCTGGATGTTCGCGCTGACGCTCTACGGCATCCTGCTGGTCTTCAACGGCCGCTATCGCGACATGCCCGTCGGCCTGTTCGCGCTGCCTTGCATCGGTTTCCTCCTGCTCGCGGCGCTGCGCACGCGCGACGAAGCGACGATGCCGCTGATCGAAGAGCGCCTGCTTGCGATCTGGCTGGTGCTGCTCGGCGTGGCCGTGGTGGTGCAGGAAGTGGGCGCTAACGCGGTGTCGTGGGGGTGGCTCGGCCTCAACCTGGCGCTGGCGCTGCCCGTGCTGGTGGCGTGGCGCCGCGCGCGGCGCCCGGCACCCTTGCGCTGAGCGCGGCGGTCGGTGGTCGCCTCAGGCCGCCGCAGCCAGGTGCCAGCGATCGTATTGCACGCGCACCAGGCGCAGGGCACCCACCAGCAAGGCCAATGCGCCGCCTTCGTAGCAGTAAAGTTGCAGTGCGAGTACGCCCAGGCAGGCGGCCAGCACGGCCATCGCGGTGCCGCGCACGAACAACGCCAGCAGGGCGGCGGCGATAGCCGCGTAGCCATAGCCGTAGCTGAGGAAGCCCTGCACGATCATGTCGCGCGTGCCGCACCACCACGGGCCCCCGGTGCCGTCGCAGGCGTGCGCGACATGGGCGGGCTCGATGAAGCCGTAGCGCAGCACGGCGGCGCCGATCGCGGCGACGACGATGGCGGCCCAGGGCAGGGCGGCGCGCAGGGACGATGGCATGGTGACTACCTCAGGACATGCGCGCCGGCCGTCACGGCCAGGGACGCGGGCAAACGGATTTCGGCGGCGAGCGGCAGGTGATCGGAGAACGCGCGCGGGAGGGTCCACGTGCGCTCGAGCGCGATGTCCGCCGAGGTAAGAATGTGGTCGAGCGCGCGGCGAGGCTTCCAACTGGGGAACGTGGGCATCGGCGCCATCGGCGCCTGCAGCGCGGTCTTGTTGAACAACAGGCGCATTTCCGGGCTTGAGGGCTCGGTATTGAGGTCGCCCATCAGCACCGCGTGCGGATAGGGCGCCAGCAGCTCGGCGATGAAACCGAGCTGCCCCATGCGCGCGGCAGCGCCGAGCGAGAGATGGGCCACCACCACCACCAGGCCGTCGGTGCCCTCGCCGAATCGCACGAACAAGGCGCCGCGTCCCTTGATGCGGCCGGGCAGCGGATAGTCGATGACTTCGGTGGGTTCGATGCGGCTGAGCAGGCCGTTGGCCGAATGCGCCACGCGGGCCATCGGCCGGTTCGGCTGGTGGCTCCAGAAGGGCATGCCGGCGGCTTCGGCGATGTAGCGGGTCTGGTTGAGAAAGCCCGAGCGAAGGCTGCCTGCGTCGGCCTCCTGGAGGCCGACGACGTCGAAGTCGTGCAGCAGCGCGGCGAGTGAATCGAGGTTGGCGAGCTTGGACGGCCCGGGCAACACAGCGTTGACGCTGCGGGTGACGTAGTCGCTGTAACGCTGGACGCTCGCGCCGGCGAGGATGTTGCAGCTGAGCAGGCGCAGGGTGCGCTCGGCAGCGAGTGGGGAAGACGGCGTTGAGCGGGTCATGGCTTAGGTAGCGGGCGTGCGTCTCGTCGGGCCGTGGCGGCGGATGATGCCCCCCGCGATGTGAACGGGGGGCATCGGCCGGCGAGGTTTACTTGCCGCCCTTGGTTTCCTTGTCGACCAGGAAACGGACCACGGCATTGAGCTGGTCGAAGTCCTGGATGCGGTTGCTGCGGTACTTGCCGTCGACCACCATCGTCGGCGTGCCGTCGACACCCCACTGCTGGATCAGCTTGGTGTCTTTCTCGATCTGCGCCTTGACCTCGGGACCCTGGGCGACCTGCACGAACTTCGCGCTGTCGACGCCGTAGTTCTGGTGATACCAGTCGGCCATTTCCTCGATGGCGTTCAAGGGCATGTGCAGATCCCACTTGGCCTTGAAGAGCTTGTCGGTCGACTCATCGAGCTTGTCGGCCGGCAGCAGCCGCTGCGCGGCGTAGTAGGCCTGGGCGAACGGCAGCCACGCGTCGTTGAACGCGGCCGGGATGCGGTGGAAGGCGACGGTCCTGGGCAGGGCCTTCTGCAACTCTTCGACCTTGGGCTCGTAATGCGCGCAGTGGATGCAGCCGAACGAGAACACCTCGACGACTTCGATCTTGCCCTTCGGATCCAGGCGCTGCGGCGTGGCGATGGACACGTATTCCTGCCCGTCGGTGAAGCTGGCAGCCGCGCCCTCGGCGGGCTTCGCGCTGCACGCGGTGGACAGGACCAACGCGGCGAGCAGCAGCGGTAGGCGCTTGAACATCGGTAATCTCCCTGTATCGATTCGAAAAGCGGTTACTTGCCCGCGGCTTCCTTGGAGACGAGCCACTGCACCAGCTCGATGGTCTGCGGATAGCCGCCGGCGGAGGACGGGGTGAGGCGATACTTGCCGTTGACCACGATCGTCGGCGTGCTATCGACCTCGTAGGCGCGGATCAGTTCATCGGCGCGCTTCATCTTGGTGTTGATGGTGAACGAGTTCGCGGTGCCGACGAAGTCCGCCGGCTTCACGCCGTACTTGGCGTAGAACTTCGCCACGTCGTCGATGGTGGGCCAGGCCGACTGCGGCTTGGGCTTGTTGGTCTGCTTGTCGAAGATGCCCAGCTCGCCGCTCTTGAACACGGCGTCGAACATGGCGTCGTGGCTCTGCCTGTCGACCCCGAAGGCCTGCGCGGTGAGGTAGGCGCGCTGCAGCAGCGGCCAGTTCTCATCGGGGCGGAAGGCTGCCGGCGTGAAGGTCATCACGGTGCCCTTGGGCAGGCCCTTGGCCATTTCGTCGACGATGCCGTGGAACTGGAAGCAGGCCGGGCAACCGTAGGAGAACACCTCGGTGACTTCGATCTTGCCCGGGCTGCTCGTCGGCTGGGCCGGATCGATGCGGAAGTAGTTCTTGCCTTCGACCCATTTCCCCTCGTCGACGAAGGGCTTCACGTCCGGGCGGCCGGCATCGTCCTGGCTGGGCGCGGCGGGCGCGGGGGCGGCCACGCTACCGGCGGCGGCCGGTGCGGCGCTCGCGGGGGCGGTCGTCGCGGGGGCGGGCGCGGTGGCCGGGGCGGCGGCGGATGCCGCCCCGGCGGTGGCGGTCGGGGCCGGGGCGGAGGAAGCGGCCTCATGCTGGCCGGAGCCGCAGGCCGCCAGGCCGATCAGGGCGGCGCAGAGGAGGGGAAGGCGCATACGCATCGGAGGTGTCCTTTTCTTACCGTCGAAATGAGAACGGGCCCGACGGGCCCGTTCGATCTCCCCACTTTACCGCCTCAGGGCGACGCTGGGGCGACGGCCGGGGTCGGCTCGTTGGCGTGCAGGCCTTCGATGTAGCTGGCGACGGCGGCGATGTCCTTGTCGTCGAGCTTCTTAGCTACCTCGACCATGGGCTTCGCGTGCGGACCGGCCTGAGCCGGGTCCATGTCGCGCAGCGCCTTCAGGCGCGATTCGACGTACTGGGCGTGCTGGCTGGTGAGCTGGGGGTAATGCGGGCCCGGATTGCCGCGGCCGTCCGGACCGTGGCAGGCCATGCAGGCGGGAATGCCGCGGTCGGCGTCACCCTGGCGGTAGAGCGTCTGGCCCTGTTCGACGAAGGCCTGGTCGGCCACGCCCGGCAGCGACGACTTGGTGGCGAAATAGGCGCCGATGTCGTGCATGTCCTGGTCGGACAAGGGCTGGGCGAAGCCCTGCATGATCGGATTCATCCGCTTGCCCGACTTGAAGTCGGCCAGCTGGGCGGCGATGTACTGCTCGCTCTGTCCCGCCAGGCGCGGGTATTGGGGGTCGGTGGAGTTGCCGTCCATGCCGTGGCAGGCGCCGCAGACGGCGGCCTTGGCCTGGCCCGCCGTGGCGTCGCCGGGTTTCGCGGCCGCGCCGGCCTCGCCCGAAGGCGTGGTGGCCGTGGCCTGCGTGGCCGTGGGCATGCCGGGTGTCGCCGGATCGTGCGTGGCGTCGCCGCCTGGCCGGGCTTCGGCGCCGGCCGGCGCGGCGGCGCTGGACGGTTTGGCGGGAGCGGTGGACTGAGCGCTCGCGGCGCTCATGACGAGCATGGTGACGACGGCAGCGACGGCGTGCCTGAATTTCATAAGTGTCTCCGGAAGGGGATACTTCATGACCGGGCGTGCTCCCTGCCACGCCTCAACCGAATGATTATGGGGGCCTCGCCAGATGCCGGTCAAACCGGCGCGACGGGCCGAGCCGGTATACTGGCGGACCCTGCATCCGCAGCCCGGTCCGTCGCACACGCCATGTCATCCAATCCGCTCAACGGCGCCCGCTTCGTGCTGGCCGCGCACGACATCACGCAACTGCCCTACGACCAGGGTGCCGAGGTGGCTTTCGCCGGCCGTTCCAACGCGGGCAAGTCCAGCGCGCTCAACGCGCTGACCGGGCACAACGCGCTGGCACGCACGTCGAAGACGCCGGGGCGCACGCAGTTGATGGTGGTGTTCGACCTGCCGCCGTTGAAGCCGGACGACGGCGCCGCCCCCCTCGACGCGCGGCTGGTCGACCTGCCCGGGTATGGCTACGCCAAGGTGCCCGAGGCCATGCGTGCCCACTGGCGCGGCGAGATCGACGCCTACCTGCGCATGCGCCGGAGCCTGCGCGGCATCGTGCTGATCGTGGACATCCGCCACGAGCTGAAGGATTTCGACCGCACGATGCTCGAATTCTGCGCGGCCACCGAACTGCCGTGCCACGTACTCATGACCAAGGCGGACAAGGTCTCCCGCGGCCAGGCCGGCAAGGCGCTCGACGTGCTGCGCCGCGATTTCCGTCAGCAGGGCGTGCAGGGCACGGCGCAGGTCTTCTCGTCGCTGGCGAAGACGGGCGTGGACGAAGCGCGGGCGAAGATCGTGGCGTTGCTGCACACGCCGCGACCGCACGAACTCTGAGCGAGCCGTGCGGCATCGGCACCCTGGTGGTGCCCGCCTCGGTCGCTTCGTCGCGTCCCGAACGATCCGCTCCCACCCGACGAAGGCAAGAGGGGGCACCCGATCTGCCGCCTACTGAAGGGGTGGAAGTCGATCGCACCGGCGATCCGGCGGCAGCCGGCATGGCTGCGATGACGTTCATGGCCTCATTCGCCGAGGCCACGGTCCGGCCCTGCCATCGCGCTGTCGCAGCGACCCGTCGGGCTATCGGCCGAGCGTTTGCATGAACACCGCGCAGAGCCGCTCCATCCCCTGGCGGTCGTCGTCATCAAAGCGCCCGACCGTCGGACTGTCCACGTCCCATACGCCGAACAGGCTTCCGTCGGCCCGGACCAGCGGTACCACGATCTCGGCATTGGACGCGGCGTCGCAGGCGATGTGTCCGTCGAACGCGTGCACGTCGTGCACTAACTGGGTCTGTCGCGTCTGCGCCGCGGTGCCGCACACGCCGCGGCCCAGCGCGATGCGGATGCACGCCGGCTTGCCCTGGAAGGGGCCGACGACCAGTTCGGTGCCGTCGTAGAGATAGAAGCCCGCCCAGTTCAGATCCGGCAGCACGTCGTACACCAGGGCCGCGAAGTTGGCGGCGTTCGCGATCGTGTTCGATTCGCCGTGCATCAGTCCGCCGGCCTGTTCGGCCAGTTCGGCGTACAGGGCGGCCTTGTCGGTGGCGTCGATGGCTTTGGCTTCGTACATGGGGCGTTCCGCGCGAATCGAGGGTCAAGCCGTGTATGGTGCCACGTCCTCGCCACCGCAAGGCCGCTCCATGACCCGCCATCTCTTCGTCGCCGGTACCGACACGGGCATCGGCAAGACCCACGCCACCCAGGCCCTTCTCCACGCGTTCCGCGCCCGCGGCGAGCGCGTGGCCGGCATGAAACCCATCGCCAGCGGGTCCGAGCGCACGGCCGATGGCCTGCGCAACCAGGATGCGCTCGACCTGCAGGCCGCCAGCGACCCGCGTCCCGCGTACGCCGTGGTCAACCCGCTGACGCTCGAGCAGGCCGTCGCGCCACACCTCGCGGCGCAGGCCGAAGGGGTTGCCCTGCACTGGCCACCGCTCGACGAGGCGTTCGCGACGCTGACCCGCACTCATGATCGCGTGGTGGTCGAAGGCGTCGGCGGCTGGATGGTGCCCCTCGCCGAGGAGATGTCCATGGAACAACTTCCGTCGCGCTGGCGCCTGCCGGTCGTGCTCGTCGTCGGCATACGGCTGGGCTGCATCAGCCATGCGCGCCTGACCGCCCTGGCGATCCGGGCGCATGGCTGCGAGCTCGCGGGCTGGATCGCCAACCTCGTCGATCCGGCGATGCCATGGATCGACGGCAACGTCCAGACGCTGCGCCGGCTGCTTCCCGCGCCCCTGCTGGGCACGCTGCCTTACGGTCCGGCGCCGTCCGAGGCGGCGCGCGCGCTGGAGCTTTCGGCGCTCGACTGACGGCGGCTTCACGCGTCGCGATTTATCACGAACGCATGACCACCTACTTTCTCTCCGTCAAAGACATGAGCAAGGCGAAGGGCCCGGACCCTGACCTCGCCTTCGAGGGCATCGGCCCGGACAAGCTCGCCGCCGACATCGCGGCCGCCATGCGGTCGGACGCGCTTTTCCAGCGCTGGCGCGCCAAGCAACCCGAGCCGGATGAGGTGGATCCGGCGCTCGGCGTCACCGACGCGGGGGCATCGGCCAGCGGCGAACTGTCGAACGACCGCACCGACATCACGCTCACCACGAGCCTGCCGATGCGTATCGTCAAGCACCGCCTCAACCTTCTGATCGGCAGCAGCTGGGAGCTTCGCGACACGCGTTGACCCGGGCGAGGCGGATCGCCGCTGACTTCCGGCGGTTGTCCACGATGGTGTTCTGTGACTAGAGTCTCCTTTTTGCCAGTCGTCAGGGGACCTCTCGTCCATGAAGGTACGCACGCTCGTGATCGCCACCTCGATCGCCCTCACCGCCGCTTGCTCGTCGTCCCATAACGAGTCCGACAACGCCCCCGCGCCCGCCGCCACGGGCACGGCACCCGCGCCGGCGGCCACCACCGCCGCGGCGCCGTCCGCGCACGTCAATCCCCTGCTGACCCGCAGCCCCCTCCCGTTCGAAGCGCCGCCGTTCGACAAGATCGTCGATGCCGACTTCCAGCCCGCCATCGAGGAAGGCATGAAGCAGCAGATGGCCGAGATCGACGCCATCGCCCAGTCGCCGGACGAGCCGACCTTCGAGAACACCGTCGTCGCCATGGAAAAATCCGGCGAACTGCTCGGTCGCGCGCAGAGCGTGTTCTCGGCGCTCACCGGTGCGAACACGAACGACACGTTGCAGAAGGTCGACGAAGACGAATCGCCGAAGCTGGCGGCGCATAGCGATGCGATCTATCTCAACGACAAGCTGTTCAAGCGGATCAAGACGCTTTACGACAAGCGTGATTCGCTCCACCTGGATCCGGAATCCCTGCGCCTGCTCGAGGTGAAGTACCAGCACTTCGTGCTCGCCGGCGCCCAGCTGTCGGATGCCGACAAGGCCAGGCTGAAAGACCTCAACAAGGAAGAATCCACCCTCAGCACCAAGTTCACCACGCAGTTGCTTGCGGCGACGAAGGCCGGCGCCCTCGTGGTGGACGACGCGAAGGCCCTCGACGGTTTGTCCGACGCCGACGTCAAGGCGGCGGCCGAGGCGGCGAAGGAGCGCGGCCTCGACGGCAAATACGTCGTGACGCTGCAAAACACCACCCAGCAGCCCGACCTGCAGGGCATGAACGACCGCGCCACGCGCGAGAAGCTGTTCAAGGCCTCGTGGGAGCGTGCGGAGCACGGCGACGCCAACGACACCCGCGACATCATCACCCGCATCGCCCAGCTGCGTGCCGAGCGCGCGAAGCTGCTCGGCTACCCGAACTACGCCGCGTGGAACCTCGTCGACCAGATGGCGAAGACGCCTGAGGCCGCGGAGAAGTTCATGGAGCGCCTCGCCCCTGCCGCGGTCGCCCGTGCCAAGGCCGAGTCCGCCGACATCCAGGCCGTGATCGACAAGGAGAACGGCGGATTCCAGGTGCAGGCCTGGGATTGGGATCACTACGCCGAAAAAGTGCGCAAGGCCAGGTACGACCTCGACGAGGCGCAGATCCGTCCGTATTTCGAGCTCGACAACGTGCTGCAGAATGGCGTCTTCTACGCCGCGAACCAGCTCTATGGACTGACCTTCAAGGAGCGCAAGGATATCCCGGTCTATCAGCCGGACGTGCGCGTGTTCGAGGTGTTCGACAAGGACGGTACGTCGCTGGCGCTGTTCTACTGCGACTACTTCAAGCGCGACAACAAGAACGGCGGCGCCTGGATGAGCAACTTCGTCGACCAGTCGAAGCTGCTCGGCAAGAAGCCGGTGATCTACAACGTGGCGAACTTCACCAAGCCGGCGCCGGGCCAGCCGGCGCTGCTGTCGTTCGACGACGTGACGACCATGTTCCACGAGTTCGGCCACGCGCTGCACGGCATGTTCGCCGACTCGCAGTACCCCTCGCTCTCGGGTGCCAACACCGCGCGAGATTTCGTCGAGTTTCCCTCGCAGTTCAACGAGCAGTGGGCGTCCGACCCGAAGGTGTTCGCCCACTACGCGAAGCACTACCAGACCGGTGCGCCGATGCCCGACGAACTCGTGGCCAAGATCAAGAAAGCCAAGAGCTTCAACCAGGGCTATGCGATGAGCGAGCTCATCGCCGCGGCATCGCTCGATATGCAGTGGCACATGCTGCCGGCCGACGCGGGCAAGCAGGATGTCGACGCGTTCGAAGCCAATGCGCTGAAGAAGGCCGGGTTCACCCTGCCGCAGGTGCCGCCGCGTTACCGCTCGAGCTACTTTCAGCACATCTGGGGCAACGGTTACGCCGCCGGCTACTACGCCTACCTGTGGACGCAGATGCTCGATTCGGACGCCTTCGAGTGGTTCAAGGAGCACGGCGGCCTGACCCGCGAAAACGGGCAGATCTTCCGCGACAAGATCCTCTCGCGAGGCAATACGGTCGATCTGGCGAAGCTCTACCGCGATTTCCGCGGCAAGGATCCCTCGATCGAGCCGATGCTGAAGGACCGTGGCCTCAAATAACGCATCCCGGGGCAAATCACAGGCGTCTCCGTGGTTTGCCCCGCTTCTGCCTTCTATGCGCGTCGATGAGGCTTGCGGCGAGCCCTGCGCGCGACCTATCGTCTCGAGTACAGGGGTTCAACGACAAGGATGGTTAGCATGAAGACGTGGGACGAAAAAACGGGCAAGGCACTGGAGCAGCGTGGAACCTTCGCCGATAACGTAAAGGCATTCACGTTGACAGTCACCGGCGGGTCAGGACGGGTCGCCTGGTATGGGGCGCACAACGATTTCATTGACGAAGCTGTCGTCAAGCAGGGTGAGCTTCTTTCCAGGCACAGCGATCATCCGTTCAAGGGCTTGCGATGGGACGCGTCGGTATCGTTCTCGGTCGACCCGCCGTTTGTGAGCGGCCGCTGATCGCAACGGCCCGGATGTGTTGACCGGCGTTCCGGAGCGAGGCCGGCGGCCCCGCTCCGGAAACTATCGCGTCAACCGATGTGGCGGGCCTCAGGGTATCCCCTGTTCGCGGCGGTGTTCATCGGCCACGGACGAAAAAACCTTTAGTTCGTTCTCCCGGTATTCCTTGACGTCTCCCTTGAAGGTGGGGATGTCGACGAACTTGACCCCCGTCTCGATGACACCGAACTGGGTGTCGATCGTGCCGCCGTCCCCGGACGTGTAGAGAACGAGTCGCCGGTCGTTCGTGACGACGCCGATCCCCTCCTGCATCGGCAGGTAGCCGTAGCTTCTCATCGCGTTGAGGATGTCGCTTCCATCGTTGGGTTGGGTCGGTTCGACAAGGGCATAGAAGTTCACGGTGTTGTCCTTGACATCCACTAGCGGGCCGACCGAACCCACGGTGTGGTTGCCCGTGCCGTCCTCCAGCACATAGTTGTAGATAAGGATCCACGCATCGTTCACCCAGTACTGAAAAAGCGCGGCGCTTGACAGGGCCTCTTCAAGCATCGCGCCGTCCAGGAGAAGGGTGAAGCGGCCGATCACGAAGACCATGAGCCCCGCGGTTTCTCCGTCGTGCGCCTGCCGGATCTCCACGGCGCGCTCCCAGGTGGTTTTTGCCGTCTTGTGCCAGCGAAGCCACAGCGATCCCAGCGCGTAGGCGCCCACGCTTGACTCGCCCTCGTGCACGCCCAGGCGCGCATAGTCGAACGTCAGGCCAAGCGTGGGATCGGCGATCAGTTCGACCGTGTCCCATTCCTGGGCCAGGTTGGAGCCGGTTCGATCCAGGGGGTGTGACCGCCATCGTGCCGTGGGCCGCGGTCCGGACGACGAATCGCGGCGGTGGTCGATCCGACCGTCGCGATGGTCGAAAAGAGGGCGTAGCGCGTCGCGGAAGGTTCGGATGTACGGGGGGCGCTGGGCAGGCTTCATGGGATCGGCTCCTTGATCAACGTCTGTTGCACGCATCGGTCACTCTCCTTGTGGACATGGCCTCCCTGGCTGGGGAGGAGGCGCTGTGGGGACTCAGGGTGTCAGGATGATTCGTTCGATACCCAGGGCGCCTCCGCGAAAGACGATGCCCTGCAGTTCGTTGAGTTCGGTGGCGCGATACCGCAGCACGGTCTCGAAGGCCGCCCGTTCCCGGCTCATCCTGCTCGGGGTCGAGACGGTAAAGCCACGCACCTCGGCGAATTGGGTGTGCCTGAGGAAGCCGATCCGCGCGTCGGGCCCCACGGAATTCACGGTGAAGTGGCACGTGACGGCGCCAAAGGCGTGGCGAAAGAGCAGCAGGCATTCGTTCTCGGAGCGATGCTTGCCGATAAGCGCATAACGCTCAGGGCCTTCGTTCGCTTCCTCGTCCATCGGCTCGACGAAGGCGCCGTGCTTGCCGGTGACGATCACCAGTTCGCCGAACGCACGTGACGCATAGGGATCGATCGATTGGACGTCACCGGCACCGAAGCGAAAGTCGATCCCTGTCCGTCCCAGCTCGCCCAGGGGACGCGCCAACTGGTCCAGGATCGCGGGGTTGGTCGCGAGAAGCTTCTGTTTGAGGTCCAGCCGGGGGCGACTGGCGATGCCCGGTCGGGACCGGGGGTGTACACGTAGAGGCAGGGCCGGTAGCGACGTCATGTCGCGGGTCTCCATTGGGGGAAACGGGGCGTCGGGTACCGGCCGAAACGCGCGTGGGTGGACGTTCGCGCAAGCCGGACACCGGGGCAATACGCCTTTGGTCGTAGACGGTGTCTCAGGCGGGTGGCCGGCGATCACTCGAACGGCGAATCGGGCCGGGGCGTGGAGGGATTGCATTGCGCCTGCCACGTCAGGCGGTAGCCGACGTAGGGGCGGTCCGGCTCGATGTTCCAGGTCGGCTTGGTGGGATAGTTGATCGCGTGGCAATCGAGCTGGTTGATCAGGCCCCGCGTATTGCGCCAGTTCACGTTGCCGCTGAATTTCTCGATCACTTCCATATCGAGGTGGTCGCGCCTGGCCGCACCTGCGTTGCGGCCGCAGTCGGTCGGCGTGATTTCCAGCACCGGGCCGAATGTGTCGAGGGTCCATTGACCCGATTGCACGTAACCCTCGCCGGTGGCCGCGTCGCAGGGTTCCGCGAACGGCGTGGCCGTTGCGGCATGGGGCGCCCCCCGGAGGGGATCGGCCGCGTCGCGATGCCACGCGTGGACGACCCCTGCCGTGACGCCGACGGCGCAGGCCGCGGCCAGGCCGATGACGGCCCAGATCGATGCTTTCATGACGCCTCCTTCCATGGAGCGATGACGTTGGCGATGCCAGCCCTGGCATGCGGCACATCCAGCATAACGCCGTCGACCTTTTTCGCCAGACCATGAAAAAAGCCTCCTTCCGTTGCCGGAAAGAGGCTTGGCCGGGCGTTGCCGGAACCGCGTGGCGGTTGTTATTCGCCGATCGTCAGCAGCGAGGCGTTGCCGCCGGCCGCGGTGGTGTTCACGGTCAGCGTGCGCTCGCCCGCGAAACGCAACAGGTAGTGCGGGCCGCCCGCCTTGGGACCGGTGCCGGAGAGCGCTTCGCCGCCGAACGGCTGCACACCGACCACCGCCCCGATCTGGTTGCGGTTGACGTAACAGTTGCCCACGCGGGCATGGCTGGCGATGTAGTCGACGGTGTCGTCGATGCGGCTGTGGATGCCGAGCGTGAGGCCATAGCCCGTGGCGTTGATCTGGTCGACGACCTTGGCCAGGTCGCTGGCCTTCCAGCGGATGACGTGCAGCACCGGACCGAACACTTCGCGGGTGAGCGTGGCCAGCGAAGGAATCTCATAGGCACGCGGCGCGAAATACGTGCCGTTGGCCGCCTCCGCCGGGAGCCGCACTTCGGCGATTTTCTTCGCTTCGCGGTCCATGCGCGCGGCATGATCGACGAGGATCTGCCGCGCGTCCTCGTCGATGACCGGGCCGACGTCGGTCGAAAGCAGGCCCGGATCGCCCACCTTCAACTCGGCCATCGCACCGGCGAGCATCGAAACGACCTTGTCGGCGATGTCTTCCTGCACGAACAGCACGCGTGCCGCCGAGCAGCGCTGGCCGGCGGACTGGAACGCGGAGGCGATGACGTCCTTCACGATCTGCTCGGGCAGGGCCGACGAGTCGGCGATCATCGCGTTCTGGCCGCCGGTTTCGGCCACCAGTGCGGCGATGGGTGCGTTGCGCGCCGCGAGCGCGCGATTGATCGCCCACGCGGTTTCGGTCGAGCCGGTGAACGCCACGCCGGCCACGCGAGGATCGCGGGTGAGCGCCGCGCCGACGGTGGCGCCGTCGCCCGGCAGGTATTGCAGCACGTCGGCCGGCACGCCGGCGGCGTGCAGCAGTTTCACGGCGGCATGGCCGATGAGCGAGGTCTGCTCGGCGGGCTTGGCGACCACCGCGTTGCCGGCGGCGAGCGCGGCCGAGACCTGGCCCAGGAAGATCGCGAGGGGGAAGTTCCACGGGCTGATGCAGACGAACACGCCGCGGCCGTTGAGGAACAACTGGTTGCTCTCGCCGGTGGGGCCGGGCAGCTGTTCGGGCTGGCCGAACAGGCGGCGCGCCATGGTGGCGTAGTAACGCAGGAAGTCGGCGGCCTCGCGCACCTCGGCGATGGCGTCGGGCAGGCTCTTGCCGGCCTCACGCACGCACAGGGCGATGAATTCGGCCCGGTGATGTTCCAGTTGCTCGGCGGCGTGCTCGAGGATCGCCGCGCGGCTGGCCGCCGGCAGGCGATCCCAGCCTGGCTGGGCGGCGACGGCGGCGGACAGCGCGCGATCCACCAGCGCGGCGTCGGCGTTTTCGACGGTGCCGATGATGCGGCGGCGATCGGACGGGTCGGTGACCTCGACGGTCGTGCCCGACGGCGAGACGCCGGCGACGAGCGGGGTGGCGCGCCACGGACCGGCGTGGCGGTTGACGGCATCGGCCAGCTCGTTGAGCTCGTTGTCGTTTGCGAAGTTCATGCCCATGGAGTTCTTCCGGAGTTCGCCGTAGAGATTGACCGGCAGGGGAATGCGGGGGTGCGGGATGGAGGCGAAGGCGCGCACCGTCTCGCACGGATCGGCCACGAGGTCGCGCACCGGCACGGTGTCGTCGACCACGCGGTTGACGAAGCTGGTATTGGCGCCGTTCTCGAGCAGGCGGCGCACGAGGTAGGGCAGGAGGTCTTCGTGGCTACCTACCGGTGCATAGACGCGGCAAGGCACGTTGAGCTTGTCCTTGCCGATCACCTCGGCGTAGAGGTCGGCCCCCATGCCGTGCAGGCGCTGGTTTTCGTAGGGCCGGCCCTTCGCGATGTGGTGGATCGCGGCGATGGTGTGCGCGTTGTGTGTGGCGAACTGCGGGTAGATGAGGTCGCTGCCCGCGTTGAACAGGCGGTGGGCGCATGCCAGGTAGCTGACGTCGGTGTTCGGCTTGCGCGTGTACACCGGGTAGCCCGCCAGGCCGTTTTCCTGGGCGCGCTTGATCTCGGCATCCCAGTAGGCGCCCTTCACCAGCCGCACGAACCAGCGACGGCCGGTGGCGCGGGCTTTTTCGGTCACCCAGTCGATCACGAAGGGCGCGCGCTTCTGGTAGGCCTGGATGACGATGCCCAGGCCGTTCCAGCCCTCGAGCGAGGGATGCGCGAAGACGTCGCCGATGATGTCCAGCGAGAGCTCGAGGCGGTCGGTCTCTTCGGCGTCCACGGACAGGGCGATGCCGTTCCTGAAGGCCAGTTGCGACAGTTCGAGGAGCTTGGCGCCCAGTTCGGCGCGGGCGCGGGCACGGTTGGCTACCTCGTAGCGCGGATGCAGCGCCGAAAGCTTCACCGAGATAGACGGCGCCTCGAGGTTGCTGGCGAACGGGCCGCGCGCACCGAGCGCGTTGATCGCGTCACGGTAATCCTGCTGGTAGCGCTCGGCCGTGGCCTGGGTGAGCGCGGACTCGCCGAGCATGTCGTAGGAATACCGGTAGACCGCGTGTTCCTTCTCGGCGGAGCGGTCGAGGGCTTCCTTGATCGTGCGTCCCATCACGAACTGGTGGCCCATGATGCGCATCGCCTGGCGCACCGCCAGGCGGACCACCGGCTCGCCGGCGCGGCCGACCAGGCGGCGCAGGGCGGAGGAGAAGTCCTTGCGGGTTTCGTCCGCGAGGTTCACCAGGTGGCCGGTGAGCATCAGGCCCCAGGTCGAGGCGTTGACGAAGACCGACTCGCTCTGGCCGAGGTGTTTCTTCCAGTCGGCCTCGCCGAGCTTGTCGCGGATCAGCTTGTCGGCCGTGCCCTTGTCGGGGATGCGCAGGAGGGCTTCGGCCACGCACATCAGGAGCACGCCTTCCTCAGAGGAGAGGTCGTACTGGCGCATGAACGACTCGACGGCGCTCTGGTCCTTGGCACGCGCGCGGACGCGCGTCACCAGGCCGGCGGCCACGTCGATGACGTGTTCGCGCTCGGTGGGAGGCAGGCTGGCCTGCGCAAGCAGGTCGTTCACGGCCTCGGTTTCGTCGCGCAGCCAGGCGGCGGTGATGCGCGCGCGCGCCGGCTCGGCGCCGGTCGGGAGTTCGGGACGGAGGATGGAAGGATTCACGGGCGGTCGCGGGGAGGGGAAGACCGCGTATTGTAGGGGAGGGCGGGTAGCCGTGCGTGCTGCTGTGCGGCATGCCCTTTGACGCTCCCGGCCGGTCGGCGCCCCCTGCGACATCCTGCCGCTTCCCATCCTTGCCGCGTGGGGACAGCCGCCCTATCATCGTTCTGTTCCAGGCACGCCGGATTCCCATGATCGTGCTTCGACCGACCGCCGCGGGTCACCCGCGCGTGTTGTGGCTTCGGCCCAACCGTGCGCTGGACAGGCGCGGCCTGCGTCGACTGATCATCGGTCTTTCGGTGTTGGCCCTGGCGACCGCCACGCTAGGCGCATGGCAGGGGAACGTTTTCGCCCCCTTCTTCGCGTTGCTCGAGGCGTTCGTCGTGGGGTTCGCGCTTGGCGCGGCCTGGCGGGCCGGCGACAGGGGTGAACGCATTGCCATCGGCCCGGATACGCTGGAGGTGCGGCAGGTGCCCGGTCGACGGGTGAGCCGTTTCCAGACATATTGGGTGCGCATCGGGCTGGCGCCGGGGGATGGCCGCCAGCGGCTCGTGATCACATCGCACGGCAAACAGCTCGAAATCGGCGCCTTCCTTGGGGAAGAGGAAAGGGTCGAGGTGTCAAGGAAACTCATGGTGCTTCTGTCCGAGGTCATGGATCAGTCGCGCAGGTAGGTTCAACAAAGGTGCAGACATGACATCTGGTGGCATCGGACGATCGGTTTCGGCATGGGTGTTGGGGGGCATGGCGGCCCTGTGGGGCGGATCGGCGCTGGCCAATCCCGAGCCCGGCCAGATGAACATGACCCGCGGCGTCAGCGAGTGGTCGCCCTACGCGATGCACATGGTGGCCCTGTGGGTCTGCGTGGTCATCGGCGTGGTGGTCTTCGGCGCGATGTTCATCGCCATGTTCCGCTTCCGCAAATCGCGCGGTGCCGTCCCGGAGAAGTGGTCGCACAGCACCAAGCTCGAAATCGTCTGGACGGTCATCCCCGTCGTCATCCTGATCTTCCTGGCCCACCTCGCCACCGGCGGCCTGGTCTCCTTCGCCGACACCACCGGCTCGGAAATGACCGTCAAGATCACCGGCTACCAGTGGAAGTGGCGTTACGACTACGTCGACTACAAGGGCAAGGGCATCGACCAGGTGGGCTATATGTCCAAGCTGGAGGAAAGCTCCGACCGCACCCGCCAGCTGCATTCCAACCTCGACCCGGAGAAGATCCAGGTCGACGGCTACAAGACCTACCTGCTCGACGTCGACAAGCCCCTCGTCGTGCCGGTCGGCACCAAGATCCGCTTCGTGATCATCGGCGGCGACGTCATCCACTCCTGGTGGGTGCCGGCGCTGGGCTGGAAGATGGATGCCATCCCCGGCATCGCCAATACGGCGTGGACCAAGATCAAGGAACCGGGCGTTTATCGCGGCCAGTGCGCCGAACTGTGCGGCCAGGACCACGGCTTCATGCCGATCGTGGTCAAGGCGCTGCCCAGGGCGGAGTTCGAGCAGTGGCTGGCGTCGCGGGAAAACGAGGCGAAGGCTGCCAAGGCCCCGCCGCAAACGGCCCAGGCCGCCCCGAACGCTCCCGCCCCGGCCCCCCAGGGTTAACCGATCACGCATTCGTCTTCAGGTAGAGGTGCAAGGCCATGGCCCACGAAGCCACCCACGACCACCACGATCATCACCATGCGCCGCAGGGATTCTTCCAGCGCTGGGTGATGTCCACGAACCACAAGGACATCGGCACGCTTTACCTGATCTTCTCGCTGACGATGTTCTTCATCGGCGGCGCGTTCGCGATGGTGATCCGCGCCGAATTGTTCAAGCCGGGCATGCAGCTCGTGCAGCCGTATTTCTTCAACGAAATGACGACCATGCACGCGCTGGTGATGATCTTCGGCGCGATCATGCCCTCCTTCGTGGGCCTGGCGAACTGGATGATCCCGCTCATGGTCGGCGCGCCGGACATGGCGTTGCCGCGCATGAACAACCTGTCGTTCTGGATCATGCCGTTCGCGTTCATCCTGCTGCTGTCCACGCTGTTCATGCCCGGCGGCGGCCCCGCCGGCGGCTGGACGATGTACCCGCCGCTGTCGCTGCAGGGTGAGTCGATCGCCTATGTGATCTTCGCGGTGCACCTGATGGGCATCAGCTCGATCATGGGCGCGATCAACATCATCGCCACCATCCTCAACATGCGCGCCCCGGGCATGGACCTGCTGAAGATGCCGGTGTTCGTGTGGAGCTGGCTGATCACGGCCTTCCTGCTCATCGCGGTGATGCCGGTGCTGGCCGGCGCGGTGACGATGCTGCTCACCGACAAGTATTTCCACACCAACTTCTTCAACGCCGCCGGCGGCGGCGACCCGGTGCTGTTCCAGCACATCTTCTGGTTCTTCGGGCATCCCGAGGTCTACATCATGATCCTGCCCGCGTTCGGGATCATCTCGGAGATCATCCCCACCTTCGCCCGCAAGCCGATCTTCGGCTACCGCGCGATGGTGTTCGCCATCGCGTCGATCGCCTTCCTCTCGTTCATCGTCTGGGCCCACCACATGTTCGCCGTGGGCCTGCCGATGGGTGCGGAGATCTTCTTCATGTACGCGACGATGCTGATCGCGGTGCCCACGGGCGTGAAAGTGTTCAACTGGGTATCGACGATGTGGGGCGGCTCGATGACCTTCGAGACGCCGATGCTGTTCTCGATCGCCTTCGTGATCCTGTTCACCATCGGCGGCTTCTCCGGCCTGATGCTGGCCCTGGCCCCGGCCGACTTCCAGTACCACGACACGTACTTCGTGGTGGCGCACTTCCACTACGTGCTGGTGACCGGCGCCGCGTTCTCGATCATCGCGGCGGCGTACTACTGGCTGCCGAAGTGGTCGGGCCACATGTATTCGGAGACGTGGGGCAAGATCCACTTCTGGTCGAGCGTGATCTCGGTCAACGTGTTGTTCTTCCCGCAGCACTTCCTCGGCCTCGCCGGCATGCCGCGCCGCATCCCTGACTACAACGTGGCCTTCGCCAACTTCAACATGATCAGTTCCATCGGCGGCTTCTGGTTCGGCGCCTCGCAGCTGATCTTCCTCGGCGTGGTGGTGCACTGCGTGTGGTTCTCCAAGAAGAAGGCCGCCGACCGTTCCTGGGAAGGCGCCAGGGGCCTGGAGTGGACCGTGCCGTCGCCCGCGCCGCACCACACCTTCGAGGTGCCGCCGGTCATCCACGATGACGAGCTGGCCCACGGCAACACGGAACACTGACCGATGTCCGACGCGGCACACGACGACCTCGACGCGCGCCGTCGGCGCGCCCGGCGCACCGCCCTGATCGCGGGCGGGTTCGCGATCGCGGTCTTCGTGCTGTCGATCGTGCAGATGCTGAAGGTCTAGGCTAGAAAACGCGCTCATCCACGGGAAACCACCATGGGTCACCAGGGTCACCAGCAACAAGACATCTACTTCGTACCGAGCAAGAGCCAGTGGCCCATCGTGGCCGCCGTCTCGATGTTCATCACGGTGTTCGGCGCCGCGCACTGGCTGAACGCCCAGCCGGGCGACGCCGGGTTCGGCAAGACCGTGTTCTGGGTGGGCGTGGTCGCCATCCTGGGCATGTTCTTCGGCTGGTTCCGTTCGGTGATCCGCGAGTCGCTCGCGGGCAGCTACAACACCCAGGTGGATCGATCCTTCCGCATGGGCATGATGTGGTTCATCTTCTCCGAGGTGATGTTCTTCGGCGCATTCTTCGGCGCCCTGTTCTATGCCCGCGTGTTCTCCGTGCCCTGGCTCGGCGGCGAGGGGCACGGCGTGCTCACCCACCAGTTCATCTGGGAAAACTACAACGCCGCCTGGGGTGCATCCGGCGGTGGCGGTCCCGACCGCATCGGCGGATCGTTCCAGACGATCGCGGCGTGGGGTCTGCCGCTGATCAATACGCTGATCCTTTTGTCGTCCGGCGTCACCATCACCATCGCCCATCACGCACTGAAGGCGGGCCACCGCAAGGCGCTGCTGATCGGCCTGGGCGCCACCGTGCTGCTGGGCTGCACCTTCCTGTTCTGCCAGGCGCACGAATACGCCGAAGCCTATGAGCACTTCAACCTGACGCTGGGCAGCGGCGTGTACGGCGCCACGTTCTTCATGCTCACCGGGTTCCACGGCATGCACGTGACCCTGGGCACGATCATGCTGGCGATCATCTGGGTGCGCTGCGCGCAGGGCCACTTCACCAAGGACAACCATTTCGGTTTCGAAGCCGTGGCCTGGTACTGGCACTTCGTGGACGTCGTCTGGCTGGCGCTGTTCCTCTTCGTTTACGTGCTCTGAGCCGTCATCGCCGAACCGAACACCGACCCGCCGCAAGGCGGGTTTTTTCGTCGAGGGGGCGAGCACGGCAGGCAAGGCCCCGATGGCGCGCCGCCCCGCGGGGCGCGATATACGTCAGAAACGTACGGCGCTACAGACGCATGGCCGGCCCTTCGTGCAGCATCGCCATCGTTCGCTGTGACCGCGCGTCGATGGCGTGCTGGTCCAGTTGCTGCGCCATCGCCAGGCTCTCGTCCTTCGCCGGTGCGGGCGTGCGTACGGCGACGTCGGTCCACAGGCCACTGTGGATGGCTTCGCAGACGATGCGTTCATCGTGGATCGACACGCCCGCCATCTGCGAGGGTTTCCGGATGCCGATGTGGCGCGCCTGCAGGGCGACCTCGGCGACTTTGTCGTCGGTAACCTCGAAGGGCAACTGGTGACGGATCGCGGCGTACAGCGGATCGTCGCCCGGCTTGGGCAGGGAGGTCGTGGGGCGGATGTCGGCGAGCGGATGGGGTGAGGCGACGAGCTTGCCCGGATCGTCGGGGGCGAAGGCCTCGCGCGCCGATTGGCGTTCCAGGCGCAGGCGATGGATGTCTTCCAGTTCGCTTAGCATCGCGGGCCGTTTGACCTCATGTATCCAGGGTGTCGCAGGCATGCCGGGATTCGCGGGAAGTTGCTGTATCTGGATCCAGCGGCCATCGGCGCCCCGCTCGTAATACAGGTCGCTCGTACCGACGACATCCGGTGGGACATGCGATCGGTCGTCGGTGGCCGTGGCATAGGCGCTTGCCATGTCGATGGCGTAGCGGGTGACCTCGCCGGAGGGCATGTGGTGCTCGCTGGCGAGCCGCATGAGCACGTCCTTGCCGCGATGCAGGCCCATCGCGCCGTTGTCGAGCAGTTGGGCCCAGACCTTTTCCGCCTCGGCTTCACCATCGGCGCGCGCGGCTTCGAGGAGCTTTCGCGGCGTCCAGGCGTTGGGGTCGACGTGGATATTCTCGAATGACTTGTCGTGAGCTTTCTGTACGTTCCAGACGGGAAGGTTGAGGGCCTCGTGGTGAGACCCGTCATCGACAAGTTGCTTTCGATAGGCGAAGTCCCTTCGCATGAGATCGATGCCAAAGTTATCCCAATCGCGCTCGGTCAGCGTCTTGTGGTCATGATTGCGTGCGTAGGCTGCCGCGTAGGCATTGGCTGTGGCGCCGGGGATGTTGTCGTTGCGAACGACGCCGAGAGCCAGCTTTCCATAACCGTCATTACCGGGTAGCTGGGCAAGGTAGTTCCAATAGAGTTCGCGATTTCCGTTCTTCGCATAATGGCTCAGAACCCGTATGTCCCGCTCGTCCAATCCGGGTCGAGTCATTCGACCACCTCTGCGTTACGAAGTATGGCGATGACGCGATCTTCCATGCGCTTCCAGTCCGGGAGCATCACTCGGAGGTAGTCCACGCTTACCAAAGCCTTGTATTGCGGCAGGATGAACTGGTGCGTGCACGTGGCGCGGCTACGCGCGGGCACGTCGTCCACGGGGCGATGATCGATGATGGCTACACCATCGGGCCGAAGGCGCGTGGTACATGAGATGTGCGTCAACGGTATGCCGCGGTCATCCATGCGGACGTACCAGTCTTCTCCCCAGTCGTCCGCATTCGTCACCGCAGGGCTCTGGGGTCCGAATTCCTTCGAGTAATAGGCCTTCAGACGCTCGGTATCCAGGTAGTAAGGCGTCAAACCGTGGTGCGCATCCCCTTTGAGGCGAAGCTCCAGATTGTCGGCAGGGTCTTCGCGTGTGAAGCGATCCGCGCCGCTCCCTGGATGGATGTTATGGCGAAGAAAGTCGCGTGCCTGCTCGTCGCTGAGCCGGGAGAAGTAGGTCACGGCGATCCGGATCGTCGAAATGAAGTCCTCGTTGATGTCGTGGTAATTAACGCCCATCGGCAGGGCCTCAAGCGTCGGCCAGCGCAGGGCAAGAAGGATGACCGTGCCTTCAGGGTTATAGCCGTCCTGCCCGTCGAAGATGTTCATCGGCAGGCGGAAGCGATGCGGCCCCAGGCTGACCACCTTGGAGGGGATGGCCCGGGCAGGGGCGTCGTACACGATCGGCCAGGCGTGGGCGTCTTTCGTTTGGACCGTGGCGAGCGACGCGAGGAGCGCAGCAATGGATAGGGGGCGTTTCATCGGTTCTCCTTCGTGATGCGGACGAGGTGTCGTGGGCGTCGGTGGTCGGCAAGTGGCGACCCGACAACGCACCGGTGGCCAGAGCGCCGGTGAGACCACGGCGTGTTGGCGGGCGCGTAGTCGTTGCAAGGCCGTGCGGAACGCGTCCGCGGCGAGGCGCTTGCCGTGGTGTCCGTGGGCGGAGAGATACGCACCCAGTGCCTCGATCTCGTTGTCGGTGTCGGCTCGTTGGCCGGGACCCTGCCACGTCACGAATCGAAAGCGACGGGCGAACCGATCCGCGTCCTTCCCGTGCATGTCGAGCAGTCGATGCATGGACACCGCCGTCGCCAGGAGGCGAGGGACGTGGGGCAGGGGCGGCAGCAGGTCGAGCCCGTGGACGACCACCGTGGGCGGATGCCGATAGTGGCCAAGCAAGGCGTTCAGCAGCGGCACGACGTCGGCGCGGCGCCGGTAGGGCACGGTCAGGAACACGGTCCCTTCGAGGCGCACGGCGGTTCCTCGCGTCGACGTGTCCCGTTCGGGGGCGAGAAACGCGGCCAGTGGCGGTCGCAGATGCCTTTCGATGGCGTCGAGCGTGTCGTCGTCGGCGCGTCGCCAGGCGGTGAGGTCCGCTTGCGTGTTCGCCGTCAGGCCCGGACGTGTCGCCAGGTGGTCGAGCGCGGCGCGGCGCAGCGGCGTGTGCGCCAGCCGCGCCAAATCCCCCGGCGCGGGACGTGACGAATCCCCTGCATGACGGAGCGTGTCGTTCACCACGCCGAGCAGCGCCCGGAAGGCGATCCCCACAAGGCTCGTCATCAGCGGGGTGCCCGTGGCATACCAGCCGTCCACGAGCGTCCTGACCGCATCCGGGTCCAGGCCCTCGGCATGGCAGGCCGCCGCCAGCGGATTCCATGGCGTGCCCTCGCCGAGGGGGGCGATGCACCGCACGGGGCCCAGCGTGGCGCGCCATCCCGCGGTCGCGGCGTACAGCGCGCCGTCGATATCCACGATGAGCAAGGGCGTCGGCAAGGTACGCAGGGCCGGCCACAACGCGTCGGCGGCTCGCGGGTAATCCGGTGCGACGATCAGCGCCGATTCGTCGTCGGGCAAGCGCGCCGTCGACGCATCGGGCCAGATCGGCGCCAGGGCCGAGGCGCGAGCGAAAACGGGGGCGTGGGAGGGGCCGTGGCGACGTCTACGCCACCACACCACGGCGACGGCAGTGGCCCACCCCAGCGGAGCGAGCGCCAGTCCGAGGCCGCCGCCCCAACGAATGCGCGTGGCGTAGGGCGCATACTCGGGCAGGTCGCGCACTTGCCAGAAGGCCCAGGCCAGGCCCGGACGCAGGTCGTCCCACGGCCATCCCAGGGCCGACAGCATGCCTATCCCGGCCAGATAAGGGGCGACTCCCAATGCACCCAGGCCTCCAAGGCCCGCCCCGAGGTGCGTCCAACGCAGCGTCATTGCCGATTCCGAAAAGCGGTCCACACCGGAAGGTTGGCAGGCCGTGCCCGCCGTGGGATCGCGCTTCGTTGGAAATCAAGGCGTTCAGGCGCGTCGCCGTCGGTTGGCGACCGATCGGCGGATGAGGGATTTCTCGATTAGCCGGGTGCGCGCGGATGACGCTCGCGTGCGTCGCCGGGATTCACGTCGTGGGCGCCGGCACCGATTGCCGCACCGCGCCTTGGCCCCCTGCGACCGCGGGTTAGAATTGACCGACCCCGTGGGGGTGCAGCCAGCCCATGAAGATGCCCAGCGCCACCATGGCGATGAGCAGCAGGGACAGGCCGATGCGACGGGTGAGCGCCCAGACGGTGCGCTTGCTCTGGCCCTTGTCGGTCATCATGAAGAACAGGGCCTGCCCAAGGTTGAACAGAACCACCAGCAGCAGGATCACCAGCGCGTATTTGTAGATGGTTTCCACGTGACCGTTCCGCCCCATTGCGACAATCCGAGTATAGCGGCGGCCCGCAGGCTCCTTGCATGAGCTTCATGCGCCGCCCGACGTGGTTCGCTGTCGCACTCACCGTGGTGGGCGTGCTGGTTTTCGTGCGCCTGGGCATGTGGCAGCTCGATCGCGCGGGCGAAAAGGAAGACCTGCTGCGACGCTATGCCGCGGCGGCCGCGGCCGGCGTGGAGACGTTCGGCGACATCCCGGAAACCCCGCCCGTCGACGCCTATCCCCGCCTGGCGCTGCATGGCCATTTCGTTCCCGGCCGTGTGTATCTGCTCGATGACCAGTCGCACGGCGGCCGCGTGGGTGTGCTGGTTTACGTCCCCTTCGCGCCGGCGCGCAGCGATCGCCTCGTGCTTGTCGGTCTGGGCTTCCTGCCGAAGGACGGCGGCGCCAACCCGCACCTGCCGCCGCTGCCCTCGGGCGATACGACGGTGCGGGGGTTGTACGTGCCGCCGCCGGGCGTCGGGGTGCGCATGGGCGGCGATCGCCTGCCGGAACAGCGAGGCCCGGAAAAAACCATGGTCTACGTCGACCTCAAGGACATCGGCGCCGATCTCGGGCGCCTGGTGTACCCGCGCGTGCTTCTGCTCGACGCCGACCCCGGTTCGCTCTACGCGCGCGACTGGACGCCTGCGGTCATGCCGCCGGCACGCCACCGTGCCTACGCCTTCCAGTGGTTTACCTTCGCGCTCGCCGCGGTGGTGATCTTCTTCATCCTGCATCGCAAACGACGCCGACCGACGGACCGATGACCGATTCCCACGCCCACCCCTCCCGTCCCGGCCGCGGCCGGACCAAGCTCGTGCTGATCATGCTCGTGTTTCTCGCCCCCATCGTGGCGGCGGGCCTGCTCACGCTCAGCGACTGGCAACCCGAAGGCAAGGGCAATGGCCGTCCGATCGTGCCGCAGCGCAGCATGGCCGACGTGCGCATCGACGTCGATGGCCGGCCTTGGGCGTGGCGCGACAGCGAACCCCGGCTCACGCTGGTGGCCTTGCCGGGGCCCGGTTGCGCCGCGCGCTGCGTCGCCACGCTGGGGTTGATGCGTAACGCCCGCATCGTGCTCAATCGCAATGCCGATCGCCTGCGCTTGCTCTACCTGGGCGAGCCGCCGCGCGACGCGGCTGGCGTGATGGACGACTACGCGCGCGGCGACGACACCACCGGCGCGTTCGCGTCGTTCCGCGCCACCGAACCCGATAGCGTGGCCGCCGTGCTGGTCGAATCCAACGGCACCGCCCTGGCGTGGTATCCGGCCGGCTTCGATCCCAACGGCCTGCGCAAAGACCTGCAGAAGGTGATCCGCTGATGTCTCCCCGCGCCCTGAAGACCCTGCGCACGCTCGCGCTGCTGGCGGCGATCTTCGCCTTTTGCATCGTGATGTTCGGCGCGTTCGTGCGGCTCTCCAACGCGGGCCTGTCGTGTCCCGACTGGCCCACCTGCTATGGCAAGGTCACCTGGCCGGGCCACGCGCAGGACATCGCGCAGGCCAACCAGGCCTTCCCCGATCGGCCTTACGAGACGCACAAGGCCTGGCGCGAGCAGGTGCACCGCTTCCTCGCGGGCGGCCTCGGCGTGATGGTGCTGGCGATCGCGCTGGTCAGCGCCTGGGGACGACGGGTCACGGTGGCCGGCATCGTCGCCGCGGCGGTGTTCGCCGCGGCCGGGGTGGTGCTTTACGTCCGTGGCGAGCATGTGGTGTCGTCGGTATTGTCGGTGCTTGCGATCGCGTTGCCGCTGATCGCGGCATTCACGCTCGATCGCCCGGGCGCGTGGCGCGTGGGTGTGGCGGCGCTCGCGGTCATCATCTTCCAGGCCATGCTCGGCATGTGGACGGTCACCCTGCTGGTGAAGCCGATCGTGGTGACCGGCCACCTGCTCGGTGGCCTGGCCACGTTCGGGCTCCTGGCCTGGGCCGCGTTGCGTTGGTGGCGGGTTGGCACGCCCGACGATCGGTACGCCGCGCTGCGTGCGCCGGTGGTCGTTGGCATAGCCGTGCTGGTGTGCCAGATCACGCTCGGCGGCTGGACCAGTTCCAACTACGCGGCGCTGGCCTGCGGCACCGATTTTCCCAAGTGCCTCGGCCAGTGGTGGCCCGCCACGGATTTCCACGAGGGGTTCGTGCTCTGGCGTGGCGTGGGCGTGAACTACGAAGGCGGCGTACTCGACATGGCCGCGCGCAGCGCCATCCAGGTCGCCCACCGCATCGGCGCGCTGGTGACGTTCTGTTACCTGGCCTGGCTCTCCCACCGGCTGGCACGCCGTGGCCTGCGTCGCATCGGCATCGCCGTGGGCGCGGTGCTCGTGGTCCAGGTGCTGCTGGGCATCGGCAACGTTCACCTGGGCCTGCCCTTGCCGGTCGCCACGGCGCACAATGGCGTGGCCGCGCTGCTGCTGTTCACCCTGCTGGCCGCCCTGGCCCGCACCCAGCGGCTGCCCGCGACGAGAGAGACGCTTTGAACACCTTCCGCCAGTACCTCGAACTGACCAAGCCTCGCGTCGTCGCCCTGCTGGTGTTCTGCGCCGTCATCGGCATGTTCCTCGCCGTGGACGAGAACGGCCAGCGTCTCCTGCCGGGCTGGCACGCCGTGGTGTTCGGCACGCTCGGCATCTGGCTGGCGTCGGCCTCGGCGGCCGCCTACAACCACCTGATCGACCAGCGCATCGACCGGCTGATGGCGCGCACCTCGCATCGCCCGCTGGCCACCGGGCAACTCACGCCGATGCAGGTGTTCGTCTTCGCCACGACCCTGGGCGTGGTGGCGATGCTCGTGCTCGTGCTGCTGGTGAACGTGCTGACGGCGACGCTCACGTTTTTCTCGCTGATCGGCTACGCGGTGATCTACACCGCATTCCTCAAGCGCGCCACGCCGCAGAACATCGTCATCGGCGGCATCGCGGGCGCCGCGCCGCCCGTGCTCGGCTGGACCGCCGTCACCGGCTCGCTGCATCCTTACGCGCTGCAACTGCTGCTCATCATCTTCGTCTGGACGCCGCCGCATTTCTGGGCGCTGGCGATCTTCCGCGTCGACGACTACTCGCGCGCGCAGGTGCCGATGCTGCCGGTGACGCACGGCGTGCGCTACACGCGCTGGCACATCTTCTTCTACACCGTGCTGCTGTTCCTGGTGACGCTGCTGCCGTTCCTTACCGGCATGAGCGGGCTGATCTACCTGCTGGGCGCGGTGGTGCTCGGCGGCGGGTTCCTCTGGTACGCCGTGCGGCTGTTCAACCCGCCGGACGACTTCTTCGCCATGAAGGTGTTCAACTACTCCATCGTCTACCTGATGGTGTTGTTCGCATTCCTGCTTGCCGATCATTGGCTCGTGGAGCCGATGGTGCATCCGGCGATCCGTTTCGACCCGGTGGTGTGACCCGCCTGGTCTACAGCGCCGCGAGCAGCCAGCCCGCGACCGCGTCCGGATGCTCCAGCTGCAGGTGATGGCCGCCGTTCATGGGCGTGACCGTGATGTCCGCCACGCAGTCGATCCGCACCTGCAGTGCGTCCGGTTCGAGGTAGGGTGCGTGCGGCTGCGCGAGCAACAGCGATGTGGGCGCGGCCAGGCCCAGCAGCAGCGACATGACCTGCGTTTCCGCGAGCCTTATGGCCGTCGGCTTCGACAGGCGGGGATCGCTCCGCCAGCTGTAGCCGCCGATCACCTCGCGCAGGCCGCGCTCGACGATGGGGCGGGCGAGGGCGGGGTCCAGTCCGCTGACCGTCGCACGCACGGCGGTCGCGTCGTCGACGCTGCCGAACACCCGCAGGGGGCGCTGGCCCGAGTGTCCCGTGGCCATGGCTTCGCGAAAGCGTTCAAGCGTGCGCGAACCATCGTCGCCCAAGGGGCCCAGCCCTTCGATCAAGGCGAGGTGTCGGACGCGCTCGGGCGCGGCGATGGCAAGCATCGTCGCCACGCCCGCGCCGAGGGAATGACCGAGCAGGTGGAAGCGCGGCAAGGCGAGCGCGTCGGCGGCGGCCAGCATGGCCCGCACGTAGTCGACATGCTGATACACCGCACCCGGTGGCAGGTGCTGCGAATGACCGTGGCCGGGCAGGTCGAGCGCGATGACGTGGAAGCGTTCCGCCAGTCGTGGCGCGATACGGGCGAAGCTCGCCGCGTTATCGAGCCAGCCATGGATCGCGAGCAGCGGCGGCGCGTCCGGTTGTCCCCACGCCAGTCCGGCCAGTTCGAGACCGGGGATAGCGACCCGCAGCTCACGCACCCTGGCTGGCCCGGCGGGCTCGTTCGCGTGCCGCGGCCAGGGCCGTGGCCGCGGCCGCGGCATCGTAGCCGGGCGAGAACTCCGGCCAGCCCTGCGTATGCCGCAACACCAGCGCCGCCAACGCGTCCACGTGCGATGCATCCGCGTTGAGGCAGGGGATATAGCGCATCGATTCGCCACCGGCCTCGCGGAAGAACTCCGCGTTCTGCATGGCGATTTCTTCGAGGGTTTCCAGGCAGTCCACCGCGAAGCCCGGGCTGATCGCATCCAGGCGCTTGACGCCGTCCCGGCCCAGCGCCTTGACCGTTTCGTCGGTGTAGGGGTGCAGCCAGCGCTCCCGGCCGACGCGCGACTGGAACGACATCGGCGCCTGTTCGTCCGTCAGGCCGAGCGCCTCGCGCAGGAGGCGCGCGGTGGCGTGGCACTGGCAGAAATACGGATCGCCCGCGCGCAGGTAGCGCTCGGGGATGCCGTGGAAACTCATGAGAAGTTTCTCACCGCGCCCGTGGCGGTCCCAGTGGGCGCGCACGCTCGCGGCCAGCGCGGCGATGTAGGCCGGATCGTCGTGGTAATCGTTGATCTGGCGCAGTTCCGGCGGCCAGCGCAGGCCCTTGACCGTATCGGCGACGGCATCGAAGACGCTGCCCGTGGACGTGGCCGAATACTGCGGGTAGAGCGGCAGCACCAGCAGGCGGCGCACGCCCTCGCGCTGCATGCGTGCGATCGTGTCGGCCACGGCGGGGCGGCCATAGCGCATCGCCAGCTCGACCCGGACAGGTCCGGGCCGGCGCTGCGCCAGCTCGGCCTGGAGCGCGGCGGCAAGGGCCTCGCTGCCCACGCGCAGGGGTGACCCCTGCTCGGTCCAGATGCGCGAGTAGGCGTGCGCCGAGCGCTTGGGCCGCACGCGCAGGATCACGCCATGGAGGATCGCTTTCCACAGCAGGCGCGGGTATTCGATCACCCGCGGGTCGCCGAGGAACTGCGCCAGATAGGGCCGTACGGCGGCGGCGGTGGGCGCCTCGGGTGTACCGAGGTTAACCAGCAGCACACCGGCGCGGGCAGGGATGTCGTGGGAATGACCGGCAAGGCCGGTATAGTTTGGCGTACCTGGCATCGGCGTCGGCTGTCGCGGGGATCGTCGCAGTCTGCCACAGGCCGACGCGACCAGGCTCGCGTTCGATCGCCGCAGCCGATGCCTTCCGCACCGATAGGAGCCTCCCCGATGTCCCCACGCTTCCACCGCCTGCTCGCCCTCGGCCTCCTCGCGTTCGTGCCCTCGATGGCCGCGCAGGCCGCCGATCCGCCGCTGGAGCAGGCGCGCAACGCCGTCCGGGTGCTCGACGAGATGATCAACGACGCGCCGGACAAGTCCATTCCCTCCGACCTGCTCAAGAAGGCCTACGCCATCGCCGTGATCCCGGGCATGGTGCGCGCCGGCTTCGTCTTCTCCGGCGGCAAGGGGGAAGGCCTGATCGCCATCAAGGGCCGCGACGGCACCTGGTCCAATCCCAACTTCATCTCCACCGCCTCGGCGGGCGTGGGTTTCCAGATCGGCATCCAGTCCAACGACGTGATCCTGGTGTTTCTCACCGATCGCGGCGTGAACAAGATCATCGACGGGCAGTTCACCCTGGGCGCCGACGCGAGTGCCGCCGCCGGTCCGGTGGGCCGTTCGGTCTCCGCTGCCACCAACGGCAACATGAACGCGGAGATCTACACCTATTCGCGTTCCAAGGGCCTGTTCGCGGGCGTGGCGCTGCAGGGTGCCCGGATCAGCATTGACGACGATTCCAACGCCGCCGTCTACGGCTCGGACAAGACGCCACGTCGCATTTTCGAAGGCGGCGTGACGAACGTCCCGCCCGAAGTGATCAATTTCCGGGATAAACTGGAGGAGTACACTCAGAAGTGACGGCGCCCGGGGGGCGCCATCCGTCCTACCGGCCCCTTGGGGGCTTCCGAGGTTTTTCATGAGCATTACCCATATCGTCCTCCTGCTGCTCGTCGTCGTGCTGATCTTCGGCACGAAAAAGCTGCGTAACATCGGCTCGGACCTGGGCGGTGCCATGCGCGACTTCAAGAAGGGCCTGGATGGCGACGAAGAAGCCCGTCGCGAGGCCGAAAAGCTGCGCGCCGACCCGCCGCCGGCGGCGTCGGCGCAGGCCCAGCGCGAGAACGCCGAGCCGCACGACCGGACCCCGTGATCGCGCCGCCACCATGATCGAGATCAGCTTCGGCAAGCTGCTGCTGCTCGCGCTGGTGGCGCTCATCGTCCTCGGGCCCGAACGCCTCCCCCACGCCGCGCGCACGGCCGGTGCGCTCCTGCGCCGCGTGCGAAACGGCTGGGACAGCGTGCGCTCCGAGGTAGAGCGCGAAATCCAGGCGGAAGAGATTCGTCGCACGTTGCGTGAGACCGCCGAGCAGGCGCGCTCCGCCCACGAGGGTGTACGGGACGACTTGCGCGTCGCGGGCGATGAGATGCGCCGCACCGGCGATCGCATGCGGGATACCTTCACCGACACCCAGGCCGCGCGCGCCGCAACCGACGGCACCCCGCCCGCCGTCGTGCCTTCGCCCGACCCCGTGCCGCCCAGGACTGAACCGCATGACCGCACGTGAGCCCGATCCGTCCGCTGACGACGGCCTCGAAGCGGGGTTGTTCTCGCACCTGATCGAGCTGCGCTCGCGCCTGCTGCGCGCGATCGTGGTGCTGTTGCTGGTGCTGCTGGCGCTCGTGCCGGTGGCGAACCACCTTTATGCCGAGCTGGCCAAGCCGCTGGTCGACCGCATGCCGCAAGGCGCGCACCTGATCGCCACCGAGGTCGCCAGCCCGTTCGTCACGCCGCTGAAGCTCGCGTTTTTCGTGGCGCTGTTCATCAGCATGCCGATGATCCTCTACCAGCTTTGGGCCTTCGTGAGCCCCGGCCTCTACAAGCACGAGAAGCGCCTGGCCAAGCCGCTGCTCGTCGCCGCGCTGGTGCTGTTCTACGCCGGCTGCGCCTTCGCGTATTTCGTCGTGATGCCGGCGGCCTTCAAGTTCCTCAACGCGGTCACGCCCGACGGCGTGGCGATGATGACGGACATCACGCACTACCTCGATTTCGTGATGTTGATGTTCTTTGCCTTCGGCCTGTGCTTCGAGGTGCCGGTGGCTGTGGTGATCCTCGCCGCGATCGGCGTGGTGGATGCCGAGAAGCTCAGCAAGGGGCGCGGCTACGCCATCGTGGGTGCCTTCGCCATCGCGGCGTTCATCACCCCGCCCGACCTGTTGTCGATGGTCATGCTGGCGGTGCCCATGTGCCTGCTCTACGAGCTGGGGCTGCTGTCGGTGCGCTTCCTGCTGAAACCGTCCGCCGGGCGGGAATAGTCCGGTGGCCGCGACGCTCGGCTGGCTGGCGGTGAAGGGCAAGGACGACGCGGCGGTCTTCGCCGAGCTCGATCTCGTCCGCAACGGCGACACCTCGCCGCGCGCGCGGCGAGGCTTCTGCCTGGCGCTACCGTCCGGGTGGTTCGTGGTGGTGGCGCGCGCCGGCTCGCCCCTGCTCACCGAAGACACCCTGCTGCCCTTGTCGAAGGGTTGCCGGGTGGTGAGCGTGCAACACGACGAAACGGCATACAGCGTGGCTACCTGCTACGACGACGGCGCGGTGCTCTGGCACGTGGAGCACGCCGCGCGCGACGACGAGGTACGCGTGCTGGCCGCCAGCGGCGCCTTACCACCGGGCTTCGACGTGCTGCATGCGCGCTTCGAATCCGAGCAGGACATCGCCGACGAGGAGGGACGCGACGTCGACTGCTTTGTCGCGCTGCCCGTGGAACTGGCCGAGATGTACACCGGGTTCGAATACGATTTCGGTGCCGCCGCCTATGGCCGTGCCGCGTTCGACGGCTGGAAGCTGGGCGCGGAGGTGATTCCCCGGGCGGCGTCGCGCCGGCTGCGTCGCCGCATGGCCCGTTCCGCGCGGCCGTGGTGGCGCTTCTGGTAACCGCATTTCGCTGCGCGCGGCGAGGAGCGCGCCGTGTTCGCGAAACGCCAGCCACGTGTCGGCAGTGTCCCCCATCCAGGCCGTACGCCGCCGTCGAGGCCACAACCGCCCCGGCGTCCCTGCGACGCCGTCACCTCACCGCCGCCCGATCGCCAGTCCCTTCAGCACGTTAAGCGCCTGCGATAGCGCGTAGTCTTCGATGGCCAGCTTGCCGTCGTCGTCCGCCGAGCCCTTGTCGTCGGTGGATGCCTTCTCGTTCACGAGGTGGTTCGGCAGGTCGGCTTCCGAGCCGATCAGTGGCGGCGTCGCATCGCTCTTGGTGACCGCGAGATCGGCCAGGGCGATGTCCGGCTTGATGCCTTCGGCCTGGATCGACGTACCGTTGGGCGTGTAGTAGCGAGCGGTGGTGATCTTCACCGCGTGGTCCTGGTCGAGCGGCAACACCGTCTGCACCACGCCCTTGCCGAACGTGCGCCGGCCCATGATCAGGGCGCGGTGGTTGTCCTTGAGCGCGCCGGACACGATTTCGGCGGCCGATGCCGTGCCGTTGTCCACCAGTACCACCATCGGCGCGCCGTTGAGCAGGTCGCCCGGGTGCGCGTCGAAATGCAGGTTGGCATCCGGCAGGCGGCCCTTGGTGCTGACGATGCCGCCGCTGTCGAGGAACGTGTCGGCCACGCCCACCGCGGTGGTCAGCAGGCCGCCGGGATTGGAGCGAAGGTCGAGCACGGCGCCCTTGGGCGCGCCGTTCTTACGGATGTAGTCGCCCAGCTTCTTCTCCAGGTCGCTGGCGGTGTCCTCCTGGAACTGGCTCAGGCGGATGTACACGTAGCCGGCCTCGAGCGGGCGGACCTTCACGCTCGTGACATTGATGCGCTCACGTACCATGGGCACGTCGATCGGTTTGTCCGACTTCTCGTGGAGGATGGTGAGCGTGATCTTGCTGCCCGGATCGCCGCGCAGCTTCTTGAATGCGTCGTCGATGTTCTGGCTGTCGACCACTCGTCCGTCGACCTTGAGGATCGTATCGCCCGCCTTGATACCGGCGCGCGACGCGGGGGTGTCGTCGATCGGCGAGACGATCTTGAGCGCGCCGTCGACCTGAAGCACCTCGATGCCGAGGCCGCCGTATTGCCCGGTGGTGTCCTCGTCCAGTTCGGCCAGGCCGTCCTTGTCGAGGTATTCGCTGTGCGGATCGAGGTTCTCCAGCATCCCGGAGATCGCGGCCTTCATGATCGTCTTGTTGTCGAGTTTCTCGACATAGGCCTGCTGCACGATGTGGTAGACCCGCGTGAAATTGCGAATGTCGTCGAGATCGACGCCATCGTCGGCCTTCGTGGCGACATTCGCCGCCGCCGTCGACGAGGCCGCCGGCGCGTCGGGTTGCCGCACGGGTGGCGTCGCACCGTCCTGCTTCGCATGGACGGGTGCTGCCAGCGCCGCACCCAGGGCGAGCGCGAAGACGAATCGCGGGGGAAGCTGACGCATGCGTTTCTCCGGGGAAATCAATGCCGTTTACCGAGCCAGCCGCGCGCGTCGATGGGCTTGCCGCCCTGGCGCAGCTCGAAATAGGCGCCGCTGTCGCCGGCCGGCGCCGCGGCGGTGCCGACGGCTTCGCCGGCCTCCACCATGTCGCCCACGCCGTGCAGCAGCGTCTCGTTGTTGCCGTACATGCTCATGAATCCGTTGCCGTGGTTCACGATGATCATCATGCCGTAGCCACGCAGGAAGTTGGCGAACACCACCCGGCCGCGCGCCACCGCCTTCACCTCACTGCCGCGGGGGGCCACGATGATCACGCCGTTACCGTAGGCGTGCACCGCGCCGTTGGCGGGCCAGGGCAGGTTGCCGCGCAGGTTGCCAAGCGGTGCCGACGGGGGCGCGCCCTTGGGCGGGGGCGCCACTTCGGCTGCCTTGGCGGCGTCGTCGATCACCTTTTGCAGGCGGGACACCAGCGCGTTCATGTCGGCCTCGTTCTGCTTCAGGGCGGCGATGCGCGAGGCCTGGTCCTTGTATCGGGAATCGGCCTCCGCCACGAGCTTTTGCTGGGCGGCGCGTTGTTTTTCCAGTTCGGCCGCGCGTTTTTCGCGCTCGGCCCGGGTCGTCTCCAGTTTCTGCTGTTCGGCGGAGATCGCGGCTTCGACCTCCTGGAGGCGGGAAAGATCCGCGAGCAGGCCCTTGATGCGCTCGACGCGGTTCTGCTGGAAATACCGCGAGTAGGCCAGGGCGCGCGAGATGCGGTTCACGTCCTCGTCGCCGAGCAGCAGCTGCAGGTCGGAGCCGCGGCCCAGGGTGTAGGTGGCGCGCAGGAGGTCGCCAAGGGCACCCTTCTGCCGATCCAGGCCCTGCTGGATCGCGTTGCGCTGGGCGCCGAGCTGCTCCAGGTCGCGCTTGCGCTGCTCCAGTTCGGCCTCGGTGTCGCGTACGGCACGGGCGGCGCCGGCGACCTGCTCGGCCTGTCGGGCCAGCGCGGCGTTGGCGCTGTCCCTGGCGTTGGCGGTGTCGCGCTGGTCCTTCGTGATCTGGTCGATCTGCTTGCGCACGTCGTCCAGCTTCTGCCGGGCCTGGGCCTGCTCGGTCCGCGCCTTGCCGTCCTGCGCCGCATGGGCGGGCGGGGCAAGGGTGGGCATGAGGAGGGCGAGGGCGAAAGAACAGACGTGGTGTGGGCGCATGCCGGGGATTATCACCGATTCGGGAGACGCGGGCCGGGCAGGGCGTGCTGCCGTTGGGACGCATTGGCCTGGCCCCGGCGCCGGACACGACCGACCGGGCCAGCGGCGCCCGGATTTCTTAGGAATTCCGTTTAATTTCCATTTGGACGTCTAAGCGGCTTTGACGCAGCGCGGCAAATGTGTCTAAAGTGAGGCGCATGCCTCCCGGCATTGCATCCCAGCACATACCGATGCCACGAGGAGGCGGATGGTGGAGCAAGGCATTCCGCGCCTCTATGACGAGGCGTTCGAGCACGACAGCTGCGGTTTCGGCCTCGTCGCGCAGATCGACGGGCACGCGAGCGCCGCGCTCGTCGACACCGCGTTCGCCGCGCTGGCGAAACTTTCCCACCGTGGCGGCGTCAACGCCGACGGGGTGAGCGGCGACGGCTGCGGCGTGCTCATTCGCCGGCCGGTGGAGTGGCTACGCGCGCTCGCCGCCGAGGCCGGCATCCCTCTGGCGACGCACTTCGCCGCGGGCAACGTGTTTGTCGACCCCGATCGCGCCGACGAAGCCGCCGCCGTGCTCGCCGATGAGCTCGCCGCCGTCAACCTGCGCGTGTCGGGCTGGCGCGAGGTCGCGGCGCACGCCGAGGCGTGCGGCCCCCTCGCGGCGTCGTCCATGCCGCGCATCCGTCAGGTGTTCGTCGAGGCCCGTGGCGATCTTTCCACCGCCGCGTTCGAGGCCGCGCTGTTCCGCGCCCGTCGCCGCGCGGAGCAGCGGCTCGTCGACGACCCGCAGTTCTACGTGGTGTCGCTCTCGGGCGAAGTCATCGGCTACAAGGCCATGGCGGCCCCCGGGCGCTTGCGCGACGTCTACCCCGATCTGCGCCATCCGGCGCTGGTCGCCGACGCGGTGGTATTCCACCAGCGTTTCTCCACCAACACGTCGCCGCGCTGGCGCCTGGCGCAGCCGTTCCGCTTTCTTGCGCACAACGGTGAGATCAACACCATTCGCGCGAACCGCCGCTGGATGCAGGCGCGCGGTTCGGTGCTGCGCTCGGACCGGGTCGACCTGACCGACATCGGCCCTCTCGTGAGGCAGGACGGTTCCGATTCGGAAAGCCTCGACAACGCGCTCGAAGTGCTGCTGATGGGGGGCATGGACCTCCTCACCGCGATGCGCGTGCTGGTGCCGCCGGCCTACGCCGCGCGCGAGGACATCGACGAAGACCTCGCCGCCTTCTACGAGTATTACGCCCTGCACAGCGAGCCGTGGGACGGCCCCGCCGGTCTGGTCATGTGCGACGGCCGTTACGCGGCGTGCACGCTCGATCGCAACGGCCTGCGCCCCGCGCGCTGGGCGCTGTCCGACGACAACCACCTGATCGTCGCCTCCGAGGCGGGCTTGTGGAACGTCCCCTCCGCGCGCGTGGTCGCCAAGGGCCGCCTCGCCCCCGGCGAGATGATCGCGGTGGATTTCCGCGAGCACCGCCTGCTGCGCGACGCGGACATCGATGCCATCCATCGTGCGCGGGCGCCGTTCCGCGAATGGCTGCGCGAGGGCGTCACCTATCTCGAATCCGATCTCATCGATCCCAGCCTCGCGGCCGAGCCGTTGCCCGCCGAGGAACTGCGCCGCTATCAGAAGCTCTACGGCCTGTCGCGCGAAGAATGCGAATCGGTGCTGAAGGTGCTTGCCGAAACGGAAGCGGAAGCTACCGGCTCGATGGGCGACGACACGCCCATGGCGGTGTTGTCTCGCCAGGTGCGCCCGCTGTTCGACCGTTTTCGCCAGGGCTTCGCGCAGGTCACCAATCCGCCGATCGATCCGCTCCGCGAGCGGCTGGTCATGTCGCTGGTGACCCAGATCGGCCAGGAGCGCAATATCTTCGATCTGGGTCCGGACAACGCGAAGCAGATCCTGCTCAATTCGCCGATCCTCTCCCAGCGCAAGCTGCGCCAGATCCTCGCCCATCCCGATTACGCCGACACGCCGCGCTTCGATCTCATGTACGGCGAGGGCGACACGCTCGAGCAGGCCCTGGCCCGCCTGTGCGATGCGGTGGAAGCCGCCGTGCGTGGGGGCGTGCGCATCGTCTTCCTGAGCGACCGTTACCCGCGCCGCGACCTGCTGCCGATCCACGCGCTGCTGGCCACCGGCGCCGTGCACGCGCGCCTGGTGGATGCAGGGCTGCGCTGCCAATGCAACATCATGGTGGAGACCGCGACGCCGCGCGACCCGCATCATTTCGCGTGCCTGCTCGGTTTCGGCGCCACCGCCATCTATCCCTGGCTCGCCTACCAGAGCCTGTTCGACATGGGACGCAGCGGTCACCTGCGCCGTGGCGAAGGCGCGCCCCGCGAGATCGGTCGCAACTACCGTCGCGGCATCCGCAAGGGCCTGCTGAAGATCCTCTCCAAGATGGGCATCTCCACGGTGGCCGGCTATCGCGGCGCGCAACTGTTCGAGATCGTCGGCCTCGCGTCCGACGTGGTGAAGCTCTGCTTCCCCGGCACGCCGTCGCGCATCGGCGGATCCACCTTCGCCGACCTGGAACAGGAGCAGCGCGTGCTCGCCGCCGAAGCCTGGGACGAAGCGCTCGCGCTGCGTGCCGGCGGTCTCTACAAGTACGTTCACGGCGGCGAGTTCCATATGTACAACCCCGATGTCATCGCCAGCCTGCAGGTGGCGGTGCGAACGGGGCAGTGGAGCGACTACGAGACATACGCGCGCCACGTCGACACCCGTCCGCCGTCCGCGTTGCGCGACCTGCTCGTGCCGCGCGAGGGCACCCCGGTGCCGATCGACGAGGTCGAGCCGGTCGAGGCGATCCTGCGTCGCTTCGATTCCGCTGGCATGTCGCTGGGCGCGTTGTCTCCCGAGGCGCACGAGGCGCTCGCCATCGCGATGAACCGCCTCGGGGCGCGGAGCAACTCGGGCGAGGGTGGCGAAGATCCCGAGCGTTACGGCACCGAGCGCGCGTCCAAGATCAAACAGGTGGCGTCCGGCCGCTTCGGCGTCACGCCGGCGTACCTGGTCAACGCCGAGGTCTTGCAGATCAAGATCGCCCAGGGCGCCAAGCCGGGCGAAGGTGGGCAGCTGCCGGGCCATAAGGTGGATGCCACCATCGCCCGCCTGCGCTACGCCAAGCCCGGCATCGGCCTCATCTCGCCGCCGCCCCATCACGACATCTACTCCATCGAAGACCTCGCCCAGCTCATCCACGACCTCAAGGAGGTCAACCCTGGGGCGCTGGTCTCGGTCAAGCTGGTGTCGCATGCCGGCGTGGGTACCGTGGCGGCGGGCGTGGTCAAGGCGGGCGCCGACCTGATCACCGTGTCCGGCCACGACGGCGGCACGGGCGCCAGCCCGCTCACGTCGATCAAATACGCCGGCACCCCGTGGGAACTGGGCCTGGCCGAGACGCAGCAGACGCTGCGCCTCAACGGCCTGCGCGGACGCGTTCGCCTGCAGACCGATGGCGGCCTCAAGACCGGGCTCGATGTCATCAAGGCGGCCATGCTCGGTGCGGAAAGCTTCGGCTTCGGCACCGGGCCGATGGTGGCGCTGGGCTGCAAATACCTGCGCATCTGCCACCTCAACAACTGCGCCACGGGCGTCGCCACGCAGCACCCGGTGCTGCGCGAGAAGCACTTCGTCGGCCTGCCCGACATGGTGATGAACTATTTCCGCTTCGTCGCCGAAGACGTGCGTCGCCATCTCGCCCGCCTCGGCGTGCGGTCGCTCGCCGAGCTGATCGGCCAGGGTCATCGGCTTGAGCGCCGGGAGGGCGTCACCGCCGTGCAGCAGCGACTCGACCTCGCCCCGCTGGTGAGCGACGACGGGCTAGGCACGCAGGTCGATGTCGCCTGCGCGCTGGCGCGCAACCCGATGCGTGACCCCGCCACGCTGGCCAACCACATCTCGGCCCAAACGCGTGAAGCGGTCGCGCACGGCACCGGCGGCTCGTTCGCTTATGACATCGCCAACACCGATCGCGCCATCGGTGCGCGCCTGTCCGGCGACGTGGCGCGCCGCTGGGGTGACGCCGGCATGGGCGGCCGGCCGATCGACCTGCGTCTGCGCGGTTCGGCGGGCCAGAGCCTCGGCGCCTGGAATGCCGGCGGCGTGCATATCGACCTGATCGGCGAGGCTAACGACGGCGTCGGCAAGGGCATGGCCGGCGGACGCATCGTCGTCCGTCCGCCCGACGACTCGCCGTTCGCCAGCCAGGATGCCTCGATCATCGGCAATACCTGCCTCTACGGCGCCACCGGCGGCGAGCTCTTCGCCGCGGGGCAGGCGGGCGAGCGCTTTGCCGTGCGCAACTCCGGCGCGCTGGCCGTGGTGGAAGGCGCGGGCGACCACTGCTGCGAGTACATGACCGGCGGCGTCGTCGCCGTGCTCGGCCGCACGGGGCTCAACTTCGGTGCGGGCATGACCGGCGGCTTTGCCTACGTGCTCGACATCGAGCGCAACTTCGTCGATTGCTACAACCACGAACTCGTCGACATCGTGCGTATCTCGCACGAGGGCATGGAGCATTACATGCAGCACCTGCGCCAGCTCATCGAGCGCCATGCCGAGCTCACCGGCAGCGCCTGGGGACGTCGCGTGCTCGGCGATTTCCGCGGCCTGCTCCAGCGTTTCTGGCTGGTCAAGCCGAAGGCGGCGAGCCTCGACGCGCTGGCCGAAGAACTCAGGAGCGCCGCATGAGCGCGAAAGACTTCCGTTTCCTCGACATCCCGCGGCAAGTGCCGCGCACCGTGCCGGTGGCGGTGCGCGTGTTGGGCTATGGCGAGATCTCCGGCGACTTCGCGTCCAATGAAGCTGCCCAGCAGTCCGGCCGGTGCATCGATTGCGGCAACCCGTATTGCGAACACGCGTGTCCGGTGCACAACTACATCCCCAACTGGCTCAAGCTGGTGCAGGACGGCCGTCTGTTCGAAGCCGCCACGCTGATGCACGAAACCAATCCGCTGCCGGAAATCTGCGGACGCGTCTGTCCCCAGGATCGCCTCTGCGAGGGTGCCTGCACGTTGGAGCAAGGCGATTTCGGTGCCGTCACCATCGGCAGCGTCGAGCGGTGGGTCACCGATGAAGCCTTCCGCCAGGGCTGGCGCCCCGATCTGTCGCGGGTGAAGGAGACCGGTGCGCGCGTGGCCATCGTCGGCGCCGGTCCGGCCGGCCTGGCCTGTGCCGATCGCCTGCGCCGCGCGGGCATCGCCGCCCACGTGTTCGACCGCCAGCACGAAATCGGGGGCCTGCTCACCTTCGGCATCCCGCCGTTCAAGCTGGACAAGACCGTCGTGCGCACGCGTCGCGCCGTGCTCGAAGGCATGGGCGTGCGCTTCCACCTGGGCGTGGACATCGGCGTGGACGTCACCTTCGATGACCTGCTTGCCGACTACGATGCGGTCTTCGTCGGCACGGGTGCGTATACCTACGTCGACGGCCAACTCGAAGGTCGCGAACTCGGTGGCGTGCATGATGCGCTGCCGTTCCTGATCGCCAACACCGAGCGCCTGCTGCGCGATGCGCCACCGGCGCCGGCGTACGACCTCGCCGGCAAGCACGTGGTGGTGCTCGGCGGCGGCGACACCGGCATGGACTGCAACCGCACCGCCATCCGCCTGGGTGCCGCTTCCGTCACCTGCGTCTACCGTCGCGACGAGCCGAACATGCCCGGGTCGCGCCGCGAGGTCGGCTACAGCCGCGACGAAGGCGTGCGCTTCCTCTTCCAGCGCCAGCCCGTGGCCCTCATCGGCGACAGCGGACGGGTGAAAGCGGTGCGTGTGGTCGAAACGCAGCTGGTGGACGAGGGCGACGGTCGCCTGCGTCCGCGCAACGTCGAAGGCAGCGAGACGGACTTGCGTGCCGACGTGGTCATCCAGGCGTTTGGCTTTCAGCCCAGCCCGCCCGACTGGTGTGAGCCGTTCGGGATCGATCGCGATCGCAGCGGGCGCATCGTGACAGGCGCCGAGGGGCGCCTGCCGCACCAGACGAGCCATCCGCAGGTGTTCGCCGGCGGCGACAACGTGCGTGGGGCCGATCTCGTGGTGCGCGCGGTGTACGACGGTCGCGAGGCGGCGGGGTCCATCGTTCGCCTGCTGGCCGGCAAGACCGCAGGCCGGCTCGCGACCGCCTGAACCGACGCCGACGGTGGCGGTGCGCCTGCCACAGCGCAGGCGCACAATGGTGGCAACGTTCCTTCGGCGCCCCTCCATGTGTCTCATCGCTTTTGCCTGGCGCACCCATCCGCGCTGGCGTCTCGTGCTCGTCGGCAATCGCGACGAGTTCCATGCGCGCCCCACGGCGCCCCTCGCCTCGTGGGACGAAGCGCCACAGATCCTCGCCGGTCGTGACCTCCACGCGGGCGGGACCTGGGCGGGTGTAGCCCCGCGGGGACGTGTCGGCGTCATCACCAACGTGCGTGATCCCCAGGCGTCCCATGAGGGCATGTCGCGAGGCCTTCTCGTGGCGGATTACCTCGCCTCGAGTCTTCCCGCCGCCGCGCACGCCGACGAACTGATGGCGATGGCGTCCGCGTACCGGCCTTTCAACCTGCTCACGTTCGATCGCGACGACGCGTTCTACCTCGGCAACCATCGCGAGGCGCGCCGCCAGCGCGTGACCGACGGCATCCACGGCGTGTCCAATGCCGACTTCAACGCGCCGTGGCCCAAAACGCAGGCGCTGACGGCGAAGCTGGGTGCATGGATCGACAGCGATGGCGACATCGCGTCGCTGTTCGACCTGCTGTCGGATCGCGGCGGTTGGCCGGACGACCTGCTTCCGGATACCGGCGTCGGCATCGAACGCGAACGCTTCCTCGCCAGCGCGTTCATCGCCGGCGAACAGTACGGGACCCGTGCGAGCACCGTGATTCTGGTCGGGCACGACGATGCGACGACGATCATCGAACGCCGCTTCGGCCCGCATGGTTTGTCCGAAGGCGAAACGCGGCTGGACCTGCCGGGCGTGCCGCAGCCCTGAACGTGCCGGGGCCACGGCGAAGGGCGATGCTTGCGGCCTAACGCGCATCGGGGCAATCCGCCATCGGTACCGGGCGCGGAGCGGATCATCGCCTACGAAACGAAAGTGTTTTGCCGTGGCGGCGATTGATCCACGATCCATCCACCCCGACGATGTTCCCATCGTCTCTTTCTCCGGGAACCTGTCCATGCACATCGACCTTTCGACCCGTCGCGCCATCGTCACCGGTTCCACCGCGGGCATCGGGCTGGCCATCGCCAAGGGTCTCGCGGCCGCCGGGGCCAGCATCGTCATCACTGGACGCACCCAGGCGCGCGTGGACGACGCCATCGCCCAGCTTCGCGCAGAGGTGCCCCAGGCGCGACTCACCGGCGTCGCCGCCGACCTGGGCACCGCCGAAGGCGGCGCGGCGCTCATCGCCGCCGTTCCCGACACCGACATCCTTGTCAACAACCTCGGCATCTTCGAGCCGAAGGATTTCTTTGCCATCGACGATGCCGAATGGACGCGCTTTTTCGAGGTCAACGTCAATTCGGGCGTGCGGCTGTCGCGCCATTACGCCAAAGGCATGGCCGAGCGGGGTTGGGGACGCGTGCAGTTCATCTCCAGCGAATCCGGCGTGCAGATTCCTGCGGAAATGGTCCACTACGGCGTGACGAAAACGGCGCAATTGGCGGTATCGCGTGGGCTGGCCGAGGTACTGGCCGGCACCGGCGTCACCGTCAACGCCGTGCTGCCGGGGCCGACGCTTTCGGAAGGCGTGAGCGAGTTCTTCGGCAAGATCGCGAAAGAACAAGGCAAGACGCAGAAGGACGTGGAGCAGGATTTCATCCAGACCCACCGGCCCACGTCGCTGATCAAGCGACTGCTCAGCGTGGACGAAGTGGCAAACGCGTGCGTGTACCTCGCGTCGGAACAGGCCTCGGGCACGACCGGTGCCGCCATCCGCGTCGATGGTGGCGTGACGCGGTCGGTCGTCTAACCACCCACCTGGCGGATGATGCGCGCGAAAGCGCCGTCGTTTCGCTGGAACTCCGGGCGGGGCGCATGGAAGCGCTCGTCCGTGGGCGCCACCGCGCGGACACGATCCATCCGGAAACTCTTCCATCCCCGGGATTCACCCGAGCTGCTGCCGCCGTCGAGCTGGTAGGCGCTCAACAGGCGATGCCCTTGCGTGTCGTCGCCGTACACGTGGGGTTGCACGAGGCGCCGTGTGCCACCGTAGTCGACGATCAAAAGACGCATCGCGTCGATGGCATCGCAGATGATCGTGTCATCGGTATTCACGTGACGTCGCCGTCGACGTAGTACCAGCGACCGTCGTCGCGAACGAAACGGCTGACCTCGTGCATGCGCTGCGCGCTGCCGCCGCCGACGCGCATGCGCGCCACGAACTCGACCACCGCCGTGTCTGGCGTAGGGTTTTCGTGGCGCTTCACCGACAGGCCGAGCCAGTGTGGCTTGGGCGACTGCATGGCGAGATCGAGTGTCGCGGGCCGGGTCGTCGCGTGCCATGTGGCGAGCAAATACGCGTCCAGGCCCAGCACGTAGGCACTGTATCGCGATCGCATCAGCATCTCGGCGGTGGGTGCGGGTTCGCCGTCTAGCCAGCGGCCGCAGCAGTCGGCGAGGGAGCGCCCTGTGCCACAGGGGCAGGTTGCGGGGTTAGCGGCCATCGGCAGGGGAGGACGCCTTGCGCACGCATGAACCACCCTCGTCCAGGATGAGATCGCTGAGGTCGTATCCCATGCTTGTGGCCTGTCCCTTCAGTGACTCCAGAACCGTGACGTCCATGCGCGGATCGCGCGACAGGATCCAGAGGTACTTCCGCCTCGGCTCCCCCACCATCGCCCAGCGATAGTCGTCGTCGAGCGCAATCACCCAGTAGTCCGCCCACACCATCGGTAGCCATCGCAGCCAGCGGGGAGCGAACGTGACCTGCAGTTTGCCGCGTGCGTAGGGGTCGGGGCGGCGGGCGGTACCGAGGACGGACATCTCCCTGCCGTCCTGTCCTGGGCAGCGATTGTGGACGGTCACGGTCTCATCGGGCTGGGGCGTGTATTCGGCGATCGACTGGCCGGCACACTTGCGCTGGAAGAACATCGGGAGCCGGGCGATCTCGTGCCAGGTGCCGGCGTAGCGGGCGAGATCGAGGTCGGCCACGGCGGTGACGGGTAGGCTGGATGGCATAGGGGGCATGGCTGGATTCCGGCGAAACGACCCTCTACGATGCGGCCCATGGGTGAATCGCGGTTGAATCGCGCTGTTTTTCCGGGGGGATGGGCCGAATGCATCGAAGCGAACCGCCAGGGTGGGTTGGACGCCTGCGGGAGCGATTGACCACGACCCCACGCGTTCGCTTCGACCCCGTAGATGGGGTGATCGTGCATGTCGCCGGTCCCTTGAGCGTGCGCGAATGCTCGGTCGCCGATGTCCGCCGGGTGGAGGCGGGCAACCGTGACGATGCGTCTTACGACACCGTGTTTCTTTTCTTCCACGCCGAGCACGACCTGCTGGTCGTGTCGGAGCGGGACAAGGGCTTCGCCGACCTGGTGCGTGACCTGACGCCGGTGTTTCCCGGCATCGAAGGTTGGCTCGCGGCGCTGCCGCCGGTGAAGTATCAGCTGACGTCGGTGGACCTGTGGCTGCGCGAGCCAGGCGTCTCGGCTTAAACGCCAAGCGGGTAGGCACCGATCGATCGGCGGACGCCGGCATGTGGCCGGATGACAGTTCGTGCCCGAAGGGATGAGAGCCGACCGTGTCGGCGATCCGGCGGCAGCCGGCATCGTGCGGGACAGGTGGGGCCCCGGATCGTCCTACCGGCGGACGACGAGAAGAACCGCGTCGGGCAGCAGTTCGACCTCGTGCGGGCCCCGTACGGTGTCGCCCGTGTGGAGCGATTCGCCACCCACCCGCGCCTCGCCGCGGGCCAGGTGCATCAAGGCGATGTCGTCCGCCGCCTCGTGGCGCAGCGGGCCCTGCCACACCTCCAGGCGCGCGGTTCCGCCTTTCCGTCTGACCATCAGGTTGAAATCGCGCGTGGCGCCGCCGGCCAGGCGGACCGCCACGGACGCCTCGCCCGGAAAGGAAAACGGCACGCATGGCTCGGTGAGCGCGTGCTCGCGCGCACCATCGAGCGTCATCGTGAAGCCATCGCCCTGGAGTAGCACGATGGTCCGGTCGACGCCCGGAAACACCGAAAACGGCGAGGCGGTGTCGACATCGGCGATGCTGACGCGCCAGAGGAAGTCATCCATGCCCGCGTCGTGCGGATGCACCGCCACTTCGCGGGTGATGCCCAGTCCGTTCTTCCAGGGTATGGCGTTGAGGTCGTCGAAGCGGATCAGGGTCATGCGACGCGCTCGATCTCGCGGGCGAAGGGGGGGAGGGCGCGCAGCATGCCCGTGCCGTAGCGTTTGGTGATCACGCGGCGGTCGAGTAGCACGATGCGCCCGGTGTCGGTTTCGGTGCGGATCAGGCGGCCACAATACTGCGTGAGGATGCGCGTGGCATCCGGCACGCTCACCTCGATGAACGGGTTGCGCCCACGCGATTCGAGCCATTCCGCATACGTGGCACCCACCGGGTCGGTTGGCACGGCGAACGGAAGCTGCGTCACCACCACGGTCTCGCAGAGCTTGCCGGGCAGGTCCAGGCCCTCGCCGAACGACGCGAGCCCGAACAGCGTGCTGCCTTTGCCCGCCTCGATGTCCGCGCAATGCTCGGCGATGAGCTGCGCCTTCGACAGCGAGCCTTGCGCACGCACCTTGCGCACGTGTTCGATGGGCAGGATCTGCAACACGCGGTCAAGCTTGGCACGTGAGGTGAACAGCACGAGGTTGCCGGCGTTCCAGTCCAGGTGCGTCGCCAGCCATTCGGACACTTCGCGCGCATGGCCCTCGCGATCGTCGGGCAACGTGCGCAGCGCCGGCACGGCGAGCGTGGCCTGCCGTTCGAGATCGAAGGGCGACGGCAGGCTGAGCGTCACCGATGCATCCGGCAGGCCGACGGCGTCGGCGAAGCCGCGGAAGTTGCCGCCCGCGCTCAGCGTCGCCGAGGTCATCACCACGGCGGAAGCGTTTTCCCACAGCACGTTGCGCAACAGGCCGCCCGCCGACACCGCCGAGGCATGGCACACCAGTTGCTGGTCGGCCGTCATGCTGACCCAGCGGGCGAGCGGCGGCCCGTTTTCGCGATCGTCGGTCGACCACGCGTACCACGTGCGCACCTGGCGCTCGAGACGCTCCAGCGCCACGCCGAGTTCGCGCGAAAGGGCTTCCTGCGTGGGGCCGCCGGCTTCCATCTCGACCACCGTGCGCCGTACCGTGCGCAGCCAGCGCTGGATGTCCTTGGTCAGCAGGTGCAGGTAGTCCGCGTGGTGCTTCCATGGGGCGGGCAACTGCCCCAGCGATGCGCGGAACACCGGTTCGGTCTCGCTCGACGAGGGTGTCCAGCTGAGCCGGATCTCGCGCTCGATCTCCTCCAGCGCCCCCGACAACGCCACCAGTTTCTCGTCGCCCATCTCGAGGGTGAGATTGCCGATGGACTCCTTGTCGGTCAACGAGTACGCGCCGTGGATCTGGTTCTGCAGGCGGCCGATGCGGCGGATGGTCGACGCCAGGTGCACGTCGGCGGCGCCCCGGTCGATGGCCTTGCCCGGCACGTGATGCGCCTCGTCGAAGATATACAGCGTGTCTTCCGGCTTGGGCAGGATGACGCCACCGAAGGTGTCTTCGTCACGCGGCATGGTGAGGTCGGCCAGCACGAGATCCTGGTTGGCGACCACGATGTCGGCCTCGCCGATGGCGCGCCGGGCCAGGAAGAACGGACACACCGCGAACGACCCGCATTTGCGGCCGGTGCAGCCGCCCGCACTGGTGGTGATCATGCCGCGGACGAGGTCGGAGATCGGTTCGGGGCTGCTGTCGATGTCGCCGTTCCACTCGCCGGCCTCGAAGGCCTGGCCGAGCTTCTCGATGGCCTTGGTGTCCCGCTCGGCGGGCGGCCGCGACCAGAGCGCCAGTTCGGCGTCGAACTCGAAACCGGCCTGGGCGGATGGCTCGGCGCCGGCCATGCGCAGGTTGCGCGGGCAGAGGTAGCGCGCGCGACCCTTGGCCAGCGCGACTTTCGCCTGCACGCCGCAGAGGCTGAGGTATTGGGGAATGTCGCGCTGGACGAGCTGCTCCTGCAGCGCCACGGTCGCCGTGGCGATGACCAGCTTCTTCTTCTGTGCCCGGGCCACTTCCAGGCCCGCGATGAGATAGGCCATCGACTTGCCGGTGCCCGTCGGTGCCTCGATCACCGCCGCACCCTGCGGTTCGGCCAGTGCCTTCGCCACTTCCGCGATCATCTTCAGCTGCGACGCACGGCCGCGGAAGCCCGCGAGGCCGTCCTTCAGCCGCGCATACGCGGCACGGATCGTGGCTTTGGTGTCTTCGGTGAGCATCGGGCGGACAGCGGACGGATAAGGCAACCGGACAAGGTTACCTTATCGCCGTCTCAGCCCGTGGCGCTCAGAGGTGGCGGTGGTGAACGCCGTTGGCCGGCGCGCCCGCGACGAGGCCGGCGACGACGAAGGTGTGTTCTTCCCACGTGCCATCGGCGTGCTGCACGTGGATTTCCACCGGGCGGCCAAGGTGATCGGAGAGGTCGGGCGCCATCCCTTCGGCGGCGGCGATCGCGGCCGCCTGGGACGCGTAGCGGCCCAGCGGCAGGGACGCGCGGCGTACGATCCACGGTCCCTGTGTCGATTCGTTGTACGGAATGAACAGTTGAGCGGAACTGGAAGCCATGGAACCCTCGCTGTCGGTTGGGTGCGCTGACGATGCGGGGCCGCGTCGACCCCTCGACCACGACGCTACGCCTTATCGGCTAAAAAACCCGTTAACCGTTGTATCACAATGACTTGCGGGCACGGGCTCGCTGGCCAGGGCGCGCATCGCCCACAGGGCTGCGTCTTCACGACGGTGCGATTACCATCGGCGATCCATCCGCCACCCACGGAACCCCATGTCTCCCAACGATCCGGCCCCTGACGCCATCGTCGCGGTGCGAGGCCTGTCCAAGACCTACAAGAGCGGCTTCCAGGCCCTCAAGCGCGTCGACCTCGATATCCACCGGGGTGAGATTTTCGCGCTGCTCGGCCCCAATGGCGCCGGCAAGACGACCCTGATCAGCATCATCTGCGGCATCGTCAACGGCAGCGAGGGGACCGTGACGGTCGACGGCCATGACATCGTCCGCGACGCCCGCGTGGCGCGTGGCCTGATCGGCCTGGTGCCGCAGGAGCTCTCCACCGACGCGTTCGAGAGCGTGTGGGCCACGGTGCGCTTCAGTCGCGGGCTGTTCGGCAAGGCGCCCAACCCGGTGCACCTGGAGCGGATCCTCCGCGAGCTGTCGCTATGGGAAAAACGCGACGCGAAGATCATGACGCTGTCCGGCGGCATGAAGCGGCGGGTGCTGATCGCCAAGGCGCTGGCCCACGAGCCCCGCGTGCTGTTCCTCGACGAGCCCACTGCGGGCGTGGACGTGGAGCTGCGCCACGACATGTGGCAGATGGTGCGCCGCCTGCGCGACGCGGGCGTCACCATCATCCTCACCACGCACTACATCGAAGAAGCCGAAGAGATGGCCGATCGCATCGGCGTCATCGATCGCGGCGAGCTCGTCATCGTCGAAGACAAGCACACGCTGATGCGCAAGCTGGGCAAGAAGCAGCTCTCGTTGCAACTGCAGTCGCCGCTCGCCGCCGTGCCCGCGGAACTGGCGCACTGGCCGCTCGAACTCTCCGCCGACGGCCAGACGCTCACCTACACCTTCGACACGCAGGGCGACGATACCGGCATCGCCGACCTGCTTCGCCAGCTCGGCGGGATGGGCATCGACTTCAAGGACCTGCACTCGAGCGAGAGCTCGCTGGAGGAGATCTTCGTGAGCCTGCTGAGGAACGGCGCATGAACCTGCACGCGATCCGCGCCATCTATCGCTTCGAAATGGCCCGCACCGGCCGTACGCTGATGCAGAGCATCGCATCGCCGGTGCTGTCGACCTCGCTCTACTTCGTGGTGTTCGGCGCGGCCATCGGCTCGCGCATGGGCCAGATCGGCGGTGTGAGCTACGGTGCTTTCATCATTCCCGGCCTGATCATGCTGTCGCTGCTCAACGAAAGCGTGTCCAACGCCTCGTTCGGCATCTACATGCCCAAGTGGGCAGGCACGATCTACGAGTTGCTCTCCGCACCGGTCACGTTCGTGGAGGTGGTCATCGGTTACGTCGGGGCCGCCGCGACCAAGTCGGTGATCCTGGGCCTGTTGATCCTCGCCACCGCGCGGCTGTTCGTGCCTTACCAGATCATGCACCCGTTCTGGATGGTCGGTTTCCTGGTGTTGACGGCGGTGACCTTCAGCCTGTTCGGTTTCATCATCGGCCTGTGGGCGGACGACTTCCAGAAACTGCAGGTGATCCCGCTGATGGTGATCACGCCGCTCACGTTCCTCGGCGGCAGCTTCTATTCCATCGCGATGCTGCCGCCGGTGTGGCAGAAGATCACCTTGTTCAATCCGGTGGTGTACCTGGTCAACGGATTTCGCTGGAGCTTCTACGGCCAGGCCGACGTCGACGTGGTGCTGAGCGCGTCGGCCACGCTGGGCTTCCTGCTGGTATGCATCGGCGCCGTCTGGTGGATCTTCCGTACGGGCTGGAAACTCAAGGCGTGACCCGGGCCACCGCATGATCGAGCGACGCATGCACGACGACGAGCGCCCCGTCAGGCGGCTTCGTCGTGCGCAGGGCCTGCTCGAACGGATGGTCCGGGCGCTTCCGCCGGGCAAGCGCGCGCGGGTCGGCCTGTTCATCGCGGCCAAGACCATGGCGTCGGCCTGCGTGGCTTACGGCGCTGGCCGATGGGTGCATCCGCACGAGGCGTTCTGGGCGGCGATCAGCGCCATCGCGGTCACCCAGCCGCATTACGGCGACACGCGCGGTGCCGGCCGCGACCGCGTGCTGGGCACCGGGCTGGGCGCCGTGGCCGGTGTGCTGGGCCTGTGGATCGGCGGCACCGGCGACTTCCTCGCCTTCGCGGCGGCGCTGTTCCTGGTGACGCTCGCGTCGTGGGCCGCCGGCGTCGGCGCGGCGGCGCGGGTGGGCGGCATCACCACCGCCATCGTCATGCTGGTGCCGTCGACGGGGCCGCTCTGGGACGTCGCGGCGTTTCGCCTGGGCGAAGTGGTGATCGGCACCGTGTCCGCGCTGATGGTGGGCTGGCTGGTGGCACGTCTGGAAGGTTGGGTCGAGGGCCGGCATCGCCATGCGGACGATCGACCCGGAAGCGCGTGAACCGGCGCGGACGCGGCGGTTCACGCCTCCAGCGTGGGCTTACGCCTTGCCGAGGAAGTCGGCCTTGCCCAGCGGCACGCCTTCGCCGCGGAGGATCGAATACGACGTGGTGCAGTGGAAATACACGTTCGGCAGCACGAAGCCGAGCAGGTAATCCTGGCCGTTGAACGTCAGCTCGCCGCTGCGCAGCTTGAGCACGATCGAGCGGTCTTCGCTGCCGTCGATCTGGGCCGGGGTGAACGCTTCGATCATCCCGATGACGCGCGCGATGCGCTCCTGCAGCTGCTCGAACGTGGCCTCGTTGTCGTCCATCGAGGGCACGTCCTGGCCCGCGAGGCGATAGACCGCGCCCTTGGCCATGTCGGTGGCGATCTGCACCTGGCGCGCCAGCGGGAACATGTCGGCGATGATGCGGGTGTTGAGCAGTACCTCGGGCGACACGTTGCGCTCCCTGGCGAACGCCGCGCCTTTATGCAGCACGCCCGACAGCGCCTTGAGCGCGCGGACGAGGACGGGAACCGAAGCCTGGTACATCGAAAGGGTCATGGGTGGTGTCTCGACGAAGGACGGCCGGGGTGGCCGCGATGCGCGTATTGTGCGCGTCCGCCGGGGCGTCGTCGACGCCGGTCAGCCCATGATGCAGCGATTGCGGCCGCCATTTTTTGCGGTGTAGAGGGCCAGGTCGGCCCGCTCGAACACCGATGCCGGCGTATCGCCCGGTTGGAAGTGCGCCAGGCCGATGGACGCGGTCACCCGCAGCAGTTGTCTTGCCGCGTGGAAGTTGAGGTGCTGGATCTTGCCGCGCAGGCGTTCGCACACCTGCAAGGCCTCGGCCGGCTCGGTGCCGTCGAAGATCACGATGAATTCCTCGCCGCCATAGCGCGCCACGAAGTCGACCGGTCGCACGTGCTTGAGCAGGGCCTGCCCGATGACGCGCAGCACCGCGTCGCCGGCGGTGTGGCCGTAGGTGTCGTTGATGCTCTTGAAGTGGTCGATGTCGATCGCGGCGATGCCCAGAGGGCGCTGCGACACCAGCCACGACTGGTACGCCAAGTCGACGCGCTTCTCGTAGGCGAGCCGGTTGGGCATGCCGATCATGGTGTCGGTCTGCGACAGCTCGTGCTCGCGTTCGAGCGAACGCTGCAAGGTGTGGCGCTCGGTTTCCAGCTGCTCGATGCGCAGGCGCATCGCCTCGGCCCGCTCGCGGTAGGCGGTCAGGCGGGCGCCTTCGCGGTCACGGAATTCGCGGAAGCATGCGGTGATGGTTTCCAGGCTCGCGTTGACCCGCTCGCGCAGCTCGTGCACGTCGTCGAGTTCCAGCGCGGCTTCGCCGAGCACGCGGATCTCGTGCGCCACCGAGGCATCGAGTACCTGGCCGTTCGTCTCGCCGGTGGCCTGGTCGGTGAGCTCGCGCGCCATGTACTGGGTCATTTCGTCCAGTCGGCCGGTGACGTGCCGCAACACCGCCTGCAACGCGTCGATCTCGCGTTGCAGGCCCATGCGTTGTTCGTTGATCAGGTCGGCGAGGCGGTCGCCGCAGGCGGCCAGGGCGACCAGATCGCCCGCGTTGGCCACATCGTGGCGCAGGTCGTTCGCGCGGTCGGCAAGCTTGGGCAGCACGATGATGCGGTCTACCAGCCGGCTCAGCGACGACTGCACCGACGAGCCGTGCTCCGTGCGTGGGCGCGTGATCGCGATGGATCGCTGGTCGGGCGTGTAGGGACGGGCGCCGAGGTTGTCGATCGTCTCGCTCAGGCTGCGCACCACGCCGCCCAGCTCGGCGGCGGCCAGGGGGCCGGCGAGGGCCTCGTTCAGGCGCTCGATATGCGAATCGAGCTGGTCGTGCGCGCCCTGCATCGCACGGGTAAGGCAGCCCACGAGCTGCCTGAGCAGCGTTTCGGCGTCACGCCATTGCGCCTCTTCGCGAGAGAGCCGCTCCACCGCTTCGTGGTATTTGCCTTCCCAAGGCTGGTCGTCCAGACGCACGTGGTTACCGCATGATGTGCCGAATAGGCGCTATCTTACGCTGACTCGGGGGCTTTTGGCGGGGATGTAGGGGGTTCGTTCCCGGGCCGCGCGATGCCCGGACCGGCCAGTCGCGGGGCGACGACGGGAATCGTCAGCATCGTGCTCGCCACCGCCATCAGCAGCAGGGCCGTGAAGGTGTCGCCGGCGATCAGGCCACGGTCGAGCAGCACGTTGACGAAGATGATCATGATCAGCGCCTTGGTCTGCAGCAGCCAGCCGATCGTCCAGGCGTCGCCGCGTTTCCAGCCCAGCAGGCGGCCGGCGATGCCCACGCCGGCCAGCTTGCCCGCCACGGACGCCACCAGGAGCAGGGCGGCCGCACCGAACACCGCGACGCCGCCGAGCTGCCAGTTCGTGCGCAGGCCGGTGGAGAGGAAGTACACCGGCATGACCACCAGCAGCACGTTGTGCCGCAGGGTGTCCAGTCCCTCGATCCGGAACCACGCGCGTTCCATCGCCGCGCCGGCCAGGAAGGCGCCCACCATGAAGTGCAGGCCGCACCAGTCGGCGCCGTAGCCACACGCGGCGAGCCAGACCAGGCCGAGCACGTAACGGTCGCTTTCGCGCAGCCTCGCCATCAGCCGGCGGAAGGCCCACGCCACCACCGCGAAAATCGCCAGGAAGGCCAGCTGGTGGCCGACCCGTGTCCAGTCGAGCAGGATGATCGCGAGCACGGCCCAGATCGCCACGTCGTCGAGGCTGGCGTAGCGCAGCACCCGCTCGCCCAGCGGCGCGCGGAGGATGCCGAGCTTTTCCATGAGCAGGATTAGGATCGGCAGCGCGGTGACCGCGCAGGCCATGCCGATGCCCAGCACGAACTGCCAGGGCTGCGCCTGTGGTCCCATCCAGCCGTCGCGCCAGGCCAGCATCAGCATCGCGGCGCCGCAGCCGGCGAGCAGGGGCACGCCCAGGGCGAGCGCGGCGGTGGTGCCGCACTCGCGGCGTTGTTTCCATACCTCGGTGAGGTCCAGTTCGATGCCCGCGATCCACACGAACACCATCACCGCCCACCACGCGATGCCGTTGAGCGCGGCGATCACGGGCGGCGCGAACACCGTGGCGAAGTAATCGGGAAACACCTTGCCGAGTACCCCGGGACCCAGCAGGATACCGGTGAGGATCTGCACCACGACCAGTGGCGCCCAGTAATCGGTGCGAAAGACGCGCCACAGGAGATAGGGCACGCTGAGGATGATCGTCATCGCGATCAGGAACAGTTCCGTCGTGCTCATGCATGGCTCCCCGGGTCAGTGGCGAAGCGTAGCAGTTCGGTCCGGCCGGATTAAGCGCGGGCGTGCGATCAGCGCGGGGGCTGGGTGAGTTCCTTTGCGCTCAGGTAGCCGTCGTGGTTGGTATCCAGCCGGTGGAACTGCACGATGAGGTCGTGCTGGAAGCGTTCGAGCGTGATGGGGCGCTGCCCGGGACGCATGGGCCGGTCGTTGGCGTCGATCACGCCATCGCCGTTGACGTCCATGCGCTGGAATCCCAGGCTCATGTAGCGAACGTACTCGGCTTCGTCCACGCGCCCGTCACCGTTGGTGTCGAAACGGGCGAGGTAATCCGCCGGGGTGCGCGGCGGATCCTGGGCCGGCGCGGGGGTGGCGACGAGCAGGAGGGCCAGGGCGTATGGACGTCCATTCATGGTCATGCGTGGCAGGCCGGCGGGGTTTGTGATGGGCGCATGGGTGGGAGTACCTTTGGGCGTATCGCTTCGACGTCGACCACGGGAGAGCTCCCATGATCCATGACAGTATCCTCGACACGATCGGCCGCACGCCCATCGTTCGCCTGCATCGTATCGCGCCATCGCACGTGTCCCTCTACGCGAAGGTGGAAGCCTTCAATCCCGGCGGTTCGGTGAAGGACCGTCTCGCCATCGCCGTGATCCTCGACGCCGAGCGCCACGGTCGGTTGAAGCCCGGCGACACCGTGGTCGAAGCCACCTCCGGAAACACCGGCGTGGCGCTGGCGATGGTCTGCGCGGCCAAGGGCTACCGCTTCGTCGCGGTGATGACCGAGACGTTCTCGATCGAGCGCCGCAAGCTGATGCGCGCCTATGGGGCCAAGGTGATCCTCACGCCCGCCGCCGAGCGGGGCTCGGGCATGGTGCGACGCGCGGAGGAACTGGCTAACCAGCACGGCTGGTTCATGCCGCAGCAGTTCCGCAACCCCGCCAACCCGGCCTACCACCGCAGCACGACCGCGGCGGAGATCCTCCAGGATTTCGCCGGCCGTCGCCTCGACGCCTTCGTGACGGGTTGGGGCACCGGCGGCACGATGACTGGCGTGGGCCAGATGCTCAAGCTCGCCCGGCCCGAGGTGACGATCGTCACCACCGAACCCGCCGGGGCTTCCCTGCTCGACGGCAAGCCATGGGCGCCGCACAAGATCCAGGGCTGGACGCCCGACTTCGTTCCCGAGGTGCTCGATCGCACGGTGTTCGATGTCGACATCCCCGTGGACGACGTGGTCGCGCGCGACACGTCCCGCCGCCTCGCCGCGGAAGAGGGCCTCTTCGTCGGGATCTCCGCTGGCGCCACGATGGCCGCCGCACTGCGTTACGCCGAGACCGCGCAAGAGGGCAGCGTCATCCTGGCGATGCTCCCGGACACGGGCGAGCGTTATCTCTCCACGTTTCTCATGGAAGGCGTCAACGAAGGATCCGACGACGAGTGGCTCGCCACCCAGGGCTGACCCGGCAGGAGCGCGTCCTGAGGGTGTTCCGGTGGGAGCGGATGGTATCCGCGAACCCTCAGGGCGGCTCGTGCGAGAGAGACCGCTGACTCGGGCCGGCTACCGCCGGATCACCGATGCGAGCGGCCGCGATGACGGCACGCGAACACCTCACACGCGCTTCCATCACACGGTAGGCGCCAAGGTAGGGCCCTGAACGAAGGAGACCGACATGACCCTCTTCCGCAAGAGCCTCGCCCTCGATGTGCACGGTCGCGCCCAGCGCATTGCAGGGGCGGCGACCCGCAATCATTCGCGCGAATTCGCCGGCGCCGCACGCCAATACGTGGGTGAGGCCGGCCTTGCCGTCTCGCGTGCCGGCCGCCAGGTGAAGCGTCATCCCCGTGCGGCGCTGCTCGTGGGGGGACTGGGCGTGGCGGCGATTGCTACCGCGTGGCTCCTGATGCGCCGCCGTCCCCTCGCCGAACCCCAGCGTGACGAGCACGACCCGTTTCACGAGGATGCCGCCGCGGCGAACGACGCATCGGTCGTCCCCGGTGAGACCGGTCTTTACTGATTCAAACGAGGTGGTGCCATCGGGCACCGCCTCGTTCAAGCGACCTCTGCCCGACGCCGCAGCACCGCCAGCGGCTGCGCCCAGGTCGCTCCCGGCCGCCGCTTGCTCGTCACGAGCGTCAGGTCGGACGGCTGGAACACGTTGACGTTGTGGGTGGCCGGGGTGGTGAGGATGTACTGCGCGCGCGTGGACTTGAGGAATGCGCCCACCTTGTCGATGTTGAAGATGTCCAGGTGGGCGAACGGTTCGTCGATGAAGACGAAGCCGCCGGGACGATCCTCGTCGCGCATGAGCGCCACCAGCAACAGCAGCGACTTCATCACCTGCTGACCGCCGGACGCCTCGCCGTCGTCCATGCCGATCCAACCCTTCTTGTCGAATTCGAACCGCACGTGCAGCGCGGCGGACGAAAGCGCGAGGTCGTCGTTGGTCAGTTCGGGCAGATCGACATCCACGCCGATGCCGGCCAGGTCGGCAAGCACTTTGAGGTTCTTGGCGTAGCGTCGCACCGTGTTGCGCAACACCTGGATGTACGCGCCGCGCGCTTCATGCGTGATACGGCTCGCGCGTTCCAGATGGACACGCCGGCGGTCGAGATCGCCCTTGAGTCCATCGTGGTCGGCAAAGAGCTTGTCGCGTAGCGAAAGCACGCTCGGGTCCGTCTCCCAATGGCCTTCTTCCAGTCGACGTTCGACGCGTTCGATGGCCCGCCGCACCTCGGAGGGTGACTGGTAGTCATCGCGCAAGGCCGCCATCGCGCCGCGCGTGCGCCGGGCCAACGGCACGTGGACGCGCCGGGCGCGAAACGCCTTCAGTCGCTCCCCTTGCTCGCCGCGCATCTGGTGAAGCTGGCGCTCCGCGTCCACCAGCTGGCGCCGGACGGCGACCTGTTCGCGGGCGGCCTGGTCGCGGGCCAGCGAGGTCTTGGTGCGCGTCTCCCGCACGGCCTCGTAATGCTGCTCGGCGGCGACGTGGCTGTCGGCGGTGCGCTGCACGTCTTCCTGCAGACGCGGCTGCTGGTCGCGGGCGTCGTTGAACTCGTCCGTGCGATCGGCGAGCTGGCTGCTGGCGTTGGCGCCGCGAAGGATGCTCTCGGCGTCGTTCGCCTGCGCGGACGCTCGCTTGCGCTCGTCGGCGATGGCGCGCAGGCGTCCCTCGATGTCGAGCAGGCGGGCTTCGCCGTCGCGCAGCTGGCGCTCGCGCGCCGCGGCACCGAAATACATGTCGTCCACGCCGAGGTGGCGGCCGCCTCGGCGCTCACGGAAATAGCCTTGCGGCGTGATCCAGTCCTGCTCCCGGCCCAGTCGCGAGCCCTCGGCGATGTCGTCCACGCGGCGGATGCGGTCAAGGTTACGCAACAGCCAGTCGGGCGCGGCGGCGGAGAATTCGACCACTTCCAGCAGCGAACCGCGGGCGGGCGTATCGGCCGGCGCGCGCTCGGCCACTACGAAGTGCTTGTAGCGCATCGATTCGCCGATCTTCCACGCCGCCTCGCGATCGCGTGGGTCGTCCAGCAGCACCACGTGGCGATAGCCGGCGAGCACCGCCTCGACCGCCGGCTGCCAGCGCGGCTGGGTGATCTCGACGATCTCGCTGAGCATGCTGTGGCGGATGCCCGCCTCGTCGAGCGCACGGCGGAACGCCGCCTCGAAGTCCGGGGTGTAGCGACGACCGCTGCGCCATGCGCTTAGCTTGCCCGTCAGCGTGCCGAGCTCCTGGCGCAGGGCGGCTTCGTCGTCCTGGAGCACGCGCAGCCGCGCGCGCGCGTCGCGGGCGATGGTCGCCAGCTGTTCGTGGTTTGCGCCATCCTGCGCGGCGACGGTCTGGCGCAGGCGGTTTTCCTGGTTGATCACCAGTTCGTTCTGGGCCAGCGCGGCACGCGCGGCGTCGAGGCTCTTGCGTGTGGCCTGGCGGGCGTGGTCGGCCTCGTTCTGTTCGCCAGCGAGCCGTTCGCCGGTGGCGTCGAGCCGGGCGAGCTGGTCGGTGAGATCGCCATCCTGGCGCTTGAGCTCCGCCACGCGGCGCTTCAGGCCGTTGAGCGCGGGCCGCGCGCCACGGAGGCTTGCGGCGACGTCGGCCAGTTCGGTGCGCGGCAGGATGTCGGCGACGAGCGCGGTCCGCTCCCGCTTCAGGTCGTTCCACTCGCCGTAGGAGCGCGAGCGCGCCTCGGCTTCCTGCAGGCTGATGCCGATCAGCGACAGCTGCTGCTCGAGCCCGTGCAGTTCGCGGTCGGCTTCGACCTGCTCGTTGCGTGCGCGCTGGTAGTCGTCGAGCACGGTCTTGTCGCCGAAGACGTCGAAGACGAGGTCGAGCAACTGCTTGGGCGGCAACTGGCAGAGCTTGTCGGTGGCGCCCTGTTCGAGCGTGAGCACGCGGCGGATCGCCTGCGAAAGCCCCGCGCCTTCCAGGCGCACGCGGTATTCGCGCAGGCCCAGGAACTCGTTGCGCTCGGCGATGTCTTCCACCGACACGTCACCGCCCAGCACAGCGTACTGTCGGGTCCACTCGCCCCCTTTCTTCTGGATACGGCAGGCAAGCGTGACCTCGCGATCCATGATCGGGAAAAACGGGCGCTCGCCGCTGGGGCCGGGCACGTTGCCCACGCGGGCGCGCAGCCAGGCGAAAGGCTGGCCGTTGTGGCGCAGGTAGCTCTTGTAGTCGCGATTGCCGGCGCAATCGATGGTCAGCAGGGTACGCAGGGCGTCGAGCAGGGTGGTCTTGCCGGAGCCGTTGGGGCCCACGACGGTGACGATGTTGGTATCCAGCGGAAGGCTGAAACGCTTCCAGTAATCCCAGTGCACGACCTCGAGGCTGCGGAAATCAAACATCGTCGTTGTCCTCGGTGTCGGTCTCGTCCAGCGATGCGTCGTCCGCCATGGCGGCGGGCGCGTGACCCGCGCGGGCCGAGGCCTCGGTGAGCAGGTCGCCCAGGGCGCCGTCGAGGATGCGTCGCGCGGTACGCTCGTAGTCGAAGGCGAGGTCGAGCAGGGGGCCTTCGGCGACGTAGCGACCGTCCGTGCCCTCGCCGCGCTTGCGTACGATGAAACCGAGCCGGCTCAGCGTGCCCAACAGGATGTTGATGCGCATCTTGCCGCCGAGCTTGTCGCCGAAATCCGCCAGCAGGGTGCGCTCGGCGATCATCGGGGCCACGGTCGGGTCGCGCGGGATGGGTTTGTCTTCGGCGAACATCTGGGTCTGCGATGCGGCGGCTTCCAGCGCCTGGCGTTCGACCTGGCGCTGGCGCTTGGGCAGCACGATCAGGGCCCAGATCACCACGAGCAATGCGACGCCGTCCCGGTCCAGCTGCATCGTGTTGGAGATCCAGCTGTCGCTGCCGCCGAACACCGCGCGCTCGCTTTTCTTCGCCACGGCCAGGCCGATGTAGGCGGCATACGGATGTTCGCGCAATTCGAGCCCCACGGCGTCGAGGCGGCGGTCGAGTTCTTCGCGGAAGGCCTCGTCCAGAAGCGCCTTTCGCGCCTGGACGTCGTCGCGCGGCAGCCAGCGTTGGGCGAGCAGGCGCGTGACCAGGCTGGCGGTGTCGTCATGCATGGGAGGTGTCCTTCGCGTCGTCGCGCGGGTGCAGGCGGCCGGCGCTGACCAGGGCGATGGCGGGTAAGTCGGGGTCGATCAGGCGCGGCTCGATCTCGAGCGCGAGCGGCAGGCGGGCGAGGTCGGCGGTGCCGCCTTCGAGCGCGGCGGATTCCGGATCGCCGAGAAGGCCGAGCAGCGAAAGGCGGTAGGCGGACAGCGCGTAGTCGTCGCCGATCAGCGTGGCGGCCAATTCACGGGGCGCGGCGATGGTCGCCAGCTCCGCGTGCCAGTCGTCGAGGAAGCGCAGGTCGTCTTCGCTGGTCGGCAGTTCAGCGGTGTCCGGTGGCGCTTCCGCGCCGGGCAACGTGGTGACTTCGGCAGCGAGACGCTCGCGTTCGAGCAGTTCGTACTCGGCCACGTCCAGGGCGATCTGGTCATGGAGAAAGGGGGCGGGAAGCGGCAGACGAAGCTGGCCGTCTTCGAAGGCGGCCAACGCGTCGACCGCCTGTGCACGCAGCCAGCCGACCAGGTCGGACGAGGACAGGCCGGTGCGGCCCAGGTGCACCCGATGCTGGTCGATCTTGTTGAGCTCTCGCTGGAACACGCCGGCCTGGCGCAGCAACGCGCTCTGGGCGCGGCCCACGGCCTGCGCCAGTCGATGCGCGGCCGGTTCGAGCTCGTCCTGGGTGGTAATGGCCGCCACCACCTCGGTGCCTTTCTCCACCCAGGTCCACACCGATTCGAGACGGTCGGCCGCGCGGCGGATGCGATGCTCGGAGCCCGATAGCACCGCACGGTCGAAATCGTCCTTGAGTTCGGTAAGGCGCGACAGCAGGTGTCCCAGTTCGTCCACCGAGACGCGCCCCACGGCCTGCCCCGCCGCCAGCTGCGCGGTGAGGTAGCCCAGGCCATCCTCGTCGTCGCGCTCGAATTCGAGCATCGTCGCCAACGCGCCGAGCGCCTTGCGGCCGATCGGGCCCACGCGGTAGCGCTGTGTCTCGTTGTCGTAGACGAGGATGTCGTGCTCTTTCAGGCGCTGGACGACGGTTTCGAGCTTGACCGGATCGACGAATGCCAGGTGGTCGCGGATCTCCTGCGGCGTCCACTCCGTGGCGTGCGAGCGCGCGCCGAGGGTGCGCAGCACGAGCAGACGCAGCAGCACCTGGGTTTCACCGCCGTGGAACAGGGCAGAAAACGCGCGCAGGAGGCCACGGCCGCGCAATAGCGGAAAGAGGGAGGGGAGATCCTCCGCGACGATGCCGTCGCGGAAAACATCCTGCAGGCGTTCGTCGTGGAGGGCGGCGTCGGGCGTGCCGCTCAACGCCGGTCGACGCCGACGAACCGGAGGAACTCGCTGCGCGTGCGCGGATCTTCGCGGAAGCTGCCGAGCATCTGGCTGGTGACCATCGACACGCCACGCTTGTGCACGCCACGGGTGGTCATGCATTCGTGGCTGGCGTCGATCACCACGCCCACGCCGCGCGGGCGCAGGGTGTCGTCGATGCAGTGGGCGATCTGCGCGGTGAGTTTTTCCTGCACCTGGAAACGGCGGGCGAACCCGTCGACCACGCGGGCCAGCTTGCTGATGCCGACCACGCGGTCGGTGGGCACGTAACCCACGTGCGCGCGACCGATGATCGGCGCCATGTGGTGCTCGCAGTGGCTCTCGAACTCGATGTCGCGCAGCACGATCATCTCGTCGTAGCCGGCCACTTCCTCGAAGGTGCGGCGCAGGTATTCGGCCGGGTCTTCGTCGTAGCCACGGAACCAGTCGGAATAGGCCTTGACCACGCGCTTGGGCGTGTCGAGCAGGCCCTCGCGCGCGGGGTCTTCACCCGCCCACAGCAGGAGGGTGCGCACGGCCTCTTCGGCCTGCTCGCGGGTGACCGGGCGGGACGGGGGAGCGTCGCTCATGGGGCTGGAATCCTCGGGATCGTGCAAACGCGCATTGTAGCGCGGCCCATGCGTTCGGGCGTCCTTTCCTTGCAGGGATCGGAAGGCGCGTTCGCCAGGGGCGTATGCCCCCCGGCGTGGCCGCCGGCTTGCATCGGGACGGCGCTCCCCGGTGAATGGACGCCAGACCCGGGCCGGACGTGCCCTCGTCAGTCGTCCGATCCCTCGGGCGGGGCCTCGTCCGTCCCGGCCCCCAGTTCGAGCAGCTGCTGTGTCTCTTCGCCTCCCAGCGTCTCCACCCCACGCAGGCGCCGCTCGATAGCGCGGGTGCGGACCCCCGCGCTGTCGATGCTGTTGCGCACGGTGTCCAGCTGCTTGCGGGTCTTCTCCAGCACCGCACCGAACTTGCTGAACTCGTTCTTTACCGCGCCCAGCACCTGCCACACCTCCGAGGAACGCTTCTCGATGGCCAGGGTGCGGAAACCCATCTGCAAGCTGTTCAGCAGCGCGGTGAGCGTGGTCGGGCCGGCCACGGTCACCCGGTGCTCGCGCTGGAGCTGGTCGGACAACCCCGGACGGCGGATCACCTCCGCGTAGAGGCCTTCCGTCGGCAGGAAAAGGATCGCGAAATCGGTGGTGTGCGGCGGGGCCACGTACTTGCCGCGGATCCGCTTGGCCTCCTCGCGCACGCGCAGCTCCAAGGCCTTGCCTGCGCTCAGCACGCCGTCGGCGTCGGCGGCGTCCTGGGCGTCGAGCAGGCGCTGGTAGTCCTCGATCGGGTATTTGGCGTCGATCGGCAGCCACACGGGCTCGCCGTCATCGGCGCCCGGAAGCCGGATGGCGTATTCCACGCGCTCGACCGACCCCGGTACGGTGGCGACGTTGGCGGCGTACTGCTCCGCGACGAGGATCTGCTCCAGCAGGGCGCCCAACTGCACCTCGCCGAACGTGCCCCGGGTCTTCACGTTGGTCAGCACGCGCTTGAGGTCGCCCACGCCAGCGGCCAGCGCCTGCATTTCGCCCAGCCCGCGCTGCACGGCCTCGAGCCGCTCGGAGACCAGCTGGAACGACTGGCCCAGGCGGGTTTCGAGGGTGGACTGCAGCTTTTCGTCGACGGTGGCGCGCATCTGATCCAGCTTGGCGGCGTTGTCCTGCTGGATGGCGGCGAGGCGCGTTTCGAGCGTGGAACGCACGTCGGCCAGCCGTTTCTCGTTGTCGGCGGTGAGCGTGGCGAGGCGTTGGTCGATGCGTTCGCCGAAGTGCTTGAGGGTGAGCGCGGATTCCTCGCGCGTCTTGCGCGCGTCGTCGGCCAGGCCCTGCCGCAGCGACTGCAGACCGTTGTCGGTGCGCTCGGTGAGCTGGTCGAGACGGCGCGCGAAGCCCTCGATGCGTTCCTGCTGACGCTCGGACGCTGCCTGGAGTTGCTCCTGCACGTGGCCGCGGAACTGGCCGAAGCTCTCGCCCAGCTCGCTGCGTCCCGCGCGTTGTTCGTCGCGAAGCACAGCCTCGAGCCGACGGGAGTCCTCGCGCAGGGCGTCCAGACGCGCCGCGCTGCCGTCGTCGCCCTGGCGACGCGAAAGAAGAACGAGGAGAAGGCCCACGCAGGCCAGAGCCATCACGAGCAGGGCGATGAGGAGGATCGTGTCGAGAGTCATGCCGTCAAGTGTCGTGGGGTCGGGCGCGGGGGGCAATGGCCCCGTGCTCGCCACGGCGCGGCCGGTGCCCTGCACCCTTGAGGTTCATCGCGTCATTCGCCTCGGCCGTCACGAGGGTTCGCGGACACGGTCCGCTCCCACCCGCACGCTGTAGCGGCCACCCGCTACCCAAGGGGATCGATGGCATCGCCGATCCGCGCTATCGCCGCCTCAGATCTCGCGGTTGCCGACGATGACCACGTCCGCCGGACGCTTTGCGAACAGTCCCACGCAGACCACGCCGACGATCTGGTTGAGCTGGGCCTCCAGCCCCACCGGATCGGTGATGCGCCACCCGTGGACGTCGATGATCCAGTTGCCGTTGTCGGTGACGACGCCGTCGCGCCATACCGGCGTGCCGCCCATGGCGGTGATCTCGCGCGCCACAAGGCTGCGTGCCATCGGAATGACCTCGACGGGCAACGGAAACCGGCCGAGCACGTCGACCTGCTTCGTGGCGTCGATAATGCAGACGAACCGGTCGGAGGCCGCTGCCACGATCTTCTCGCGCGTGAGCGCCGCGCCACCGCCCTTGATCAGGCGCTTGTGCGGATCGCACTCGTCGGCGCCGTCCACGTAGAGGTCGAGCCGCCCGGCGGCATTGAGATCGAGCACGTCGAAGCCCAGCTTGCGCAGGCGTTCGCTGGAGGCTTCGGAACTGGACACGCAGGCCTTGATGCGGTCGCGGTACTGGGCCAGTTCGTCGATGAAGAAGTTCACCGTCGAGCCGGTACCCACGCCGATGATCCCACCCTTGAAGTGGCCGTTGCCAACATATTTGTAGGCGGCGGTCTCGGCGGCGAGGCGCTTTTCGTTGTCCTGGCTCATGCGTTCTCCAACGTCAGGATGAAGTCCCAGTCGCCCTTGGCGACGGGCATGACCGAAAGACGGTTGCCTTTGCGCACGAGCGGCATGTCGGCCAGTTCGTCGTGCTTCTTGAGTTCGTCGAGCGAAATCGTGCGCTTGAGCTTGCGCTCGAATTTGACGTCGACCAGCATCCAGCGCGGCTCCTCGCGCGTGCTCTTCTCGTCGTAGTACTTCGACTTCGGGTGAAACTGGCTTTCGTCCGGGTACGACGGCGACGCCACCGAGGCGATGCCGACGATGCCCGGCACGTCGGTGTTGGAGTGGTAGAAGAAGATCCGGTCGCCCACTTTCATGCCGTCGCGCATGAAGTTTCGCGCCTGGTAATTACGCACGCCGTCCCAGGGTTCCACGCCCTTGCGCTGGAGGTCGTCGATGGAGAACGTGTCCGGCTCTGACTTCATGAGCCAGTACTTCATGCCGTCGCGCCCGAGCAGTCGATGAGCTCTTTCTCGGTAGCGACGTAGTCGAGCGGGATGTCCCACTCGGCCGTCTGGATCGTGTCCAGTTCCTGGAAGGCGTACCCCACGCCCACCAGCAGCGGCGTCGCGGGGCGCGGCTGGCCGCGCAGGAATTCGAAGCTGCGGTCGTAATAGCCGCCGCCGAAGCCGAGGCGGTTGCCCCGGCGGTCGAAGCCGAGCAGCGGCACCAGCACGAGGTCGAGCCGGTCGGCTTCCACGACGCGCTCCGACGCCTTCGGTTCGGGAATGCCCAGGTCGTTGGTTTCGACGTCTTCACCGGTTGTCCAGGGCGCGAAGCGCAGTCGGCGCTTGCCGGCCACCTTGGTGACGATGGGCAGGTAGAACGTCTGCCCGCGCCCGGCGAGGGGCGCGATGGCGGCGTTCAGGGGGAGTTCGCCCCCCGTGGCCCAATAGCCGGCCACGTGGGTATCGGTGAGGAATTCGGGAAGCTGTTCGAGCGAGCGGCGAAGGCCCTGGGCCGCGGCGACGCGCTCGGCGGGCTTCAGTTCACGGCGGCGCTGGACGAGGTCGGCGCGCAGTTCACGTCTCTCGGGGAGCTTTGACATGGGGTCGTTCAGCCGGGCGGCACGAGCGGGAGATCGCCGGCAAGCCGTTGTCTCCGGTGCCTCGGCGACAACGCTGACCGGCAGGGCCGGTCGGCCAGAAAAAGAGAGACGCCCTCCGCACTGCCGCTGCGTACCAAACGACCTTGATCCAAAGGATCAGGTGGGAGAGCCACGTGACTTCAAGGCTTTCCGCACGCGGCGGACATGCTCAACCATCACGTAAGGCCGACCCGGGGTCGTATGTAGGAACAAGGCAAATGTAAAGTACGCTGGCGAACAGCGCAGAGAACGCCCGGGGTTATTTTACCGACGCGTCCACGAGGCCATCAAGCTTCTTGCGCAGGGCGGCGAGCCCGTCGGTCAGTGCCTGTTCCTGATTGGCCCGCTCGCCGCGGAGCGTGAGCAATTCGTGAGCGATGCTCACGGCGGCCAGCACGGCGATGCGGTCGAAGCCGGGCACCTTGGCATTGGACTTCAGCTCGCGCATCTTGCCGTCGAGAAACTGCGCGGCCGCCACCAGCCCGGCCCGTTCTTCGGGCGCGCAGGCAATGTGGAATTCGCGGTCGAGCAGGCGCAACGCCACCGGTTCGCTGGTCATGGCATTCATCAGGGCGGTATCAACCCGTGTTCTCAAGCGCCTTGAGGCGCTGGATCATGGCTTCCACACGGCTGCGCGCCTGTTCGTTGCGCGCCATGAGGCCGGCCCGTTCGTTGGCCAGTTGTTCCTGGCTGTGCCGCAGGCTGCGGTTTTCCTCGGTGAGGCGACGAACGGTATCGACGAGCCGGTCGAGCGTGGCGCTCAGGGCTTCCAGTTCGGTCTTGAAGGCGTCCGGGTTCGTCATGCAGCGGACTATAACAGGGCGGCGACGCCGGGGTGCATTAGACTTCACTCCGATTTCCCCAGGAGTATGCGTCATGCCGGCCAACACCACCGTCGATCCGGAAGACATCGCCGAACTCATCGGCCGCTGCAAGCTCGCCACCTCGGTCAGCGAGTTCCATGGCTCGCTCGTGGGGTATATCAGCGCCGGCGGTTCGTTCCCCGGCGACTCGGTGCTCGACGCCCTCAAGTTCGAGCCCGACCCGGCGCCCACGGCCGATGAGCAGGCCATGCTCACCCGACTGCGCCACCAGACCGAAACCTGGCTGGCCGACACCGACCTGAGTTTCATGCCCTGGGTGCCCGACGACGAGGCCCCGCTGCGCGAGCGCGTGGAAGGGCTGGCCGACTGGACGCGCGGCTTCCTCGGCGGTTTCGGCCTGGGCGGCAGCGCGGAGACGGTGACGGGACTGAGCAGCGACGCGCGGGAGATCCTGCGCGACATGGCGACCATCGCTTCCACCGATGCGGAGTTCGACGACGATGCCGAGAGCGACGAGGTCTCCCTGACCGAGCTGGAGGAATACGTGCGCGTGGGCGCACTCACGCTGCATGCGGAGACCGCCCAGCGCCAGCATCCGGCCGACGGCGACACCTTGCATTGATCGGGCCAGCCGAATACGCCCGGCGCCGCCGGGAGCTCATGCGCATGGCGGGCGAGGACGCGGTGCTGATCCTCGCGGCCGCACCGGAGCGGATGCGCAACGCCGACGCGCCGTGGCCGTATCGGCAGGATTCGGATTTCCACTACCTCACCGGCTTCGACGAGCCGGAGGCGGTGCTTGCGCTGCTCCCCGGTCGCGCCCACGGTGAGACGGTGCTGTTCTGCCGCGAGCGCGACGTGGAACGCGAGCGCTGGGACGGCGAACGCATGGGCACCGATCGCGCGGTGCGCGAACTGCGGCTCGACGATGCCTTCCCCATCGACGACATCGACGACATCCTGCCCGGGATGATCGAAGGCCGGGCCAGGGTCTACTGCCATTTCGGCCAGGAACCCGATTTCGACGCCCGCCTGCTCGCATGGATGCGCCGCCTGCGCACGGCGCGCGGTGGCGGGGTGGTGCCCAAAGACCTCGTGGCGCTAGGGCACCTGCTGCACGACCTGCGCCTGTTCAAGTCGCGCGACGAACTCGCGCTGATGCGCCGGTCGGCCGAGGTCGCCGGCGCCGCGCACCTCGCCGCGATGCGCATGGCGCGCCCCGGCGTGGCCGAATACGAGATCGAGGGCGAGATCCTCCGCACCATCCGCGGCCGCGGCGCGGTGCCGGCGTTTCCGCCCACGGTCGCCGGCGGCACGAACGCCTGCATCATGCATTACCTGCATAACCGCGCCACCCTGCGCGACGGCGAGCTGCTGCTGATCGACGCGGGTGCGGAGGTCGACTGCTACGCGTCGGACATCACCCGCACCTTCCCGGTCGGCGGCCGCTTCAGCGACGCGCAGCGCGCGCTGTACGACATCGTGCTGGAGGCCCAGTTCGCCGCCATCGACGCCGTGCGGCCGGGACGCTCGTTCGCCGATGCGCACGACGCGGCCGTACGCGTCATCGCCACCGGCCTGTGCGCGCTGGGACTGCTTCCGGGCGATCCGGCCCGCGCGATCGCCGACGGCAGCTACAAGGCCTATTTTCCCAGCAAGACCGGCCACTGGCTCGGCCTCGACGTGCACGACGTGGGTGACTACCGCATCGACGGCGAGCCCCGCGTGCTGGAAGAAGGCATGGTGCTCACGGTCGAGCCCGGCATCTACGTGCCGCCCAACGACCGCGCCGTGGCCGAGCGCTGGCGCGGCATTGGCATCCGCATCGAGGACGACGTGGCGGTGACCCGCGGCGCCCCCGAGGTGATGACGGCGATGGTGCCGAAGAGCATCCAGGCGCTGGAGCGATAAAAGAAGGGGACGTCACCGGACGCCCCCTTCCCCGCCGACCGAGGGTCTCAGGTGCCTTCGTGTCTGGGCACCACGTCCTTGCGACGGTGGGCCTCGTCGTCCACGTGCACCTCGTACCACATCGCGTTGAGCACGGCGAAGCTGCACGCCAGGCCCAGGCCGAGAATCCAGGCGAAATACCACATGGCGCCGGTCCTTCAGTACATGCCGTGCGACTTGCGCACGTGCTCGAGGGTGATCCGGCCGCGCATCACGCGATAGACCCAGCCGGTGTAGAGGATGATGATCGGCATGAAGACCACGGTGACGCCAAGCATCAGCAGCAGCGTGCCGCGGCTCGATGACGCGTCCCACACGGTGAGGCTGGAGGCCGGGTCCAGCGCCGACGGCATCAGGAACGGGAACAGCGCCAGCCCGGCGGAGACGATGGTGCCGGCCACGCAAAGGCAGCTGAAGAAGAAGCCGCCGAAGCCTCGCCGTCCGATCGTTGCCTGCAACCCGAGCGCGCCCACGAAGGCCACCCCCGGCGCCGCCCAGAACGTCGGGTGCGTGAGGTAGCCGGCGAACCACGAGCCGCCGATCGCCACCTGCTTGGCGAGCGGGTTCGAGATGCCGTCGGTGACCACCGGTCCCGTGACCGCGTAGCCGGGCACGCCATAGGCCAGCCAGATCCCGGCGATCACGAACAAGGCCAGCCACAGCGCCGACGCGATGCGGGCGATGCGCACGGCCCGGTCGGCGATGGCGTGGTCGGCCTTCATCGCGGCCCAGGAGGCGCCGTGCGCCAGCAGCATGCTCAGGCTCACCAGGCCGCTGAGCAGGGCGAAGGGGCGGAACAGGCCGAAGAAGCCACCCTCCCAGCTCATGCGCAGGTCGCCGTCGTAGCGGAAAGGCAGGCCGAGGAAGAGGTTGCCGAAGGCCACGCCGCAGACCACCATCACGATGACCCCGGAGACGACCAGCGCGTAGTCCCACACGGCGCGCCAGCGCGCGTCGTGCATCTTCTCGCGGAAGTTGAAGCCCACGGGCCGGAGGATGAACGCGACCAGCAGCACGAACATCGCCAGGTACAGGCCCGAGAACGAGGCGGCGTAGAGCAGTGGCCACGCGGCGAACACCGCGCCGCCGCCAAGCACGAACCACACCTGGTTGCCTTCCCAGGTAGGCTCGATCGTTTCGAGCAGGACCGACCGTTCGTGGTCGTCGCGACCGAGCACGCGCAGCAGCGCGGCCACGCCAAAATCGAAGCCGTCCATGATGGCGAAACCGCACAGCAGCACGCCGATCAATGCCCACCAGATGATGCGGAGAATCTCGTAATCGAACATGGTGCGCTCCTTCAGGCCGTCTGCGCCGTGGCGGGGATCGCGTCGGGACGCTGCGGCCACATGCCCAGGCCGTCAGGACCCTTGCGGGCGAACTTGACCATCAGGTAGCCGTCGACCACCGCCAGCGCCGTGTAGAACAGTACGAAGCCGCCGAGCGACAGCCCCACCTGACTCGCCGTGAGCGACGAGGCGCCCAGCGCGGTCGGCAGCACGCCTTCGATGGCCCACGGCTGGCGGCCGTATTCGGCGACGATCCAGCCCAGTTCGGCCGCGACCCAGGGCAGGGGCAGGCTCCACAGCGCCACGGTGAGGAAACGTCGGCCATCCAGGCGGCGCTTGCTCGCGCGCCAGAACGCGTAGGCGAACAGGGCGATGAACCACAGGCCGCAGGCCACCATCAGGCGGAAGGACCAGAACAGCACGGGCACGTTGGGGATGGTGCTGTTCGCGGCCTTCTGGATGTCGTCGGCGGTCGCCTTGCGCGGGTCGTCGATGAAGCGCTTGAGCAACAGGGCGTAGCCCATGTCCTTGTCGTGCATCGCGAGGATCGCCTTCGCCTGGGCGTCGTCGTGGTTTTCGCGCAACACGAGCATCGCATCGTAGGCCTTGATGCCGTCGCCGATGCGCACCTTGGCCTGGTCGACCAGGTCGGCGATGCCGAGGATGGGCTCATCGATCGACCGCGTGCCCATGAGGCCCATCACCCAGGGAATCCTCACCGCGGCGCGGGTGCTGTGGCTGGCCACGTCGGGCAGACCGAAAAGCGTGAACGATGCCGGGGCGGGCTCGGTGTCCCACATCGCCTCGATGGCTGCCATCTTCATCTTCTGGTTTTCCGAGACGGTGTAGCCCGACTCGTCGCCCAGCACCACCACCGACAGCGAGGCGGCCAGGCCGAAGCTGGCGGCCACCGTCATCGATCGCTTGGCGAAATCGACGTTGCGTCCGCGCAGCAGGTACCACGCGCTGATCGACAGCACGAACATCGCGCCCATGGTGTAACCGGCGCTCACCGTGTGCACGAACTTCGACTGCGCCACGGGGTTGAAGATCACGTCGCTGAAGGAGGTGACCTCCATGCGCATCGTCTGCGGATTGAAGGCGGCCCCCACCGGGTTCTGCATCCAGGCATTGGCGATCAGGATCCACAGAGCCGACAGGCTGGTGGCGAGGGCGAGGAACCAGGTGGCGATCATGTGCTTGAGCGGCGAGACCCGCTCCCAGCCGAAGAAGAACACGCCCACGAGGGTGGCTTCGAGGAAGAACGCCATCATGCCTTCGATCGCCAGCGGTGCGCCGAAGATGTCGCCGACGTAGTGAGAGTAGTAGGCCCAGTTCGTGCCGAACTGGAATTCCATGGTGACGCCGGTGGCCACGCCCATGGCGAAGTTGATGCCGAACAGCACGCCCCAGAACTGGGTCATGCGTTTCCATACCTCGCGCCGCGTCATCACGTAGACGCTTTCCATGATGGCGAGCATGAACGCGAGGCCCAGCGTGAGCGGGACGAACAGGAAGTGGTAGAGCGCGGTCAGCGCGAACTGAAGGCGCGACAGGCCGACGACATCGGGGTCGACGATCATGGCGAGGTTCCCTGGGTGGAGGCGGAGATGGGCGAGAGCATGCGGTCGACGCCCGCGGGCGAGACGTCCGCACGGGGCAGCGGCCGGATGGCCACGTACCAGATGAGCATGAGCAACGCGAGTTTGGCGACGACCAGCAGGCACAGGTCGAGGGCGAGGCGCCTGAGCGGCTTGTCGCGCCAGCGACGGGGGGATGATGCGTCGACGTCCTTCATGCGTGCGGTTCCGGCGTTGCGAACAATCGAGGCCATCGTACGCCCGGCGTTTCGCGGGCCAGCCATGACCGATTGTCGCAACGGCCTGACCGCGTATGCTGCGTGCCATCCCTGCCGCCCGGACCCTGTGCCCCGATGAGCCACGCCACGACACGTTACGCGTCCGTCGACGCCCTTCGGGGGATCACCGTGGCGGCCATGCTATTGGTCAACGATCCAGGCGACTGGAGCCATGTGTGGCCGCTCCTGGAGCACGCCGAGTGGAACGGCTGCACGTTCGCGGACCTGGTCTTTCCGCTGTTCCTCTTCATCGTCGGCGTGTCCGTGTCGCTGGCGATCGTGTCCCGCGTGGAGGCGGGCGCACCGCGCGCGCCCTTGCAGCGTGCGACGATCCGTCGCGCCCTGCGCATCGTGGGCCTTGGGCTGGCGTTGAACCTGCTGGCGTGGCTGACGATCCCCGGTGCGCACTTCCGTATTCCGGGCGTGCTGCAACGTATCGGCCTGTGCTTTGCCGTGGCCGGTACCCTGGCCATCCATGTCCGTCCGCGCACGCGCGACCTGCTCGGTGTGGGGTTGCTCGTCGTGTATGGCGGCCTGCTGCTCATGGACGGCATGGCGCCGTGGAGCAACCTGCCCAGCCGGGTCGACGCATTCGTTTTCGGCGGCACGGCCTATCAGTTCGATCCCTTGACCGGGCGAGGTCACGACCCGGAGGGATTGCTGTCGACCCTGCCGGCGCTGGCGACGGTGCTGATGGGCATGCGGGCGGGCGCGTGGCTCGCGCGTGGGCAGGTCCGTCGCCTCTGGGTCGGGGCGCTCGTGCTCCTGGTCGCGGGCGGGCTGGCGCAGGGGCTGTGGCCGTTCAACAAGAACCTCTGGACGCCGAGCTACGCGTTGTGGACCGGGGGCTGGTCGTTCGCCCTGCTGGCGCTGGCGCACACCCTCGTGGATCGCCGCGGCTGGCCACCGTTTGGTCGCGCGTTCGGGGTCAATGCGATCGCGGCCTATGCGGGCTCGGGGCTGATGGTCTGCCTGATGATCGCGCTGGGGGCGTGGGGCGCGCTGTATCGCGTCGCTTTCGCCTCGTGGATGACGCCCTTGTTCGGCCCCTACGTGCCCTCGGCGGCGTGGGGCGTGGCGTTCGTGGCGGTGTGGTGGGGCGTGGTGCGCTGGATGGACCGGCGGCGGATCTACCTCAAGGTCTAGGTCCACCGAACGCATCGCGGTGGGTCCCGGCCTGCGCCGGGACGACGGGTGGGGCGTCGCACCGGCGCACCGTTGTCGAGGCAGTGCCAGTCTCAGCCCAGCGCCGCGAACGCATCGCGTGTCAGGTTCTCCGGCTCGTCCGCGGTGCAGACCACGTCGTCCTCGATGCGAATGCCGCCGTACGGACGGAAACGATCGATCTTCGCCCAGTCGATGTCGTTCGCGAACGGCTTGTCCTTCAATTCCGCCAGCAGCATGTCGATGAAGTACAGACCCGGCTCGATGGTGACCACCATGCCCGCTTCCAGTTCGCGAGTGAGGCGCAGGTACGGATGGCCTTGCGGCCTGGCGATGGTGCCGCCGGTTTCCGAGGCCTGGAACCCGCCCACGTCATGCACCTGCATGCCGATGCCGTGGCCCAGCCCGTGCGGGAAGAAGGCCGACGTGACACCCGACTCCACGGCGCTCTCCGCGCTCATGCGGATGAAGCCGTGTTCGCGCAGCACCCCGGCCAACACGTGGTGGGCATGCACGTGCAGTTCCGGGTAGCTCTGCCCCGCGCGCACCTTCGCCGCGAACGATCGTTCCGCCGCGTCCATCGCATCGACCAGCGACTGGAATTCGGTCTCCCCCCGCGCCGCGTAGGTGCGCGTGATGTCGCTGGCGTACCCCGATGCGCTCGCGCCCGCGTCGATCAGGAACGACAGGCTGCGCGCCGGCGGCGTGCGGTCGAAGTGCGTGTAGTGCAGCACCGCGCCGTGGTCGTTGAGGCATACGATGCTCGGATAGGGTAGCTCGGCGTCGATCTGTCCCACGGCGGCGAGGTACGCCTGGTGGATGCCCAGTTCGCTGGCGCCTTCGCGAAACGCGTTTTCCGCCGCGCGATGGCCGCGCGCCCCGAGACGGCTCGCCTCGCGCATGAGTTCGAGTTCGTAAGGCGTCTTGTAAGCGCGGTGGTAGTGCAGGTGATCCACCACCAGCGGCGGGTTGTTCGCGCACACCGCGGCGGAATCGCACGAGGCGTCGCCGATGATCGCGCAGCGCGACAGCATCGCGGGCAGCTCGGCGATGGCGTCCTCCGCCTTGCGCACCACGACGATGTCGACGTGTTCCACCCAGTAGCCCGACGGCGCCTCGGGCACCACGTGCCAGTAATCGCGCGGCTGGAGAAACACCAGCTTGGGCTTTTCGCCCGGCGTGTAGACCAGCCAACTGCCTGGCGCGTCCGTCAACGGCAACCAATGCTTGAAATGCGGGTTGACGACGAAGGGGTAGTCCATGTCGTCGAGAAACTTCGTGATCGGACGACCGGCTGGCACGACGAGGTGGTCGAAGCCGCCGCGCGCCAGGGCGGTGTCGGTGCGCTCGCGCAGGGTGGCGAGGTGCTGCGGATAGAGTGCGGCCAGCGCGTCGTTCATCGGCGTTCTCCGGAGTCGGGGGATGCGGGCAAACGCCAATGGTGCGCCCAAGCGTGGCCCCCGCCAACCCCGGTGCCCTTCACGCGCGGGCGAACACCACCGTGTAGTCCGCCGCCAGATCGCCCATGCGGTGGCGCAGCAGCGTCGCCTGGTGATCGCCGCCCCCGGTGAGGCCGTGCAGGTGCGATCCGTAGAGCGTGATCGCGAAATGCCCCACCGCGAAGTCGTGCGCCGGCGAGCGCCACTGCGACAAGGGTGTCCAGTGCGCGCAGGCCGGGCAGGCCACGTAGGCGGAATCGGGCGCGTCGCACCAGACGGTCAGGGCTTCTTCCAGCGCGTCCGAACCGTCGTCGCCCGGCGAGAGGTCGACGTGGCACTCGGGGCAGCGCACGGTAAACCCGCTGTCGTAGCGACAGAAGATGCCGTTGTCCGGCCCGCCCTCGACCAGGTGCGACTCCTCGGGACCGGCCACCCAGCGATGGCCGCTGGCGTGCAGGCCGATGGCGAGGATGCCGGTCTGCTCGCGCAGCCGCTCGTCGACCACGCGGAATCGCGGCTCGGTCCCGTGCACCTGCGCGGCGATGGTGCCGTCGCCGACCAGGCGCAGGTAGAGCGCCGTGGCGGCGGCTGCGGCGTCGTCGCGCTCGAGGCGGGAATCGACCAGGATCGTGGTGGCGTCGCTCATGAGACGCGATGGTGAGCCCCCGCGCGGTCGGTCGTAAAGCATGCTCGATGGTCTCCGTTCAGTCCGGCTGGGGCCCGACCCACTCGTCGATGCGGCGCAGGTCGTCGTCGCTGGCCGCGACGATGCGGTAGCCGCTCCAGAACTGACCCGCCGTGGCGGCCGGTTCGTGCCATTGTTCCTGGATGCCCAGCGTGACGCGATGCGCTCGCTCGCCGTCGGGCAGCGCGAAACTCACCTGCCGCACGAGGCCCGGCGTGGGTGCGCCGGGCCCGATCAGCAGCAGTCCGCCCACCGACAGATTGCCCAGCTGGCCGATGACGCGGTCGTGCATCACGTCGGTGACCGGCATCGGGGAGGTCACCTGCTTGCGCGGCGCGCGGCGTTGTTCGCTGGGCGTGCTCATCCGTGTCCCTTCTGGCGATCGTCATGGCCGACGCCCGGATCGCGACGCAGGTGGCGGCTCACCGCACGCCATGCGCGGTCGATCATCGACAGGCGCTGTTCCTTCCATTCCCAGGCGTCGCCGTCGGCGATCAGTCGGGCCAGGCGGGTCAGGTCGATGTTTTCCGCGCGCGCGCCGCGCGACGTCACGAACAGGCAGCGCCCGGTCACCGGTGAAAACCAGGCGAGCTTGCGTCGTGCGATGCCGCCGCCCGGCTGGCGGAACTCGAACCACGTGCCGAAGCGCAGTTGCGCGAAACCCGCATGCACCGCCTGCGAGGCTGGATCCAGCGGCGTCGGCTCCACCGGCGCCACGGGCTCGCCGTGGGCGGTGCCTTCCCCCAGCCGCGGCCGCTGCTTCAGGCGCAGCGCCATGTCGGTGGCCGTCGGCGCGTCGTCGTCGCCGGCGGTGTCGAACACCCCCGCGGCGACCTGCCCGGCCTCGACCGGATGCATGCCCAGGTGCTCGAGGCCGCGTTCGATGTCCTGGCGCAGCTTGCGCGCGTCATTCACCGCGCGCCGACCGAGCAACTGGTCGGTGACGCCCAGGCACTGCACGAACGCCTCGCCGTTCTCACCACCGCGCAGGATATGCAGCGCGAGCACGTCGGCCCAGGTCCGCTCCAGCAGGATGCGCAACACGCCGCGCGGTGCGGGACGGCCACCCATGCGTTCGGCCATGAGTTCGGCGGCGCGACGCCGCGCCCGCTCCAGGCGGTCGCGTCCGTCCATCGCCTCGATCTGGCGGCGCTCGGCCACGTGCGCCTTGCGCGCCAGTTGGGCGATCTGGCGCTCGATGCCGGCACGCCAGTCCGGGTCGATCACCTGGGCCTGGCTCGCGTCGCGTACGGCGCGTTCGAGCTGGTCGAGCAGCGCCGCGTCGGGTTCGCCGTCGGCGGGGTCGAGCCACTGCCGGGCGGCGTCGCCGACGGTTTCGAGCAACTGGCGGGCCGGATGCGCCGGCGCCTCGAAGAACGCGCGGTCGTTCATCGCCGCGCGCAGCATCGGCCATTGCAGGTCGCCCAGCAACGCCTGGCCCCGATTGCCCTCGGTGAGTTCGCCCGCCAGGCCCTCGAACAGCAATGCGGTGAGCGTCACGGTGTCGTCCTGCTCGGCGCTGAGGGCGGCGGGTGGGGCGCCCTGCGGGCGTCCGCGCGCGAGCTGCGCCTGCAGTTCCTCACGCAGGGCCTGGGCGCTGCGGATCTCGCGCCGGGCCGCGTCGGCCACGTCGGTGACATGGCCCTGCAACGCGTGCAACGCCGTCTGCAGTTCGTCCTCGGTGGCCAGGGTCGGCGGGGCCACGGTCGCGCCGGGATGGGTCGATCGACTGGCGAGCAGGGTACGGAGTCCCTCAAGTACGCCGATATGGCCGTCGGTGGCGCGCGTGTCGGTTGGCTCGGGCGCGGGCTCGCGCGGCGCGACCGGATGCTGGATTCGCGCGTTCGGAAACGCGCGCAGGCCGGGCAGGATGCCGCGTGCGAGCAAATGCGCGTTGAGGGCGGCGTAGAAGCCGTCCATCGGTGCGAAGACGTGGGTCTCCATGGCCTTGAAAAGCAGCCCCGCGTGCGCCGGGTCCAGGGGCATGGGGCGTGAGGCCGCGTCGAGCGCGGCGGCGAGGGCGCGCGGGCCGACCGGCAGGGTGCCGCCTTCCAGCGGCGCGCTACCCGCCAGCACCGCCATGCGGTAGCCGAGTTCGAAAAGGTTCGTCGCGCTGCGCGACTCGGCGCGCGCGGCGAGGCTGGCAAGCGCGTCGCTGCGCTCCTGCTCGCCGGGATCCACCAGGCTCAGGCCCGAGGGCAACGCCTCGGCGGCCCCGCGCGGCAGATCGTCGCCCAGCCGCCGGAAGCGCTCGGTGAGAAAGGCGGCAAAGCGCTGGCGGAAGGCCGGTCCTTCGCGTTCGACGATCCCACGGCTGTCGAAGCAGGCCTGTTGCTCGAGGTGATTGCGGGTGCCCTCGGCGACGGCGAACAGGCGCGCATCGAGATCGGCCAGGGCGGCGCGCAACGGCGTGTCGAGCCAGTTCAGGCATAACGACAGGCCCTGCTGCGCCTCGCGTTCGGCGCGCGGCGACAGGGGCACGGGATTCTCGCCCGCCCGGCGGGTCGTCGGCGGCATGCCTGGTTTCATCGTGAGGGGTCCTCCCCGACCCTGCGCGAGTTTAGAAGGCCGCCCATGCTTCGCGCCAGCGTTCGCACGCCTGAATTCGGCTAGGACGGATGGCCTAGGCGGGCCATCCGCTCAGGCCATGAAGGCTTCGATCACGTCGTTGAGGAAACGCTGGCCGAGCGCGGTCGTATGCAGACAGGCCGGATCGTCGTGGAGCCAGCCCTTGCGGATGCACACGGCCAGCGGTGCCGCGATGGCATCCAGGGGAAGTCCCGTCCGCTGGCTGAAATCATCCAGCGGCACGCCGTCGACCAGGCGCAGCGCGTTGAGCATGTATTCGAAGGGCAGGTCGTCCGCGTCGATGACGCTGTCGCCCCCGATCCGGGCCGGCTCGCCCGCGGTGGCCAGGAACGCGGCGGGCAGGCGTGTCTTCCAGCGTCGGCGCACGCCGTTCGCGTCGCTCACCTTGCCGTGCGCCCCCGCGCCGATGCCGAGGTAATCGCCGAAGCGCCAGTAGTTGAGGTTGTGCCGGCAACGGCGGTCGTCCAGGGCGTAGGCGGACACTTCGTACTGCCCGTACCCGGCGTCGGCCAGATAGGCCTGACAGGCGTCCTGGATGGCCCACGCCGCGTCGTCGTCGGGCAGAGGCGGGGGATTGGCCGCGAACGCCGTGTTCGGCTCAAGGGTGAGCTGGTAATGCGACAGATGCGTCGGCGCGAGCGCCACCGCGCGGCGCACGTCGTCCAGTGCACCATCGAGCGTCTGCTCCGGCAGTGCGTACATCAGGTCGATGTTGATGTTGTCGATGCCGGCATCCTGGGCCTGGCGAACGGCATCGGACGCCTCCTGCGAGGAATGGATGCGGCCCAGGCGGTGCAGCTTGTCGTTGTCGAAGCTCTGCACGCCGAACGAGATGCGGTTGACGCCCGCCGCGAGGTAGCCGTCGAAACGCCCGTGCTCGACCGTGCCTGGGTTGGTTTCCAAGGTGACTTCCGCGCCAGCGTCGAAGGGCAGGCGTGCGCGGGCACCGTCGAGGAAACGATGCACGAGTTCGGGTGAAAACAGGCTTGGCGTGCCGCCGCCGAAGAACACGCTGTGGATCGCCCGGCCATGCACCGCCGCGCCGAAATCCCGCAGGTCGGCGTCGAGATCGGCCAGCAGGGCGTCGACGTAGGCCGCGTAATCGGGCGTGCCCCGCACGCCGTGCGAATTGAAGTCGCAATAGGGGCATTTGCGCACGCACCAGGGCATGTGCACGTACAGCGACAACGGTGGCGGCACCCGACTCATGCCAGTTCGTTCAACCGCGCTTGCAGGGCGGCCAGCGCCTGGCCGCGGTGGCTGATGCGGTTTTTCAGGGCGGTGTCGAGTTCGGCCGCGCCGAGGTCGGAGCCGTCCGGGAGGAACAGCGGGTCGTACCCGAAGCCGGCGGTGCCGCGGGGCGCCTCGAGGACGCGACCATGCCAGCGACCTTCGGCGATCAGCGGCGCCGGGTCGTCCGCGTGCCGCAGCACCACCAGCACTGCGATGAAGTAAGCGCCGCGCCGCGACATCGGCACGCCATCGAGTTCACGCAGCAGCTTGGTGTTGTTGGCGGCGTTGTCGCCGTGCACGCCCGCGTATCGCGCGGCATAGAGACCGGGCGCACCGCCGAGCGCGTCCACGCAAAGGCCCGAATCGTCGGCCAGCGCGGGCAGGCCGGTGGCGCGGGCGGCATGCCGTGCCTTGATCAGGGCGTTTTCCACGAAGGTGAGCCCGGTTTCGTCGGCATCGCCGACGCCGAGCGTGGTCTGCGGCACGAGGTCGATCGCGCTGCCTTCGAGCAGTTGGCGCAGTTCGGCCACCTTGCCGGCATTGCCCGACGCGAGCACCAGGCGCATTACCGCGCCTCCGAGAACACCGAGGCATAGTCCACGCGGCCGCGATAGCCGTCGAGCCCTTGCACGGTCAGGGGCAGCACCTGGAAGGCGTTGCCACCCTCGAACGCGTCGTGCAGCCCATGGTCCGAGGCCTTGGTGAACCCGAACGCGGGGTAGTAGGCCGGCGAACCAAGCACGAACACCGCACGGGCGTCGGCGACGAAGCAGGCGCCGATGCCTTCTTCGATGAGCGCGCGACCGACGCCGCGCCGTTGGTGTTCGGGATGCACGGCGACAGGGGCGAGGCCCAGCGCCTTGCCGTCGTCGCCGTGTTCGATGCGCACGGGCGAGAACAGCGCATGGCCGATCACCGCGTCATCGTCGTCGACCGCGACCAGCGAGATGACGGCCTGGTCCGCCTCGACGAGGCGGCGCACGAGGTGGCCTTCGGTCGGACGGCCGAAGGCGGCGTCGTGGACGGCCACGATGGCGTCGAGGTCGGTGTGGCGGGCGGCGCGCACCTCGCTCACGGGGCGACCCCCAGGGCGGTGCGCTGCGCGGCGACGAGTTCGCCGATGCCCTTCGCGGCCAGGTCGAGCATGGCGTTCATTTCGTCACGGCGGAAGGCGTGGCCCTCCGCGGTGCCCTGCACTTCGATGAAGCCGCCGCCATCGTTCATCACGACGTTCATGTCGGTGTCGCAGTTCGAGTCCTCGGCATAGTCGAGGTCGAGCACGGGCACGCCTTCGAAGATGCCGACGGAGACGGCGGCGATGGCGCCGAGGATGGGGTTGCGCTTGATCAGCTTGCGTTCGGTGAGCGTGGACACCGCGTCGACCAGGGCCACGTAGGCACCGGTAATGGCGGCCGTGCGCGTGCCGCCATCGGCCTGGATCACGTCGCAGTCGAGCGTGATCACCCGCTCGCCCAGCGCGGCGCGGTCGACGCAGGCGCGCAGCGAGCGGCCGATGAGGCGCTGGATCTCCATGGTGCGGCCACCCTGGCCGCCCCGCGCGGCTTCGCGCTGGGTACGGTCGGTGGTGGCGCGCGGCAACATGCCGTATTCGGCGGTGACCCAGCCCTCGCCCTTGCCACGCAGCCACGGCGGCACGCGCTCTTCGACCGAGGCGGTGCAGAGCACGCGGGTGTCGCCGAAGCTCACCAGCACGGAGCCTTCGGCGTGGCGGGTGTAGTGGCGTTCGATGGTGACGGTGCGCAGCTGGTCGGCGGCGCGGCCGCTCGGACGGGAAAAGGACATGGGCAGGCCTGATTTGGGCGCGGGCGGTGGGTCAGTTTACCATTGCGCCCCTCCTTCCCGCGCGAGCGACGCCGACCATGATCCGCAGCATGACCGCCTACGCCTCCGCCGAAAGCGCGGGCCCGTCCGGCACGCTCACCTGCGAACTGCGCACGGTGAACCACCGCTACCTCGAGATCAGCCCGCGCCTGCCCGACGACCTGCGCAGCTTCGAGGGCGCCCTGCGCGAGCGCATCGCCACGCGGCTGTCGCGCGGCAAGGTGGACGTCACGGTGCGCCTGCGCGTGGAAAACGGCTCGGTCGATGGCCTGCGCGTCAACGGCGGCATGCTGGCCCGCCTGTCGGAGCTGGCGCTCGATCTCGAGCAACGGTTCCCGCGCATGTCGATCGACTTCACCGAACTGTTGCGTTTCCCCGGGGTGCTCCAGCAGCCGGAAGCCGACACCGACGCCTTGCAGGCCGCCCTTATGGACGTGCTCGACCGCGCGCTCGACGTCCTGGCCGATACCCGCGGACGCGAAGGCGCCAAGCTGGGCGAGATCCTCCGCGAGCGCCTGGACGGCATCGACCGGATCGTCGGCGACGTGCGTGGCTGGCTGCCCGAGATCCGCGCCGCGCTGCGCGCCCGCCTCGAAACCCGCCTGGCCGACGTCCGTCAGCCGGTCGAGCCCGGCCGCCTGGAGCAGGAGCTGGTGCTGCAGATCACCCGCATCGACGTCGACGAAGAGCTCGATCGCCTCGCCACCCACATCGCCGAGGCTCGCCGCGTGCTCGCCCTGAAGGAGCCGATCGGCCGCCGCCTCGACTTCCTCATGCAGGAGTTCAACCGCGAGGCCAATACGCTCGGGTCGAAATCGGTGGACTCACGCACGACCAACGCGGCGGTGGAGTTGAAGGTGCTGATCGAGCAGATGCGGGAGCAGGTGCAGAATATCGAGTGAGGGCGCTGAAGGTGTGTCCTGTCGACCTGTTACGACGCTTGGTCGATCACGCTGCCTGGTCTACCGGATCAGACCCTCGCGTCCGTTGCGAATGAACGCTCAGTCGTAGCGCATCACCTGGAACACATTGCCCTCGGGGTCGCGACCGTCGTACATGGCATAGGGAAACCCGTCGTAGCGCTTGATCGCGCCCACCGATACGCCCGAGGCGCTGAGCGAGTCGCGGTGCGCCGCAAGATCCGACGTGATGGCGAAAACGAGTTTCGTCGTGGAACCGGTCGGTGCTGCCGGCGGGGACGCCTTTCGGTAGGATGCGCCGGCACGGTGCAGGGCAAGTTCGATCTGCCCCATCTTGAACACTACCCACTCGTTCTCGATGCGCTCGACGGTGTCGGCATCGAAGTGCTCGCGATAGAACGCCTCGACTGTAGCGACATCGCGCACGTAGAGGATGATCCGGACCAGCGGCATGGACATAAGGTACGCCTGGCGAAAGCGGATGGGGTGGCTGCCTGTCGTCATGCGACGATGGACCGTTCGACAGGGCGGCATGCCGTGTAAGGCGCGATGAATCTACACAACGCGGCGCCGGCTTGCCAGCGTCGGCCGGGCCGGTATCGACATGCCTCTCGACCGCCAACGGTATCCCGGCGATCATGCGGCTTCCACCGCCAAGGACGCCTCGCCCCATGTCGACCCTCGCCGCGCATGTCGAACGCCTGCTCGTTCGTGCCTTCGAAGCCCATGGCTTCGACAGCCGCGGTGTCCGCGCCGTGCCGGCGCAGCGACCGGAGCTGGCCGACCTGCAGTGCAATGCGGCGATGCCGCTGGGCGGTGCCATCCAGCGGCCGCCGCGCGAGATCGCCGAGGCCGTGGCCGCCTCCCTGAGGAACGACGCCGCGTTCGATAGCGTGGAGGTGGCCGGGCCCGGGTTCATCAATGTGCGGCTGTCGGCGTCGCTGCTGGGCGAGGCCGCGACCTCTCAATGGGCGGATGTCCGCGCGGGCATCGCGCCGCAGCCTCCGGAAATCATCGTCATCGATTTCGGTGGGCCGAACGTCGCCAAGCCCCTGCACGTGGGACACCTGCGTTCGCTCGTCCTGGGCGAAAGCCTGCGTCGCATCCTCATCGCGCAGGGACATCGGGTGATCGGCGATGTGCACCTGGGTGACTGGGGCCTGCAGATGGGCATGCTCATCTCTGAGTTGCCGGCGATCTGGCCGGAGCTGCGTGACGATGGTGGTTGGACTGCCGCCCCGCCCTTCGACATGGGGCAGTTGCAGGCGATCTATCCGCGGGTGGCGGCCGCCTGCAAGGCCGACCCGGCGCGCATGGCCGTGGCACGCGCCGCGACGGCGAAGCTGCAGGCGGGCGATACCGCCTCGATGCGGCTATGGGAAACGATCCGTCGCGTATCGTTGCAGGCGCAGTCCGTGGATTTCGCCTCGCTCGACGCGCACTTCGACGAGCTTAACGGCGAGAGCCGGGTGCAGCCGTTGATCCCGGGCATGATCGCGGACCTTCGTGCACGCGGTATCGCGCAGGACAGCGAAGGTGCGCTGGTGATCGAGGTGGCGCAGGAGGGCGACGACGCGCCGGTGCCGCCGTTGCTGCTGGAGAAGTCCGACGGCGCGGCGCTGTACGCGACGACGGATCTGGCCACGTTGCTCGACCGGCGCGACCGGCTGCATCCCTCGCGCGTCGTCTATGTGGTGGACCAGCGCCAGGCGCTGCATTTCCGCCAGGTCTTCCGTGCGGCGAAGCGAGCCGGATTCGCCGACGGCATGGATCTGGTGCACGTGGGTTTCGGCACGGTCAACGGCCGTGACGGTAAGCCGTACAAGACGCGCGATGGCGGCGTCGCACAGTTGCACGAACTGCTCGACGATGCGATCGGGCGCGCACGGGCGCGCATCGAGGAGAGCGGCGATGTCGACGACATCGATGCGCGGGCAAGGGCCATCGGCATCGCGGCGGTGAAATTCGCCGATCTGTCGACGTACCGCACGTCGGGTTACGTATTCGACCCCGATCGCATGGTGTCGTTCGAAGGTCGCACCGGGCCTTATGTGCAGTATGCGTGCGTGCGCATCGCCTCGATCCTGGACCGCGCGACGGCGCAGGGCGTGGTGCCGGGTCCGATCGAGGTGGCCGAGGCGGCGGAGCGCGCGCTCGTGCTGTTGTGCGCGCGCTTTCCCGATGCCGTGGCGTCGGCGGCGCTTCGCTACGCGCCGAACGATATCGCCGACTACGCGTACGACCTCGCCCAGGCGTTCAGCCGTTTCTACGCGGCATGCCCCGTTCTTGGCGCCGACGTGCCCGCGGTGCGCGGATCGCGGCTGTCACTGGCGTTGCTGGCGCGCCACGTATTGACGCAGGCGTTGGAGCTTCTGGGTATTCGCGTGCCCGCACGCATGTAATCCACCGCATCGGCGGTTCATGCCACCCGGCCAGACCGCTTACCGTATCGATGCCCACGCCGCCCATCGCCGCGTCGACAGCGTGGCATCGGTGGATTGGCTGTTTTTCGTGGGGTTGCAGCCATCGGTGGGCAATATCGGCACGGTTGCCCTTGGCATCGTCACGGCGCGTTGTCGCGCTTGATCGGTTGTGACACATTCGATCATGAGCGATGGATGACGCCGGGGGCGTCATCCGTTCACGATCAGGGGAATCCTTCTTTCCAGGCCTTTTCGCATCGGCGAAGCGGTGCCGGCGACGTGTCGGCAGCGCCCGGGAAGGCATGCCTGCGATTTCGTCCATGCCATGCGTGGATGGAAGGAACGTCATCCGGCATCGAACCGGTTTGACGATGACGGCTCCGGACGGGTGTCCGGACCGGAGTAGTAGTGAGGTCTTGACGATCCACCGACTCCTTATAAGGAAGAAACGAAATGACCAACAAGCCTTCTCGTTCGACCCGCCTGACGTTGTCCGTCATGTCGCCGCTGCTCGTCGCCATGACGGGCGCCTTCGGCACCGCCTCGGCGGCGGACGTCACGCCGGCTCCGGCGCCGACCGTCGAAGTCGCGCAGACCGCGATCACGCCCGCCGACCTGGCGGCGGCCGTTGCCCAGCCGCTCGATGAGGTCGCCGTGGCCGTCAAGGAGCCGGTGAAGTGCACCTTCTACGATAACGGCGGCACGCATTGCTCCTTCTACAGCTCCGGTTCCGCCGGCTCCGGCTTCGCCGACACGTCGATGGCCGAATTCAACGTCTGACGCGACACCGGACGGCCGCCCTCTGGCGGCCGTCCTCACGAGGGACTGACTTACGAGGTGCAAGGTGACGCTCGATCTTCTTCGCCTGATGGATATCTTCGACGGTCGCGACGATGCGGCCGAACTCATGGCCGAACTGCTCGACGAGCAGATGGCCTGCACACGCGCCAGCCTGATGAGCCTGCTGGCCACGGGCAAGGACCGTCCTGTCGCCGATGCCGTTTTGTCGGCTTACGGTCGGCTGGACCCGGTCATGCAGGCGCGCCTGCTCGCCAGCGCCGAATTCGGCGATGCCCTGGCGACGTGGGAGGAGGCCCGGCACAAGACCCGTGACGAACTCGAACGTGCCCTGGATCGGCTGCTCGAACAGATCCAGCGCGAAGATGCGTTGCATCGGCTTTCGCATGGTGACGTCGTCGCCTGGATGCGCGATGCGCCGGATGATCGCGTCATCAGCCCGATGGGAGACCGCGTCGCGATCCGGGAAAACGGTGCGTGGCGCCTGGAGCGCGTTCCTGGGCTCGATGGCCTGATCGCGGTGGATTTCGACAGCGCGCTCGCCCGCCGGCACGAGCCCGACAGCGGCACGCTGAGCCAGCCGTGCCTGGAGGTGAGCGCCGACGAACGGGAGCGCATCGTCGCCAAGCTGGCCGAGTCGCTGGAACTGATCGACGTATGCGAACCGCATTTCGGGCTGATGATCCGCAGCTTCGTGCGGCGCATCATCGTACGTAAGTCGGTGGAGCAGCAGGACGTCGAAACGGTCGACCAGAATTTCCGCGTCGGCTCGGAATCGAGGCCGCAGCAACCCGGGACGATCCGCCTGCTCAACCCCCAGCTCACGCAGAAGTCGTTCGTGGCCTGCATGGAGTCGATGCTCCACGAATGCGTGCACAACGTGCTGGCCGCCTACGAGCGCGGGCACGGCAAGTTCATGGACAGCGGCGTGGTCGTGCGCCCCGTGTCGCCATGGTCGGGCAACCCCATTCCCAACCATTCCCTGGCGCACGCCATCATCGTCTATTACGTCTGCCATCGCCTCTTCGACGCCATCCTGCGCTCGCCGGTGGACCTCCCCGCGTCCGAGCGCGCCGAACTGGAACGGCGCATGGGCGACTTTGGCGCCGGGTTCCTTATCGGGCAGCGACTGGCCGAGCAGTTCCTGCTCGACGAGCCGCCCACCGACGACTTCATCGCCGCCATCGATGGCATGCAGGCCTCGATGCGCGAGTTCTATGCGTCGGTCGACGCGACCCTGGAGGTGGCCTGATGTCCCGCCCGCTGATCCTTCATGCCGAGCCGAACGATCCCCTGCTCGACGCGATGCCCGACGCCGAGCACATGCCGGTGGATGCGCTGCTGCCGTACGTGCACCGTGCCGAGTGGCCGTCGGTCGTGCGCGCGGAATTTCCGGATGACGTGGTCCGTCGCTTCGCCGGCCGGCGGGTGATCAATCGCGGCTTTTCGTACAACGGCACGCGTCTTCGCGAAACGCTCGGCGAATGGGGTTGCCACGAACAATGGTGCCACCGGCTGTTGCAGCCGTTGTTCGACGTCGCCGGAGAGGTTGCGCACGATCCCGGCCTGAAAGGGGTCTCCCGATCGCGCCTTCCGTTGAATTCGCAGTGGTTCCTGCTCAGGCGCGAGCGCCCGGATATCCAGGTGCCGACCTTCGTCTATGCGTTTGGCGGCACGCGCGTCGACTTGCACGACTTCAAGAACCCGATGCAGAAGTCGATATGGTCGCTGTTCGACTGGAAGGAGGAAACCCACCTTCCGGTGTCGGAGCAGCACTGGCATCGTTTCTTCGTCGAGCGACCGGTCGGCACGCCCGTGCTCATGCATTTTGTCGGCGATCGCGTGGGGTTCGTGTTTCCGCGAGGACCGATGTCCATCGACGAAGCGGCATTTCGCGAGCTGGCCGGATCGGTGTCGACGACCTTCCGTAGCCGGATCGGCGAAGTGCTCAGTTACGTAGAGGACGACGGGACCATCCGCTTCCATGCGTTCTCGCCCTACCTGCTTTCGGTGGCGCGCCAGCCGTCGTTCCGCGACGACCTGCGGGCGGCCTACGCGTGAGGCATGGGGCGTTGCAGCCGCCAGCCGAACGCCGAGATGCCCAGCCCGCCGACGACGGCGAACATCCAGCCGCCGTCGGTCATCGGCCTGAGCCCCGCGAGCGCACCGGGCGACATCAGCAGGCCAATCGCCACCACGCACAGTATCGCCACGGCGAGGCAGGCGAGCGTGGCCTCGGCGCGCTCGGAGACGTCCCTTGCGCGAAGGCCATAGGCACGCCGCTCGATCTCCCGGGCGAAGTCGGCGCCCAGGTGGCTTGCCGGAGGTTCGGCGAGCACGTCGGCGATCAGGCGATAGGTGCCGTCGCCGCGCGACATCGCGGCTTCCTGGCGTTCCCATGCGTCGGCGGAAAGCTCGGCGGGTCGGGTGTCGGGCGTCATGGCGTGCACTCCGGATGACGGATCAGCTGCTGGCGGAGCGCGAGGCGCCCGCGGAAGAGGTGGCTCTTGATCGTGCCGACGGGCATCCCGGTGACCCGCGAGATGTCGGGCAGGGTCATGTCCTCGAAATGGTACATGCCCAGCAGCGTGCGCTGTACCGGCGCGAGCGTGGACAGCGCGGCACGCACCTGCGCGCGGCGTTCCTCCCGCACGAGCGCCGAGGCGATGTCCTCGGCGTCGTCGGCCTGGTCGGCCGCGTCGTCGACGTCGGTGAACGCGTCGAGGGGTATACGCCGTTTCTCCAGGTGGCGAAGCCCGACGGACCAGGCGATGCGCGTCGTCCAGGTCTTCAGGCTGGCGTCGAAACGGAACGACGGCAGCGCGCGGTGCGCGCGCAGGAAGGCCTCCTGGCACAGGTCGCGGGCGTCCTCACGATCGCCGGTGAGACGATAGAGCACACGCCAGCAGGTTTCCTGGTGGGCGCGCACGAAGCGCTCCATGGCGCCCCTGCGTCCTTCCAGGATGTCCTTTACCAGTATCCGGTCGTCTTCCACGTCGCTCCTCCCACGTCCTTCGATAGATACCGTCTGGCCCGTCGCGGTTGCAAGGCATCGGCATGCAACCGCGCGGCGGTACCACGTATCTATCTTCGGCAACACCGACCCGAGGATGGACCATGCAAGTGGATTTCACCGCTATCGCCGTTTTTGCTTGTCTCGCCTTCATCGTCAAGGCGTTCGTCGACGCATGGAGTCGTCGCCGCGTGCTGCGGGCTGCGCCGTCCGAAGAGGTGCTCCGCGCGTTCATGGAGGGCGAGGACCGGCACCGCCGTCTTGCCAGCCTCTACTGGGGCATCGTCGCCGTGGCCCTGGCGCTGGCCTTCGCGGGCATCGGAGCGCGCGGCGTGGACCATATCGATCCGGCCTCCGTCGCCCTCGTGCTCGCCGCGGTGGGCGCGTCCAACCTGGTGTTCTTCGCCATCTCCCGCCGCTTGTCGTAACGCGGCACGGTTCGCCGCGCGTCGGTGGGGTCGCCCAAGGGGGAAAGATGCTCGTCTATTACGTTGAACTGGCCGCGCGAAGCCTGCGCCGGACGCCGGTGGTGACTGCCTTCATGGTGCTCGCCGTCGGCCTGGGCATTGGCGCCAGCATGACCATGCTCACCCTCGTGCACGTCATGCAGCGCGACCCGGTGCCCGGCCATAGCAGCGAACTGTTCTATCCGCAGGTCGAACCGCGGAGCGCCACCGCTCGCACGAAAGACGCCGAGCCGCCGAGCCAGCTGACCTGGATCGACGCCACGAACCTGATGCGGAGCCGGCCGGACATCGAGCAGGCGCTCATGGTCGGCGGCAAAGTGGCCGTGCGACCGCCACAAGGCCAGGGCATGGCCTTCTACGCGCAGGCGCGGTACACCTCGGGAGCGTTCTTCCATCTGTTTTCCGTGCCGTTTCGCCACGGTGGCGCATGGAGCCGGGAAGACGACGACATGCGTGCGCCGGTAGCGGTCATCAGCCGCACGCTGGCGGACCGGCTCTTCGGCGACGCCGACCCCGTGGGGCGGAGCCTGCGCCTGGAGGATACGAGCCTGCGCATCGTCGGCGTCATGGACACATGGCAGCCGTCGGTGCAGTTCTACGACCTGGCGCCGGGAGGGTACCGGCACGCGGACGAGGTGTTCGTGCCGTTGGGCACCGCGCGGCAGCGCGCGTTGCCCACCGAGGGAAGCATCGCGTGCTGGGGCAGCCCCGACCTCGACCACCTGGAAACCACCACGTGTACGTGGACCCAGTTATGGGTGGGCCTGCGCGATGCGGGCGAACGACGCGACTACCTCGATTTCCTGCGTCGCTACTCGCTGGAACAGAAAGCGGCGGGCCGCTTTGAGAGGGAGCCGAACGTGCGCCTGCGCAACCTGCCCGAATGGCTGGCCTACAACCGCGTCGTGCCCGGCGATGTGCGCCTGCAGACCCTGCTTGCGCTCGGGTTCCTGATGGTCTGCCTGGTCAACACCGTGACGCTGATGCTGGTGAGGTACCAGCGCCGTCGCGAGGAATACGGCGTGCGCCGCGCCCTCGGTGCGCCGCGCCGGGCGATCTTCGCGCAGTTGATCGTCGAGTCCGGCCTCGTCGGCGCGTGCGGCGGTGCCGCCGGCATCCTGCTCGCCGTGGCCGGCCTGTGGCTGGTCCGCAGCCAGCCGGCGGACTATGCGCACCTCGCGTCGCTGGACGTCGGCCTGCTGATCGCGACACCGCTGGCGGCCACGGTGCTGACCATCCTGGCAGGTGTCTTCCCGGCCTGGCGCGCGTGCACGATCGCGCCCGCCCACGTACTCAAGCTCCAGTGAGGCACCCGATGAACCTTCCGCCCATGATCGCCGCGCTCAGGCACCACAAGGCGGCCGTCACGCTCATCGCCCTCCAGGTCGCCCTGACCTGTGCGATCGTCTGCAACGCGATCTTCCTCATCGCCTCGCACGCGCAGCGGCTGCACGTGTCCTCCGGCATCGAGGACGACGCGCTGGTCTGGGCGCGGAGCAGCGGCCTGCGCCGCGGCGACGGCGCCGACGCGCGTGCACGCGCGGACCTGGACGCCTTGCGCCATCTGCCCGGCGTTACCGCCGTGGCCCAGGTGAACACGCTGCCGCTGATGGGCAACGACTGGTCGGCCGACCTGGGCGTGACCGCCGGCGACGCCCAGCCGGCGGTGAACGGCGCGGCGCTCTTTCTCGGCACGCCGTCGTTCCTGGGCACCCTCGGCGTGCGCCTGGTGGAAGGGCGCGATTTCCACGCCGACGAATATGTCGACTATTCCCCGTTCGACGACACGCCCGCCCCGCCCACGGCGATCGTCACCCGGCAGCTCGCCGCCCACCTGTGGCCCGGCCAGCCGGCCTTGGGGCAGCGGGTCTATATCGGCGCAGGATCCTCCCAGGGCGCGCTGGTGGTGGGTGTCGTGGCCGACGTGGCGCGCTCGGCGATTTCCGGCGGCACGAACGACCACGACGTGCTGTTCCTGCCTGTCCGCACGGTGGCCGGGCCCTATGCCCTGCGTGTCGATCCCACGCACCGCGACGAGGTGCTGCGCACGCTGTCCGCCGCCCTCATCGCGCAGGATGCCGACCGGATCGTCACCGACCGCGAGGCGTTCGTCGATACGGTGCACCGCTATTTCCACGACGACCGGGCCATGGTCTGGTTGCTGGTCACGGTCGTGGGCAGCCTTCTGCTGGTGACCGCGCTGGGCATCCTGGGCCTGTCGAGCTACTGGGTGCACCAGCGGCGCCGCCACATCGGCGTCCGCCGTGCGCTGGGTGCGACCCGGCGCTCCATCCTCACGTATTTCCTCGCGGAGAACATGCTCGTGGTGGGCCTGGGCCTGGCGATCGGTACGTGCGTGGCGATGTGGCTCAACCACTGGCTGGGCGAGCGCTACGAGGTGCCCCGGTTGCCGTTGTCATGGCTCGGCATCGGCGCGCTGTTGCTCTGGGCGATCGGCCTCGTCGCCGTCTTCGGACCCGCGCGGCGCGCGGCTGCGCAACCGCCCATGTGGGTGATCCGCCAGTAACCGGCGTCGGCGAGGGGCACGTCGCACGGGGGCGACGGCCCGCTCGGCGGCGCATCGGCGAAACGCCGTTGAAGGCGCTCGCGCGCCGTTCCGCGCCTGTGCACGGCCAGCGTACCGCTGGCGGTGTTGCCACCCCGCGCCGGGCTTCGCTGCGGAACGCGCCTTCGCTGCGCGCACGCGGGTAGCGGGGGCGATGGGCCGTGTCATGAAGCCGTCGGCTTGGGCATACTCGGCCACCACGAAAGGCGAAGGGCGAGGCGATGACCGAGGAACGGCAGATCTGGCTGGGACGCGAAGGGCAGGAGTTCGGGCCTTATGCGGAATCCCTCGTGAGGCAATGGGTCGCGGCGGGGCAGGTGACCTACACCACCTTGGCCTGGTGCGAAGGCATGCCGGCGTGGCGTCCGCTGGGCGAACTGCTTGGCGTCGAAGCGCCCACGCCAGCCCGGCCGCCGTTGCCGCCGGGCCCACCCGACCTGCGCCCGGCGATCGATCCGGCCCGCGCGAGCCTCCCCGAACCGCCGTCGATGCACTGGTTCCTGGTGCTGGTGCTGTGTTTTCTCACTCTTGGCGTGTTCGGCATCGTCTGGCCCTTCATCCAGGCGGCATGGGTGCGGCGGGTCGATCCGCGGAGCAAGGCGATCCCCTGGCTCGTCGCGGCGCTGGTGGCGACCCTCGCGTATTGGGCGGTCGCCCTGGCGTCGGGCATCGCCGGCGCGTTCGCCGGCAACACGGATGCGGTCATGTGGGGCCCGATGATGTCGCTGGGCACCACCCTCAGCCTGCTCCAGTTCGCCTTCATGGTGCTGGCGTATTTCAGCATGGCCGGGTCGCTGCGCCGCGAATTGCCCCGCTACGGCCTCGTGCCGCAGATCGGCGGCGTTACGTTGTTCTTCTTCACCATGCTCTATTTCCAGGGCCAACTCACCTGGATCGCGCAGTGGCGCCAGACCGGCCAGACCCAGCCTTCGGCACCGAAGGTAGTGTTCTGGATACTCGGCTGCATTCCGTTCGTGCTGGGCCTGCTGATGCTCCTTACGGTCTTCGGCATGCTGTACTCGTCGGGCGGCGTAAAGTTCTAGCCGGGCGAATCGGCTACAATTCCGTTTTGCGCGCGAAACTGCCATGACCCTCCACCGAGACCACCGCGGATGACGCCGGGCACCCTTTTCGTGGTCGCCGCGCCGTCGGGCGCGGGTAAGTCGACGCTGGTCAACGCCCTGCTCGAGCGCGAGCCGCAGATCTCGCTGTCCATCTCGCACACCACACGGCCGCCCCGGCCGGGCGAGCAATACGGCCGGCACTACTTCTTCGTGGAACGGCCCGACTTCGAGAACGAAATCGCCGAGGGCATCTTCCTCGAGCACGCCGAGGTGCACGGCAACCTCTACGGCACCTCGCGCACGGTGGTCGAGGAAAAACTCGTCGCGGGCGCCGACGTGTTGCTGGAGATCGACTGGCAGGGCGCGCGCCAGGTGCGCCAGGGCAAGCCCGACTGCGTCAGCGTATTCATCCTGCCGCCGTCGCGCACGGAACTCGAACGCCGCCTGCGCGGTCGCAATTCCGATGCGCCCGACGTCATCGAACGCCGCCTGTTCAATTCGCGCGAGGAAATCGCCCATGCGCATGAATTCGACTACATCATCGTCAACGACCGCTTCGAGGATGCCCTCGCCGACCTCCAGGCGATCGTCCGGGCCGTGCGCCTGCGCGCGCCCCTCGAGGCCCTGCGTCACCACGAGCTGATCCAGGAGCTGATCGCCCCATGACCGACGACGCCATCGTCCGCGTGCGCGGACTGACCACGGTCCTCAACGGCAAGACCATCTTCGACTCGCTCGACCTCGACATCCCGCGCGGCAAGGTCACGGCCATCATGGGCCCCAGCGGCACGGGCAAGACGACCCTGCTCAAGCACATCACCGGGCAGATGCGCGGCGATGCGGGCAGCGTGGAGGTCGACGGCGAAAACGTGCCGGCGCTGTCGCGCGAGCGGCTGTTCGCGCTGCGCGAGCGCATCGGCTACCTGTTCCAGAACTCCGCGTTGCTTACTGATTTCGACGTCTTCGAGAACGTCGCCTTCCCCCTGCGCCAGCACACCCGGTTGCCGGAGGAGCTCATCCGCAACATCGTGCTCAACAAGTTGCAGGCCGTGGGCCTGCGCGGCGCGGCGCGGCTGATGCCGACGGAACTCTCCGGCGGCATGGCCCGGCGCGTGGCGCTGGCACGGGCGATCGTCTTCGACCCGGCGCTGATCCTCTATGACGAGCCCTTCGTCGGCCTCGACCCGATCGCGCTCAATCAGGTGCTGCTGCTCATCCGCACGCTCAACGAGACGCTCGGCATCACCAGCGTGCTAGTGGCCCATGAACTGGCGGCGGTGCAGAAAGTGGCCGACCACGTCTACCTCATCGCCAACGGCAAGGTGGTGGCCCAGGGCTCGCCCGACACCCTCGCCACCGATGGCTCGCCGTGGACGGCGCAGTTCTTCGGCGGCCAGGCCGACGGCCCCGTTCCCTTCCAATACCCCGCGGGCGACTACGCCACCGCGCTGGGCTTTCCCGGAGGCAAGGCATGACCACCCGGGACGACAACGTCGTCACCCGCAGCCTCGCGCAGATCGGCGCCTGTGGCCTGTTCCTCGTCACGTTGCTGCGTGCCATCCCGCGCAGCATGCGCCACGGCCGCGAGACGATCCGCCAGATCTGGTTCGTCGGTGCGATGAGCCTGACCATCGTCATGACCTGCGGCCTGTTCGTGGGCATGGTGCTGGGCCTGCAGCTCTACGACGTGCTGTCGATCTTCGGCGGCACCTCGGCCACGGGCACCGTGGTGGCCATCGCGATCTACCGCGAACTGGGCCCGGTGGTCACCGCGTTGCTGTTCGCCGGCCGTGCGGGCACCTCGGTTACCGCCGAGATCGGCCTGATGCGCGCCACCGACCAGCTCGATGCCATGGAAATGATGGCCGTCGACCCGGTCGCTTACGTGGCCGCGCCGCGTTTTCTTGCGGGTGTCGTCGCCTTGCCGCTGCTCGCGATCGTGTTCTGCGCGATGGGCGTGTTCGGCGGCCACCTCGTGGGCGTGACCTGGCTGGGCATCGACAACGGCACGTTCTGGTCCAACATGACCGCCGCGGTCGATGTCCACAAAGACATCATCGACGGCGTGCTGCTGAAGTCGATCGCCTTCGGCATCGTTGTGTCGCTCATCGCCGTGTTCCAGGGCTACACCACGCCCCCCACCAGCGAAGGCGTCGCCTACGCGACCACGCGCACGGTGGTGGCGTCCTCCATCGCCATCCTGGCGCTCGACTTTGTCCTTACCTCGTTCCTGATCTGAGGACGCCATGACTTCTTCCCTTTCCGCATTCCACACGAGGATCGTGCCGTGACCCAGAGACGTTCCTATGCCGTCGGCACCGGCCTTTTCATCGTGCTGGGCTTCGCCGCCCTCGCTTACCTGGCCACCCAGACCACCTCGGTGGCCAACACCACGCGGGGCGACACCTATGACGTGACCACCCGCTTCGCCAACGTGGGCCAGCTCAAGGTGCGTGCCCCGGTGAAGGTCGCCGGCGTGCGCGTCGGTTCGGTCGAATCCATCGACCTCGTGCCGGGCAAGGAAGAAGCCAGGGTCACGCTCGCCATCGACGAGAGCCACAAGGACATCCCGCAGGATTCCGTGGCCACGATCTACACGAGCGGCCTGCTCGGCGATCAATACGTCGGCATCCAGTTCGGCCAGTCGAAGACGCCGGTGAAGGCCGGCGGCGAGATCGGCCTGACGCGTCCGGCGCAGCAGCTCGAAGAGATGATCGGCAAGTTCTTCGGCGGCGGCAGCGCCCCGGATCGCCTGGGCGGCACCTATCACGTGAGCGGTGATTTCACCAACATCGGTGGCCTCCAGGCCGGCGCCGCGGTGAAGATGGCCGGCGTGCCGATCGGCAGCGTCGAGTCGGTGGTGGTCAAGCCCGGTGCGGTACAGGCCACGGTCACCCTTGCCATCGACAAGCGCTACTCCCAGATCCCGAATGATTCCTCGGCCGCGGTGTTCACTAGCGGTTTGATCGGCAGCCAGTATGTTGCCATCCAGCCTGGCGGGTCCCCGGAATACCTGTCCGAAGGCGACCAGTTCGTACTCACGCAGTCCGCGCTGCAGCTGGAAGACCTGATCGGTAAGTTCCTGGTGAACGGTTCGCCGAGCGACAACAAGAACGGTGGCGCCCAAGGCGGCACCCAGCCCGACAACGCCGGCAAGAAATAAGCCCGGATCAGGAGACCTCATGCTGCGCCAGCTTTCTTTCACCATCGCGCTTTCCCTGGGTGCGGTGATCGCTGCTCCCGTTTTCGCCCAGGACGCCGCGCCCGCCGCGGCGACCCAGGGCCAGTCGCCCCAGCAGATCGTGCAGACCATCTCCGATGACCTGGCCAAGGCGATCGAAGGACACCAGCAGGAGCTGAAAAACGACAAGGAGAAGCTGATCGCGGTTATCGACGACACCTTCCTGCCGCACTTCGACATCGACTACGCGTCCATCCTGGTGCTGGGCCAGCACGCCCGCGAAGCGTCGCCGCAGCAGCGCGAGCGCTTCGCGAAGGCGTTCTACAACTCCATCACGCATCGCTACGCCGAAGGTCTGCTCAACTACACGCGTGGTCGCGTGAAAGTTATGCCGTTCACGGGCGACCTCAACAAGACACGTACCGTGGTGCGTACGCAGGTCATGCTTGACGACGGCAAGTCGGTGTCGGTGGATTACGCGTTCCGCCAGAGCAAGAGCGGCGATTGGAAGGCCTACGATGTGATCATCGAAGGCATTTCCTACATCACCAACTACCGTAACCAGGTCGACGCCGAGATCAAGAAGGAGGGCCTCGACAAGCTCACCGCCGATCTCGAGCAGAAGGGCGCCGCCGCCATCGACGAGATGAAGCAGGATACGGGCGCCAAGAAGTGAGCCAGCCGGCCTTCCAGCTGAGCACTCCCGCACCGGATACCCTCGCGGTATCCGGTGCGCTCACCTTCGACACGGCGTCGCGTGCGTTGGATGCCGGTCGTAACGAGCTGGATCGCGGTGCGCAACACGTACTCGATCTGGCCGGTGTCACCCAGGCCGACAGCGCCGGGCTCGCCACCGTGCTGGCGTTGCTGGCGCACGGTCGTGCCAAAGGGCGCGACGTAACCGTGGCCCATGCCCCCGCCGGTCTTCAGGCGCTGGCGCGCGTCTCCGGCGTCGATAGTCTGCTCTGAGCGTTCTGAGCTGCCGAAACGAAAGGGCCCTCGGGCCCTTTTTTATGCGGGCGAATCCTTCGGATAGCTAAAACGAAAGAAGCCCTGCCCCGGTGGGAGCGGATCGTATGCGCGAACCCTCAAGGCGGCTCGGCCAAGTGAGGCCGCTAACTCGACAGTGCGATGCTCCCGCGTCCCTCGCACCGGGCCGGCTGCCGCCGGATCGCCGACACAGTCGGCTCCCACCCCTTCGATGCCGAACCGTCGGCTTTCCCGGTAGGGAGCGTGCCCTGCGCGCGAGTCCTCAGGCTGCCCGAGGCAAGGGAAGCCATGAGCGATGTCGTGCCGCCGGGGCGCCGACAGGATCAGGAAAGTGGGGTTCGCCCCAAGAAAAAGGGCCCCGCGGGGCCCTTTTTGTCACAGCGGCTTCTGGCCGTTCTGCTTTTCCCACTTGTGCTGTTCGTCGAGCAGTTCTTCGGGGTTGAAGTCCGCCCCACTGCCGCCCGAGATACCCTGCATGCGCTCGATCACGTCGGCCGGCGGGTTGCCGTCATAGATCTGGTAGAGGCGCTGCTGGCGGTAGGCGTCACGCATGAAGACATACGGGTCGTACGCCGACGCCAGGAAACTCTCCGCGTCGATGGCGCGGGCCCGCAGCGTCACGAGGTAAAGCACCTGCGGCAGGTAGTACTGGCCGTCCTTGAAGTCGTGGTTGCGCGCATAGATGCTGAGCGGATCGAAAAAGTAGCCGTCGACGGGCAGGCGCCAGACGTCGCGCACGGTGGTCGGTCCGACGAAGGGCAGCACGAGGTAGTCGCCTTCGGGCACGCCCCAGCGGGCCAGGGTGATGCCGAAGTCGTTCTCGTGGATCGGCATGCCGAGCAGGCTGGCCGGGTCCTTGAAGCCCAGGAAACCGATCGTGAGGTTCACGATGAATCGGCCGGTGGTGACCACGGCATCCTTCGGACGCGCCTGGAGCAGGTCGTTCGCCACCGTGATCGGCAGGCGGATGTTGGTGTAGAAGTCGCTGACCGCCGTGCGCACGCCCGGGCTGGTCACCTTTCGGTACGCCACCGCGACCGGGCGGATCGCCGCCTTGTCGAGCTTGTCGTTGAAGGCGTAGACCTTGCGGTTGAGGTGCTCGTTCGGGTCGTCGGTGCGCGGCGGGGCGATCTGGCACGCGGCCAGGAGGCCGACGGCGATCAGGCCGACCGCGGGGCGAACGAACCGGGTGAGGAATCTGCGGGGCATGGGGGTCGCTTCGGGTGAGCAGTACTTAGTGTACCGTTTGGTTTTATTATTTGCACCCGGCAGGGCGCAGTCTGGCCGGAACCGGGCATGATACCCCTACCCCGGATTGCCAGCCAACCGGGCAGGCCAGTAAACTGCACGGTCAGAAGTATCTTTATCGTCAAGGATTTGAAATGGCCCGTATTACCGTCGAAGACTGCCTCGAGGTAGTCGACAATCGCTTTGAGCTCGTGCTCATGGCGACCAAGCGCGCCCGCCAGCTGTCGAAGGGTGCCGAGCCCACGCTCGATCCGCACAACGACAAGCCGACCGTGCTCGCCCTGCGCGAGATCGCCGATCGCCGCGTCAACGACGAGATGATCGACGAGATCGACCGCGCCGCCCGCGAGCGCGCCGAGCGCGAAGCCCTCGAGTGGGCCGCCACCGAAGTGGACGACGACCTCTCGAAGGGCGGAGATGACTGATGACGCCGGGTCGCTGTCGACCCTGCCGTCATCCGTATCCTGCGCACGCTGAGGCGCGGCGGGTCCCGCCGCGCGCGGGAGGCTTCGACGCCTGAGGGCGCGAGGGTTCTCCCATGAACGTCATTCCTGAAAAAAAACTCACCGACGTCGCCGACGACACCCCCGTGCCGCCCTATGTGCAGGCGCTGGAAGATCGCGTGGGCGTCTACCTGCCGCCGGAGCAGGTCCGCCGTATCCGGCGCGCCTTCCTCGTCGGCGCCGCCGCGCACGAAGGCCAGACCCGCAAGTCCGGCGAGCCCTACATCACCCATCCGGTGGCGGTGGCCCAGGTGCTGGCCGAACTCGGCCTCGACGCCGAGACCATCATCGCGGCGATCCTGCACGACACCCTCGAAGACACCCGGCTCAGTCGCGACGAGCTGGCAGGGGAGTTCGGCGAGACGGTGGCGGAACTCGTCGACGGGGTAACCAAGCTCGACAAGATGCGGTTCTCCAGCCGCGCCGAGGCCGATGCGGAAAGCTTCCGCAAGATGCTCCTCGCGATGGCCCGCGACCTGCGCGTCATTCTCATCAAGCTCTCCGACCGCCTGCACAACATGCGCACGCTTGGCGCGAAGGAGTCGGCGTCCCGTCGGCGCATCGCGCGCGAGACGCTCGAGATCTACGCGCCCATCGCGCAGCGGCTGGGCATGAACAAGTTTAAGGCCGAGCTGCAGGATCTCGGCTTCCGGGCCCTGTATCCCGATCGCCACCGCATCATCGCCGAGCGTATCCGCGCCGCGCTGGGCAATCGCCGCGAGGCGATGGGCAAGATCGAGATGGCGCTCGAGGGCCGTCTCGCCGCGGAGAAGATTCCCGGCCGGGCGGTCAGCCGGATCAAGTCACCGTGGAGCATCTATTCGAAGATGCGCAACGAGCACAAGTCGTTCGCGCAGCTGATGGATGTGTACGGTTTCCGCGTGATCACCGACTCGGCGATGCACTGTTACCAGGCGCTGGGCGCCGTGCATGGTCTCTACAAGCCGGTGGACGGGCGCTTCAAGGATTTCATCGCGATCCCGAAGGGCAACGGCTACCAGTCGTTGCACACCGTGCTGCTCGGCCCCTTCGGCGCGCCGATCGAGATCCAGATCCGCACGTCCGAAATGGAATCGGTGGCCGAGCGCGGCGTCGCCGCGCACTGGGCCTACAAGACCGACTCCGGTCCGGCCAACAGCGCGCAGCTGCGCGCGCGCGAGTGGTTGTCGGCGCTGGCGGACAGCCAGGCGCACACGCCCTCGGCGTCGGAGTTCCTCGAAAACGTGAAGATCGACCTCTTTCCCGACGAGGTCTATCTCTTCACGCCGCGCGGGGACATCTTCTCGCTGCCCCGCAACGCCACCGCGCTCGATTTCGCCTACGCGGTGCACACCGACGTGGGTGACCACGCCGTAGCGGCCCGCGTCGACAAGAAGCTGGTGCCCCTGCGCACGCGCCTGGTTTCGGGCCAGGTGGTGGAAGTCATCACCGCCCCGTCGGCCGTGCCCAACCCGGCGTGGCTCGAAGCGGTGGTGACCGGCAAGGCGCGCACGGCGATCCGGCAATACCTCAAGCATCTCCAGCACGAGGATGCCGTCGACTTCGGGCACCGCATGCTCGACCGTGCCCTCGACGCGCGTGGCCTGAGCCTCGATGCGGTGCCCGCGGCCACCCTCGATCGTTTCCTCGACGAGGCCAAGCTCAAGCGCCTGGAAGAACTGCTCGCCGAGATCGCGCTGGGCAACCGTTTCGCCGACCAGGTCGCGGGTCAACTCGTGGCCCTGCTCGGGCCGGATGACGAACGTCAGCCGGCGGCGCTGAACGAACACATCGTTGAGAAGATCCGCATCAGCGGTGCCGAACGCGGGGTCCTGAGCTTCGGCAATTGCTGCCATCCGTTGCCGGGCGACGAGATCATCGGTTTCCTCTCGTCGGGCAAGGGCATTGTCGTCCATCGCGTCGAATGCCCCAATGTCGGCGAGTTCCGCAAGACGCCCGAGCGGATCGTCGCCATCGAGTGGGATCGCGACGTCAGCGGCGACTACCGCGCCGAACTGCGCATCGAAGTGCTCAATCGGCCGGGCGTGCTCGCCACGGTGGCGGCCGCCATCGCCGATGCCGGCTCGAACATCGAGAACGTCGAGTACATCGAACGCGACAGTACGGCGGCCACGTTGCTTTTCGCGATCGAAGTGAAGGGGCGCAAGCACCTGGCCGACGTGATGCGCCGCGTGCGTCGCACGGGCGTGGTGAGCGGCGTCTACCGACATCCGCTGTAGCCGCTGTCGCGCTCCGTGCGGTCGCGTGCGGGGCGCGCTCCTACAACCGGGCGCGCGTCCCGGCTAGACTCTGCCGATCCCCTTTCGCGAGGAATCGCCCGTGACCCGCAGCACCATCGCCACCGACAAGGCCCCGTCGGCCATCGGACCGTATTCGCAGGCCGTGCGCGCCGGCAACAGCGTGTATTTCTCCGGGCAGATACCGCTCGATCCTGCCACGGGCGACCTGGTCGACGGTGACATCACCGCGCAGACGCGTCGTGTGTTCGACAACCTCGTGGCCGTCGCCGACGCCGCCGGCGGCAAGCTCGCGGACATCGTCCGCGTCGGCATCTACGTCACCGACCTCGGCCACTTCGCCGCCGTCAACGCGGTGATGGCGGAGTATTTCCAGCCACCGTACCCGGCGCGCTCCACCATCGAGGTCTCGGCGCTGCCCAAGGGTGCCCAGGTCGAGGTGGACGCGATCCTCGTGCTGCCGTAAGGCGCCCGTTTCGCCCGTGGCATCGCGCGCGAGCGTTTCCTCCGTCGCCCCGGTCGATCCGGGCCGCGCGTCGCTGACCACGCTCGGCGGCGTTGGGCCGGCGCTCGCCCAGACGTTGGCGAAACTCGGGCTGCGCGAGGTGCAGGATCTCTGGTTCCACCTTCCGCTGCGCTATGAGGATCGTACGACCGTCGTCGCCATCGGCGACCTGCGTCCGGGCGATCGCGCCCAGGTCGAAGGCGTGGTGGAGTTCGTCGAGCGCGGATTCCGCTTTCGACCGCAGCTGAAGGTCATCGTCGGCGACGAGGCCGGGCGCGCGCTGTTGCTGCGCTTTTTTCATTTCCGCAAGGCGCAGGTCGACCAGTTGCAGAAGGGCACGCGCCTGCTCTGCTTCGGCGAGGTGCGCCAGGGACCGCAGGGCCTGGAGATGGTCCACCCGCAGTACCAGCGGGTGGAGGGCGACGTGCCGCTGGTGGTCGAGGAGCGGCTCACGCCGGTCTATCCCACCACCGAAGGACTGGGCCCCCGGCGGCTCGCTTCCGTGATCGCCCGGGCGCTCGCCCATCTTCCCGTCGACGACCGGCTGGAGCTCATTCCCGACGACGTCGGGCGGCCGCTCGGGCTGGCGTCGTTGCGAGACGCCTTGCTTTACGTGCATCGCCCGCCCCCGGACGTCGACCTGCGCCAGCTTGAGCAAGGGCGTCATCCGGCACAGCAGCGGCTGGCTTTCGAAGAATTGCTCACCCAGCACCTCACTCTGCGGCGCATGCGCGCGGCGGTGAAGAAACGCAGCGCGCCGGTGCTGAAGAGCGCCGGCACGCTGCGTGAGCGATTGCTCGGCTCGCTGCCCTTCGCGTTGACCAAAGCGCAGGCGCGCGTGTCGGCGGAGGTGGCGCGCGACGTCGCGCGAGCGCATCCCATGTTGCGCCTCGTGCAGGGTGACGTCGGTAGCGGCAAGACCGTGGTCGCGGCGCTGGCGGCCGTGGCCGCCGTCGAAAGTGGCTACCAGGTCGCCCTGATGGCGCCCACGGAGCTGCTGGCGGAACAGCACCTGCGCAATTTCCGCGCATGGCTCGAACCGCTCGGTCTCGACGTGGAGTGGCTGGCGGGCAAGGTGCAGGGCAGGGCGCGCAAGAGTGCGCTGGCGCGCGTGGCCGACGGTGCCGCGCACGTGGTGGTCGGCACGCACGCGCTCATGCAGGAGGGCGTCGCCTTCGCGAGGCTCGGCCTCGTCATCGTCGACGAGCAACATCGCTTCGGCGTGCATCAGCGGCTCGCGCTGCGCGACAAGGGCGCGGAGGGCGACAGCATTCCGCACCAGTTGGTGCTCACCGCCACGCCGATCCCGCGCACGCTCGCCATGAGCGCCTACGCCGACCTGGACGTCTCGTCCATCGACGAGCTGCCCCCGGGGCGCACGCCGGTGCAGACCGTGGCCATTTCCAGCGAGCGGCGCTACGACGTCATGGAGCGCATCCATGCGGCCTGCATGGAAGGACGACAGGTCTACTGGGTGTGCACCCTCATCGAGGAATCCGAGCAGCTCAATGCCCAGGCCGCCGAGGTGGCGCATGCCGAACTCACTGCGGGCCTTCCCGATCTCGCCGTCGGGCTCATCCACGGGCGGATGAAACCGAAGGAAAAGCAGTCGGTGATGGACGCGTTCAAGCAGGGTGAGCTGGCCGTGCTGGTCGCCACGACCGTCATCGAGGTGGGGGTCGACGTGCCCAACGCCAGCCTGATGGTCATCGAGAACAGCGAGCGCCTGGGTCTGGCCCAGTTGCATCAGTTGCGCGGCCGCGTGGGTCGCGGTTCGATCGCGTCCACGTGCGTGCTGCTTTACCAGACGCCGCTGTCGCGATTGGCCAAAGAGCGCCTCCAGGTGATGCGCCAGACCAACGACGGGTTTCGCATCGCGGAGAAAGACCTCGAACTACGGGGGCCGGGCGAAGTACTGGGCACGCGGCAGACGGGGCAGCTGCAGTTCCGCATCGCCGACCTTGCGCGCGATGGCCACCTGATGCCTGAAGTGCAGCGCGTCGCCGAGGCGATGATGCGCGACCACCCCGCGCGTTGCGAGCGACTGATCGCGCGATGGGTCGGCGACGCCGCACGCTACGTCGACGCGTGAGCCCCACGACCCGGGTGCAGGAGCGCGCCCTGCGCGCGAACCCTCAGGCCTGGAGGGAGCGAGGGAGACCGTTGCCGCCACGGTGCGCAGACCCAGCGCGCTTAACTGCCCAGTCCCAGGTGCATCCGCACCTTTTCCGCGATGGCCACCGCCTCGCGCAGCGGCTCCTGCTGCTCCGGCGTGATCGCGTCCATGTCGTGCAGCCGTCGTGTCGCACGTAGTTCGGCGTGGAAGCGCGCCAGCTTCGCCGGCAGGGCGTGGTCCAGATGCGTATGCACCGGGCGCCCCGTGGCGCACGCCTCGGACAGCATATTGACCGAGTCGGGTGTCACCGCGAGCCGATCGGCCCAGCCGAGTATGCCCGGGTAGGGGTTGGCCCCGTCGGCGGACGACGTCCACACGAAGCCCGGCACGCCGGCGAACGCCGCGCGAATCATCGGCCAATGATCGGCCGGGGTGCGCCGTGAGGTCACCGCCAGCACCGACCCGCCGTCGTGCGCGTGGCGTGCTTTGACCGCCTCGAGGAAGCCGGCGGTGGCGGCGGCGTCTACCGGTCGCCCGTGCATGTCGCCGCCGATCAACACACCCAGCCGGGGCGAGGGCAGTTCGGCGAAACCCGCAAAACCGGCACGTGCGTCGGCAAGCCAGGCGCCGTCGATCGGATGGAGCGAGCCCAACGGCGTGAGCACGTTGGGGCCGACGAGTCCGTCGTGCCGGGGCGCGATCACGAGATCCCAGTGGCGGGTGTCGATGCGCGGGTCCAGGATCTGCACGGCGAGCGTCCGCCCGCCGGACCAGCGGCGAAGCTGGCGCGTGGCCCAGGCGGCCGCGCGCCCACAACCGATCGCCAGCGTGGGCCAGGGGGGCAGCAGGCTGTCGTCACGGCCGCCGAGCGCCCGTTGGCCCCCCGCCAGCAGGCGCGGCGCGACCCATGACCACGGCGGACGCAGTTCGACCACGACCTCTCGGATCGACGGTGTCAGGGCCTCGGCCAGGGCGAGCGCCTGGCGGCGATTGCCGGCCGCGCCATCGGTCAGCACCCAGCACGAGGGCGTGGCACGGCCGCTCACGGGCGTCCGCGGGAAGCGATTGTTGTCGAATTCGGCACAGTTCGTTCCTCGTTCGTCGATTGGCCGATCCACCGGCTACGGGTAGATTCTACAATCCGGTCACACCCGGCCACGTCCACCGTACAAGGATTCCCATGAGCGCTCCGCTGCCCGATGCTTCGCTTGATCAGATCTTCCTCACCGCCCGCACGTTCAACGCGTGGCAGGACAAAGAAGTGACCGACGAGCAGCTGCGGCGGATCTACGACCTAGCGAAGATGGCCCCCACCTCGGCCAACGCTTCGCCCATGCGAGTGCGTTTCATCAAGTCGAAGGATGCCAAGGAGCGCCTCAAGCCGTTCCTGTCCGAAGGCAACCTGGAGAAGACCATGGCCGCCCCGGTCACCGCCATCGTCGCGACGGACTTCGCTTTCTACGAGAAGCTGCCCAAGCTGTTCCCGCATGCCGACGCGCGCAGCTGGTTCGTCGGCAACGACCCGCTGGTGCAGGCGACCGGCTTTCGCAACAGCTCGCTCCAGGGCGCCTACCTGATGCTCGCGGCCCGCGCGCTCGGCCTCGACTGCGGCCCGATGTCCGGCTATGACCAGGCGGGCCTGGATGCGGAGTTCTTCGCCGGCACGCAGATCCGCTCGAACTTCCTGATCAACCTCGGCTACGGCGATGCCGAGCGCGGCCTGCATCCCCGCAACCCTCGCCTGGATTTCGACGAGGCGGCCGCCATCCTCTGATTTCCCGCGGCGACCGTCCGGTCCCGCTGCCAACGCAGTACCCACCCTCACCGCTGGAGACACACCATGCGCGCCCTCCGTTACCTCGCCCTCGCGGGCCTGCTCGCCACCGCCGGCACCGCCGTCGCCGCCCCGGCCACCTATCAGCTCGACCCGACCCACACGATGGTGCTGTTCAGCTGGAACCACTTCGGCTTCTCCAACCCGTCGGCCGACCTCAACAACGTGCAGGGCACGCTGGTCTACGACGAGAAAGATCCAAGCAAGTCGAGCGTCGACGTCACGCTGCCGCTGTCCGGCCTGGACACCTTCGTGCCCAAGCTCGACGAGCACCTGAAGTCGGCCGATTTCCTCGATGCCACCAAGTACCCGAACATCACCTTCAAGAGCACCAAGGTGTCCGCCGCGGGCAAGGGCAAGCTCAAGGTCACCGGTGACCTCACCGTCCACGGCGTCACCAAGCCGGTCACCCTCGACGTCACCGTCAACAAGGTCGGCGACCACCCGATGCTGAAGGTGCCGGCGGTCGGCTTCGACGCCACGGCCACCCTCAAGCGCTCGGACTTCGGCGTCGGTGCCTACGTGCCGAACGTCTCCGACGAGATCAAGGTGCGCATCACCACCGAAGGTCACGCCGAGAAGAAGTAAGTCGCGCGCCTGGGCGGCTTGGGTGGGCCCGCGCCGGCGACGGCGCGGGCCTTTCCTTTGAAAAAGGGCAGGGGGAACGAGGGTGCATGGGCGGGGCATGCGGTGCCTCGGGCGGCGCGTAGACAGGGCGATGTCCGGGGGCGCTTCTTGTTACCATCGCCTTTTCTGATCCATCGCATCGCCGGAGTTTCCCCATGCGCCCCAACCCCGCTGCCGCGCCGCTGATCCCGGCGAATGCCGAAAATCGTTACGATGTGACGCGCGCCGACCTGCCGCTGTCCTGCCCGATGCCCGGCATGTACCTCTGGAACTCGCATCCGAAGGTCTACCTGCCGATCGAAGACGACGGCGGCACCTCGAAATGCTCGTACTGCGGGGCCACCTACGTCCTGAAAGACTGACGGCGCCCCCGGGCAGGCACGTTTCCTGCTTGCCTTTCTGCTCAACCCCTCCTCGGATCACCCATGGCCACCGTCTTTGCGAACCGGACGATGACCGTCGTGCAACTGGTGCCAGCCCTTCACTCGGGCGGCGCCGAGCGCTCGACGCTCGAGATCGCCCGGGCCCTGGTCCAGGCGGGGCACCGTTCGGTCGTGGTCTCGGCAGGCGGACGTCTCGTGGCGCAGCTGGAGGCCGAAGGCAGTCGGCACGTGACCCTGCCGATCGGTCGCAAGGCGCTGTCGACGCTGTTCACGGTGGGCAAGCTGCGTCGCGTGTTGCGCGACCTCCGGCCCGACATCGTCCACGCGCGTTCGCGCCTGCCGGGCTGGATCGGCTGGTGGGCGCTGCGGGGCCTGAAACCCCGCCCGCACTTCGTCACCACCGTGCATGGCCTCAACACCCCGGGGCGCTACAGCGCCATCCTGCTGCGTGGCGAGCGCGTCATCGTGGTCTCCCAGACGCTGCGCGACTACGTGCTGCGCCACTACCCGGACGACATCGAAGCCGCGCGCATCTCGGTGATCCCCCGGGGGATCGATACCGAGGCGTTTCCCTACGGTTACCGCCCCGACGACGCGTGGACGCGCGCCTTCTTTGAGCAATATCCGCAGCTGGCCGGCGCGCCGCTGCTGACTCTGCCCGGGCGCGGCACCCGCCTGAAAGGCCATGCCGACGCCATCGAACTGATCGGTGACCTCGCCCAGCGCGCCATCGACGCCCGCCTGATCCTGCTCGGTGCCGACGAACCGGGGCGCGAGGCCTACGTCGAGGAGCTGCGCCAGCTCGTCCGGGCGCGCGGTCTCGAGGACAAAGTGGTGATCTCGCCGGCGCGCGCGGACGTCCGCGATGTCTACGCCCTGTCCGCCCTGGTGCTGCAGTTGTCCAACCGGCCCGAGTCGTTCGGTCGCACCGTGGTCGAGGCGCTGGCGCTGTGCCGTCCGGTGCTTGGCTATGCCCATGGCGGCGTCGGCGAACTGCTGGCCGAGCTTTATCCCGCCGGCCGGGTGCCGCCGGGCGATCGCGAGAAGCTGGTCGAGCGGGCCGCCGAACTGCTTCGCTTCGCGCCGCCCATCCCGCCGCCGCGCAGTTACCGCCTCGTCGACATGCAGTCGGCCACCCTGTCCCTCTACGGCGACGTGGTGGAAGGCGTGCCGGTCGCGTGAGTACCGCGCTGTCGACCCGGCTCCGCGCCGGTCTGGCTTCGCCGCTGCTGCCCATCTGGCTCGTGCCGGCGCTGCTGCCGTTCGGCCGCAGCGCCGAACTGGGCGTGTTCCTGTGTCTGGTCGGCGCGGTGCTGCTGCTCGTGCGCGAGCCCCGTTCGCTGGCGCATCATCCGGGCGCGAGGCTTTTCCTGTGGCTGTTTGCCGCCTACGCGGGCGCGGCGCTGGTCTCCGCCGTCGACGCGGTCGCGCCCGGCAAGACCTGGGGCACCGTCGCCGGCCTCCTCCGCTTCCTGCCGCTGGGGATCTACACCTGCTTCGCGATGCGTCGCCCGGCCAAGGTGCGGGCGCTGTACATGGCGACCGCCGCGGTCGTGGCGATCTGGGTGATCGACGCCTGGGTGCAGGCGCTCACCGGATATGGCCTCGCGGGCGTGTCCAATGCCGAACGGCTGTCGGGCATCTTCGGTGCCACCAATCTCAAGCTCGGCCCGGCCTTGTCGGCGTGTGCGCCCTTCCTGCTGTGGGCCGCTCGGGAACGATGGGGGCGGCGTGGCCTCGGTGTCGCCTTTCTCCTGGCACTCGGGCCGGTGTTGCTGTCCGGATCGCGGGCGTCGTGGCTCTGTTACGGCCTGGTGGCCTTGGCGTTCCTGTGGCGTGAGGCCGGCTCGTTTCGTCGTTTCGCGGCTGCCTGCGCGGGGACGGGAGTGATCCTGGCCCTGGTCGGTGCGCTTGCCTGGCAGGTGTCGCCGCGCTTCCGCGACCGGGTCGCGCACACCCTTCCCGCCCTGAGCGGCACCAGCGCCGGCCTGGACAGCGCGCTGACCGGCCGTCTCGACATCTGGACCACCGCGCTGCGCCTTTATGCCGCCCATCCGGTCAACGGCGTAGGCGTGCGTGGCTTCCGCGTGGCCTATCCCTCGGTGGCGCCACCCGGCGACCACTTCCTCACCATGGAGAAATGCGGGGAGGGCGAGGGTGCCTGCCATGCGCACCAGGTGCTGCTGGAGGTGGCGACCGAAACAGGCACGATCGGCCTGCTGGCGTGGCTGGCCGCCGTCGTCTTCGCCGTCCGCCAGGGGTGGGTTGCCGGTCCGGCGGCGCGTGCTCGCGCGTTTCCGCCGGGCGTGGCGTTGTTCGCGATCCTCTTTCCGTTGAACACGCACATGGCGTTCTATTCGGCATGGTGGGGCCTGCTCGCGGCGTGGCTGCTGTCGGTCTGGTGCGCGGCGCTCTATGCCGACCTTCCCGACGCGGAGACGCCGCGTGGCGCGTGAACCCCTGTCGGTGGTGGTGACCACCTTCAACAACGTGGACACCCTCGGTGCCTGCCTCGACTCGGTGCGGTTCGCCGACGAGATCGTGGTGCTCGATTCGGGTTCCACCGATGGCACGCGCGAGCTCGCGTCGGCCAAGGGCGCGCGTGTGCATGAGCAGCCGTTCGCCGGCTACAGCGCGCAGAAACAGGCGGCCATCGACCTCGCGACCCACCGTTGGGTGCTCTTGCTGGACTCGGACGAGGCCCTGCCGGCCGCCGCCGCCGATGCGGTGGCGCGCGCCCTGGACACGCCCGCCGTGGCTGGCTTCGTCCTGTTGCGACGCGAGTGGGTGTTCTGGCGCTGGCAGCCCCGGCGCGCCCGCCTGAACCACTACGTGCGCCTGTTCGACCGTTCGCGTGCGCGCATGAGCGGCCACGAGGTGCACGAGAGCGTGGTGGTGGATGGCCCCGTCCGTCGGCTCGACGCGGTGCTCGACCACTACGGCGAGCGCGACATCGCCGGCCGGGTCGACAAGGCCAATCGCTATTCGTCGTTGCAGGTACGCGACCGCCGCACGCGGCGGCCGTCCTTCCTGAAGGCGCGCATGGTGGTGTATCCCACCGTCGCGTTCCTGCGTTATTACCTGTGGCGTGGCCATTGGCGCGGCGGCTGGGCGGGCTTCGTCGCTGCCCGCGTGCACGCGTTCTACGCGTTTCTCAAATACGCCAAGCTCTACGAACGCGAGCGGTCAGGCGGCCAGCGCGACATCGTGGGTGGCGCCGAACGCGGCGACGAGTAACCCGCACACCTCGCTACGAAGCGCTTCGCGACGGCGGAACTCGGCCCGCCGCTTGCTTTCGACCTCCGCCGCGTCGCGCACCGGTTCGTGCGGCGGCATGGCGAAGAAGCCGTCCTCGGCGGGCACTGCACCGGCCTCGAGCCAGAAGGTGTCGTAGTCGGCCTTGATCTTGTCCGGACGCGGATGCGCGGCATTGCCGATGCCCAGCACACGCTCGGCACCCATCGCCTCGGCGAGCGAGCGAACCATCGACAGCAGAAGGTTCTTCGGCCGCAGGCCGTGGCACTGGCGGGTGAACTCGCGCACGGCGTCGCGGCCGGATTCGTGCGCGGCGCCCTGGAGGCAGCCAATGACGAGGCTACGACCGCCGTCGATGAAGCTGACCGCGGCATAGGAAATCTGCAGGCCGTCGTCGTCGGTGATCGACAGGCTCAACTCGCCCTCGCGATCGCGCAGGCGCGGTGCCTTGAGGATCACATGAAGCCCCTTGCCGTCGCGCAACGCTACCCGGCCCAGATCCACCCGGCGCGCGCGGTAGAGCTGGTCGAACAGGGGGCGGGGGAAGCGTTCCAGGGCGAAGGCATAATGCGAGCGCAACGCCTCGAGCCGGCGGTCGAGCGGCCAGCGGCTACACAGGTAGCGGTGCTGGTAGCGCTCGATCAGCGTGGCGTCGATCTGCGCGATTCCCTGCATGCCCGGCGTTTCCAGTTGCGTCAGCCATGCGTCGTGGGCACGGAAACGCACGAGCGAGCGGCCGATGTAGTTGGCCACCGCACCGATCGCGCGCGTGCGTTTGCTATGCCAGCCGGCGCGGCCGCGCAGCGAACGTGCGAATCGGAGGAACGATTGCATGGGGGACGAACATCCATGGTGTCGGGGGTGGTCGTCGTTCTACGCTCGTAGAATTTCACGAAGCTTTCGTCATCGCCGACGAAAAAGAAGCTGTCGTGTCAGTAGAGTTTCGGTTCGCCCGGCGGACGCGTCTTGAACCGCTTGTGCACCCACAGGTATTGCTCGGGCGCTTCGCGCACCATCTGCTCGATCTGGGCGTTGACGCGGGCGGTGTCGGCCGCGGCGTCCTTCGAGGGGATGCCCTCCAGCGGCGCGCCCAGTCGCAACGCGTAGCCGGTATCGCCCGGCAGGCGGCGATGGAAGAAGGGGATCACCACCGCGTTGGACAATCGGGCGAGGTGGTGCGTGGCCGTGATGGTCGCGGCGGGCACGCCGAAAAAGGGCACGAACACGTTGTCCTTGCTGCGCATGTCCTGATCGGGTGCATACCAGACCGTGCCGCCGGCTTTCATGTACTTGACGGTGCCCCGGATGTCGTCCTTGTCGAACATGGCGTCGGCGTAGTCCAGGCGGGCACGCAGCACGGCGAATTCGAAGACGTCCGAATCCATCCGGCGATACATGCCGGCGATGCGGATGCGCTGCGAGACCAGTCGCGCGCACAGTTCCAGGTGCGAGAAATGACCGCCGACCAGCAGCACGCCGCGCCCGGCGTCCCGCGCGGCCTGGAGATGTTCGAGGCCTTCGACGGTCACCGGTACGCGACCGATCGCGCGTCGGGAGCCCATCCAGCCCAGGGCGAACTCCACCAGCATCATGCCCACGTCGCAGAGGTTGGCCCGTACCAGGGCCTGCTGGGAGGCCGGGTCGAGTTCGGGAAAGCAAAGCGCGATGTTGGTGGCGGCGATGCGCCGCCGCTCCCGGTTCAGGTGCAGGGCAAGGCGCCCGGCCAGGCGGCCCAGGCGCATCAGCCAGCGGAAGGGCAGACGGGCGATCAGCCAGATCACGCCGACGCCGACCCACGCCGGCCAGTGGCGGGGGGCGAGCAGGCGAAGCGACAGGGTGGGACGGGGCATTCCGGGCATGTCCGCCCATTGTAGCGGCTGGGGGGCGGCTATACTCCCCGATCACCTCACCCGCCGGGGTATCCGTGCTGCTGCGCCTGCTCTACAACCTCGCCATGTACCTGTTCACGCCGCTGGTGATGTTGCGGCTGATGGCGCGGGGCATGCGCTACGGCGACTACCACGTGCGCTGGCGCGAGCGTTTCGGCAGCTTCCCGACCCCGCGCCTGAGCGGGTGCCTCTGGGTGCACGCCGTCTCGGTGGGCGAGGTGAACGCCGCGGAGCCCCTGGTCAAGGCCTTGATGGAGGCTTACCCGCACGCCCCCCTGCTGGTCACCACGGTGACGCCCACGGGGTCCGAGCGCGTGCGCCAGCTTTTCGGCGATCGCGTACACAACCTCTACCTCCCCTACGACCTGCCGTTCGCCGTGCGTCGGTTCCTGCGCAACACGCGGCCACGGCTGGCGGTGATCGTCGAGACCGAAATCTGGCCGAACCTCTATTTCGCCTGCCGTCGCCATGGCATTCCCTTGCTCATCGCCAACGCGCGATTGTCCGAGCGGTCCCTGCGAGGCTATGCGCGGATGAGTTCGCTCGTGCGCCGCGCGCTGCGCTGCGTGAGCCACATCGCCGCGCAGTCGCGCACCGACGCCGCGCGCTATCGCCTGCTCGGTGCCGAGCCCAGCCAGCTCACCGTGTGCGGCAACCTCAAGTTCGACATGCCCGTGCCGCAGGCGGCGCTCGAAGGCGGGCGCACGATGCGCGAGGCCTGGGGCGACGGGCGTCCCGTGTGGATCGCCGCCAGCACCCATGAGGGCGAAGAGATGTGCGTGCTCGAGGCGCACCTCGACGTGATGCGGCGCCTGCCCGACGCCCTGCTGCTGATCGCTCCCCGCCATCCGGAGCGCTTCCGTGCCGTGGAAACCTCGGTGCGTAGCCTGGGCTTCACCGTGGCCACGCGCAGCGCCCACGGCGCACCCGGGCACACCACGCAATGCTTCGTCATCGATTCGATGGGCGAGTTGTTGCGCTTCTACGCCGCGGCCGACGTCGCCTTCGTCGGGGGCAGCCTCATCCCCATCGGCGGCCACAACGTGCTCGAGCCCGCCGCGCTTTACAAGCCGGTGCTGGTCGGGCCGCATACCTTCAACTTCGAAGAGATCACCGAGGCGCTCCTGGGCGCCGAGGGCGGCGAGCGCGTGGCCGACGGCGACGGACTCGGCACGGCGGTGCTGTCGATCCTGCGCGACGAGCCGCGCCGTCTTGCCATGGGCCGGGCCGCGCGCCAGGTCTTCGAAAGCGAGCGCGGCTCGGTGGGCAAGGTGATGACGCTGGTGGACGATCTCCTGCAGGAGTGACGCCCCGTTCGCCGCCTGTAAAACGAAACGAGGCGGGCCTGGGCCCGCCTCGTTTCGTTTTGCCGATGCGTCGCCGTTACTGCAGCAGCGCGTTGATCGCTTCCATGTCCTTGATGTCCACCGTGCCGGCGCTCTGCTTGAGCAACAGCTTGTTGAGGATGAACTGGTGGCGCGACTGCGAGTAGTTGCTCAGGGCCTGGGTGAGGTTCTGCTGCGACAGGAGCACGTCGACGATGGTGCGCGTGCCCACCTCGAAACCGGCCTGCGTCGCGTCGCGGGCGCTTTGCGCCGACTCCACGGCTGCCTTGGTCGCTTCGACCTCGCTGATGCCGGCGACCACCGAGCGGTAGTAGTTGAGCGTGTCGCGCACGACCTGGCGACGGGTAACTTCGAGCGAATCCTGCGCGGCGTCGCGCTGGTAGATCGACTGGCGCACGCGCGACTGGGTGTAGCCGCCGGAGAAGATCGGCACGTTCAGGGTCAGGCCCACCGTGGTGGTGCCGCGGCCGTTGGTGCCGACGTTGCTCGATCCGCCCACGCCGGCGTCGTTCTGCGTCCAGGTGTTCGACTTGTTGTAGCTCGCGGTGGCGCTGATGGTCGGCAGGTGACCGGCGCGCGCCGCCGAGATACTGTCCTCGGCCGATTCGACGTTGTACTGCGAGGCAAGCACCGTCGGGTTGTTCTTCACCGCCTGGGCGACCCACGCGTTCGGGTCGTTCGGCGAGGGCGGATCCATCGGCAACTGCTCACGCAGCTTCTTCAGGTTGGTCGACGGTTTGCCGGTGATCTGGGTGAGCGCTTCGCGCGAATCGGCCAGCGTGTTCTCGGCGGTGATCACCTGGGCCACGGCTGAGTCGTGCTGGGCTTTGGCGTCCTGCACGTCGGTGATGGCGGCCAGGCCGACGTCGAAGCGCTGCTGGGCCTGTTCAAGCTGGCGGGCGAGGGCCTGTTCGTTCGCCTTGGCGAAGGTGAGCGCGTCGTCGTTGGTCAGCACCTGGAAATAGGCGGTGGCCACGCGGGTGAACAACTGCTGGGCGGCGGCGTCGTAGGTGGCGTTCTGCGCTTCGGCCGACGAGCGCGCCGCCTTGAGGTCAGCCCACTTGCTGAGATCGACCACCGACTGGCTGACCTGGGCGCCGAGCGTGCGGGTTCGGGTGTGGCCGACGTCGTTGGTGAGCAGCACGTTGCCGTTGGCATCGCGCAGCGGCGTACCGGTGGCGTCGGTGAGCACGTCACGCGAGGCCCCGGACGGGTTCGACTGATTGAGGCTGAGCGAGCCGTTGACCTGTGGGAGCAGGGCCGACCGCGCCTGCGCCACGCCTTCGCCGGTGGCCAGGCGGGTGGAATCGGCCTGCGACAGGGTCGGGTCGTTGGCCCGGGCCAGACGGTAGGCCTCCATCAGGTCTTCCGCGTGGCTCGCGAAGGGCATCGCGGCCAGTGCGAATGCGACGGTGAGCAGCTTCAAGCGCATGGATTCGCCTCGTGAATAAAGGAAAAGCGGGGTATCGTTCAGAGTACGAAGCGCTTCACCGGCGCGGCATGCGCCAGGTAGGGAAGGTCCGTTTCGAAGAGTGCCTCCTCGCGATAACGGCCCTCGCCCTCGTGGGTGAGGAGCACCGCCTTCTGCGCGGGGGAGTCGCCGTGGATGACGAACATGCGGCCACCCGTCGTCAGCCAGCGCACGAAGGTCGCCGGCACCGTATGCACCGCACCCGTGACCACGACGACGTCGAAAACGCCCGCGGGGGTATAACCGTTGACCGCCTCGGCCGTGGCCAGGGTGGCGTTGGTGACGCCCGCCGACACCAGGCGCTCGCGGGCGGCCTCGACGAAGTCGGCGTGCATGTCGATGCTGGTGACCGTGCCGGCCAGACGGGCGAGGCAGGCGGTGAGGTAGCCCGAACCGGTGCCGATCTCCAGCACCTTGTCGGTCTTCTTCAGTTCGAGCGCCTGGAGCACGCGACCCTCGATCACCGGCTTCATCATGACCTCGCCGTGGCCCAGGGGCAGGTTGAGGTCGGCGAAGGCCACGTTGCGGTGGGCGGGTGCGACGAAATCTTCGCGACGCACGGCCTTGAGGGTATCGAGGACGTCGAAGTCGAGGACTTCCCAGGGGCGAACCTGGTTCTCGACCATGTTCTGCCGGGCCTGCTCGAAATTCATCGCCATGGTGTTCTTTCCCGTACGAAAAGCTGCAAAAGGTTCGGAAGGATAAGCGCTGGACGCCCGTTTTCCCATTGAGACAAGGCTGCGGTGCCGGTGCCGCCCGACGAAGTGCCGGAAGTCACCGGACGGGACTGACGGAAGTCATGTCCCCTGCGGCACCGGCCCGCGCCTGAACGGCCGGTTCGGCGACGCTTGCGGAGCCTTGGGAACCGCCCTGGGGCGGCCCCACCTCATTCTAAGGTAGACGAACGACGATGCTCGGTTTTTCCGGCGTCGTGAACGACGTGAACACGCGCTGGAAATAACTGAACCGCCGCGTATAATAAAGTCATAGCCATTGTTTGTGAAGGTGCAGCCATGAACGCCAGCCCGAAACTCAAAACCCAGGGTCCCGGGCGTCCGAAGGACATGGAGAAGCGTGCGGCCATCCTCGACTCGGCGAGGGCCCTGTTTGCCCAGGGCGGCTTCGCCGGTACCAGCATGGACGCGGTCGCCGCGTCCGCCGGGGTCTCCAAGCTCACCGTCTACAGCCATTTCGGCGACAAGGACAACCTCTTCCGTGAGGTGATCCGCGCCCACGTGCAGGAGCGCCTGCCCGACGACCTGTTCGAGGTGCCCCCGGGCGCGGACATCCGGGTGACCCTCAGCAACATCGCCAGTCGCCACGCCGCGATGGAAACCAACAGCGAATCGGTCGGCGCCTTCCGCGCCATCCTTTCCGACTGCCAGGCCACGGGTAACCCCCGTTTCGGCCGGCTGGTGTGGGAAGAAGGCCCCATGCGCATGCATAAACTCATGCAGCGCCTGCTCGAAGACGCCGTGGATCGCGGCCAACTCGAGATCGACGACGTCTCCCGGGCGACCACCCAGTTCCTGGCCTTGCTCAAGGGCGACCTCCTGCTGCGCCGTCTCTTCGGCTGCGAAGACTGCGCCGTGCAGTTCGCCGAAGAAGTGCGCGCCAACGCCCAGGCCGCGGTCGACGTGTTCATGCGCGCCTATGCGCCGCGCAGCGCGGGCGCCTGACGCTCGCATCCTCGTCCCGCTTCTGCTTGAATGGTCGGCGAAGCGGGGGTGCCCATGCGATGCACGGGCTGAGAGAGTCCCTTAGAACCTGATCCGGATCATACCGGCGTAGGAAGCTTCGATCGTGAGCCGTGGTGCCCCTGGTGCCTCCGGCCCGCGTCGGCGCACGTCCGCTTCTCCCTTTCCCGAGCGAGAGTCGAGACGCCGATGAATGCCATGCCCTCTGATCTGGCCCGCGCCGCGCGCGAGCTGTCCGCCTCCGTCACCGAGCCTATCGCCGGTTCCCGCAAGATCCACGTCACCGGCAGCCGGCCCGACCTGCGCGTGCCCATGCGCGAGATCCGCCAGGCCGACACGCCGACGTTATTCGGTGGCGAGGCCAACCCGCCCATCGTGGTCTACGATACGTCCGGGCCATACACCGACCCCAGCCATGCGGTGGACCTGGCGCGGGGCCTGCCGCCGCTGCGCGCCGGGTGGATCCACGAACGCGGGGACGTCGAGTCGTTGCCCGGGCTGTCATCGGCGTTCGGCCGTTCGCGCGCCGACGACGTCCGCCTCGACGCGATCCGCTTCGCCCACCCGCGCACGCCGCTGCGCGCCCGTCCCGGTGCGAACGTCACGCAGATGCATTACGCCCGGCGCGGCATCGTCACGCCGGAAATGGAATACATCGCCCTGCGCGAGAACCAGCGGATCGATGCGCTGGCCGACGGCGCGCTGCGGGCCCAGCATCCCGGCGAGTCGTTCGGTGCGCGCATGCCGCGGCTCATCACGCCCGAATTCGTGCGTGACGAGGTCGCCCGCGGCCGGGCGATCATCCCCGCCAACATCAACCATCCCGAAGCCGAGCCGATGATCATCGGCCGACACTTCCTCACCAAGGTCAACGCCAATATCGGCAACAGCGCGGTGAGTTCGGGCATCGCGGAGGAAGTGGAAAAACTCGTCTGGGCGATCCGCTGGGGCGGCGACACGGTGATGGACCTGTCCACCGGCAAGCACATCCATGAGACGCGCGAGTGGATCCTGCGCAATTCGCCCGTGCCCATCGGCACCGTGCCCATCTATCAGGCGCTGGAGAAGGTCGGCGGCGTCGCCGAGGAACTCACCTGGGAGATCTTCCGCGACACGCTCATCGAACAGGCGGAGCAGGGCGTGGATTACTTCACCATCCACGCCGGCGTGCTGCTGCGCTTCGTGCCGCTGACGGCCAAGCGTGTCACGGGCATCGTCTCTCGAGGCGGCTCGATCATGGCCAAGTGGTGCCTGGCGCATCATCGGGAAAACTTCCTCTATACGCATTTCGAGGACATCTGCGAGATCATGAAGGCCTACGACGTGTCCTTCAGCCTCGGTGACGGCCTGCGTCCGGGCAGCATCGCCGACGCCAACGACGCGGCGCAGTTCGGCGAACTGGACACGCTCGGTGAGCTGACCCAGGTCGCTTGGAAGCACGACGTCCAGTGCATGATCGAGGGCCCCGGCCACGTGCCCATGCACCTGATCAAGGAAAACATGGAACGCCAGCTGGCGGTGTGCCACGAAGCGCCGTTCTATACGCTCGGGCCGCTGACCACCGACATCGCGCCGGGTTACGACCACATCACCAGCGCGATCGGCGCGGCGATGATCGGCTGGTTCGGCACCGCGATGCTCTGCTACGTCACGCCCAAGGAACACCTGGGCCTGCCCAACCGCCAGGACGTGCGCGACGGCATCATCGCGTACAAGATCGCCGCCCACGCGGCCGATCTCGCCAAGGGGCATCCGGGCGCGCAGGTGCGCGACAACGCCCTGTCGAAGGCGCGTTTCGAGTTCCGCTGGGATGACCAGTTCAACCTCGGCCTCGATCCGGACCGCGCGCGCGAATGCCACGACGAGACGATGCCGAAAGACGCGCACAAGTCGGCGCACTTCTGCTCGATGTGCGGCCCGAAGTTCTGCTCGATGAAAATCACCCAGGACGTGCGCGATTACGCCCAGGGCATGGAAGACAAGGCGCTGGAGTTCCGCGAGCAGGGTAGCGAGGTCTACCGCAAGGCCTGAACGGCCCGCCGCCCCGCATGTGCCGGGGCGGCGGCTTACGACAGCAAAACGCACCTGATTCGCATTCGAAAACCCTTCACCCGGATTTCCCGACCCCGGTCCTAACGTCGTCGCCTGAACCCACGTCCCATCCCCCAGGAGACCCAGGCCATGTCCAGCACGAAGCCTTTCATCAGCGATATTGAGAACATCCGTAAGCGCGCTCGCGAGCACATCGACAAGGGTGCCGTGACAGAGGGCTACCGCGCCGACCGCGAAACCGTGATCAAGCTGCTTAACGAAGCGCTGGCCACGGAGATCGTCTGCACGCTGCGCTACAAGTATCACTACTACATGGCGCCGGGCATCCACTCGCAGAGCGTCAAGGCCGAATTCCTGGAACACGCCACACAGGAGCAGGAGCACGCCGACCGCATCGCCGAGCGCATCACCCAGCTCGACGGCACGCCCAATTTCAACCCGGAAGGCCTGCTTTCGCGTAGCCACGCCGACTACGTCGAAGGCGTCGACCTCGTCGACATGATCAAGGAGGACCTCGTCGCCGAGCGCATCGCGATCGACAGCTATCGCGACATCGTCAAGTACATCGGCGACGATGACCCGACCACGCGTCGCATCATGGAAGACATCCTCGCGCAGGAAGAAGAGCACGCCGAAGACATGGCCACCCTGCTGGAAAACCTCGGCAAGAAGGGCGAGTCCGCCGCGCCCTCGAAGCACTGAGCCTGTAAGCTGGGGCAACGTTCACTCACCAAGGAGAACCACGATGAACGCGACCGCTGCCCCAGCGCCCCGGCGCCGGCGCCACCCGTTGACCCTTGCGATCGCCTTGCCGATCGCGTTGATCGTGTTGCTGGTGCTTTTCTTCATGTGGTGGTGGGACACCGAGCCGGAGCAGTTCGACCCGGTGGCGGTCACCACCGCTCACATGAAGTCGGTCGATCGGCCGATTGCGACCGGCGCGGTGACCACCTACACGCTGATCCGCTCGGTGCAGACGCTGATGGACAAGCGCGGCGGCTATCTGAGCAACGACCGGCTGCCGCCGGGCGTGTTCATGGACAATATCCCCAACTGGGAATTCGGCTCGCTGACCGCGTCGCGCGACCTCGTACGTGCCTTGCGCAATGACTTCAGCCGCTCGCAGACGCAGTCCACCGAAGACAAGGCGCTGGGCGAGGCCGATCCCCTGCTCAACAGCCCGAACGATCGCTGGCTTTTCCCCAGTTCGGAGTCGCAGTACGGCAAGGCCGTCGATGACCTGCAGGACTACCTTGGCCGCCTCAGTGACGCACCCGATGGTAATGCGCATTTCTACGCGCGGGCCGACAACCTCGCCGATTACCTGCAGACGGTGTCCACGCGACTGGGCTCGCTGTCTCAGCGTCTCTCCGCCAGCGTGGGCCAGTTGAAGGTCGACGCCGCGCCCAACGCCGATGTGGGCGCGAACGTCGCACCGGCGAAAGCGGTGTACGTGAAGACGCCCTGGAACAAGATCGACGACAACTTCTACGAAGCGCGCGGTTATACCTGGGCGCTGCTGGAGCAGCTCAAGGCGATCCGCCATGATTTCGCCCCGATCCTTCGCTCGAAGAACGCCGACGCTAGCCTGCAGCAGGTGATCCGCGAACTGGAGGAGTCCCAGAAGTCGCTGGGCAGCCCGGTGGTGCTCAACGGTGCGCCCTTCGGGTTCTTCGCCAATCACTCATTGGTGATGGCCAATTACATCTCGCGGGCCAACGCGGCGATCATCGATCTGCGCACGCTGTTGGGCCGTGGCTGAGCCGGGTACGGACCGACGTCGGCGCGCGTAGGGGCGCCGAGGGCTCGCCGGCGTGTTCGCCTCGCGGGTCGGGAAGCCGGTCGGCGGCTGGACCTTCCCGACCGCCCGGCGGCAGGGATCGGCCCAAGCCGGTGCGACGGCGGCACGTACGCAGACGGGATCCACGCGATACCGCCGCACCGGCGCAGGCCGGTGTCCAAGGCCACGCGCGTGGGCCGTCGAGCCAGTACCACCCCGCTTATCGGTGCCCTGGACGTCCCGAGGTCGGCTCCTAGGACGAAAGTCATGGGCCTATCGGCCAACGGCCTGGGCTAAGGTCACAGGCACCGATTCTTCTCCAGGGATTTCCCATGCCATACCGCTGGATTGCGCTGGCCATCGCCCTCACCTTGACGGACATGACCCAAGCCCACGACGTGACGAAGACCCCCGCCCCCGCCGTCCAGGCCGCCGGCGACGACGACAACCTCTGGCTCGACGACATCGACGGCGCAAAGCCCATGGCCTGGGTGAAAGCCGAGAATGCCAAGACCGTGGCCGCCTACGCGCAGAGCCCCGCGTTCAAGACGCTCGACGCCCGCCTGCTGGAGATGCTCGATTCGGAGGCGCGCATCCCCGCCGTCACCAAGATCGGCGACCACTACTACAACCTCTGGCGCGACAAGGCCCACCCCAAGGGCATCTGGCGCCGCACCACGCTGGCTGAATACCGCAAGGACGCCCCGGCGTGGGAAACCATCATCGACGTCGACGCGCTGTCGGCCGCCGAGAAAGAAAACTGGGTATGGCACGGCGTGCAGTGCCTTCGTCCCGCCAACCGCCGCTGCCTGGTCTCCCTGTCGCGCGGCGGTGCCGACGCCGACGTCATCCGCGAGTTCGACCTGACCACGCGTTCGTTCGTCAAGGACGGCTTCACCCTGCCCGAAGCCAAGACCCAGGTCGCCTGGATCGACGACGACCACCTGTTCGTGGCGACCGACTTCGGTCCGGGCTCGATGACCGAGTCGAGCTACCCGCGCATCGTGAAAGAGTGGACGCGCGGCACGCCGCTCGCCTCGGCCAAGGTCGTCTACGAAGGCAAGCCGACGGATATGTCGATCTCGGCCTACCGTGATCTCACGCCGGGCTTCGAGCGCGATTTCGTCCAGCGCGCTCTCGAGTTCTACAACAGCGAAACGTTCGTGCGTGGCAAAGACGGCAAGCTGACTCGCATCGACAAGCCGAACGACGCCGAAGTCGACGTCGAACGCGAATGGATGCTGCTCGAACTGCGCAGCGACTGGACCGTCGGCGGACATACGTATCCCTCCGGTTCGTTGCTGGCGGCGAAGTTCGACGACTACATGGCGGGCAAGCGTGACCTCGTCGCGCTGTTCACCCCCGACGAGCACACCTCGCTCGCGGGCCATTCGTGGACCCGCCATCACCTGTTCCTCAACCTGATGCACGACGTCTCCAGCCAGATCCGCGTGCTCACGCCGACGGACACTGGCCCGTGGACGAGCGAACCGCTGGGCGGCGCACCGGAACTGAGCGCCATGGAGGCTTACGGCATCGATGCGGACGATACCGACGAGTATTTCCTCACGGTCTCGGGATTCATCCAGCCCACCACGCTCTACTACGGCGTGCTCGGCCAGGGTGAGCGCGAGGCGCTCAAGCACACGCCCTCGTTCTTCGACGCGTCGAAATTCGTGGTGAGCCAGCACTTCGCCACGTCGAAGGACGGCACGAAGGTGCCTTACTTCGAAATCGCGCCGAAGGCCCTCAAGGCCGATGGGAGCAACCCGACCCTGGTCTACGGTTACGGCGGTTTCGAGATTTCGCTGCAACCGGCCTATGCGGCCAGCGCCGGCCGCGCCTGGCTGGAGAAGGGCGGCGTCTACGTGATCGCCAACATCCGCGGTGGCGGCGAATACGGCCCGCGCTGGCACCAGGCGGCGATGAAGGCCAACCGTCCTCGCGCCTACGAAGACTTCGCGGCCGTGTCGCAAGACCTCATCGACCGCAAGATCACCACCCCCCGGCACATGGGCATGATGGGCGGCAGCAACGGCGGCCTGCTCGCGGGCAACATGCTGACGACCTACCCGCAGCTCTACGGTGCCGTGGTCAGCCAGGTGGCCCTGCTCGACATGAAGCGCTACCCGCACATGTCCGCCGGCGCCTCGTGGATGGCCGAGTACGGCAACCCCGACAAGCCCGAGGAATGGAAATACATCCAGACCTTCTCGCCGTATCACAACCTGCACAAGGGCACCCGCTACCCGCCGGTGCTGTTCACCACCTCCACCCGCGACGACCGCGTGGGCCCGGTGCACGCACGCAAGATGGCCGCGCGCATGCAGGCGATGGGCCTGGACGCCAGCTTCTACGAGAACATCGAGGGCGGCCACGGAGCGGCGGCGGACAACAAGCAATCGGCGTTCATGAGTGCTCTGGCGTATACGTATCTCTGGGAGCATCTGAAGTAAGCGCGTAGGCGGACGCGAAACCGGGGCGCTCGTTCGGGACCCCGGGGGGCTGGAGGCGCCACGCCACGCGCCCCTGGTCCATCGCCCGTCTGCCGCTTTGCCTCACCCCATGGGGAGGCCGTATCCTTGACGGCTGCTCACCCCTAAAACACCAAGGAACCCCCATGGGCCTGCACCTCGTCCCCGCCGGCAAGAATGTGCCGGACGACATCAACGTCATCATCGAGATTCCCAAGGACGCCGAGCCCGTCAAGTACGAGGTCGACAAGGACAGCGGGGCGATCTTCGTCGACCGCATCCTGTCCACCCCGATGCGCTACCCGTGCAACTACGGCTACGTGCCGGGCACGCTGGGCGGCGATGGCGACCCGCTGGATGCCCTGGTGATCCTGCCCCTGCCGCTCGTGCCGGGCTCGGTGATCCGGTGCCATCCGGTGGGCATGCTCAAGATGACCGACGAAGCCGGTTCGGACGAGAAGCTCGTGGTCGTGCCGGTCGGCAAAATCTTCGCCGGCTATGCCCACATCGACGACATCAAGCAGGTGTCGGGCCACTGGCTCGAGCGCATCGGCCACTTCTTCGAGCACTACAAGGATCTGGAGAAGGGCAAGTGGGTGAAGGTCGAAGGCTGGGTCGGCGCGGTCGAGGCGAAGGCCGAGATCCTCGCGGGCATCGAGCGCTACAAGGCCTCGAAGTAAGCCAGGTCGACATCGCTCCATGAAAAACCCGCCGAGCGATCGGCGGGTTTTTTTCGTCATGCCGGGCGCACCCTGTCTACAGCAGGGGAATCAGCAGCAGCGCCACGATATTGATGATCTTGATCAGCGGATTGACCGCCGGGCCCGCGGTGTCCTTGTAGGGATCGCCCACGGTGTCGCCGGTCACCGCCGCCTTGTGCGCGTCCGAGCCCTTGCCGCCGAAGTGGCCGTCCTCGATGAATTTCTTGGCGTTGTCCCAGGCGCCGCCGCCGGTCGTCATCGAGATGGCCACGAACAGCCCGGTGACGATGGTGCCGATCAACACGCCGCCCAGCGCCTGCGCCCCGGCTTCGGGGCCGCCGAGCCACTTGAAGCCGAAGATCACCACCACCGGCACGAGCACCGGCAGCAGCGACGGCACCAGCATTTCGCGGATTGCCGAGCGGGTGAGCATGTCCACCGCGCGGGAGTAATCCGGTCGCGTGGTCCCCTGCATGATGCCGGCGATCTCACGGAACTGCCGTCGCACTTCCTCCACCACCGCGCCAGCGGCGCGGCCGACGGCCTCCATCGCCATCGCGGCAAAGAGGTACGGAATCAGGCCGCCGATCAGCAGGCCGATGATCACGTAGTGGTTGGACAGGTCGAAGCGCACCTCCGCGCCGCCGAAGTGCAGGCTCAGGTTGTGCGTGTAATCGGCGAACAGCACCAGCGCGGCCAGGCCCGCCGACCCGATGGCATAGCCCTTGGTCACCGCCTTGGTGGTGTTGCCCACGGCGTCCAGGGGATCGGTCACGCCACGCACGTCCGCCGGCAGTTCCGCCATTTCGGCGATGCCGCCGGCGTTGTCCGTGATCGGGCCGTACGCGTCCAGCGCCACCACCATGCCCGTCATGCTGAGCATGGCCGTGGCGGCGATGGCGATGCCGTAGAGGCCGGCGAGCGCGAACGCGCCCCAGATCGCGGCGCAGACCGCGAGCACCGGCAACGCCGTGGCTTTCATCGACACGCCAAGGCCCGCGATGATGTTGGTCGCATGACCGGTGGTGGACGACTGCGCCACGTGGCGCACGGGGCCATACTCGGTGGCGGTGTAGTACTCGGTGATCACCACCATGGCGCCGGTCAGCACCAGGCCGATGAGGGCGCAGCCGTAGATGCGCCCGCTACCATAGGCCGAGTCGGCCATCAGCGATTGCGTGATCGGCCAGAACGCGATCGCCGCGAGCAGCGCCGAAACGAACACGCCCGCGTAGAGCGCGTTCATGATCTTGCCGCCCCGGGTCTTCACGAAGAAGGTGCCGATGACCGAGGCCACGATCGACGCCCCGCCCAGCACGAGCGGGTAAAGCACGCCGGAGGGGCCGGTCTCCGTCGCCATCACGCCGCCAAGCAGCATCGTGGCGATCAGCGTCACCGCGTAGGTCTCGAACAGGTCGGCCGCCATGCCGGCGCAGTCGCCGACGTTGTCGCCCACGTTGTCGGCGATCACGGCGGGGTTGCGCGGGTCGTCCTCGGGAATCCCTGCTTCCACCTTGCCCACCAGGTCGGCGCCCACGTCGGCCCCTTTGGTGAAGATGCCGCCACCCAGGCGGGCGAAGATCGAGATCAGCGACGAGCCGAACGCCAGCCCGACCAGCGCGTGCAGGGCGTGACTCCGTTCGTAGCCCAGGTGCATGAGCGCGCCGTAGTACCCCGCCACGCCGAGCAGGCCCAGTCCGACCACGAGCATGCCGGTGACCGCGCCCCCGCGGAATGCGACCGCCAGGGCAGAAGAAAGGCCGCTGCGGGCGGCCTCGGCGGTACGGACGTTGGCGCGAACGGACACGTTCATGCCGATGTAGCCGGCGGCGCCCGAAAGAATCGCCCCGAGCGCGAAGCCGATGGCCGTGCCCCAGTCGAGGAAGACGCCGATGAGCAGGAGGAGCACGATGCCGACGACGCCGATGGTGGCGTACTGGCGGTTGAGGTAAGCGCGTGCGCCTTCCTGGATGGCCGTCGCGATCGCCTGCATTCGTTCGTTGCCCGGCGATCTGGCCAATACCCAACTGACCGAAAACGCGCCGTACAGAATCGCCACGACCGCACATGCCAGCGCGATCCATAAACCGTACTGTTGCAGCATCGAAGCCTCCCCGAATTGTAGGAGCCCGGCAGGGCTCGTCCCGAGTATAGGCAGGGACGACGGGGAAACCTGTTGTGCGCTGCGCAACCTCGACGCGCGGCCGCTACGCCCTCAGGCGAGCGGCCGCGCGAGGGGCCTAGCGCGACGCGACGTCGAGGATGACGCCGGTGGCGATCGCCACGAGCAGGAAGTCGCTGTTGTCGCGCACCCAGTAGGAGCCGCGCGGCGGCGGACGCAGGCGGTAGTAGCCGTAATCGTTGATCACCACGCGCTGGCCGTAGTAGCGGTGGCCGCGCTCCCAATACCCGTGATGGCGCGGGCCGTAGTAGGGCGGCGGCACATGGTGGGGATAGCGGCCATATCCGTCGTGCGGGCGCGGCGGGGGCGGCGGCGGACGATGCCCGTGCCAACCCCGGTCGTGGTGGTGCGGCGGCCCCGGGGGGCCGCGGTCGTGCCAGCGGTCGTGGTCGGGCGCGGCGAAGGCCGCCGTGGCGGTTGAAAGGGCCAGCGCGGCAAGGGCGGCACGGAAAAGCGTGTTCATGCGAGTCTCCGGTGACGACCGTCATGCCTTGCGGCCGGTCGACAGGGGTCATCGTAAGAACTTATGGCTGAACCGAAAGGTTCACGAAAGGCGGGCCACCGGGCCGCCGCTGCCGTTCGTTCAGGTGATCGAACCGGGTCGGAATTCCAGCCCGGCGGTCTCGGGGCGCCCGTCGAGGAAGAGTGCGGCGCGGCGCTCAGGCGAGCGGGCCAGCACGCGCCCTTCGCGCATCACCAGCAGACGGCCCGCCCGCAGCCGGATCGCTTCGTGCACGTCGCCTGCCTGCAGCAGCACGAGGTCGGCGCGCCGACCCTCGACGAGGCCGTACTCGTCGAGCCCCAGCACGCGCGCGCCGCCGGCGGTGACCGCATCGAAACACCGGGCCACGCCGGCCATCGAGGTCATCTGCGCCACGTGCAGGCCCATGTGCGCCACCTCGAGCATGTCGCCCGAGCCCATGCCATACCAGGGATCCATCGCGCAGTCGTGGCCGAAAGCGACGTTGACGCCCGCGTCGAGCAGCTCGGGCACGCGGGTCATGCCGCGCCGCTTCGGATACGTGTCGTGGCGGCCCTGCAAGGTGATGTTGATCAGCGGGTTGGCGATGGCGTGCACGCCGGCCTCCGCGATGAGCGGCAACAGCTTGGACACGTAGTAGTTGTCCATCGAGTGCATCGAGGTCAGGTGCGATCCGGCGACCCGGCCCTGCAGGCCCGTGCGTAGCGTCTCGGCGGCCAACGTCTCGATGTGGCGGGACATCGGGTCGTCGGACTCGTCGCAGTGCATGTCCACGCGCAGCCCGCGTTCGGCCGCCAGCTCGCACAGCCAGCGGATGGATGCCGCCCCGTCGGCCGTCGTGCGTTCGAAGTGGGGAATGCCGCCGATTACGTCCACGCCCCGGTCCAGCGCGCGAACGAGGTTCGCCTTCGCGTTCGCCGAGCGCAGCAGGCCGTCCTGCGGAAACGCCACCAGCTCCAGGTGCAGGTAGGGCGCCACGCGCCGTTTGACCTCGAGCAAGGCGTCGACGGCGAGCAGGCGGTCGTCGCAGACGTCCACGTGGCTGCGGATGGCCAGCAGGCCCTGGGCCACGGCCATGTCGCAGTAGGCCATGGCCCGGGCCACCAGGGCGTCCATCGTGAGGCGTGGCTTGAGCTCGCCCCAAAGGGCGATGCCCTCGAGCAGGGTGCCCGACGCGTTGAGCCGGGGCAGGCCGAGCGAGAGCGTGGCATCCATGTGGAAATGCGCATCGACGAACGGCGGCGACACCAGCCGGCCGGCCACGTCGATTTCCTCGGCGCCCGTGGCGTCGAGGGCGGGGCGAATGGCGGCGAAGCGGCCGTCGCGGATGCCGATGTCGATGTCCCGACGGCCATCGGGCAGGCACGCGTGGCGGAGGATGAGGTCCATGGATAACTCCGGTCGATCGATGGCCCATGATCGCCGATCGCGCCGGGAAAGGGGCGCGGGCGGGTCCCTTCACGCGGGCGGACGCATCCTGCGGCACCATAGACCGTCCCATGGACCTGCAAGAAAAACTCGCCATCCTCGCGGATGCCGCCAAGTACGACGCCTCGTGCTCGTCCAGTGGCGGCAAGGGCCGCAACTCCCTCGGCACGGGCGGCATCGGCTCGACCGAAGGCATGGGCATCTGCCATGCCTACGCACCCGATGGCCGTTGCATCTCGCTGCTGAAGATCCTGCTGACCAATTTCTGCATCTACGATTGCGCGTACTGTGTCAATCGCCGGTCGAGCAACGTGCGCCGTGCCCGTTTCACGCCGGAAGACGTGGTCGAACTCACGCTGGAGTTCTACCGGCGCAACTACATCGAAGGCCTGTTCCTTTCCTCGGGCATCATCCGCTCGCCGGACTACACGATGGAGCAACTGGTCCGCGTGGCGCGCTCGCTGCGCACCGAGCATCGCTTCGGCGGCTACATCCACCTCAAGACGATTCCCGACGCCTCACCCGAATTGATCGATGCCGCCGGTCGCTGGGCCGACCGTCTCAGCATCAACGTGGAGATGCCGACCGAAACCGGGCTCAAGTCGCTGGCGCCGGAGAAGCACCTGGGCGACATCCGTGGCGCCATGGGACGTCTGCGCCTGGCGATCGACGAAGCCAAGGCCGAGAAGAAAGCGCCGCGCTTCGCCCCGGCGGGGCAGAGCACGCAGATGATCGTGGGCGCGGATGCCGCGAGCGACCGCGACGTGCTGGCGACCAGCACCAATCTCTACACCAACTATCAGCTCCGCCGCGTCTACTACTCGGCCTTCAGTCCGATCCCGGACGCGTCGAAGATCCTGCCCCTGAAGCCGCCGCCGCTGGTGCGCGAGCATCGCCTTTACCAGGCCGACTGGCTGATGCGGTTCTACGGCTTCGCCGCGGACGAGATCGCTCCGCCCGGCGACAGCGGCATGCTGCCGTTGGACATCGATCCGAAGCTCGGCTGGGCACTGCGCCATCGCGACCGGTTTCCCGTCGACGTGAACCGCGCGTCGCGCGACATGCTCCTGCGCGTGCCGGGGCTGGGCGTGAAGACGGTCGACAAGATGATCGCGATGCGCGCGCACAAGCGCATCCGCTACGACGACCTCGTGCGCCTGCGCGTGCCGGTGCGCAAGGTCGCGCCGTTTGTCGAGACGGTGGACCACCGCCCCCGCGGCGACCGCGAGAGCCTCGCATTGCGGCGTGACCTGCGCGAACCGGCGCAGCCCGACCTGTTCGGTTGATGTACCGCGTCACGCTCGACGACGCGTCCGACCTCGACGCCTGGCGGAACACCGCGCGCGCCCTGCTGCTGGCGGGCGTCGCGCCCGCGGACGTCGCCTGGCAAAGCGCCGGCGACAGCCTGTTCGGCGAGGCCGGCGACACCCTGCCGCCGCCGCGCGCGACCCGTGTACCCGCCGTGCCCCGTCGCTTTCTCGCGCTGGCCGGCGTGGTGCTCGCGCACACCGATCCGCGTCGGCATGCGGTGCTGTATCGCATGCTGTGGCGGCTTGCCGACGGAGAGAAAAGCCTGCTCGACCTGGCGACCGACGATGACGTGCGCTGGGCCTACACCTGCGCCAAGCAGGTCACCCGCGACATGCACAAGATGAAGGCGTTTGTCCGCTTCCGCGAAGTGCGCCTGGACAACGAAAGCGTGTATGTCGCATGGTTCGAGCCGACGCACGACATCGTCACGCGGGTCGCGCCGTTCTTCGTGCGCCGGTTCACCGGCATGCGCTGGTCGTTGCTCACCCCGTCACGCACCGCCCACTGGGACGGCGCCACGCTCTCGTTCGGGCCCGGGGCGCAACGCGCGGACGCGCCGTCGGACGACGCGCTCGAAGACCTGTGGCGAACCTACTACGCCAGCATCTTCAACCCGGCCCGCCTGAAAGTGGACGCGATGCGCCGCGAGATGCCGGTGCGCTACTGGAAAAACCTCCCGGAAGCGCGGCTCATCCCCGAACTGGTGCGCGATGCGCTGCCGAGGATGCAGGCCATGGTCGAGAAGCAACCCACGGTCCCGAAGAAAAAGATCACGCCGTTGCAGAAGGCGGTGGACGACGCGCCCGAGGGGAGCCTCACTGCCTTGCGCAGGCAGGCGCGCGACTGCCGTGCGTGCGAGCTGTGGAAGCCCGCCACGCAGACGGTCTTCGGCGAGGGGCCGGCGCATGCGCGCGTGGTGGTGATCGGCGAGCAGCCCGGCGACCAGGAAGACCTTGCCGGCAAGCCGTTCGTCGGCCCGGCGGGCAAGCTGTTCGACAAGGCGCTGGGCGAGGCCGGGATCGAACGCGACCAGCTCTACGTGACCAACACGGTGAAGCATTTCCGCTTCGAACCCCGTGGCAAGGTGCGCCTGCACAAGCGTGCCAGCGCCGAACAGCAGGCCGCCTGCCGTCCGTGGCTGGCGGCGGAGATCGACCGTATCCAGCCCGCGGCGCTGGTCTGCCTGGGCGCGATGGCCGCCCAAGCCGTGTTCGGGGCATCGTTCCGGCTGATGGCACAACGTGGCGCCTGGATCGACCTTCCCGACGGCCGCCGCGCGATGGCGACCGTGCATCCGTCCTACCTGCTGCGCGTGCCCGATCCCGACGAACGCGAGCAGGCCTACGCGCAGTTCGTCCGCGATCTCACCCTCATGCGCGAGGCCCTGTAGGAGGGCACCGCGCGCGACCGAACGTCGGGTGCCCGCTGCCCTAGGACGCCGCCTTGAACTTCTTCAGCTTCTTCGGCACCGCGGTGTTCCTCAGGCTCACGTACACCGGCAGGCCATCCTCGCCGAACGGCGGCGGCAGCTCGCCCTGGATCAGCGGTGCCAGGTAGCGTCGTGCCGCCGCGGTGATGCCGAAGCCGTCCTTGGACATGAAGTTCTTCGGCATCTTCTTCTCGTGGTTGGCGATCTTGTCCAGCGGCGCCGCTTCGATCGTCCATTTGTAGGGCTCGTCGGACACCCGCACGATCACCGGCATCACCGCGTTGAGGCCTTCGGCGGCGTATTCCACGGCCTTCTTGCCGACCGCGTAGGCCTGGTCGACGTCGGTCCGTGACGCGATGTGCCGTGCCGAGCGCTGCAGGTAGTCGGGCAGGGCCCAGTGACACTTGAAGCCCAGCTTCTCGCGCACCAGGGCGACCAGCACGGGCGCAACGCCGCCCAGCTGCGCATGCCCGAAGGCGTCGCGGGCGCCCGATTCGGCGAGAAAGCGCCCCTGGGCATCCTTCACGCCCTCCGACGCCACCACGGTGCAGTAGCCGACCTTGTCGACCGTTGTCTGCACGCGGGCGAGGAATGCCTCGGGATCGAACACATTCTCGGGGAACAGGATCACATGCGGCGGATCGCCCGCCTTGCTGCCGGCCAGGCCGGCGGCCGCGGCGATCCAGCCGGCGTGGCGTCCCATCACTTCGATGACGAACACCTTGGTCGAGGTATCCGCCATCGACGCCACGTCGAGGCTCGCCTCGCGCACCGACAGGGCGGTGTACTTGGCCACCGAGCCGAAGCCGGGGCAGGTGTCGGTGACCACGAGGTCGTTGTCGATCGTCTTCGGCACGCCGATGCAGTTCACGTCGTAGCCGAGGGCATGGCCGATCTTCGACACCTTGTTCGCGGTGTCGGCCGAGTCGTTGCCGCCGTTGTAGAGGAAGGTACGGATGTCGTGCGCCCGGAACACCTCGATGAGCCGCTCGTATTCGGCGCGGTTCTCCTCCAGCGACTTCAGCTTGTAGCGGCACGAGCCGAAGGCGCCACCCGGCGTGTGCCTGAGCGCGGCGATGGACGCCTTCGCCTCCTTGGTGGTGTCGATCAAGTCCTCGCGCAACGCGCCGAGGATGCCGTTGCGGGCGGCATACACCACCATGCCTTTGTCGCGCGCGGTTTCGATCACGCCGGCGGCGGTGGCGTTGATAACGGCGGAGACGCCGCCCGACTGGGCGTAGAGGATCTTGCCGGCGGCCATGCTTGGCTCCTTCTGCGTGAGGGTGGCCCAGCGTAACCCCTGCCACGTCGACGCGGTGCCTGCGGCGCCTTGCCACGCTCCTGTCATGATGGTTTGACGGGGTGGCCCCCCGGCCGCTACCTTGAGACCCATTTTCTCGTGCCCGGTGGCGGTTCCTAGGAACCCGCGCCCGGCGAAACGGAGCTTTCATGCGACTCGTGCTATTCGGCGCGCCCGGTTCGGGCAAGGGCACCCAGGCCGCCCGCCTCAAGGAAGACCTGGGCATTCCGCACATTTCCACCGGTGATCTCCTGCGCGCGGAAATCAAAGCCGAGTCCGAACTGGGCAGAAAGGCCAAGTCGCTCATGGACGCCGGCCAGTTGCTGCCCGACGACATCATGCTCGGCATCATCGAAGACCGCCTGAGCCAGCCGGACGCCAAACCCGGGTTCATCCTCGACGGCTACCCGCGCAATCTTGCCCAGGCCGATGCCCTCGACGGCGTGCTGGCGCGCATCGGCCAGCCGCTCGACGTGGTCATCAAGCTCGAGGTGCCCGACCAGGCCATCCTCGACCGCTGCGTGGTCCGGTTCGAAAACGAAGGACGTCCCGACGACAACCCGGATACCGTCAAGAAGCGCCTGGGCATCTACGCCGACCAGACCGCGCCGGTCGCCGGCTTCTACGAGAAGCGCGGCAAGCTCAAGGTCGTCGACGGCGTCGGCGAACTCGACGACGTCACCGCCCGCATCAAGGCGGCGCTGCCGCAGGCCACCGCCGCCAGCGCCTGACCCTCCCGGCCCGCCGTCTCCGGCGGGCCTGCCGCACGGCGCCTGAGCGCCCCGACGAGCCCAACCATGCGCGTCCATATCCTTGGTATCTCCGGCACCTTCATGGGCGGCGTGGCCGCGCTCGCGCGCGAACTGGGCCTGACCGTCGAAGGCTCCGACGCCAACGTCTATCCGCCGATGAGCACCCAGCTCGAACGGCTCGGCATCCAGCTGATGCAGGGCTACCACGCGGCGCACCTGCAGCCCGCGCCCGACCTGGTCGTGGTCGGCAACGCGATGACCCGCGGCAACCCGGCCGTGGAATACATGCTCGACGAAGGCATGCGCTACGTGTCCGGCCCGCAGTGGCTGGGCGAAACGCTGCTGGGCGGCCGCGAGGTGCTCGCGGTGGCCGGCACGCACGGCAAAACCACCACCACGAGCCTGCTGGCCTATCTTCTCGAGCAGGCCGGGCAGTCGCCGGGTTTCCTCATCGGCGGCGTGCCCGGCAACTTCGAGGTATCCGCGCGGCGCGGGCAGGGCAAGCCGTTCGTGATCGAGGCCGACGAATACGATTCGGCGTTCTTCGACAAGCGCTCGAAGTTCGTCCACTACCGGCCGCGCATCGCCATCCTCAACAACCTCGAATACGACCACGCCGACATCTTCCCCGACGTGGCCGCCATCCAGCGCCAGTTCCACCACCTGGTGCGTACGGTGCCGGGTAACGGCCGGCTCATCGTCAACGCCGAGGACCGCTACCTCGCGCAGGTGCTGGCGATGGGCGCGTGGACACCGGTGGAAACCTTCGGCATCGCGACCGGCGACTGGCGTGCCGAACTGCTCGCCGCGGACGGCTCGCACTTCCGCGTGTCTCACCATGGCACGGTGCTGGGTGAGGTGCGCTGGAACGCCCTGGGCCGGCACAACGTGATGAATGCGCTCGCGGCGCTCGCGGCCGCGCACGCCGCGGGCGCGGATCCCGTCGCGTTGCTGCCCGCGTTCGCCGGTTTCGCCAGCGCCCGCCGTCGCATGGAGGTGATCGGCCAGGCGCGTGGCGTGACGGTCTACGACGACTTCGCCCACCATCCGACCGCCATCGCCACCACCCTTGCGGGGTTGCGCGCGAAGGTGGGCGCCGGTCGCATCCTGGTGGCGCTCGAACCCCGGTCGAATTCGATGCGGCTGGGCGCGCACGCCGACGCGCTGGCACCGTCGCTGACCGATGCCGATCGCGTGGTGTTCCTGCACCGACCTGAACTGCCCTGGGACGCCGGCAAGGTGACCGACGCACTCGACGGGCGCGGCGACACCGTGCCCGCGGTGGACGACCTCGTGGCCTGGCTCGCGCACGAGGCGCGCGACGGCGACCATGTGGTGTTCATGTCCAACGGCGGTTTCGAAAATGCGCCGCGGCGCTTCTTTGCCGCGCTCGACGCGGGTTAGACTGGCGGGCATGGCCGCGAGCACGCCCGCCCACGATTTGCCGCTGTTTCCCCTGTCGAACGTCCTCTTCCCGGACGGTCACCTCCAGCTGCGCATCTTCGAACCGCGTTACCTCGACCTGGTGCGCGAATGCACGCGTACCGGGCGTCCGTTCGGCGTGTGCATGATTCTCGACGGTCGCGAGGCAGGGCAGCCGGCGATTCCCGCCGCGGTCGGCACGCTCGCCACCATCACCGATTTCCATACCCGCGACGACGGCTTGCTCGGTATCGTGGCCAAGGGCGAAGAGCGCTTCCGCGTGCTGCGAACCCGGGTCCGCTCCGACGGGCAGGTGCGTGGGGACATCCAGCGCTGGGCACCGGAAGACACCCTCCCGGTACCGCCCGAGTTCGGTCTGCTCGCCACCATCCTCGAGCGCCTGGCCGAGCAGATGATGCCGTCGTGGCGCCACGACGTGGCCGCGCGCGCCGACGACGCCAGTTGGGTGGGGTTTCGCCTGTGCGAATTGCTGCCGCTGGACGCCAATGAGTGCCAGCACATGCTCGAGCTCGACGATCCGCTGCAGCGCCTGGCCGAGTTGCGCGACATCCTCCCGCGTTTCCAGCGCGGTTGAGTCGCGGCGGCGTCCGCCGCCGCCCCGGCATCCCCAGCCGTTGCAGGTGACGACGGCTAGCCCGTTTGGCGTATGGCCGCTTTCGGCACGCCGTTATAAGTTCGCAAGAAGTCGCCGCCGCCCGAAGGCGCGGTGGAAACGTGGGGCTTGCCGACGGCAGGGGGTGTCGGTGGCGGGTCCGGATCGCCCGCGAAAGGCCGCAGCAGGCCACTGACACACATGAGGAACGGGCATGTCGCGCGGGGAAACAGCAGGGCGTTGCGTCGTGTGGGTAGGACGGCCCAGCGTCGAAGAGCATTTCGGGCTGATCCGGGCAGGCTGGCGCACCGTGGTAGCGGACCCCTCGCGTGATGCCGGCGACCCGCCCCCCTGCGGGCAACGCGCCATCGCGGTGCTCGACCTGCGTCAGGACACCGAACCCGCCGCGCGAATGCTGTTCGAACTGAAGGCCCAGCATCCCGATCTTCCGTGGATCGGGCTCACCGGTGTGCGGGCGTCGGCGGACGACGTCGCCCTGAAGCGGCTGCTGAGCCAGGCATTCCACGTGATCGAGGGTCAGGCGCCCTTGGGTGCGTTGCGCCAGGCGCTGCGCCGCGCCACCGGCTGCACGACGGATGTCGAGGCCGACCCGCCCTCGCTGCTTACCGGCAACAGTCCGGCTATCCGGACGCTGTCGCAGAACCTGCGCAAGTTCGCACCGGTGGAACTGCCCCTGCTTATCACCGGTGAAACCGGCACCGGCAAGGAAATGGCCGCGCGTGCGTTGCACCAGTTGTCGCCCCGGCGCGACAAGCCGTTCGCGGCGATCAATTGCGGCGCGCTGCCCGCGAGCCTGGTGCAGTCGGAGTTGTTCGGCCATGAGCGCGGCGCGTTCACCGGTGCCACCGCGCGCCGCATCGGGCACTTCGAGTCGGCCGACGGTGGCACCGTCTTCCTCGACGAGATCGGCGACCTGCCGCTGGACGCCCAGACCAACCTGCTGCGCGTGCTCCAGGAAGGCACGGTGGAACGCATCGGCAGTTGCCAATCGATCAGAGTCGACGTGCGCGTGCTCGCGGCGACGCACGTCGACCTGGAGAAAGCCGTAGCCCAGGGGCGCTTCCGCGAAGATCTTTTCTACCGGCTCAACGTGCTGCGCCTGCGCATGCCGCCGCTCCGGGAGCGCACCGGTGACGTGGAGCTTCTGGCGCAGCATTTCCTCGATGCCTTCCGCGAGAGCTACGGCACCCGGGCCCGCGCGTTCAGCAGCGCCGCCCGGCGGGCGATGAACGCGTTTCCCTGGCCAGGCAACGTTCGCGAACTGATGAACCGGGTGCAGCGTGCGGCGGTCATCGCCGACGATGCGCTGATCACTCCCGACGACCTGGAGCTCAACGCCGATACCCACGGTGCCGACCGGGACAGCCTCGGCAGCGCGCGCACGTCGGCCGAGCGCGAGGCGATCATGGATTGCCTGCGGGCCAGCGCGTTCAACATCAGTGAGTGCGCGCGGCGCCTGCGTGTGTCCCGGGTCACGGTCTATCGCCTCTGCAAGAAGCACCAGCTCGCCATCGACCAGCTCCGCTGAGTCCCACGATCGAGAGAAACGCCCGGCGCCTCGGGGGCGCCGGGCATTCCGTTCGTCCGTCCGGCCTGGCAGGGTGGTCGAACGAGCGAACGCCGTGGGCTCCGTAGAGCCTCGATCCAGAAACAGCAATCGCCGTGCCATGCCCGCGCGGGCCTGATTTGCAAAGGGTTTCCGGTCAAGCTGCCGGGTCAAGCGCGGCTTCGGGCTGTAGCGGCCGCTCATCACGCGTTGCAGGAGCGCTACAGGCGCGTTGTCGGCGCCGCGCCCGCCTTATAGGATGGACGTCCCCGCGCCCGGCGCGGGCCCGGATCGATGTCGGACCGCAGAGCGTACCGTGCGATTCCATCCGTCCCCAAGCGTGGGTTCCGGCGCTGCGGCCGAGGCCTGGAGTGAGCACATGTCCCCGTCGCATCCCGCCGATTCCTCCGACCTCATCGGTCTGGGCAAGCGCTACTGGCTGTCCGTCTATCGCCCCCGCGACGTCGTGCTCGATCATGGCAAGGGCGCGCGCGTATGGGATACGGAAGGCCGCGACTACGTCGATTTCGGTGCCGGCATCGCGGTGAACGCGCTGGGCCACCAGGATCCCGATCTCGTCGAGGCGCTCGTTGCCCAGGCCCACAAGCTCTGGCACGCGAGTAACGTGTTCTACACCGAGCCGCCGTTGCGCCTGGCCGAAGAACTCATCGCCCACGCGCCGTTCGCCGAGCGCGTGTTCCTCTGCAACTCCGGCGCCGAAGCCAACGAAGCCGCGATCAAGCTGGTGCGCAAGTGGGCGGCCGGCCAGGGTCGGCCGCCCGAGCAGCGCGTCATCGTCACCTTCAAGGGCTCGTTCCACGGCCGCACCCTCGCGGCGGTCACCGCCACCGCGCAGCCGAAATACCAGGAGGGCTACGAGCCCCTGCCGGGTGGATTCCGCTACGTGCCCTTCAACGACGTAGCCGCGCTCGACGACGCGTTCGCCCAGGGTGGCGTGGCCGCCGTCATGCTCGAGCCGGTGCAGGGCGAGGGCGGCGTGATGCCTGCGGCGCCGGGCTTCCTCCAGGCCGTGCGCGAACGGTGCGACACGCATGGCGCGTTGATGGTGCTTGACGAGATTCAGAGCGGCATGGGGCGCACGGGCATGCTTTTCGCCCACGCGCACGACCACGTCACGCCGGATATCGTCACCGTCGCGAAGGCGCTTGGCGCGGGTTTTCCCATCGGCGCGATGCTGGCCGGGCCGAAAGTGGCCGAGACGATGCAGTTCGGCGCGCACGGCACCACCTTTGGCGGCAACCCCATGGCCGCCGCGGTGGCCCGGGTGGCCTTGCGCAAGATCGCCTCGCCCGAGGTGCTGCTCAATGTGGAGCGCCAGGGCAACGACATCCGCAAGGGCCTCGACAAATGCAACCACGCATTCGAGCTGTTCTCGGAGGTGCGTGGCCGCGGTTTGATGCTCGGTGCGGTGCTGGCGCCCACCTACGCCGGAAGGGCCGGTGAGATCCTGGATATCGCCGCCGCCCACGGGCTGCTGTTGCTCCAGGCCGGGCCTGACGTGCTGCGCCTCGTGCCGCCGTTGACCATCACCGACGCCGAGGTCGCCGAAGGCCTCGAGCGCCTGCAGGCGACCCTGGCCGAGTTCGCGGCCCGGCAGGCCAAGGTCGCCTGACTCGCGGGTAAGGCGTGTGCGCCCCGGCCGACGCCGGGGCGCGTGTCATAGCCGGGCGAAGACCGCGTCCGCGGCGGCGATGGTCTCGTCGAGGACCTCGTCCGAGTGCGCGCTGGACACGAACCCGGCCTCGAACGCCGACGGCGCGAGATAGACGCCGTGTTCGAGCATGCCGTGGAAGAACCGGTTGAACGCGGCGACGTCCGCGGCGGTGGCCTGCGCATAGCTGCGCACGGTCTGGTTGGTGAAAAACAGGCCAAACATCGCGCCGACCCGGTTCACGCTGAACGGGATGCCGTGCTTCGTCGCAGCGGCGGCGATGCCGTCGGTGAGGCGTTCGGTGCGAGCGGTCAGGTCATCATGGAAGCCGGGCGCCTGGATGAGCCTGAGCATGGCCAGGCCGGCCGCCATCGCCACGGGATTGCCCGACAGCGTGCCGGCCTGGTAGATCGGGCCGGCCGGAGCCACCTGTTCCATAAGCTCGCGTCGGCCGCCGTAGGCGCCCACCGGCATGCCGCCACCGATGATCTTTCCGAAGCAGGTCAGGTCCGGGGTGATGCCGTAGTGGGCCTGCGCGCCGCCGAGGGCCACGCGAAAACCCGTCATCACCTCGTCGAAGATGAGCAGGGCGCCGTGTTCGGTGCACAGCGTCCGCAGGGCCTGGAGATAACCGTCGTCCGGCGGAATGCAGTTCATGTTGCCCGCCACCGGCTCGATGATCAGGCCGGCGATGTCCTTGCCGTGTTCGGCGAACAAGGCGCGGGCGGCGTCCAGGTCGTTGTAGGGCAGGGTGAGGGTCAGGTCGGCGGCGGCCTTGGGCACGCCGGGCGATGTCGGCACGCCGAAGGTCAGGGCGCCCGAGCCGGCTTTCACGAGAAAGCTGTCGCCATGGCCGTGGTAGCAGCCCTCGAACTTCACGATCTTGCTCCGGCCCGTCGCGCCGCGAGCGACACGGATGGCTGACATCGTGGCCTCCGTGCCCGAATTGACCATGCGCACGCTGTCGACCGAGGGCACCAGTGTCACGATGGTCTCGGCCATCGTGATCTCGGCCGGGCAAGGCGTGCCGAACGAAAGGCCGTCGCGTACCGCGCGCTCTACGGCCTCACGCACCGCCGGATGGTTGTGGCCGACGATCATCGGCCCCCAGGAGCCCACGTAATCGATATAGCGCTTGCCTTCCACGTCCCACAGCCAGGCGCCATCGGCGCGGGCGGTGAAGAACGGCTCGCCGCCCACCGACTTGAAGGCACGTACCGGCGAGTTCACGCCGCCGGGCATCAGCTGGCGGGCGCGGGCGAAGAGTTCGTGGTTGGTGGTCATCGAGGGCTTCCGGGGCGGGGTTCGAAGAGGTCGGCGAATCGGCGCGTGGCGCTCTGGATGTCGTCGGCCGCGAAGATCGCGGAGACGACCGCGATGTAGTCGGCGCCCGCGTCGATCACGGCCCCCGCATTGTCGGGGGTGAGCCCGCCGATCGCCACGACCGGACGCCCCAGCGATGCCACCTGCGTCAACACGTCATGCGGCACCACGGGGGCGTGCGGCTTGGTCGGGGAGGGGTACATCGCGCCGAAGGCGAGGTAGTCGGCACCCTCCGCGGCGAGCTGCCGGGCGCGGTCGACCGAGCCGTAACAGGAGACGCCGATGATCGCGTCCGGCCCCAGTGCGTCGCGGGCCTGGGCGATCGAGACATCCTCCCGGCCCAGGTGCACGCCCGCGCCGGTGGCTTTGGCCAGGGGGACATCGTCGTTGACGATGAACGTGGCGCCGTGCAGGGCGCATAGCCGCGAGAGTTCGTCGGCCTCGATGCGGCGGCGTGCCGTGTCGTCGGTCTTGTCCCGGTACTGGAGCATCCGCGCGCCGCCGGCCAGGGCCGCTTCGACGGCGGCGAAGAGGTCGTCGCGGGGGCCGTCGGTGATGGCGTATACGCCTTTGCCTGCGGAAGGAAATCGGGGGAGGGGATTCATGGGGTCTCTCTTGGGTGCGTGACGGCGCGCGGTGGCGCCGCCGAGGCGGGGGGTGACAGAATGAGTGACTTTCCTGTCAGACCACAGTACGCGCGATCATGAGCCAGAGCACCGAAACCACCGCCCGCAAATGGATGTGCGTCGTTTGCGGCTTCATTTACGACGAGGCCCTGGGCCTGCCGGACGAAGGCATCGAGCCCGGCACCCGCTGGGAGGACATCCCGGATACCTGGACCTGCCCGGACTGCGGCGTGACCAAGGACGACTTCGAAATGGTCGAGATGGACTGACCGCCGGGCTGGCAGGGGGCTGACAGGGTTCGGCCCCATTTCGCCCGATCCAGGGCACAAATGTCTGCTTCCATGATCTCGTGGCCGCGCAACGCGTGCCGATTCGTGGAGGAAGCAGCCATGCAGCGATTCATTCCCTTCGACGACCAGTGGGACGAACTCGCCCGGCTCGATCCAGTCGCGCTCGTCCCGTATCACGTCGGCGTGCCTTGCGAACACGCGCTCTCGGACGACTACTGCACCTTGCCCCAGTTGCCGTCGACCGTGAGCTCGTCACCGAGCTTGAGCCCGAGCTTGCCGGCCATGCCTCCATTGAGTTCGAGCACGTAGCGCGCGCTGCGGTTGCCGCTGGGATAGATCGCGCAGGGATCGGCCTGGCATGGCTGGGCGTTCAGCTGCATCGCCACCAGCTTGCGATCCTTGTCGAAGTAGAGAATGTCCAGCGGGATGAGCGTGTTCTTCATCCAGAACGCGCGCGGCTCGTCGTCGGTGAACACGAACAGCATGCTGTGATCGGCGTCCATGGCCTTGCGGTTCATCAGCCCGAGCTCGCGCTGGTCGTCGGTGGTGGCGAATTCAGTGGAGAACCGCTTCCCGTGCAGGGATACCGAAGGATCCGTGCCCGCATGGGCGCCGGCCGCCAGGAAGAACAGCGCCACGGGAAGGAAACGCTTGATCATCGCCATACCTTATTAGTGTGAGGAGAAGTGCCGAGTGTACCTCGTCACTTTTTTTCAAAAATATGTCGAAAACCCCTTCACAGAATCGGGAAGCGAGCCTATACTTTCCTTCTGGTCGCGAAGAACACAGCCCACGCGACAGTCTCTTGCTTCACCAGCCACCTCGAAAAAAAGATTGACGAGGGTGTTGACAGAAACGAAAGATGCTCTAAAATGGGCGGCTCACT
>NZ_JAQLOK010000004.1:0-242589 GCF_034063545.1 Luteibacter sahnii
GCCGAACCACCCTGGCGGTGCCTCTCGTAATCGTCGCGATCCATATAGTCCACGGTTCGACCCACGTGTTTGGACACACGGGGTCGTGGTACATGCGGTGGTTTACCACGCGATCCGCGGCGGAGGCTGGGTCGAGGTTCGCGTGCAACGATCTCGCCATCGAGAGGGCGCCGTACGCGTTGAACGTCTCGGCGTGGATACCTGCCGCTTCGGGCATGGACGCCTGCAGCTGGGCGAGGGCGCCACCGAGCGAGTGGCCGGTGATGCTGATCTGGCTGGTGGGGATGTTGTGTTGCTTCGCGTAATCCAGCGCCCATCGCATCGTATTCGCCGCTTCGGGCCACTGGCTCGGCATGTTCATCGCGATCATAGCGATATCGGCCTGGATGTCGTGGATATTCGAGGGCTCGGTGCCTTTATTAACCACGATCAATTCGCTTGTCGCGTCGTTTTCCAAAACCGCTCCATAATAGTTCGTTGCGGAGCCGGGTGATGCGTAGATCACTAAGTATTTAGACGTGTCACTCCTTAGCTCTTGGCCGATTTTCGGGTGATCGTAAATTGCCGTTGAGATGAAAGCACGTTGTTCTGATTTATTGTTCATTTCCACTTCCTTGGAAAATTTAGTTTTACTTTGATGACATTTTTATTTTTCAATATTAATCGGTTTTACGAAATTCTCCGATCGGAAAAAGCTTTTTGGCTGTTCACGTAAAATCGATGAGTCCAATGAGACGTGCACACGAATCGGGACGCGATCTCCTTTTCTGTCTGGCATAGGGCGCCGGCCGTAGCACGCCTGTGGAAAGTCGTTCGACTGGAATAAGCAGGTCAGCCTGTAGGTTGAGCCGGGTTCAAGATCTTGTGGTGCTGCTCCCCAGTCGTTTTTTGCCCAACTTTTCGTAGAAATGTTGCGGACAAAAAAGTAAGGCGAGGCGAGTTCCCAGTTGCATGTCTGGCTATTGTAACGGTCGATATAAATGGAATACTTTAATTCGGCCGGATTGTTGCTTTCATTCGTAAAATTGACAGTTTCTTTCGGGTATATGAAGCTGCCACCACGGAGCGGGTCGATGAAACCGCATTCATGCTGCTGGTTCTGATACAGCGCTTTCATTTCGATGCGATAGTGTTTCGCATCCTCCGGATTATCGAACGTCACGGTGACGTGGAGCGCTTCCTTTGGATGGGGATTGAGCGGTGGCGGAATGAAATCCTTATCGCTGCACGACGCTACCGTCGGCCAGAGCACCAGCAGCCACATCACACACAAGCGATCAATCATCACAGTCGTTTTTTTTCTCACAGGGGCTCCGTGCACGTGTCGTCTCATCGACGGTACGTCATTCCAAAGTAGACAATGACTATCGTATGGGTTGGCGTTTACGTCAACCACCGCGGGATGTCAGGCATGCCTGCCGCTCTGTACGCCTTGCCGTCGCTCCACGAAGGTCGAGTGGCGCGCGAGCAAAAGTCGCCTAAGATGCGACCCGGGGACAGACCGACGACAGAGGCGGGGTAACGGATGGCTACTTCAGAGACGACCGGCCGTAATGCCGGCTTGCTGGCACGCGAGCGCACGATCGCGGGACCGTCCTTCAATCGCTGGCTGGTGCCCACCGCCGCGTTGGCGATCCACCTGTGCATCGGCATGGCCTACGGTTTTTCGGTGTTTTGGCTGCCGATGACGCATCTGGTGTCCGGTGCCGACGCGACGGCGTGCGCGAGCCAGGGGTTCCTCGACCAGTTGACCACCACCACGTGCAACTGGACCGTGCCGTCTGTGAATCATGTCTTCGAGACCTTCATCGCCATGCTCGGTCTGGCCGCCGCCATCTGGGGCGGCTGGCTTGAGCACGCCGGTCCGCGCAAGGCGGGTTTCATCGCCGCGTGCTGCTGGGGCGGCGGCCTCATCCTTGGGGGCGTGGGCGTGGCGATGCACCAGCTGTGGCTGGTTTACCTCGGCTGCGGGCTGCTGGGAGGCATCGGGCAGGGGCTGGGCTACATCACGCCGGTGTCGACCCTGATCAAGTGGTTTCCCGATCGTCGCGGCCTGGCGACCGGGTTCGCCATCATGGGATACGGCGGGGGCGCGATGATCGGTGCGCCGATCGCGGTGAAACTGATGGAGGTGTTCCGCCAGGGCGACGTGGCCGGTGTCGCCACGACGCTGATGGTGATGGGCGGCCTCTACTTCGTGGTGATGTCGCTGGGCGCCTTCGGGTTTCGCGTGCCGCCGGTGGGCTGGAAGCCGCTGGGTTGGCAGCCCGGCGATGCCGCCTCGACGAAGGCGCCGTTGATTACGCAAGGCCATGTGCACTTGAGCCGAGCGTGGAAAACCCCGCAGTTCTGGCTGATCTGGGGCGTTCTGTGCATGAACGTCACGGCCGGCATCGGCGTGATCTCGATGGCGAGCCCGATGCTGCAGGACGTCTTCGGTGGCCGCTTGGTGGGTGCCGATACCGGAGCCGTCCTGTCCGATGCGCAGAAGGCCGCCATCGCCGCCGCGGCTGCCGGCCTGGTCGGTCTCATCAGCCTGTTCAACAGCGTCGGCCGCCTGTTCTGGGCCTCGACCTCGGATTTCCTGGGCCGCAAGTTCACCTACTGCGTGTTCTTCATCCTGGGCATCGTTCTGTATTGCCTTCTGCCGACGATGGGCCACCAGGGCATGGCGGCGCTTTTCGTCATCACGGTCTGCGTGATCATCTCGATGTACGGCGGCGGTTTCGCCACGGTGCCCGCCTACCTGGCCGACATCTTCGGCACGCAGATGGTCGGCGCCATCCATGGACGGCTGCTCACCGCGTGGTCTGTGGCCGGTGTGGTGGGACCGGTGTTGATCGCCAGCATCCGTGAGGCGCAGCTCGCCGCGGACGTGCCGAAGAACCTCGTCTACGACCGCACCCTCTACATTCTCGCGGGCCTGCTCCTGATCGGTCTGGTCTGCAACCTTCTGGTGAAGCCAGTGGATGCCCGGCACCACATGAGCGACGAGCAGCTTCGCCACGAGCGCTCGCTGCAGCGTGAGACGCAGGCGTCGGATGCCAGCCTGGCCTCGGCGGCCCGGGGCTCGTTCGGCGTGGTGGGTGTGCTGGCCTGGCTAGCGGTCGGTGTGCCGTTCCTCATCGGGGTCTGGATCGCCCTCCAGAAGGCCGCGGCCCTGCTCTGATTCTCTCGGGTGACGGCCGTCGCGAACCGGCCGTCGCGTTGCGGACAGTGACGGACGTCACGCGTCTTCGGCCGATGACCTCCGGCCTACTACTCCGCACGGTACGCACGCTCTATGATCCGCGACGGGATGCCTCAAGGGGAGGCGTGGATGGGCGACGGGCTGGGGAGCTCGGCGTCCCGGGGGCGGGGAATGGACGACGTCATCGATATTCTCGTGCGTTGGGACCGCGGCGCGTCGCCGCGACCGCGCGCGGGTTGCGCCTGGGCGCGTGGTGCGCCTACGCGGGTAGGCCGCCCGTGCGCGGCATCGCTGCGTTAGTCGTGGCCAGGCCGACGATGCCCCGGCGACTGCTTTGCGCCATCGCGATGACGATGTTCTGCGTCATGGCGCGCGCCACGACGTCGGGCGACGACGACGGGGCATACGCCGTGCTCAGCGAGGCCGACGTGGTCAAGGGCTTCGACGACGTCCGTTTCGAGCGATTGATTCGCGATGCCCAGGCGATGTCGCTTTCGCCGCACGATCGCGCCTGGCTGGACTTCATGCGCGGATGGCGAGCTACCTGGGAAGGCAACTACGAAACCGGGCGCCCCTTGCTTGAAAGCGTGGCGGACGGGGCGGCCGATCCCGTGCTGCGGTTCCGCGCGACGGCCACGCTCATCAACCTGTTGGGGGTGGGGCACCGCTACGAGCAGGCATACCTGCGTCTGGCGCGCCTGCAGGAGATGATGCCGTCGATCCGCGACAGGCGAGCCCGATTTGCGGGACAAGCCGAGGCGTCGCAGTTGCTCAGTTCAGCCGGGCAGTTCGACCAGGCCGAGAGCTATGCCCTGGACATGATGCGCGACCCGCCGCCCGGCGAGACCCTTTGCAAGGGTGCCCAGCACCTGCTGCGCGCCCGGCGGGAGAACGGTCACCTGGATGCGCTCGAATCGCTCTACCAAACGTCCATCGCGTCATGCACGCGACCGGACGACGCCGTGTTCGCCCAGACCATGCACGCCGACATGGCCGCGTTCTACATCGCCCGCGGACGCCCCGCAGAGGCCGTGACGCTGCTCACGGCGAATCTCCAGGCGTTGAGCGCGCTCAAGTACGCGATCCTCACGTCGGAATTCGAGGGCCTGCTGGCGCGGGCCTATCTGAACCTGGGCGACCTGGCGCATGCGCGGCGAAGCGCCCTCGCGGCGCTCGCGGTGGGCGTGCCCGGTGAATTTACCGATGCCAGACGCGCCGCGTTTGAAGTGCTTTACAAGGTGGAGCAGCGCCTGAATCACAGCGATGCGGCACTGGCCTATCACGAGCAGTTCATGGCGGCGGACAAAGCCTACCTGGATGACATCAGCGCGCGCAGCCTCGCGTTCCAGGTGGTCGACCAGCAACTGCGTGCACGCAAGACCGAAGTGGAGGCGCTGAATCGGCAGAACGAAATCCTTCGCCTCACCGGGGCGCTCGCGAACAAGGAAGTCGAAACCGGACGGCTCTACATCTTCGTATTGCTCGTGTGCCTCGCGCTGATTGTCTGGATCGTGCTGTGGCTGCGGCGCTCGCAACTGCGCTTCATGAAGCTTGCGCGGCGCGACGGCCTGACCGGCATCTGCAACCGCGAGCATTTCGTCGAACAGGCGGGGCGTGTGCTGGCTTACGGCGCCCGCTCCGATCGTGGTGCTTGCCTCATCCTGTTCGACCTGGACCACTTCAAGGCCGTGAACGACACCTACGGCCATGCCGTCGGCGACGAAACGCTCAAGCGCGCCGTGGACGTCTGCGGAAGGGCCCTGCATGCCTGCGATGTGTTCGGCCGGCTGGGGGGCGAGGAGTTCGCTGTGTTGCTGCCCGACTGCAATCCTGCCCAGGCGAGGGCGCGTGCCGAACAGTTACGTCTTTCCATCGCCGCGACGGCGGCGACACCGTCGATTCCGCATCTTCACGTGACGGCCAGTTTCGGCGTGGCTTCCACCCTCCAATGCGGCTTCGAACTGCATCGCCTGCTGGTCGTGGCCGATGCCGCGCTCTATCGCGCCAAGCGCGCGGGGCGTAACTGCGTCACGTTGGGCGACACGGCCGATATTCCCGACTCGCCTTACCTGATGGGCGAGATCAGGGGCTAGGTGCAGGCGTGTCGTGGATGATCCGGAAAAGAAAAAGGCCGCTTTCGCGGCCTTTTTCGATCACCCGTCGCGGCTGGAATCAGCGCTGACGAGCCTTGAAACGCGGGTTGCTCTTGCAGATCACGAACACTTTGCCGCGACGGCGCACGACTTTGCAGTCACGGTGACGCGACTTCGCGGACTTCAAAGAGGAAAGCACCTTCACGGCCAGCTCCTGAGATATTGCAGACAAGGAAAAACGGAATTGTAGCGATCACGTGAGGCGCACGCAAGCCCCGGTAATGCTTCGGCTTTCAGCAGGCCAACCCCAGGCTCGTCCGGGCCTCCCTGACGGTGCGCAGGAAACTCTCCAGGACGGGCGATGTATTGTCCACGCGACTCGCCACGGCCAGGAGCAGATAGGCTTCCGGATCGTCCAGCGACACGAAGGTGACGCCCTGCAGATGCACCGCGCGAAGCGAGGCCGGCACCAGTGCCAGGCCCAGGCCGGCGGCCACCAGCGGCAAGAGTGAGGGGATCTGCTGGGCCTCCTGCCGCACGTTCGGGCGGAAGCGCGCCTTTTCCGCCAGCAGCGTGAGACGGTCGATCAGTGTCGCGGCCTGGCTTCTCGGCGGTGCCACGAAGCGTTCTTTCGCGAGGTCTTCCATGCGGACCCGATCGCGCCCGGCGAGACGGTGACGGGCGGGCAGGGCGACCACCAGGGGTTCGTGGTCGATAACCTCGACCTTCAACTGCCGGGCGTTGGCGATGCCTTCGGGCTGGGCACGAAGCAAGCCGAGGTCGATCTGCCCGCTCAGGATGGCGTCGTACTGCGCCTTTGTCGGCATCTCGCCCAGGTGCAGGCTGACGCCCGTCGCCGCATGGCTGAAGCGCAGCAGGGTCTCGGGCAGGGCGGGATGAAACGAGACTGACGCGGCATAGGCCAACTTCAACTGGCCCGTGAACCCGGCGGCCGCTTCGGCCACGATCGTGCGGGCACTTTCCGCCCGGGCCAGGATCGCCTTGGCTTCGGCCAGGAAGATGCGCCCGGGCTCGGTGAGCGCGACCCGGCGCCGGTTGCGGTCGAGCAGACGTACGCCCAGGTCGCCCTCGAGGGCGAGGATCTGCTGGGACAGCGGGGGCTGAGAGATATGCAGGCGCTGCGCGGCTTGGGTGAAGCTGAGGGTCTCAGCCACCTCGACGAAATAACGCAGCTGGCGAAGATCGAACATAGTCGAATTTTATATAAGTAGCCGCAGAAAGATATATTGGCGAACATTTCCTAGGAAATCTATGATTCACCTCGACCTACCACCAACCCCTCCCCCTGGGTCGGTAGGTCCCTCGCCCCGCGGCGACGCTATCATCCGGCATCTGGCCTACCTCCCCCCCCGAGGCCCATGTCGAGGCGTCCTCCCCGCGGGGCGACTTCTTTTCTAGGCCCCGGTCGAAAGACCGGGGCTTTTTTTCGTCGGAAACGCGCCACGGGCAGCGGGCAGGCAGGCGCGGCCGTGTCCGCGAACCCTCGGGGCCGCATTGGGCGAGCGATGCCGCGGCTTACCTTTGGCCGGCTGTCGTCGGCATCCGCGATGCGATCGGCCCCACGCTATCGTTTCGACCGGGTGCAGGGCGTCATGGGCTCTGGGCAGCCGCGGGTTCGCGGACATGGTCCGCTCCGATCCCCGCCGTGGGGGCGATCGGTAGCGACCGACGCCCGCCCCGCATTTTGTCCAGCGCGGCGGCTTAAACGGTCAGCCGCGACACGACATCGCACGCCGTGGCCGTGCGCACCTGGGCTTCGGTCACCTCCGGCGCGAGCTCCACCAGCGCGAGGCCCTCAGGCGTGACGTCGAACACGGCCAGGTCGGTGATGATGCGATTGACCACGCCCTTGCCGGTCAGCGGCAGGTCGCACTCGCGGAGGATCTTCGGCGATCCGTCTTTCGCGGTGTGCTCCATGAGAACCACCACGCGCTTGACGCCGGCGACGAGGTCCATCGCACCGCCCATGCCCTTGACCATCTTGCCGGGCACCATCCAGTTGGCGATGTCGCCTTCGTGGGTGACCTGCATGGCGCCGAGAATGGAGATGTCGATGTGGCCGCCGCGGATCATCGCGAAGGAGTCCGCGCTGGAAAAGAACGACGAGCCCGGGCGCGCGGTCACCGTCTGCTTGCCCGCGTTGATGAGGTCGGCGTCGACCTCGTCTTCGGTGGGAAACGGGCCGATGCCGAGCAGGCCGTTTTCGGACTGCAGCCATACGTCGACGCCATCGGGCAGGTGGTTGGCCACCAGCGTCGGCAGGCCGATGCCGAGGTTGACGTAATCGCCGTCGGAGAGCTCTCGGGCGGCGCGCTGCGCCATCTGTTCACGGGTCCAGGCCATGGGAGGGCTCCTTCAGGCGCGCACGGTGCGCTGTTCGATGCGCTTGGACGGCGCGGGATTGTGCACGATGCGGTCGACGTAGATGCCGGGGGTGTGGATCTGGTCGGGGTCGAGTTCGCCGATCTCCACCATGATTTCGACCTCGGCCACGCAGACCTTGCCCGCCGTGGCGGCCATCGGATTGAAGTTGCGCGCGGTTTTGCGGTACACGAGGTTGCCGCTCGGATCGGCTTTCCACGCCTTGACCAACGCCACGTCGGCCACGATGGAGCGTTCCATCACGTACATGTGGCCGTCGAACTCGCGGGTTTCCTTGCCTTCGGCGACCTGCGTGCCATAGCCGGTGCGGGTGAAGAAGGCCGGAATGCCGGCGCCGCCGGCGCGCAACTTCTCGGCAAGCGTGCCCTGTGGCGTGAACTCCACCTCGAGCTCGCCGGCCAGGAACTGGCGCTCGAATTCCTTGTTCTCGCCCACGTAAGACGAGACCATCTTGCGGATCTGCCGGGTCGCCAGCAGCAGGCCCAGGCCCACGCCGTCGATACCGGCGTTGTTCGAGACCGCGGTGAGGTTCTTCACCCCCGAGTCGCGCAGCGCCTCGATGAGCCGCTCGGGGATGCCGCAAAGGCCGAAGCCCCCCACGGCGATCGTCTGGCCGTCGGCCACGAGGCCGGCCAGGGCCTCCTGGGCCGAGGCGACGCGCTTGTCGCGCTTGTGCGACTTGACCTGGTTCATGCGTTCTTCCAGTCCCAATCCGGTCGGTCCGGCCGACGGTTCGCCGCCCATCATAGCCGACCGCCGTCATCACGTTTCATGGCGGTATGCAGGCGCATGTTAGATGACGGACGGCATTGACCCGACATCGGAGACGCACCCGTGAGCAAGCAGAAGATCGGCGTGATCGGCATGGCCGTGATGGGCCGCAACCTCGCCTGGAACATCGAGAGCCGCGGCCACGCGGTATCCATCTACAACCGCACCCAGGCCCGCACCGACGAGGTGATGGCGCAAAGCGAAGGCCGGCGCCTGGTGCCTACCGACAGCCTGCGGGCCTTTGTGGCGTCGCTGGAGATACCCCGACGCATCCTGCTGATGGTGCAGGCGGGCAAGGGTACCGACGCGGTGATCGACGAGCTGGTGCCCCTGCTGGACGAGGGCGACATTCTCATCGACGGCGGCAACACGTTCTACAAGGACACGATCCGCCGCGCCGAAGATCTGAAGAAGCACGGCCTGCACTTTATCGGCACCGGGGTGTCCGGCGGGGAGGAGGGCGCGCTGAAGGGGCCATCGATCATGCCAGGCGGCCCGCGCGACGCCTACGACCTGGTGTCGCCGATCCTCATCGAGATCGCCGCACGCGCTCCTGACGGCGAACCATGCGTCACCTACATCGGCCCGGACGGCGCCGGCCACTACGTGAAAATGGTGCACAACGGCATCGAATACGGCGACATGCAGCTCATCGCCGAAAGCTACGCGGTGCTCAAACACGTACTGGGCCTGTCCAACGACGAACTGGCCGCCACCTATCGTGAGTGGAACCAGGGCGAACTGGATAGCTTCCTCATCGAGATCACGGCGAAGATCTTCGGGCACGAGGACCCGGAGACGGGCAAGGCCATGGTCGACGTAATCCTCGATCGCGCCGCGCAAAAAGGCACGGGCAAGTGGACCAGCCAGAGCGCCCTCGACCTGGGCGTGCCACTGACCCTCATCACCGAATCGGTGTTCGCCCGGGTGCTGTCGTCGATGAAGGCGGAGCGCGTCGAGGCAGCTCGACACCTGTCCGGCCCGGACGCCGCCGCATTCGACGGCGACCGCCGGGCCTTCGTCGAGTCGGTTCGCCGGGCGCTGTACCTGAGCAAGATCATCTCCTACGCCCAGGGTTTCGCCCAGCTCCAGGCCGCGTCGTCGGCGCACCACTGGGACCTCCGCTACGGCGAGATCGCGAAGATCTTCCGCGCGGGCTGCATCATCCGGGCGCGTTTCCTGCAGAAGATCACCGATGCCTACGCACGAGACGCGGGCCTGAAAAACCTGTTGCTCGACCCCTACTTCCGTGACGTGGCCCGTGACTACCAGGCGGCGTTGCGCGAGGTGGTGGCGCAGGCGGTGCGCGTGGGCGTGCCTGTCCCCGCCTTCGCCGCGGCCATTGCCTACTACGACAGCTATCGTGCCGCCGTGCTGCCGGCCAATCTCATTCAGGCCCAGCGCGACTACTTCGGCGCGCACACGTTCGAGCGGATCGACCGGGAGGGATCGTTCCACGAGGCATGGAGCCCCGCCGACGACTGAAAGCGTTGGGAGCGGCGGCCGGGACCGCCGTGTCCTGCTTCCTCGAGCGGACCTGCGTCGCGTCATCGATGGCGTGAAGCTAGCGTTTGTAGCGAACCTCCCTATAGAGTTGGGAGGTTCGGCGCAGGGCCGGAGGAGCGGCTTGCGCCGCATCAACGAGGGAGAACGTTGCTCCATGTTCAGAAGTACGCTGATCGCCACGGCGCTCGCGGTCGCGCTTGCCGGATGCTCGACGCTGCCGCAACCCAACGACGATGGCGCATTGCAGCGCGAAGCGCTGGCCGGCACGGAGAAGCCCGCCCCGCGTCCGAAGATCGTCAGCCCCACGGCCGAGTCGCCTTCGGCGACCGTCGCCCCGCCGCAGATCACCGCCGGCACCGGTCAGTTCGTCCGTCCGGTGGGCCTGGCCAAGCCGCGCCCAGTGGCGGCGGGCGAGGGCACGGTGACGTTCAACTTCGAGAACCAGCCGGTGGAATCGGTGGTGAAGGCGATCCTGGGCGACCTGCTGCACGAGAACTACTCGATCGTGCCGGGCGTGCAGGGTAACGTGTCGTTCTCGACCTCGCAGCCGGTGACGGCGGAGCAGGCGTTGCCGATCCTGGAAACCTTGCTGTCGTGGACCAACAACGCGCTGGTTCGCACCAACGGCCGCTACGTGGTGATGCCGGCGAAGGACGCCGTGGCGGGCAACGTGGTGCCGAGCATCGGCGCCAATGCACCGGCCGGCGGCCTCCAGGCGCGATTGTACCCCTTGCACTACATCTCGGCCGCCGAGATGCAGAAGCTGATCAAGCCGTTCGCGCGACCGGACGCGACGTTGCTGGCCGATCCCACGCGCAACGTGCTGGTGATGGCGGGCACGCCGTCGGAGCTGGATAACTACGACCGCACGGTGAAGACGTTCGACGTCGACTGGCTCAAGGGCATGTCGGTGGGCGTGTTCAGCCTGCAGCGGGCGGAAGTCAAAGACCTCACGCCCATGCTCGACAAGCTCTTCGGCGATAAAGGCAACACGCCCATGGCGGGCATGCTGCGCTTCATCCCGATCGAGCGAACCAATTCGCTGGTGGTGATCAGCCCGCAGGCGGCGTATCTCGAGGAGGTGCGCAACTGGATCGACCGGATCGACCGGGGCGGCGGCAACGAGCCGCAGCTCTACGTGTATGACGTGCGCAACGTGCAGGCCTCCGACCTGGCCGACTACCTGTCGGACATCTACGGCAGCGGTTCGGGCGGCGGGCGTTCCGGCGACACGGGTGGCAAGGTGGGTCCGGGATTGAGCTCTGGCACGCTGGGCGGCAGCGACAGCGACCTCGGCAACCGCGGCGGCTCTGGCCTGGGCAGCACCACCGGGTCGTTCGGCAGCGGTGGCCTTTCATCGGGCAATGGCGTCCTCGGCAGTACCAACAACAACAACGGCTTCGGCATGTCGTCGTCAGGTTCGAACGGTAGCCTCGGCGGCGGCAGCTACAGTAGCAGCGGCGGTGGCTTCGCGGGCAGCGGTTTCGGCGACCTCGACACGCCGCGCCGCCAACGTAGCGGCCCGGTCACCACCGAAGACGGCGTGCGCATCACGTCGGTGGACAACAACAACCAGCTGATGGTGCGTTGCCGCCCGTCCCAATGGGCCGAGATCGAGCAGGCCATCAAGCGCCTCGACGCCGTGCCGTTGCAGGTGCAGATCGAGACCCGCATCCTCGAGGTTGCCCTGCACGGCGACCTGGAATTCGGCGTGCAGTGGTACCTCGAAGGCCTGGTCGGCGGCACCAACGGCTCGGTCGGCCAGCCCGGCAACAAACAGCAATGGGCGCTGGGCAACGCGGGCAACGTCTACAACCCGAGCAAGGACGCGTTTTTCTATTCGTTCGTCAATAACAACATCGCGGTGGCCCTGCACGCACTCGAGCAGAACGGCAACACCAAGGTGTTGTCGGCGCCGTCGCTGGTGGTGATGAACAACCAGAAGGCGCACATCCAGGTCGGCCAGCAGATTCCGATCACGCAGACGTTCGTGAACACCAACTCGAATACCGACAATACGTTCGGCGAGGTGGAATACAAGGACACGGGCGTGATCCTCAACGTGCGTCCGCGCGTGAATCCGGGCGGCCTCGTCTACATGAACGTGAGCCAGGTGGTGAGCTCGCCGGGCCAGAAGGATCCCACCTCGGGCAACTTCCCGATTACCCAGCGCGAGGTCGCCACGCAGGTGGCGGTGCAGAGCGGACAGACGGTGCTGCTGGGCGGCATGATCCAGCAGAACGACAACGTCACCGACACGGGTATCCCGGGGCTCAACCGCATCCCCATCTTCGGCCGACTGTTCGGCAGCACCTCGCGCACGCGCGACCGCACCGAGTTGTTGGTGCTCATCACGCCCAAGGTGATCACCGACGGCAGCGACGCCAAGCAAGTCACCGACGAATACCAGCGCAAGTTCGAGTCGCTCCGGCCTTATACCGGGTCCGCGACGTCAACGGGCACCCCGCGACTCGGCAACGGCGAGCCCACGGTCACCATACCGCTCCACTGAGGTGATGCGCCCCGGCGTGCCCGGGGCGTTCTTCGTCAATGGCCCAGCGGTGGCGGGTAGGTCACGCTGGGACGATAGGGTTGCACCGACGTGCCTAGATGCGTGCCCAGGCGGTTGCGCAGGCTACTGGCGTTGTAGAGGCCGAGGGATTGGCTGGACAGTTTCGTCATGCCCACCTGTCCGGCAATCGGTGCGTTGGAGTCGAGGCCGGGAGCGATGCGCAGGCGCTGCGCTGATCGCGCTGCGAACGTCCCGGCACAGGCGCAAAATCTTGCCGTTTCGCGTCGATCGTCGGGCTGCGACATGCGTCCCTTGTTCCTGTCATCTGGCGCTGCGACACTCCGGCGTATGCGTACCTTTCACCTTTCCGCTTCGATCGCCCTGGCCACCGTCCTGATGGGCTGTTCCACGCTGCCGCAGCCGAACGACGATGGCGCGTTGCAACGGGAGGCCACCGCGGGCACCGAGAAGCCCGTGCCACGACCGCTCCGGGTCGGCAGCGATGACGCGGCACCCGCGGCGGCCGTGGCCGCGCCGGACATCGACCGTGGCACCGGCCAGTTCGTCCGCTCCGTGGGCCTGGCCAAGCCGCGCCCGGTGGCGGCGGGCGAGGGCACGGTGACGTTCAACTTCGAGAACCAGCCGGTGGAATCGGTGGTGAAGGCGATCCTGGGCGATCTGCTGCACGAGAACTACTCGATCGTGCCGGGCGTGCAGGGCAACGTGTCGTTCTCGACCTCGCAGCCGGTGACGGCGGAGCAGGCGTTGCCGATCCTGGAAACCTTGCTGTCGTGGACCAACAACGCGCTGGTCCGCACCAACGGCCGCTATGTGGTGATGCCGGCGAAGGACGCCGTGGCGGGCAACGTGGTGCCCAGCATCGGCGCGAGCGCGCCGGCGGGTGGCCTGCAGTCGCGGCTGTATCCCTTGCACTACATCTCGGCTACCGAGATGCAGAAGCTGATCAAGCCGTTCGCGCGGCCGGATGCGACGTTGCTGGCCGATCCCACGCGCAACGTGCTGGTGATGGCGGGCACGCCGTCGGAGCTGGATAACTACGACCGCACGGTGAAGACGTTCGACGTCGACTGGCTCAAGGGCATGTCGGTGGGCGTGTTCAGCCTGCAGCGGGCGGAAGTCAAAGACCTCACGCCCCAACTCGATGCCCTGTTCGGCGAGAAGGGCAACACGCCCATGGCGGGCATGCTGCGCTTCATCCCTATCGAGCGAACCAATTCGCTGGTGGTGATCAGCCCGCAGGCGGCGTATCTCGACGAGGTGCGTAGCTGGATCGACCGGATCGACCGGGGCGGTGGCAACGAGCCGCAGCTCTACGTGTATGACGTGCGCAACGTGCAGGCCTCCGACCTGGCCGACTACCTGTCGGACATCTACGGCAGCGGTTCGGGCGGCGGGCGTTCCGGCGACACGGGTGGCAAGGTGGGTCCGGGATTGAGCTCTGGCACGCTGGGCGGCAGCGACAGCGACCTCGGCAACCGCGGCGGCCCCGGCCTGGGCAGCACCACCGGCGCGTTCGGGAACACGCCGTCGACGTCGTCCTCGTCGGGCCTGTCCACATCGACCGGCTTCAACGGCACCAACGGTAGCGGCACTTCGGGTGGCTTGGCGGGTGGTGGCGTGAGTGACGGCAGCGGTGGTGGCAACGACGCGGGGGGCGGCACGAGCCGGCACGCCAGCACGACGACGCAGGACGGCGTGCGCATCAGTTCGGTGGACAACAACAACCAGCTGATGGTGCGTTGCCGTCCGTCCCAATGGGCGGAAATCGAGCAGGCCATCAAGCGTCTCGACGCCGTGCCGTTGCAGGTGCAGATCGAGACCCGCATCCTCGAAGTAAAACTTTCCGGCGACTTCCAGTTCGGCGTGCAGTGGTACCTCGAAGGTCTCGTCGGCGGCACCAACGGCTCGGTCGGCCAGCCCGGCAACAAGCACCAGTGGGCGCTGGGCAACGCGGGCAATGTCTACAACCCGTCCAACGACGCGTTCTTCTATTCTTTCGTCAACAACAAGATCGCGGTTGCTTTGCACGCGCTCGAGCAGAACGAAAACACGAAGGTGCTCTCGGCGCCGTCGCTGGTGGTGATGAACAACCAGAAGGCGCACATCCAGGTCGGCGAGCAGATCCCGATCACGCAGACCTTCGTCAACACCAACTCGAACACAAACAACACCTTCGGCGAGGTGGAATACAAGGACACCGGCGTGATCCTCAACGTGCGTCCGCGCGTAAATCCGGGTGGCCTGGTCTATATGAACGTGAGCCAGGTGGTGAGCTCGCCCGGCGCGAAAGATCCCACGTCGGGCAATTTCCCGATCAACCAGCGTGAAGTCGCCACGCAGGTGGCGGTGCAGAGCGGGCAGACGGTGCTGCTGGGTGGCATGATCCAGCAGAACGACGACCTCACCGATACGGGCATTCCCGGTCTCAACCGCATACCCATTTTCGGCAGGCTTTTCGGCTCCACCTCGCGATCCAGCGCGCGCACGGAATTGCTGGTGTTGATCACCCCGAAGGTGATCAGCGACGGCAGCGACGCCAAGCAGGTCACCGACGAATACCAGCGCAAATTCGAGTCGCTTCGGCCCTTGCTGCGCCCACCGGCGGGTTGAGACCGCATACACTCGCGTCACGGGACCCGTCGCAGATTGGGCGGGTCCGTTCCGGGGGGAAACGTGTGATCCAAGATCTGGCCGGCTGGTCGAAGGTGCTGGAACTGATGCCCACGGCGATGTTCGTGCGCGACGCCCAGCACCGCTGGGTGTTCGTCAATCGCATGGGCTGCGAGTACTTCGGCGTATCGCAGCAGGAGGTTCTCGGCAAACGCGACGAAGACGTCTTCCCCGTCGAGCGCGCCGCCCGGTTCGGCCTGGGCGACGACGCCGCGCTGCGCGGCCACGAGGTGGTGGAAAGCGAAGACGTGATCGTCGATGCCCAGGGACGGCAGCGCACGTTGCTCACCCGCAAGACCTGCATCGACCTCGATGGCGCGCCCCACGTGCTCGCCTCGGTGACCGACATCACCGAGCTGCGCGAGTCCGAGGCTCACGTGCGCTGGCTGGCTTGCCACGATGCGCTGACCGGGCTGGCGAACCGTACCGCACTGTTCAGCCGGCTCGACGCGGCCGTCTCACGCGCCGCGTCCGGGGGGTACGGTTCCGTGCTGTTCTCCCTCGACCTGGACAGCTTCAAAAAGGTGAATGACACCTTCGGTCACCTCGCCGGCGACGAATTGCTCGTGACCTTCGGCGCGCGCCTGCGCGGCGCCGTGCGCCCCGGCGATACCGTGGCCCGCATCGGCGGCGACGAGTTCGCGATGCTCGTCGAGGACGACGGCACGCTGGATATCGACGCCATGGCGCAGCGCGTGGTGCAACTGGCGACGCTGCCCGCCGAGGGCCTGTCGTCGGCCATCGCCGGGGGCGCATCGGTCGGGGTGGTTCGCGTTGGCGCGGATGCGGTCGCCGCGGGCGAAATCGTGCGCAAGGCGGGCAGCGCGCTCTACGAGGCGAAAAAAGTCCGCCATCGCTACGTCGTTTACACCGACCAGCTCGACATGGCGCTCAATCATCGCCGGGCGATGGAAGGCGCGCTGAGTGCCGCCATGACCACCGGGGAAGGGCTCAGTTGCCACTACCAGCCGATGGTTCGCGTCAGCGACGGACGCGTCGTCGGGGTGGAAGCGCTGTGCCGCTGGTGGCACCCTCAACTGGGCGTCGTACCTCCCGCGCAGTTTATTCCTCTCGCGGAGGAGACCGGGCTTATCGTCCGGTTGGGCGAATGGGTGCTCAGGACGGCTTGCTCACGCATCGCGCGCGTGCCGGATCTCTTCGTGGCGGTGAACGTCAGCGCGGTGCAGCTACGCGACGAACGTTTCGATGCCCGGGTGCTGGAGGCGGCCGCACAGGCCGGCCTGCCGGCGAACCGGCTTGAACTGGAAATCACCGAGACGGCGATCGTCCATGCCGAAGGCGCCGCCGCCGCCGCCTTGCGACGCCTTCGCGCCGCTGGCGTGCGCATCTCGCTGGACGACTTCGGCACGGGGTATTCCAGCCTGGCGCTGCTCAAGGACCTCGACGTCGACAAGGTCAAGATCGATCGCTCGTTCGTTCAGCAGGCGCCCCTGGCCGACGACTCCGCCGCCATCGTGCGCGCCGTGTCCAACCTTGGTGCGGCCCTGGGGCTGTGCGTGGTCGCCGAAGGCGTGGAAACGGAAGCGCAGAGACGCTTCGTTCGCGACGCAGGCTGCGACGAACTGCAGGGCTACCTGCTGTCGCCCGGGGTGCCCGGGGATCGCCTTGATGAACTGCTCGACGGCTACCCGTCGGCGTAGGCGCCCGAAGGCATCGGCCAGGTGTGGCGCAGGTCGGGCATACCCGGCACCGAGGTCGGTTGCGGCAAGGGCAGGGGCAACCGCGCCGCGCCGTCGCCGCCGGTGGCGTCGCCGACGATGGCGATCACGCAGGCGCCGCTTTCCTGCGAAGTGCCGAACGAAAGCCGGCCCCAGGGCATCTGCATGACGGTGTAGCGGTTGGGCAGCATCGACGGCGCGGCGGGCAGGCGCTTTTCCGATGAAGTAGCGTGGAACGCCTCCGGCAGGTCGTTGCGCGAGAAGCACGGCCGTTGCTCGAGCTGGATCGAGGTGAAGCGCACGATGGGCACGTCGCCGCCCTCGTTGACCCCTCGCGCCTCGAACGCGCTGACCCGGTACCCGTCACGGGTAACGAACGGCTGGCTACGCACGATCTGCGGCGGCGCGTCCGGCGTGGGATGCAGCCCGCCCGGCAGTTTGTCCGAGAGCAGGTCCATCGCGTTGGGCAACGTGCCCATGGTGCCGTTGATGAGCTCCACCAGCGTCTTGTCGCTGCGCGGCACCGCGGCCACAGGCTCGGCGCCCGTGGCGGGGGCGAGCAGGACGAGCAGGGTGGCGAGGAAGGCGTGCGGGCGCATGCGGAACGTGACGGGCGAGGGTGCGCTAGTTTGCACGACTTCAGGGGTCCGTGAGCGAGGATGGGCGTGGAGGCCTTGCATGTCGCGCGACCGCCCGGATATCTGCCTTTCAACGTATCAGCGTCCCTGCCGATGACCGATCTCCGTTTCGACAACGCCTTCGTCCGCGAACTTCCCGCCGACCCCGATACCCGCAACGCGCCGCGCCAGGTCGCCGACGCCGCGTTCTCATGGGTCGACCCGACGCCGGTGGCGGCGCCGCGCCTGCGGGCCGTGTCCCCCGAGGTGGCCGACATGCTCGGTATCGACCCGTCCGGTGAGGACGTCGCCCGGGTCCTGGCCGGCAACGCGGCGTGGCCGGGCATGACCGGCTACGCGATGGCCTATGGCGGCCACCAGTTCGGCCATTGGGCCGGTCAGCTCGGCGATGGCCGCGCGATCGGCCTGGGCGAGGTGCTCACCCGTCATCACGGGCGGCAGGAAATCCAGCTCAAGGGTGCCGGGCGCACGCCGTATTCGCGCGGCGCGGATGGGCGAGCGGTGCTGCGCTCGTCGATCCGCGAGTTTCTCTGCAGCGAAGCCATGCATTACCTGGGCGTGCCCACCAGCCGTGCGCTTTCGCTGGTGAGCACGGGCGAGTCGGTGGTCCGCGACGTACTCTACGACGGGCATCCGGCCCCGGAACCCGGGGCCATCGTCTGCCGCGTGGCACCGAGTTTCCTGCGCTTCGGATCGTTCGAGCTGCCGGCGGCACGCAACGACGTGGCCCTGTTGCGCCGCCTGGTCGACTTCACCGTCGCCACGCACTTCCCGCACCTGGACGCGCTGCCGCCAGCGGAGCGCGACGGTGCCTTCTTCGGCGAGGTGTGCGAGCGCACGGCGCGACTCATGGCGCACTGGATGCGCGTGGGCTTCGTGCACGGGGTGATGAACACCGACAACATGTCGATCCTGGGCCTCACCATCGACTACGGTCCGTACGGCTGGCTGGACGATTTCGATCCCGAGTGGACCCCCAACACCACCGACCGCCAGCAGCGGCGTTACCGGTTCGGCCACCAGCCTGGCGTGGGCCTGTGGAACCTCCAGCGCCTGGCCCAGGCGCTTGCGCCGCTGTTCGTCGACCATGCGCCCTTGCAGGCGGGCCTGGATCGCTACGTCGAGGTGTTCGAGGCCACCGACCTCAACTTCTGGTCGGCCAAGCTGGGTCTGTCGCAGGCGCGCGACGACGATGCCCTGCTCATCGACGACCTGCGTGGCCTGCTTGCCGCCGGTGGCGTGGACATGACGTTGTTCTTCCGCGAATTGCCCCGTCTGGCGATCTGCGCGCCGCGGCTGGAGACGTTCGACGGCGCGTTTTACGAGGCGCCGCGCCGCGCGGCGGTCGAAGAAGGCTTCGCGGGCTGGCTCGCCCGTTACGCGCGGCGGGTACGCGATGACGACGCGGGCGATCGCGAACGCGAGGCGCTGATGCACGCGGCGAACCCCCGCTTCGTGCTTCGTAATTACCTGGCCCAGCAGGCCATCGACAGGGCGGAGCAGGGCGACGACACAGGGGTCCACGAGCTGCTCGACACGCTGCGCCGCCCGTACGACGAGCAGCCGGGACGGGAGCATCTGGCCGGGCGACGTCCCGACTGGGCCCGCGACCGCGTGGGTTGCTCGATGCTCTCGTGCAGCAGCTGAGGGCGTTAGAATGTCGGGCTGTCACCTGCCATGAGCCCCTTCCTCCGTGTCAGCCGGTTCCGCCTCCGACGCCGCCCTCGACGCCCTGTTCGTTCCGTTCGCGACCGGTGAACTGACCCTGCCGGTCGACGGTGCGTTGATCCTGCGCGCACGCGACGGTTTCGCGTTGCGCGAACGGCGCCGCCCCGGCTGGCTCATGCAGCAGTCGTTCAAGCCGGCGGCGGATGCGTTGCAGCGGTCGGGATTCGACGTGGTGGCGGACGTACCCGGCGCCTGCTACCCGCTGGTCATGGTGCTGCCGACACGCCAGAGGGAAGAGACCCAGGCCCTGTTCGCCCAGGCGATCGCCCACCGCGCGCCGGGTGGCGTCGTGCTGGCCAGCGTCGCGAACGCGGAGGGCGCGAAGACCGCCGAAGCCGACTTCGCCCGGTTGGCGGGGCGCATCGGCATGCTGTCCAAGCATAAATGCCGGGTGTTCTGGTCGGCGAACGAGGCCGATGTCGATCACGCGCTGCTCGATCGGTGGAACGCGCTGGATGCGCCGGTGAGCGTCGATGGGGGACGTTATACGAGCCGTCGTGGCCTGTTCGCATGGGATCGCGTCGATACCGCCTCGGCGCTCCTGGCGAGCGTGCTGCCGGGCGACCTGTCAGGTCGGCTCGCCGACCTGGGCGCCGGCTTCGGCTACCTCGCCTGCGAAGCCATCGCGCGGTGCCCGGGCGTGGTCGCCGTCGACCTGTACGAAGCCGAAGCCCGTGCGCTCGGCCCCGCGCGCCGCAATCTCGACGAGGTCGTGGCCCGGGCCGGTCGGGAGGTGACGTCGGCCGTGCATTGGCACGACGTCACCCAGGGCGTCGTGCGGGCGTTTGACGTGGTGCTGTCCAACCCGCCGTTCCACCAGGGGCGCCCCGGCGAACCCGATCTGGGCCGCGCCTTCATCACCGCCGCGGCCGGGGCGTTGCGTGCGGGCGGCCGGTTCTGGATGGTGGCCAATCGCCACCTGGCTTACGAAGGCACGCTCGATGCCTGTTTCGGTGCGGTGCGTACCGTGGTCGAGCGCGACGGATTCAAAGTGATCGAAGCAAGGGAGCCCCGCCCGTGAAACTTGTCCGCCTGTTGGCGAATCTCGGCTACGGCAGCCGCAAACAGGTCGCCATGATCTTCCGCGAGGGGCGGGTCACCGACGCGTCGGGCGAGGTGCTTTACGCCGACGACAAGGTCGATCACGCCGACGTGCGGTTCGACGGCGAACCGCTCGATCCCCCGCAGGGCCTGGTGCTGATGCTGCACAAGCCGATCGGCTACACGTGCTCGCGCAAGGACGTCGGCCGCCTCGTCTACGACCTGCTGCCACCCCGTTTCGCACTGCGCCAGCCCGTGCTCTCCACCGTGGGCCGGCTCGACCGGGACACCTCGGGCCTCATGATGTTCACCGACGACGGCGGCCTGCTGCACCGGATCATCTCCCCGCGCGCGTCGGTGGCGAAGATCTACGAGGCTGAACTCGGCGGCGATCTGCGGGGCGACGAGGCGGCGATCTTCGCATCGGGCAGCCTTATGCTCGACGGCGAAACCGATCCGCTCGAACCGGCGACGCTCGAGGTGCTGGGGCCGCGTTCGGCGCGTCTTACGCTCACCGAAGGGCGTTATCACCAGGTGCGCCGCATGTTCGCCGCCGTCGGTAACCATGTGCAGGCGCTGCGGCGCGTGGCCGTGGGCGGCCTGTCGCTCGACGGCCTGCCATCGGGGGAGTGGCGGGCGCTGTCGCACGCAGAGGTCGAGCGGGTATTTTCTCCGCCACGCTGACGGTGCGCGTGGACGCGACGTGCACGCCAGGTGCAGTATCCCGAAGGACCTGACCCCTGAGGAGGAGTGCACGATGAAGAAGATCGCGATCGTCGCGGCGGGCCTGTTTGTTTGCGCGGCGGCCCAGGCGGCCGAAAAGAGCGTGGTGGTGCCGATGACGATGGTGTCCGCCGACGGTAGTGGTACGTCGGTGGGCAAGGTCACCGTGACCGAGAGCGCGGGCGGTCTGGTGTTCACCCCTGACCTCAAGGGCCTGCCCCCGGGCGAGCATGGGTTTCACCTGCACGAGAAGCCAAGCTGTGCGCCGGGCGAGAAGAACGGCAAGAAGGGCGCGGCGCTGGCGGCGGGCGGCCATTACGATCCGCAGAAGACGGGCAAGCACGAGGGGCCCGATGCCATGGGGCATGAAGGCGACCTGCCGAAGCTGACGGTGGGGGCGGATGGCACGGATACCACAGCCGTCACGGCGCCGCGGCTGAAGAGCCTGGCGACGTTGCGGGGGCATGCCCTGATGATCCACGCCGGGGGCGATAACTACTCCGACCAGCCGGAGGCACTGGGCGGTGGCGGTGCCCGGATCGCGTGCGGTGTGGTGAAGTAAACCGCCGCCGGGCATCCATGGCGCAGTGGGCTCCCGTCCCTTCGGTAGGGAGCCGTCGCTCTGCGGGTCCGGTTTCGATCGTCGGCGCGAGTCAGAACAGGTCGATGCTGCCGAGCGCGACGGGGGCGAGCTCGCCGGTGCTGGAGAGGTTTTCGTACCCGTGCACGCTGTTGCGGCCGTTCTGCTTGGCGTAGTAGAGGGCCTTGTCCGCGCGGTCCAGCACGATCTCGGAATAGTCGTTCTCGGTGATGCGGGCGTAACCGATGCTCACGGTCACGTGGCCGACCTGCGGGTACGCGTGGCCGTCGACGTACCTGCGGAAGCGGTCGAGCGCGGAGTGCGCCGTGCGCTCGTCCTGGGCCGCCAGCAACATCACGAATTCCTCGCCGCCGAAACGGAACAGCACATCGCCCTGGCGGAAATTGGTGCGCATCTGTTGGGCGAGCATCAGGATCACCTCGTCGCCGTAGACGTGCCCGTAGGTATCGTTGATGCGCTTGAAATGATCGATGTCGAGGATGGCGAGGTAGACGTGCGGGCCGTCGCCGGGAAACTGGCGACGCTCCACGTGGCCCTCGGCCAGGGCGCGCGCGCGCAGGCGGCGATGCTTGAGCATGCGCTGTAGGCGGCGATCGAAACTGCGACGGTTGTACAGGCCGGTGAGCTTGTCGCGCTCGCTCTCGTTGAGCAGGGCGATGTAGTTGCAGTAGATGCGCGCGAAACCCTCCACCAGGTCGCGCACGCCTTCCAGCGCTTCGTCCGACTCCAGCATCAACGCGCCGATGGCGGCCTGGTCGCGACGGATCGGAATCACCAGCCGGTGCAGGCCGGCGGGCGTCGTGTCACTGACGGTGGAGACGGTTTCCATCGCCCGGATGATGGTCTGCACCGATTCGTCGTCGGGGGAGGGATCCACCGCTTCGACCACGAACCCCTGGCCGTTGCCATGGGTGCACACGACGATCGAGTCCACGGGAAACTGCGCGCTCTCGCCGCGCTTGCACAGCGTGACCGTCTTGACCTTGACCAGTTCGGCCAAGGACAGCACGAGGCTGTGATCCAGCGCGTCGATGTCGCGGTGATGCGTGAATTCCGCCACCGACGCCAAAAGGCGCGAATCGGGCACCTGGCCGGTGGCGGCTTGCCGCGAGGGCCTCATGACCGTGGCTTCCTTGCAACGTCGCTAAGTCTGAGAACGGACACCGAGCACTTCCTCCCGAATGGGCCCGCGCAGGGCCCGCCTTCGCGTCAATGATCGCCCGCCTGACGCCGTATGCAGGAGATAGCGGCCAGGCAAACGCCAACTTTAGGGCAAAAGGCCGGTGGATTGTAAAAATTGTGAATCAGTTCAGGTTTACATGTCTTCCCTGTGGCCCGTTGGTGAAGTAAGGCTCAATCGCCCGACCACCAGCCCCGCCATTTGAAGAAGAGCACGGGGATCACCATGCTGACCACGATGGCCGCAAGCGCCATCGGGTAGCCCATCGGCCAGTTCAGTTCGGGCATGTCTTTGAAATTCATGCCCCAGATACCGACCAGGATCATGGGCGGGATCGTCGCCACGGAGGTGACGGTAAGCACCTTCATCACGTGGTTCTGGTCGGTGCTGATGAAACCGAGCGTGGCGTCGAGGACGAACTGCAGCTTGTTGGTCAGTTGGTCGTCGAACTCGTCGAGGGTGCGCAGGTCATGGTCGACCACGCGCAGGCGCACTTCCACCTGGTCGGACATCCAGGCGGGCTTCCGCGCGCGGGTGAAGGAGACCACGCGCTGCACGCCGAGCATCGACGAACGGTTGCGGGCCTGCATGCCTTCGAGCCGCCCCACTTCCAACATGCAGGTGCGCAGCTCGGGCGTGCCCAGGCGGGAGGGGGAGAACACGTGGTCGGATAACTGCTTCAGTTCGGTGGAGACGTCTTCCATGCGCTGGGCGGCAAGGTTCACGATCGCCTCCACGAGGGTCGCGAAGACGTCGGCGCTGGTTTCCCAGTGGTGTTCGTGGCAGCTGTTCGCCGCCAGTTCGAACGCACGGGAATCGGCGAAGCGGAGGGTCAGCAGTACCCGCCCGGTGACGACCAGTCCGATCGGGCCGGGGCGGTGCCCGTTGTTGGTGTCCGCGAAGTACGGGATCGACAGGTACATCGTGTCGTCGTCGTCGGTGCGGATGCGGCTGGACAGCGCGAGGCTGGTGACGTCGGACCGCTCGGGCACGCGCAGCCCGGTCGCTTCGGTCGCCCACCGACGTTCGTCGTCGGTGGGGTCATACAGGTCGATCCATACGGGCAGCGAAGGCAGGTCCATGCCGGCGGTCCAGACGACCGCCTTCCGGCCTTGGGCGTGAAGGGTAAGCACGTGCGGGGGATCCTTGGAAGCGCTGCCGGGAGTTTACGCGTCGAGCGTAGCGTCCATGCTGATCCGGGCGTTGAGCACCTTGGACAGCGGACACCCCTCCTTGGCCTGGGTGGCGATCGCCTCGAACCCGGCCTGGTCGGTGCCAGGAACCTGCGCGTGCACGGTAAGGTGCACCTTGGTGATCGAGAAACCCTCGCCGTCCTTGTCGAGCGTCACCTCGGCCTTGGTCTGGATCTTGTCGGCGGTCAGGCCGGCGTTACCCAGCATCAGCGACAGCGCCATGCTGAAGCACGCCGCGTGCGCGGCGCCCAGCAATTCTTCGGGATTGCTGCCCGGGCCATCCTCGAAGCGGGCCGCGAAGCCATACGGCGCTTCCCTGAGCACGCCGGTCTGCGTCGAGATCACGCCCTGGCCATCCTTGATGCCGCCTTTCCAGATCGCCGAACCCCACTTCTTCATGGCCTGCACTCCCATCGGTTGGTAGATTCGCCGAACGCTAGCCGCAGGCTCATCCAGAGAATGCGAAGACCTTCGACCGGAGACACGCCATGAACGACGCCGCCACGCCCCTGGAGATCCGTCACGACGAGGCGATGCATCGCTTCACCACGATGGTCGACGGGCACACCTGCGAGATCGACTACCGCCTGGACGGCCGCACCATGACCATCCTGCATACCGGCGTGCCCGAGCCCGTCGGCGGGCGCGGCATCGCGGCGCGGCTGACCCGCTTCGCGGTGGGCGTGGCCGAGGCCCGGGGATGGTCCGTGCGCCCGGCCTGTTCCTACGCGCGGGTATGGTTCGAACGCAACCCCTCGTATGCCCATCTGCTGGCGCCTTAGCCTCCTGGCCGGCGCGTCGCGAGGGAGGTCGTCCGGTAGTCGCGTAACCGGTTACCTACGTGTTAGGTTTCACGCTTCCTGCACACCGTCGAGGCACGACCGATGCGTTACACGTGGATAGCTGCCGCCATGGCCCTTGCCTGTGCGGCCGGAGCGCATGCCGAGAAGGCCCCGGCGGCCGGAAAGACCGCGACCGATCCCCGTATCGCGAGCATCCTCGAGGCCCTGGGCAAGGTGCGCACCGTGGATTCCGTGGCGCTGTCGCCCGATGGCCGTCATCTGGCCTGGGCGGTGAAGACGGGCAAGGGCGTGGCCATCGAGGTGGCCGATGCCGATGGCCGCAACGCGCACCGACTGACCGCCACCCGCGACTGCCGCGAACTCTCGGTGGCATGGGCGGCGGACTCCCGCCGCCTCGCCTTCCTGTCCGACTGCGCCGGTGGCAAGCCGGGCATCGAGCAGGGCAAGCAGAACGACGTCTACGTGGCCGATACCGCCGGCAAAGCCCCGCCCAAGCGCATCACGCAGTTGAAGGGTTACGTCTCCGACCTGGACTGGCGCCCGGACGGCAAGGCGCTCGGCTTCCTCTACGTGCCCAACGCCACGCGCCGCGCCAGTGCGACAGCCGCCACCGGCGCCCAGGTCGGCGAGATCGGGGTGGACAACATCCAGGTGCAGCAGGTCGCCATGGTCGATGCCACCGGCGGCGCCGTGCGCACCCTCACCCCCGGCGGCCTGCACGTCTACGAATACGCCTTCTCCGCCGATGGCGGTCGCATCGCTTACGTGGCCGCGCCGCCTCCGGGCGACAACAACTGGTGGGTCGCCAAGCTCTACGCCCAGTCGGTGGGTGGCAGCGAGAAACCGGTCACCCTGGTCGATACGTCGACCCTTAAGGGGCCCCTGAAGGACCTGCAGGTGGCCGTGCCGCGCTTCTCGCCCGATGGCTCGCGCGTCGCCTTCATCGGCGGACTGATGAGCGACCAGGGCTCGACGGGCGGCGACATCTGGGTGGTGCCGGCCAACGGCGGCGCGGAACCGGTCGACGTCACGCCGGGCATCCAGACGACGCCGGCCTGGCTCGCCTGGGCGGGCACGGATCGCCTGGTGGTGTCCGAGGTGGCGGGCGGCTCAAGCCGCGTGTCCAGCTACGCGCTGCCGACGCAGGGCGCCGCGAAAGCCACCACCTTGTTCGACCTGCCGATGTCCCTCGGCGACGGCCGGTTCGCCATGTCGCTGTCGTTGGATGCCAAGGCGGAGAAGGCCGCCTTCATCGCCAGCTCGTTCGATACGGGCTACGAGGTTCACGTGGCCGACCTCGCCACACACGATGCGCCCGCGGCGGTGACCCGCTTCAATGCCGGCCTCAAGCCGATGTGGGGCAAGGCCGAGTCCATCACGTGGACCAACGAAGGCCATCAGGTGCAGGGCTGGCTGCTTTACCCGGCCAACTACGACCCGGCCAGGCGCTACGGCATGATCGTCTCCATCCACGGGGGGCCTGCCGCCGCCGTCCTGCCGCGCTGGCCTGGTGTCGGCTACGGCGCGGCGCCGCTTTCGGCCCTGGGCTACTTCGTGTTCATGCCCAACCCACGCGGCAGCTTCGGCCAGGGTGAGGCTTTCGTCCAGGCCAACCGCAAGGATTTCGGCTACGGCGACATGCGCGACGTGCTGGCCGGCGTCGACGTGATCGAGAAGAACCATCCCGTGGACGATAACCGCCTCGGCCTCACCGGCTGGAGCTACGGCGGTTTCATGACCATGTTCGGCGTCACCCAGACCCAGCGCTTCCATGCCGCGGTGGCCGGCGCCGGCATCGCCAACTGGCAGAGCTACTATGGCGAAAACCTCATCGACCAATGGATGAAGCCCTTCTTCGGGGCGTCGGTGTATGACGATCCGGCTGTCTATGCAAAGAGTTCGGCGATCAACTTCATCAAGGATGTGAAGACCCCCACCCTCGTCGTGGTGGGCGAACAGGACGCCGAGTGCCCCGCACCGCAGTCCTTCGAGTTCTGGCATGCGTTGCGTGCCCAGGGCGTGCCCACCTCGCTGGTGGTGTATCCGGGCGAGGGCCACGGGTTTGCGCAGGAAGCCCATCGGCGTGACGTGCTGGCGCGCGCGCTGGCGTGGTTCGACCGGTATCTCCCCGCCAGCGGCACCCACTGAACGGGACGGATTGCGTTTTTCCGCCGACCCATCATCATTCGCTGTCGGGCCGGCCGGAACCTCGCCGCCCCGATGGCGGCGAGGCTGTCCGTGAGACGCTAAAGTCGGAGAAGGAAGTGGCCGATATCCCATGGAAAATCGTCCTACTCGCCCGGATTCGCGCCGGGGGCCTTGGGGTGGTGGTTAAATCGGGTGGTTCCACGGGGCGGGGCATGGTGCTCCGTCCCGAGACGTGCCTTGCGGACGAGGCCGGAGCGTGGCGTGCTGACACAACTTAGCGTCGAAGCTTGGCTCATCGCCCTGGCGGTGGCCGGCGCCGCGGTCGCGGTCGTGTCCGCCTGGCTCATGGGCCAGCGGCGGCAGGCCGGCCGACGCCTGCATCCGAGCGACCACGCCGGCCACGCACTGGCCTTCCACGCCTACCACGACAACCTCACCGGCTTGCCCAACCGCGCCTACCTCATGCAGGCGCTGGAGCATGCGCTCGCCGGGCCGGATGTCGACTCCATCGCTGTCATGTTCATCGACCTGGACGGTTTCAAGTCGATCAACGACACCCTGGGCCATGAAGCGGGCGATGCGTTCCTGCGAGCGGTGGCCCGCTCGTTGCGCAGCAGCGTGCGCGACCGCGACACGGTGTCGCGCTTCGGAGGCGACGAGTTCGTGGTGGTGGTGCAGTCGTATAACGGCATGGAAAACCTTGTGCGGGTCTGCCGCAAGGTGCTCGACCTGGTGTCGCAACCGGTCAACGTGGCCGGTCAGTTCGTGGCGGTGAGCCCCAGCATCGGCGTCGCCGTGGCGCCGAAGGACGGCACCGTCGCGCAGACCCTCATCCGCAACGCCGACGCCGCGATGTACGCGGTGAAGGAAACCGGCAAGGCGGATTTCCGTTTCTACGAAGAAGGCATGCTCGAACAGGCGCGCGAGCGGCTGGCCCTCACGGTCGAGCTGCGCGAGGCCCTGCAGCAGGGTCTGCTCGACGTGGAATACCAGCCCAAGCGCAACCTTCGCGATGGCACCCTCGCGGGCGTGGAGGCGCTGGCGCGTTGGCACCACCCGACCCGCGGTGACGTACCGCCGTCGATCTTCGTGGCGATCGCCGAGCGGTCCGGCCTGATCCACGCGCTGGGCGAATACGTGCTGCGTTGCGTGCTTAACCAGATGAACGCGTGGGACGAGGCCGGCCAGTGCATCGACTACGTGGCCATCAACCTGTCGATGCACGAACTGAGCCGTCCGGCCTTCGTCGACACGCTGCACCGGGTGGTGCGCTCCTACGGCGTGGCCCCCACCCGTATCCGCTTCGAGCTGACCGAGTCCACGGCGATGCGCGAGCCGGGCGAAACGTTGCGGCAGCTCGTGAAGCTGCGTTCGCACGGCTTCGACCTGTTGATCGACGATTTCGGCGCGGGCTACTGGAACCTCGGCCACCTTCGCGAGCTGCCGGTGGGCACGATCAAGATCGACCAGTCGTTCGTGCGCGGCAGCCAATCGAACCTCGCCGATCGCGAAATCACCGAAGCCATCGTGGGCCTGGCGAAGAAGCTCAACATGCGTACCATCGCCGAGGGCGTGGAAACCGAGGCACAGGCCGACTGGCTGCGCGAACTGGGCTGCGACGTCGGCCAGGGCTATTTCTTCGCCCGCCCGATGACGGCCGCGGCGTTCAGCCGTTATCTCGATCCCACGGTCGCCTATGCCGGTTGACCGCCTGTCGCGGCCGGGTCGCGTGTCGCCGTTTCGCCTGCTGCCGTCCCTCGCCGTCGCCCTGTTCTGCGTGCTGATCGCGATCGGCGCACGCGCCCAGGGCGCGCCGCACGTCGATCCCTGGGCGGTGTTCGAGACCGCCTGGTTCGACACCGTCAGCGTGGCCGACGGGCTACCGCACTCCACGACCACCGCCATCGTGCAGGATCGCCGGGGGCTGATCTGGATCGGCACCTTCGGCGGTCTCGTGCGCTACGACGGCTATCGCATGCAGGTGTTCGGCCAGGAGCCCGATTCCTACGGCGGCGCGGTGCTGCCCGACTCGTACGTGCGTGCGCTCATGCCGCTGGACGACGGCGGGCTGCTGATCGGCACCAACGCCGGAGGCCTGGTTCGCTTCGATCCGGCGACCACGCGGTTCCAGGTGTATCCGGTGGGCAAGGGCGGCACATCGAACGGCAAGATCTTCGCCATCGCGAAGTCTCGCACCCCGAACGTGTTCTGGGTGGCCACCGAGGGCGGCGTCGACCGCATCGATGTCACCACCGGACGCATCACCCACGAGTCGGTGAAGCCGGGCGATGCCTCCGACATGCTGGCGCGCAGCTTCGTGGTGGCGGAAGACGCCGCGGGCAAGCTCTGGGTGGGCGCCGACAACGGCCTGTTCATGCGCCGCCCTGGCGGTCACTTCGAGCGGGTGACGTCGGAGGATCCCGCGCTCGACGCGATCCTCCACGACCAGGTCTGGGCGTTGCGCGAGGACGACCGTGGCCGGATGTGGGTGGGCACCGGCCAGTCGGGGGCCATCTACCTCGACGGCCAGGGCAAGGCGCACGCCATCGACGGATTCTCCGGCAAGGGCAGCCTGGCCCGCCGCCGCACCATCCGCGATTTCCACGAGACGCCCCAGGGCGTGCTTTGGGCGGCGACCGACGGCGCGGGCATCATCACCTACGACTTCAACACGGGCCGCCTGCGCACCCTCAGCCATGACGCGGCGATGCCCTCGTCGTTGCCGGGTGACATCACCCGCGACATCTACCAGGACACCACGGGCAATATCTGGGTCGCCACCGAACTGGGCGCCGCGCGCTACGACCCGAACGGCCGCAAGGTGTTTTCGGTGATGCCCTCACCGCTCGAAACGCACACGTTGTCCAACGCCAACGTGCATTCGGTGTTCGTCGACCCGCGCGGCCGGATCTGGCTGGGCCTGGGGATGGGCCGTATCGACGTGCTCGACCTCGCCACCGGCGGCATGCGCCACCTCCAACTGGGCGGCGAGCAAGCCGAACGCGACGTGCAGTCGTTCGTCGTGGCGCCCGACGGCTCGATCTGGGCGGGGGCGCAGGGCATCTCGCGCATCGATCCGGACACGTTAGAGATGCGTAGTTCGCTGATTCCCTCCCTCGACGGGTGCCTGATCCTGTCGATGCAGCGCGATGGCGACGCCATCCTCATCGGTAGCTACGACGGCTTGTTTCGCTACGACACCGTCACGGGTACGCTGGTGCAGATGCGCCACGATGCCGCCGACCCGCGCAGCCTGGTGGGCGATCAGGTGCGCCATATCGTGCGCATGCCGGACGCCTGGTGGTTCGCCACGATCAGCGGCATCAGCATCGCCTACGACGGCGAGAAGGGTTTCGTGAACCTGCGTCACGATCCCGCCGACCCGACGAGCCTGCCGCAGGACTACACCGGCTCGATCGTGTTCGACTCCAAGCATCGCCTGTGGCTGGGGACGTTCGGCGGCATCGCGTACATCGATCAGTTCCATCCGAGGGGGCCGTTCCGCTTCGGCGTGATCGGCGCACGCGAAGGGCTTACCAACACCAAGATCAACGCCTTGCTGGTCGACCACGACGATCGGATCTGGGCGTCGATGGCCAACGGCGTCGCTATGGTCGAGGCCGACAGCCATCGGGTGTTCGACCTGGGCGTGCGCGATGGCCTGCGTATCCCGAGCTATATCCACCGCTCGGCTGCCGAAGCGCCGGGCGGCGAACTGATGTTCGGCGGCCTCGGCGGGCTCACCGTCGTGAGGCCTTACTGGAAGGCGCCCGATGCCGCGCCAGCCCGGCTGGCCGTGACCCACGTCACCCTCAACGACCGCCCGTCGGCGCTTGAGGATATCCCCGACAACGGCGGCCGCATCCTGCTCGACGACGGTGCGCGCAATCTCCGCGTGGATTTCGCGCTGCTCGACTATCGGGCGCCGTACGAGACCCGCTACGCCTATCGCATGGACGGCGCGGACAATGCCTGGAACGAGGTGGCCCACGGCATTCCGCCAAGCGCCATCTACACCAACCTCGCCAGCGGCACCTACATGCTGCACCTGCGCGCCACGACGCGCGGGCTGGATCCTCGCACCGTCGAATCCACCGTGCGCATCGTGGTCACGCCACGCTGGTATGAGAGCATGTGGACGCTGTTCGCGGCGGTGCTGTTCGGGGTGGTGGCGTTTTTTGGACTGGTCTACCTGCGCACGCTCTACCTGCGCCGCCGCGCCCAACTGCTGCAGACCCAGGTCGATGCGCGCACGCGTGACCTCAAGGCGGCCAACGAGCGCCTGGCGCACCTGGCCGGTACCGACGAGCTCACCGGCTCGCTCAACCGCCGCCGTTTCCTCGAGCAGGCCGAACGGGTGCGCCAGGGGGCGGCCAGCGACGGCATTCCGTTCAGCATCGTCTTGCTGGACATTGACGACTTCAAGGTGGTGAACGACACCTTCGGCCACCTGGCCGGCGATACCGTGATCCGCGAAACGATGCGGGTGATTTCGTCGATGTGCCGCGCGGACGATCTGGCCGGACGCTTCGGCGGCGAGGAGTTCATCCTTTGCCTTCCCGGGGCGCTGGGCGAGCATGCGATGGACATTACCGAGCGCGTACGGCATGCGCTCGGCGCCCTCGTGATCGTGCACGGCGATTACCGCATCCGCATCACCGTGAGCGCCGGCGTGGCCGTATGGCGCTCGCCGGAATCGCTCAACTCCTTGCTGGGCCGCGCCGACGAGGCGCTGTACCAGGCCAAGAACGACGGCCGCAACTGCAGTCGCTTCGCCGGGCTCTGAGCCGCGTCAGTCGCGGAAATTCTCGAACTGCAGCGGTACCTCGACGTCGGCCTTGCGCAGCAGGGCGATCGCCGTCTGGAGGTCGTCGCGCTTCTTGCCGGTGACGCGCACCTTTTCACCATTGATCTGCGCCTCGACCTTGAGCTTGGCGTCCTTGATCCTGGCGATGATCTTCTTCGCCGCTGCCTGTTCGATGCCCTGCTTGACGGTGATCTTCTGCCGGGCTTCGGCGAGGTTGGTCTCGACCTTGCCTTCGTCGAGCGCGCGCAGGTCGATCTGGCGGGCGGCGAGGCGGGCGCGCAGGATCGGCAGCATCTGGGTGAGGTGGAACTCGTTTTCGCCCTTGAGGGTGATGACGCTGTCGTCCAGTTCGAACGTCGCGCCGGTACCCTTGAGGTCGAAGCGATTGGAGACTTCGCGGTTGGCCTGGTCCACCGCGTTGGTGAGTTCGTGCTTGTCGACTTCCGAGACGATGTCGAAGGAGGGCATGGGCGGGATTCCTCGTGAGCCGGTCGGGCCGACAAGTCTACGCGACGGCGGTACCATGTGCGTTTGTACGGTCAAGAAGTCTCCATGGAATACGACGTCCTGGTCATCGGCGCGGGTGCGGCAGGCCTGATGACGGCCATCGTGGCGGGCCGGCGCGGCCGCCGGGTGCTCGTGCTCGACCACGCCAACAAGGCCGGCAAGAAGATCCTGATGTCGGGCGGCGGGCGCTGCAATTTCACCAACACGAACACCACGCCGGCCAATTTCCTTTCCGCCAACCCGCATTTCTGCAAGTCGGCGTTGGCGCGCTATACGCCCTGGGACTTCATCGCGATGGTCGACCGCCATCGCATCGCCTGGCACGAGAAATCGCCGGGCCAGCTGTTCTGCGACGAATCCTCCAAGCTCATCGTGCGCATGCTGCTGGCCGAAGGCGCCGACGCGGGCGCGCGGGTGGAGACCGGCGTCGCCGTGCATCGCTTGCGCGCCGTCGACGGCGGGTTCGCCGTCGAAACGGCCCTGGGCGCGGTGCGTGCGGCGTCCGTGGTGGTCGCCACGGGCGGCCTGTCGATTCCCAGCCTCGGTGCCACCGGGTTCGGCTACGAGATCGCCCGCCAGTTCGGCCACACGGTGTTGCCCGTCCGCGCCGGCCTGGTGCCGCTCACGCTCAGCGGCAAGCACCAGGCGCGCTTCGAGGGGCTCTCAGGGCTTTCATTGCCGGTCGAGGCCCGCGCCGGCGGGGCGTCCTTCCGCGATGCGATGCTGGTGACCCATCGGGGCCTGAGCGGCCCGGCCATCCTTCAGGTGTCTTCCTACTGGGAGCCCGGCGTCGACCTCCACCTCGACCTGCTTCCTGGCCTGGACGCCGCCGCCGCCCTGCGCCAGGGCCGGGCCGAACGGCCGGCCGCCGAACTGAAGACGGTGCTGGCCGGCCTGTTGCCGCGACGCCTGGCCGAGCGTCTGTGCGAGGTGTGGTTGCCCAATCGTCCGATGCGCCAGTTCCGCGACGCGGAATTGAGCGACATGGGGGCACGCTTGGCCGACTGGCCGGTGACGGCCAGCGGCACCGAGGGCTATCGCACCGCCGAGGTCACGCTCGGCGGCGTGGATACCGACGAGGTGTCGTCGTCCACGCTGATGTCCCGACGCCAGCCGGGGCTCTTTTTCGTCGGTGAGGTGCTGGACGTTACCGGTCACCTTGGCGGCTATAACTTCCAATGGGCCTGGGCCTCAGGCAACGCCGCCGGCCAGGCCGTCTGATACGGAGCAAACGCGATGCGCATCGGTTTCATCGGTCTGGGCAGCATGGGCGCCGGCATGGCCGCCCAGCTCATCAAGGCGGGTCACGAGGTGACGGTGTGGAACCGCTCGCCCGAGGCGGCGGCGCCCCTCCAGGCGCAAGGGGCTCGTGTCGCGACGACCGCCGCCGAGGCGGCGCGCGACGCTGAGGTGCTGCACAGCATGCTGGCGAACGATGCCGCGTTGCGCGAGGTGGTGTTCGAGGGCGGGGTGCTGGAAGGGTTGGCACCGGGGGCGGTCCACGTCAACCATGCCACCATCTCGATCGCGCTGGCGACGGAGCTGGTCGAGCGTCATGCCGCGCGGGGCGTCGGCTACGTCGCCGCGCCCGTGTTCGGTCGTCCCGACGTGGCCGCGTCGGGCAACCTTCAGGTGGTGGCCGCGGGCGCGCCGGATGCCGTCGCACGCGTGCAGCCCCTGCTTGAGCAGCTGGCGTCCCGGGTCTGGCCGATGGGCGACGATCCGTTACGGGCCGGCATCGTCAAGATCGCCGGCAACTTTCTCATCGGCGCGGCGATCGAGGCGATGGCCGAGGCCACCACCCTGACCCGGGCGCACGGCGTCTCGGCCGCTGAATTCCTCGACGTGGTGACCAACACGCTGTTCGCCTCGCCGGTCTACAAGAACTACGGCGGCATGATCGCGCAAGAGCGCTACACACCGCCCGGATTCACGTTGGCGCTCGGGTTCAAGGACGTCGGGCTGGCTCGCGCCGCGGCGGACACCAAGCGTGTGCCGATGCCCTTCGCCAGCGTGTTGCACGACGCGTTGCTGGAGTCGCTGGCGCGCGGCGACGCCGACATCGACTTTTCCGGCCTCGCCCGTGTCGCCGCCGCACGCGCCCATCTCGAGGATTGAAGGCGATTTTCACGAAGCATGCTCCATAGTCGAAGCCGCACGATGTCGTGCGGTTTCGACGGGTGATGGCATGTCAGCGAGCTGGAAAACGGTGTACGAAGGTCAGCATGAGGGCCGATCGGTCACGGTGAAGGAATCCAACGACGGCACCTTCAAGGTCCTTACCACGCAAAACTATTACGAAGACGGCGGTGCCTACCAGGACGGCAAAACCTTCGTGCACGTATCGCCGAGCAGCGTGGGTGAGCCGGTCGAAAGCGAAGCTACCTCGCGCGAGGGTCTCCAGGAGGCGTTGCGCAAGCTGCATTTCCCGTCCGATGCGGTGTCCGCGATCATGGATGGGCTGGCCTGATTCCACCGAGCGCGCCGACCACCCCCGGGTGGTGGCGCGATGCCGCTGTTCGTACGGCCGCGGCGCCGTTCAGGCGTCGCGCCAGTCCACGACGCCGTCGACGATCGTATTCGTGCGACCGCCGACCCACACGTCGGTGCCCTCGATGCGGATGATGATGCGCGCGTCGTGGCCCACCTCGCGGCCTTGGCTCACCACGTAGCCCCGCGACAGCGTTCCCGACGTGTCGTGCAGGGCCACGTAGGCGGCGATCAGGCCGTTGGCCGCGCCAGAGGCGGGATCTTCGACGATGCCCACGCCCGCGGGGAACGCCCGCACCGCGAGGCCGCCCGGCGAGCGCGCGAAGACGCACAGGCCGAGCGTGTCGGTCGCTAGCGCCAGCGCGCGTATCGCCGCGTGATCCGGGTGCCATGCGCGCAGCGCGGCTTCGTCGGCGAATTCGGCGACCCACCAGCGGCGACCGCCTTCCACGCAGACCGGGGGCAGGGCGCCCAGGTGAACGCCGTAGAGCACGGCCGACAGCGTCTCCCCGCCGCACCCCGCGTCGCGCACGACACGCGCTTTGGGTGCCTGCACGAACAGTTCGCGGTCTGGACCGTCGCCTTCGACACGGATCGGCAGCACGCCCGCGCCGCATTCCTGCCACACGATGCCGTCGGCGTTCGGGCGCACCCGCCCGGCGTCCAGCGCGGCATGGGCACTGCCGATGGTGGGATGCCCGGCGAAGGGGATCTCCTTGCTTGGGGTGAAGATGCGGGCGCGGTAGTCGGCGCCGGCGGCCTCGGGAGGGAGCAGGAACGTCGTCTCCACGAGGTTGGTCCAGTGCGCGAAGCGCTGCATGCGCGCGTCGGACCAGCCCTGCGCATCGACCACCACGCCCAGAGGATTGCCGCCGCCGTGACGGGCGGCGAAGACGTCGAGCTGCTTGTAACGGATGGACATCGGGAACGGTGCCGGGGGGAGGAGGGCCCGCCATGATACTCCCGCCCGTGTCGGCAGACTTGTCCCGATGGCCGCCAGCCGCCAAGATGCGCGCTGGTTTTATCCGCACAGGACGTCGGTTCGCGCATGACCACCTTGCTCATCATCCTCGTGACCTGCGTGGTCTCGATCGTCGCTTTCCGCAACCAGCGCCTGATGGACGACCTCATCCTCTGGCCGCCCGCGCTCTCGCGCAGCCGCGAGTACTACCGCCTGGTGAGCTACGGCCTGGTGCATGCCGACGGGCAGCACCTCTTCTTCAACATGTTCTCGCTTTATTTCGCCGGGCGGATCATGGAGAACTTCTTCACCAGCATGATGGGCCCGTTGGGCTTCGTCACGTTCTACATCGGCGCCCTGGTGTTTTCGATCCTCCCGTCCTACCTCGCCAACCGGCGCAATGCGGGTTATCGCAGCCTGGGCGCCTCGGGTGCGGTCTCGGCGATCCTGTTCGCCTTCATCCTGCTTGCGCCCTGGTCGAAGATCTACCTCATCGTGCTGCCGATGCCGGCGATCCTCTACGCGATCCTGTTCGTCGTGTATTCGGTCTACATGGACAAACGCGGTGGGGACAACGTCAACCACAGCGCCCACCTGTGGGGTGCCGCTTACGGGGTGATCTTTACCGTCGCGATCAATCCCGCCGTGCTGCCTCGTTTCCTCTCGCTGATCTCCCAGCCGCGGCTGTTCTGAACGGCGTCAAACGGTTTCATGTGACTTCCCGCGACGGCTGTTAGATGATGGCCGCCGCCGGCACTGGTCCGGATGCACGCGGGTTTCCCCCGGTGGGGTGGTTCGCGTCGGCAACTACCGCAGGAGGAAGGAACGCATGGCAACGACCCGTAAGTCCGCCGCGAAGAAGACGTCCGCGGCACGCAAGGCGGCATCGAAAAACACCGTCGCGAAGAAAGCCGTCGCGAAGAGGGCCGCCGTAAAGAAAGCGCCGGCGAAGAAAGCCGCGGTAAAAAAGACTGCCGCAAAAAAGGCCGCCGTGAAGAAGGCCGCTGTAAAGAAGGTGGGGGCGAAGAAAGCCGCGACGAAGAAAGCCCCCGCGAAAAAGACGGCCCTAGCAAAGGGCGCCGTCAGGAAGCCGGCGGCGAAAAAGGCGTCGACCAGGACATCGCCCTCGAAGAAGGCGCCTGTCCGCAAGGCCGCCTCCGCGAAAAAAGTGACGAAGACCACGGCCCGCAAGGTGGCCACGAAGGGCCCGACGGCTCGCGCCGCGACCCGGAAAACGCCGGCACGCACCACCGGCACCACGACATCGTCCACCCGTTCTCCTGCGGGCAAGACCGCGAAGGCACCAGTCGCACGCCAGGCCGCCACGACAAAAGCACCGGCTCGCAAGGCATCGTCGTCCGTCGCCAAGGGGAGCGCGCGAAAGGCCGCTGCACCAGCCACGGTGCAAAAAGCGCCGGCGACCTCGAACCGCCGCTCGCCCCCGCGAGCAAAGCCCGCGGCCATGCCGGAGCCAGTCCAGCACATCAGCCAGGAAGAGGCCGTCGCCCATATCCAGGCCCTCCTCGATGCCAAGCGCGAGCGTGACCGCCAGCCGCCGAATTGGCCGGGCAGCGAGCCGAACGGGGCGCCCCCTTCACAGCCGTTGCAGAGCGGCAGCGCGGCGTCGACCTCTCCGTCGCCCGAAGCGACCGTCCCCACCATGGCGCACGAGCGCGGGGATCAGCAGAAGAGCAAGGGCTGACCATCGGTCGCAGCCGCATTGGTGCCAGGGAGGGTGCCTTTTAAGAGGGGTTCAATCTCGCGGGCGCAGCGTAGGCACCATCTTCCGCGGGAGAGTCGGTCATGGTGCGCGTGCGGCGTGTGTTGCTGGCCTTCGGCCTCGCTTTTCCGCTGGCGGGTTGTTATTACGACCCCGGTTATGGCTACGTGCGTAATGGCTCCGGTGCCGACGTCTATTACGGCACCCAGACCACGACGGTGGTCGGCCCGGGATACGCCTACGACCCGGGTTTCGGATACGTCGGGGGCTATGGTTACGGTCCAGGCTGTTGCTACTCGGGTGTCGGCGTGGGTGCGGTCTGGTATCACGACCGTTACGACGATCGCCGCTACCGTGACTGGCACCGCTACCCGCCGCCGGGCGGTTGGCGTGGTGGCGATCGGCGCCCACCCCCGGGAGGATGGTATTCGCACGGTCCTGATCGTCGCCCCCCGCCCGGCGGTTGGCGAAGTAATCCCGGGCGAGGCCCGGGCGGCTGGCACGGTGGTAACCGCGGCGATGGGTGGCATGGGGGCGGGAACGGACACGACGGTCGCTGACGGCGTTTTCCACACGAACGCAGCGGCATCCGCCTTCCCCTGATGGCGGGCACCGCGTTGCTACGTCGCGCTTAGCCTTGCTGGGCTGTGCCGCGAATCCTTGCCCTGCCTTTCTCACTCCCAGCCGCCGCGATCGTCGCCGTGGCCGGATGCCTTTCCGTCCAGCAGCTGGCGGTTCTGCCGTCCTGGCCGGTGTCCTTCGCGGTGGCCGCGCTCGCCCTGGCATCGCTCGCCGCGTGGCGTTCGTCATGGTGGCGCTATGCCGCGATCTTCCTGGCCTTCGCCGCGTGGACGGCGGGGCAAGGCGAGCGGGCCATGCAGGCCCGGCTGCCGTCCGCCTTCGAGGGGCACGACGCGCGCATCGAAGGGCGCATCGTCGAACTGCCGCGTCGGCGGGGCGGCGACGTGACCTTCGTTTTCGTTCCCGATGCCATGCCGTCGGAGGCGCGCGGTGCTGTTCGCGTCACGTGGTATCGCACCCACGAAACGCCCAGGCCGTGCGAACGCTGGTCGCTGTCGCTACGCCTGCGCCGCCCGCGCGGCACCGTCAATCCCGGCGGCGGCGATAGCGAACGCGTGGCCCTGCTGCGTGGCATCGTCGCCACCGCCAGCGTGCGTGCGTCGGCCGATAACCGTCGACTCGGCGTGGCGCCTTGCGCCGACGGCTGGCGCGATGCGATCGCACGCACCTTCGACAATCGCCTCGGTCCGCATGACGCCCGCATCCTCAAGGCGCTCACCGTCGGCGACACGCGGGGTCTGGACGCCGGCGATTGGGACGTCGCCCGAGCCACCGGCACGTCCCACCTGATTGCCATTTCCGGCTTTCATGTCGGTGTCGCGGCCGGTGGCGGCGTGCTGCTCGTGCGTCTGCTGTACGCGCTTTTTCCACGCCTTGGGTCGCGGTTGCCGCGATCACTCGCGGCGTCCGTGGCCGGACTCGTCGTCGCGACCGGCTACGGCGTTCTTGCCGGCCTTGGCCTGCCGACCGTGCGCAGCCTGCTGATGGCCGCCTCGCTCGTCCTGATCGGCATCGCACGACGGCGTGGGCGTGGAGCGCACCTGCTCGCCCTCGCGGCGCTCGCGATGCTTGCCGCCGATCCCCTCTCGGTGTTGTCGTCGGGCTTCTGGCTGTCATTCGCCGGCGTGGGTTTCCTGATGCTGTGCGTCTCGGGGGACGGTCGCGGATGGCGCGCACGGGTGCTCGCCGCGTTGCGTGCCCAGGCGGCGATGAGCGTGGCCTTGTTGCCGTTGTCGCTTTACCTTTTCGGCAGCACGTCGCTCGTGGCGTTTCCCGCGAATCTGTTGGCCGCGCCCCTGGTCAGCGTCGTGGTGGTGCCGCTGGCGCTCATCGGTTGCGTCTTTGCCGCGTGGCCCGACATCGCCACGGTGCCGTGGCGGGTCGCGGCGGACGCGATGGCGTGGGAGTGGCGCGTACTCGAGGCCATGGCGGAATGGCCCGGATCGCGCATCGCCGCGCCGGTGACGACGTGGTGGCCGGTGCTCCTGGCGACGGTCGGTGCCGCGTGGCTGTTCGTTCCCCGAGGGGTTCCGCTGCGCCTGCACGGCGCGGCGCTGTTCCTGCCCTTGCTCTGGCCGACACGCGCCGCGCTCCCGGAAGGCGCGTTCCGGGCCTGGGTGCTCGATGTCGGACAGGGGCTCGCCGTGCTCGTGCACACGCGCCACCACACGCTTGTTTACGACGCGGGGCCGGCCTACCCCGGCGGCGACGCCGGGGCGGGTGTCGTACTGCCGTCGTTACAGGCGCTGGGTCTGGATAGCGTGGATGCGCTGGTGGTCAGTCACGGCGACAACGACCATGCCGGCGGCGCCCACACTGTCGCCCGTCGTCATCCCGGTGCGTCTCGCTGGGCGGGCGAACCGGAACGTTCGCCCCTCCCATCGGCACCCTGCACGCACGGGGTGACATGGCGATGGGACGGTGTCAGCTTTCGCTTCGACACTGTGGAAGGTCCTGCCGGGCGCAAGTCGAACGAGCGCTCATGCGTGCTGGTGGTCGACGGACGCGCTGGCCGCCTGCTGCTGACCGGCGATATCGGCCATGCCAGCGAGCGGCGCATGCTCACCGACCTGCCGCTATCGGATCGCCCGACCGTGAGCACGATGGCGCACCACGGCAGCCGCCACTCCTCCGGGACCGCCTGGCTCGACCGCGTGCGACCCATGCTCGCGATCGCATCGGCCGGGTGGCGCAATCGCTTCGGCCATCCGCATCCCGACGTGCTTGCACGCCATCGCAGCGTCGGTGCCATCGTTCTCGTTACCGCGTCCAGCGGCGCGATCGCGGTGGATTTCCCCGCTGATGGCATGCCGTTCGTGTCCCGCGAGTGGCGCCGACCACGGGATCGTTATTGGCGGGAGTGAACGGTCTGTGTTGCGCTGCGGTTTGACATCGTCAATTTAGAACGATTTAAATCGATGTCTATCGATTCGAAGGGAACCACGTGACGGCATCGAAGCAGGTGGTGGGAAGGACCGCGCTCGGTCTCGCGTTGCTGGCCGCGTTGGCATCCGGCACGGCGGTCGCCGCAGGGCAGCGCTTCGCGTCGTCGTTCGAAGCCGGCGATCCCCCGCCGTCGATCGGGCCGTCGGACGGCCTGTCGCTGAGCGTGGTCGGCGGTCCGCCGGAGAAAGCGGTGCTGACGGCGAAAGCCCATGTCGGCTTCACCGGCACCCATGCGTTGCGGTATGGCGGCACAGCCACGGGCCGGCCCCTCATCGGCACGATTTTCACCACCGATCTCACCGTCATCCCCGGCATGCAGCTCTCGTGGCGTGTCTTCCCGCGCTCGAACGACGACGACCTGACCAACCCTGCCAACTACGTCACCATCGATCTGGTATTCGACGATGGTTCGCGATTGTCGTCGCTGGGCGCGCGCGATCAGCATCGGGTGCCGGCGTCGGCCAAGGGGCAGGGCGAGGGCAGGGTGCTTTACCCGGACCAGTGGAACGACGTCAGGGTCGACCTCTCCGCGGCAAAGGGACGCCATGTGCGTGCCATCGAAGTGAGTGTCGATGCGCCCGCCGGCAAGGCGTTCGAAGGTTGGCTCGACGACGTGCGCATCGCCCCGGTGCCGGCATCCTCGGCAGACCGTCCGACCGATCATGTGGATACGCGGCGCGGTTCCAACGCCAACGCCTCGTTCTCGCGTGGCAACAACTTTCCCGCGGTGGCGATGCCGCATGGCTTCAACTTCTGGACGCCGACCACGAACGCCGGTTCCGACTGGATTTACCAGTATCAAGCGCGTAACGGCGCCGATAACCGGCCACGCATCGAGGCCTTCTCGCTGTCACACGAGCCCAGCCCGTGGATGGGCGACCGGCAGACCTTCCAGGTGATGCCGGCCCAGGTCACCGACGGTGCACCACCGCTGAAGCGCGATACGCGCGCGCTGTCGTTCAGCCACGATGACGAGGTCGCGCATCCGGACTATTACCGCGTGCGCTTCGACGACGGCATCGTCACCGAGATCACGCCCACCGACCATGCCGCGATGTTCCGCTTCACCTTCACGGGCACGCGCGGGCAACTGGTGTTCGACAACGTCAACGGCGACGCGTCGGTCACGCTCGATCCCCAGGGCCGTAGCCTCCAGGGGTGGTCGGACGTGAAGAGCCGGCTGTCCGCCGGTGCGACGCGCATGTATTTCTACGCCACGTTCGATCGGCCCGTCGCCGAGAGCGGTCGCCTGACCGGTGAAAAGCGCGACGCGGCCTCGGCGTGGTTCGGTTTCGACACCCGGGGCGGCCACGACAAGCAGGTGACGATGCGCATCGCTACCTCGCTGATCGGCGTCGACCAGGCACGCTCGAACCTCGCCCAGGAGATCGCCGGGGCCGACACGTTCGACAGCGTGCGCGAGCGGGCGCGCAGGGCGTGGGACGCCCGCCTGGGCATCGCGAAAGTCGAAGGCGCGACGCCGGACGAGCTGACCATCCTGTATTCCAACCTCTATCGTCTGTTCCTGTATCCGAACATGGCCTACGAAAACACCGGCACCCAGGCGGCGCCGGTGTGGAAGTACGCCAGCCCGTTCTCCGCACCGGTCGGGGAGACCACGCCGACGCATACCGGGGCGCGCGTCCTCGACGGGCAGCCTTACGTCAACAACGGCTTCTGGGACACCTACCGCACCGCGTGGCCCGCGTATGTGCTGCTCACGGCCAACGAGGCGGGGCGCATGATCGACGGTTTCGTGCAGCAGTACCGCGACGGCGGCTGGATCGCCCGTTGGTCGTCTCCCGGTTACGCCGACCTGATGGTGGGTACCAGTTCCGACGTCGCGTTTGCCGATGCGTGGCTCAAGGGCGTGCGCAATTTCGACGTGTCGGCCTTCTACCAGTCGGCGATCCGCAACGCCTCCACCGTGAGCGAGGTCAAGGGGACCGGCCGAAAGGGCATCGAGCGCGCGCTCTTCAACGGCTATACCGACGACAAGGTCGCCGAGGGGCTGTCGTGGTCGATGGACGGCTACATCAACGATTTCGCCATCGGCAACCTCGCCCAGTCCCTCGCCCGGGACCGGCCGTCCCATGACGGCTACGCCGGTTATGCCGACGACGCGCAGTGGTATCGCTCCCGCGCGCTGGGTTACGTGAACCTGTTCGACCCCGATGTGGGCTTTTTCGTCGGCCGGGATCCGAAAGGGGCGTGGCGCTGGAAAGCCGATCAGTTCAGCCCTTTCCGCTGGGGCGGCGACTACACCGAAACCGATGGCTGGACCATGGCATTCCATGCGCCGCAGGACGGCGCGGGGCTCGCTACGCTCTATGGCGGTCGCGAAGGCCTGGCGAAGAAGCTCGATGCCTACTTCGACGCGTCCGGCCGTTTCGAGGTGGGCGATTACGACGGCGTGATCCACGAAATGCTCGAGGCCCGCGATGTGCGCATGGGGCAGTACAGCCACTCCAACCAGCCAGCGCACCACATCATCTGGATGTATGACCAGGCCGGTCAGCCGTGGAAGACCCAGGATAAACTCCGCGACGCCATGTCGCGCCTCTACGTGGGCAGCGAGATCGGCCAGGGCTACCCGGGCGACGAGGACAACGGCGAGATGTCGGCGTGGTGGATCTTCGGCGCGGCCGGCTTCTATCCCCTGCGCATGGGCACGCCCGAATACGTCATCGGCGCGCCGTATTTCCCGCACATGACGCTCACCCTCGACGGCGGCAAGGTCATCGACATCCGCGCGCCGGGCGTCAGCGACACGAACCGCTACGTGCAGTCGCTGAAGGTCAACGGGCAGCCGTGGCATCGCGTGACGCTGCCGCATGACCTGTTGGCCAACGGTGCCACGCTCGAGTTCACGATGGGCCCCAAGCCGTCCACCTGGGGTACCGGGCCCGACGCGATGCCGGCGTCGATCACGGCGGAGGGCGAAAAGCCGTCGCCGTTGCACGACGTGCTGCGCGAGGCCGACCTGCGCGTGGAGGGCGGGTCGAAGCGCTCGCTGGCTGCCGCCGTGGATAACGATTCGTCCACCGAGCTGTCGCTTCCGGGGGGCAGGACGGTGCTGGTCGATCGGCTGGACGCGCCCGTCACGGTGGCGATGTACACCATCACCTCGCCGGCCCACGCGAACGAGGCGCCGACCTCATGGACCGTCGAAGCCTCAAGCGACGGCAAGCGCTGGACCATGCTCGACGAACGCCACGGTGAGTCGTTCCCATGGAACCGCCAGACCCGCGCCTTCGCGCTGAAAGCGCCCGCGGCGTACGCCTATTACCGCGTGGCGTTTCAGGGTCCCGCCAAGGTGGCAGAGCTGGAGTTCCTAGCCCGCTAGACCCGTTCACCCAGGGGCCAGCCCGACGGCAGCCGGCATCAAGCGGGAGACGCCGGGCTCTCGCACCATGGCGGCAACGGCCTCGCCCGCGTCGTTGCCGCCCTGAGGGTTCGCGGACACGGTCCGCGCTCACCCGCGCCCGGCGAGCGCCCTCGCCTGTGAATGCCATCTCGGTCCCCCGGGCGCGCCCTGCTATCATTGACGTCTGCATTCGTTGAATCCGGGGTTCCCCGTGCTCGAGATCCTGATGGCTGGCGGCTGGGCCTTGCTGCCGATCGTGGTGTGTTCCCTGCTGGCCCTGGCGATCGTGCTCGAGCGCTTCTGGGCCCTTCGTCGCGCGGCCGTGCTGCCGCCGGGCCTGGGCGCCGAGGTGCGCGAGTGGGCGCGGTCGGCCAAGCTCGACGCCGCGCACCTTGAGGCGCTGGAAAAGGGCTCGCCCCTGGGCGAATTGCTCGCCGCCGCTCTCGCGGTGCGCGACCGCCCCCGTGAACTCATCAAGGAGCGCATCGAGGACACCGGCCGCCACGTGGTGCACCGCATGGAGCGCTACCTGAACACCCTCGGCACCATCGCCCTCATCGGCCCGCTGCTGGGCCTCCTGGGCACCGTGGTCGGGCTGATCCGGATGTTCCTCAGTGTCATGGCCGGCGGCATCGGCGATCCCACCCGGATGGCCGGGGGCATCGGCGAGGCGCTTATCTGCACCGCGTTCGGCCTGGTCGTGTCCATTCCGGCCTACGTGCTGCACCGCTATTTCCGTTCGAAGGTCGGCGGCTATGTGGTACAGATGGAAAAAGAGGCCACCGCGCTGCTCGACGACCTGTCCGCGCCGCGCGCCGCCGCGCCGCGCCGTCGTCACGCGAGCGACGCCGCCACCGCGCAGGCCGATTGATCCATGCGTATCGGTTCCCGTCGCGACGATGACTTCGAGATCAACGTGATCTCGCTGATCGACGTGCTGCTCACGTTGCTGATGTTCTTCGTGCTGAGCACCACCTTCATCCAGCACTCGCGTGTCAAGGTCGATCTGCCCAAGGCCGACGCGGAGGCGCGCGAGTCCACCGACAACGCGCTGACCCTGATGGTCGACCGCGACGGCCACTATGCGGTCGGCAGCGACGAAGTCATGGGGGAGGGCATCGAACCGCTGAAGGCCACGCTCGAACGCGTCGCCGGCCCTGACCGCAGCCGGGTCGTGGTCATCCGGGCGGATGCCAACACCGCCCACCAGAACGTCGTTCGGGCGATGGACGCGCTGGGCCAGCTGGGCTTCACTCATCTGTCGATTGCCACGACGCCGAGCGAGGCCCCGGCGCGGTGAGCGGTCCGAAGAAGACATCGGTCTGGGATGCCCAGACCCTGGCGACGTACAAGCGCCTGCTCACCTATACACGGCGATTCCGCAGCGCGGGTTACGTGGCCATCGTCGGCATGATCGTCGACCCGCTGTGCCTCTCGGTATTCACCGGGTTGCTCAAGCCGCTGATCGACAGGCTGTTCGTCGACAAGGACGCGCATATCATCTTCTGGATGCCGATCTGGATCGTGGGCATCTTTCTCGTGCGTGGCGTGGCGACCTACGTCACCGACTACGGTATCGCCTACGTGGGGCGCAACGTCGTGCAGGCCATGCGTATCGATGTGTTCGCGGCCTACCTGCGCCTGCCGTCCGCGTTCTTCGCCCGTGAGCCGTCCGGCCAGCAGATCTCCCGCATCACCTACACCAGCGAGCAGGTCGCGTCGGCATCGGCCGATTCGCTGAAGGTCGCGATCACCGAAGGCTTCACCGTGATTGGCATGCTCGGGGTGATGCTTTATTACAGCCCCTACCTGACGCTTGCGCTGCTCGTGCTGGTGCCCTGCGTGGTCGTGATCGTCACGGTGATCAGCCGCCGCTACCGCAAGATCAGCAAGCGCATCCAGGGCAACATGGGCACCGTGACGAGCGCGGTGGAAGAAGCCGTCGCCGCGAACCGCGAAGTGCGCATCTACGGCGGCCAGTCCCGCGAGGCCGAGCGCTTCGGGCACGTGGCCGAGCGCCAGCGCCACCTGAACCTCAAGGTGTCCGCCACCAGTGCGGCGTCCAGCGCCACCATCCAGACCGTCGGCGCGATGGCCCTGGCGATGCTGGTGTTCCTGGCGACGCGGCCGCACATCCTCAACACCATCACCCCCGGCATCTTCACCTCGGTGTTGACGGCCATGGGGGCGATGATGCCCTCGCTCAAGCGCCTCGCCGGCATCCAGGCGAGCCTGCAGAAGGGCGTCACGGCGGCGGAAGATCTCTTTGAGATCATGGACCAGCCCCCCGAGGTCGACACCGGCACGGCGGTACTCGAACGCACCATGGGCAGCATCCGCTTCGAGGACATCCACCTCGTCTACGAGCGCAACCGCCACGTGGCCCTGCGTGGCGTCACGCTCGATTGCGCGCCGGGCACGGTCACCGCCCTGGTCGGGCGTTCGGGCAGCGGCAAGTCGAGCCTGGTCAGCCTGTTGCCGCGGTTCTACGAGCCGGACGAAGGCCGCATCCTCATCGACGGCCGCGATTACACCCATTACACGCTCGCGTCGTTGCGCAAGCAGATCGCCTGGGTCGGCCAGCACGTGGTGCTGTTCGACGACACCGTGGCGGCGAACATCGCCTACGGCGAAATGGCGGGCGCCAGCGAGGCGGACATCGCCGCGGCGGCACAGGCGGCCAACGCGATGGAATTCATCGAGCGGTTGCCGCAGGGCCTGCACACGCCGATCGGGCAGGGGGGCAATTCGTTGTCCGGCGGCCAGCGTCAGCGCATCGCCATTGCCCGGGCGATCCTCAAGAACGCGCCGATCCTGGTGCTGGACGAAGCGACCAGCGCGCTCGACACCGAATCCGAGCGGCTCATCCAGGACGCGCTGACCCGACTGATGCGCGATCGCACGACGCTCGTAATCGCGCATCGCCTGTCCACCATCGAACACGCCGACCAGATCGCCGTGATGGACCAGGGGCGTATCGTGGAACTGGGCACGCATCGCGAACTGCTCGCCATGGGCGGCCAATACGCCGCCCTGCATCGCATGCAGTTCCACGAGCAGGCCACGGGCGCCTGAGCCGTGTCGTTCGGCGCGTCCTTGCAGCAACGCTGGTATGACGGGGGCGCGCCCCCTGTGTGGACGCGCCCACTCGAAGCGCTCTACGCCCGACTCGTCGCGCATCGGGCGCGTTCGTTCCGCGACCATCCCGAGCAGGTGGTCACGCTGCCCGTGCCCGTGGTGGTGGTCGGTAACATCACCGTGGGCGGTACCGGCAAGACGCCGTTGATCGCGGCCCTCGCGCGCGCGATGGCCGACCGGGGCTTTCGTCCCGGCGTGGTGAGCCGGGGGTACGGGGGCAGCGAGCGAGGTCCCTATCTGTTGCGCGACGGCGACGAGCCGGCCAGGGTGGGCGACGAGCCGAGCCTGCTCTGGCAGGCAGGGGTGCCGGTTGCCATCGGCCGGCAGCGGCCCGAAGCCGCTCTCCTGCTCATCGACGCCGGTTGCGATCTCGTGCTGGCGGACGATGGCCTGCAACATCACCGGCTGGGGCGGGACGTGGAGATCTGCGTCATCGACGGCGAACGCCGTCTCGGCAACGGCCACCTGTTGCCGGCGGGCCCACTGCGTGAACCGGCCACCCGCCTCGACGACGTCGACTTCGTGGTGGTCAATGGCGGTATCCCCCTCGCTGGCGAGGTACCGATGGCCCTCGACGGTGGCGTGGCAGTGAACCTGGACGACCCCACGCGAGTCGCGCCGTTGTCGGACTTTGCCGGACGGCCTGCGCATGCCGTCGCAGGTATCGGCAATCCGGCACGCTTTTTCGCGAGCCTGGCCGCCCACGGCATCGTCGTCGACGGTCATCCGTTCGACGACCATCACGCCTTTCAACGCGACGACTTCACGTTTGCCGATGGGTGTCCGGTGCTGATGACCGACAAGGACGCCGTGAAATGCCGCGGCTTTGCCCGCGCGAATTGGTGGCGCGTACCGGTGACGGCGCGCCTTCCCTCGACGTTCTACGACGCGGTGGCTGGGCGGGTGACGCGGGTGGATTGATCGGCCTTTCGGCGTAGGTCCGTCGACAAACGTGTGGCGCGTCGCGGTCGCGGGGCCGGCGTTGCCTGAAACGTGCCTTGCCTGCCGGCGGCGATGGTCCGGATACTTGTGCGGCAGGGGGCTTTTCACGGAATGAAGCCATGCACACGAAGAAAACGCGGGGCACGTATACGTTTTACCTACCGATGCCGCAGGCGCCCGGGTCGGTGTCACGCCGGGGCGTTGAGCGCATCGACGCAGTCGTCCTCGAGGCCGCGAGGGACATGATGGCCTGCCGGCTTCGGGCGAACGATCTGGGCGGGTCCGCATCGATGGTGCTGGACGGGGTTCCCTTTACCAGCAAAGACGTGCTGATGAGCGAATCGTACTACGCCGACGTCAAGTCGCACCGATTCGTCATAAAGGACGATGCCGCCCAGAGGCGGATCATCATCGAGAACACGGGGCGATCACGCGGGCGCGTCGAATCGGGAACCTATGCCATCAGCGTGTTCGAAGGCGGCGGGGAAGCGAAGCCGGATGGCCATTTCACGGCCATCTTCATGGCGATGGAAGAAACGGACGACGGCATGAGGTTTGTCGTCTCCGAGGGCTACCAGGGATCGATCGAGTTCGAATTTTCCGGTGGTCGGTCCTGGGCGCAGGGGCGCTTCCGTTTCGATACGAAGGCCGAGGACGACCTGCCCATCTTCCACCGGTTCACCGATGGGACGTTCAGCCTTCCCAACTATGACATCCCTGAACCGCCGCGTCACAGGTAACGGCACGTCCAACGTGCTCACGTGACCCCAAGGACGTGGCCCGCACTCGCGGGTCACGTCCCTGGTTGGACTTACTGCACGCGCGTGACGTTGCCCTGTTCGTCGACGACGACGACATCGCCTTCGCGAATCGCCGAGGCGTCCTTCACCTCGACGTTGGTGTAGCCACCAGTGCCCATCTTCAGGCGCAGGGTGTAGCTGTCGCTGCCGCCGCCCTTGCCCACGGCGTTGCCAGCAAAGCCGCCACCGACCGCACCCGCCACCGTGGCCAGCTTGCGCCCGTTGCCGCGTCCGACCTGGTTGCCCAGCACGCCACCGGCGATCGCGCCAATGACTGCACCCGCCGTACCGTGGTCGCGACCCTGCACGACGTTGTGGTCGATGCTCTGCACCACGCCGCATTGGTCGCAACGCACGTAGATGCCGTCGCGCTGCTGCAGCACCTTCGCCGAGGCCGGGGCGATCATCGCGGTGGCGAGAAGGGCGGCCAGGGGGATGCCCAGGATGGTCTTGATGTTCATGCGGTCTCCTTGTTTCATCGGCCGATAGAACGTCGACCGTCGCCCGTCCAAGTCTAAAGGGTGCGACTGAACGGAACGCTAGTACGATGCCACCTCCCGCCCCTGCTGGTACCTCCATGACGACGACCGCGATCCACTGGTTCCGCCGCGACCTCCGCCTCGCCGACAATCCCGCCCTGGCCGCCGCGGCAGCGGCGCATGCGCACGTCGTGCCGCTCTATATCCATGCACCGGAGGAGGAGGGCGAATGGGCACCGGGTGCCGCGAGCCGGTGGTGGCTGCATCACTCCCTGCATGCCCTCGATGCTGGGTTGCGGCGCCATCGCGGCGGCCTGCAGGTGCTCCATGGCGGAACGCTCGACGCGCTCCGGGCCGCTATCCAGGCGACCGGCGCCACGGCCGTGTACGCCAACCGCCTCTACGATCCGGCCTCGCGACGGCGCGACAAGGCCGTATTCGACGCGCTGGAGGACGACGGCATCGAGGTGGTCACCTGCAACGCGGCGTTGTGGTGCGAGCCGTGGGACATCGCGACCAAGCAGGACGAGCCCTACCGTGTATTCACCCCGTTCTGGCGCAGCCTGAGGCCGCGCATCGACGAGGTCGAGGCCATCGCCGAGCCGTCACCGCTTTCCTTGGCCGCCCTGCCTCACGCCGCCACGCTGGCGTCGCTGGACCTGCTCCCCTCGCTCGACTGGGCCCGCGGTTTCAAGGCATGGACTCCCGGTGAGGCGGGTGCCCAGGCGATGCTCGACCTCTTCGCGGACGACGCGGTGGGCCACTATGCGGAAAGTCGCGACATGCCCGCGCGACATGGCACGTCGCGCCTTTCACCGCACCTGCACTTCGGCGAGATATCGCCACGACAGGTCGCTGCCGGCTTGCGTCAGCGCCTCTCCCGTCGGCGCAACGCCGTGGATATCGAACCTTACTTGCGCCAGCTCGGCTGGCGCGAGTTCGGTCACCACTTGCTTTATCACTTTCCGAAGACGACGAAAGAAAATTTCAACCCGCGCTTCGACGGCTTCCGCTGGGCGCGACGCGACAACCACGCATTGCGTCGCTGGCAACGTGGCCAGACCGGCATTCCCATCGTCGACGCGGGTATGCGCGAGTTGTGGGCCACCGGCTGGATGCACAATCGCGTACGCATGCTCACCGCGAGCTTTCTCACCAAGAACCTGCGCCAGCACTGGGTGCTCGGTTCGTACTGGTTCTGGGACACCCTGGTGGATGCCGACCTCGCCAACAACGCCATGGGCTGGCAGTGGGTGGCGGGGAGCGGTGCCGACGCGGCGCCGTATTTCCGCATCTTCAACCCGGTGACGCAGTCGCAGAAATTCGATCCCGACGGTGCCTACATCCGCCAATGGATTCCCGAACTGGTCGACGCCCCGGGACACCTCGTCCACGCCCCTTGGGAGGACGAGGCGTTTCTCAAGGCCTCGGGTTATCCGGCGCCGATGGTCGACCTCAAAGCGACCCGCGAGGCGGCCCTCACGGCGTATCAGGGCCTGAAGCACGATCCCTGAGCAGCAGCGAGAGCACCGGCGGCGTGATCATGGCGGTGAGCAGCGACATCGCCACGATCACTGCGTAGATGCGCTCGTCGAAGACGCCTGCCGCGAGGCCGAGGCTGGCGATGACCACGCCGACCTCGCCCCGCGGCACCATGCCGAATCCGACGATGGTGGCGCCGCGTCGACCGATCGAGAGCGCGCCGAGAAAGCCGCCGGCCAGTTTCGACACGACGGCGATCGCGGTCACCACCGCCAGCATTATCAGGGCATCCACGCTGCCGAGTTCGGCGAGATTGACTTTCGCGCCCGTCACCACGAAGAAGAACGGGGTCAGAAAGGCGAGCAGGGGGGCTGTCTGCTCTTCCAGCTGGTGGCGCTGGCGTGTCTCCGACGCGATCATCCCGGCGAGAAACGCCCCGATAATCGCTGCCAGATGAAATTTCATCGACAGAAAGGCGAGGCCGAGGCACAGGGCAAGGACAATCGTCAGCGGAGACATCCGGCTTCGCGGCTTTTCCAGCCAGCCTGAGCCGCGTCGCATGATGCGCGTGCCGCCCCAGCCGATGACCGCCACGAAACCGATCGCGCCGAGCAGCGTGCCGACCAGGCTGCCCACGTCGACCGATCCGCCGCCTTGCAGCGACGAGACGACGCCGAGCAGGAGCATGGCGAGGATGTCGTCGATCACCGCGGCGCCCAGGATGATCCGCGCTTCCTGGCGTTGCAGCACGCCCAGTTCCTGGAGCACGCGAGCGGTGATGCCCGCCGAGGTCGCGACGAAGGCGGCGGCCACGAACATCGAGCGGATCCAGTCGAAGCCCGACCCGTGCGCCCAGAGGGCGCCGAGGCCGAACGGCACGAGTACGCCGAGCACGCCCACGAGAAACGCGCTGGCGCCGACGCGCTTGAGATCGTCGAGCCGTGTTTCGAGGCCGACTGAGAAAAGGAGCAAAATCACGCCGATTTCGGCCAGGACGTCAAGGGGTGTGCCGGCGGCGATGTCGGGTGCCGAGAGCCATCCAAGGGCCGACGGCCCGATCGCGCACCCGGCCGCGATCTCGCCGACGACGGCGGGTAAACGCAGTCGCTGGGCGATTTCGCCGCCCACCTGCGAGGCCACGAAGAGGATGAAGAGCGTGAGCAGGATGCCTGCGGAGTCGTGCATGGAAGATCCTTCGAGCAAAACACACCCCCCGAGGGTAACCGCTCACATCGCGCCGTGGGCTCCCGACGCTCTGGGGTCGCGCAATCGGCTGAAGATCCAGCTGGCGGCGAGCGTGACCATGCCCAGCACGATCACCGAACCGCGAAACGCGCCGACATAGGCCGACGGCGCGTGGGAGGGGAGAAACGCTTCCATCAACAGCGACGCCAGGGCGATGCCGAAACTCATCGACAGGTATTGGGCCGTGGAGGCCATCGACGAGGCCATCGAGGCGTAACGCACGTCGAGGTCGACGTACGTCAGCGTATTCATCGACGTGTATTGCAGCGACATGAAGGCCCCGTAGACGTACACCCATCCGGCGATCACCCAGGTAGGGGTGCCCGGGCCGAGGAGGGCGAAAACGCAGAGCACCACCGACACGGCGATCGTGTTGCCGAGCAGGAGGCGCCGGTAGCCGAAGCGGGTCAGCAGGCGGTCGATGAACGGCTTCACGCTGATCGAGCCGATGGCCTGCGGCACCATCATCATGCCCGCGGCCAGTGGCGACCAACCGCAGCCGATCTGCAGGAACAGCACCAGCAGCAGGTACATGCCCGATACGCCGAGCCGGGTGAAAAGGTTGCCGGCCAGCGACACCCAGACGCTGCGCACCCTGAGCAGGGACAGGTCGCTCACCGGGTGAGGCACCCGGTGGCTATGGCGGACGTAAAGCGCGCCCAGCCCGAGCGCGAGAAGCGCGTACGCGCCGACACGCAGCCACTGGCCATCGCTGCCGGCGGTTTCCGCGGCCATCAGCAGCAGTGCCGAGGCACCTGCAAACATCACGAAGCCGACGGTATCGAACCGGTTCGCGCGGTCGAGCCGGTAGTCGGGCATTTCGCGCCGGTTGAGCCACAGCCCCATCAGCCCCACCGGCACGTTGATGAGAAAGATCAGGCGCCAGTTGGTGAATTCCACCAACGTGCCGCCGACCAGCGGGCCGAAGACCGAACCCAGCAGACCGAACGTGGCTACCGTGGTCATCGCGCCGACGAACTCGCGCCGGTCGATGCTGCGCGCCAGCACGTAACGTCCGACCGGCAGCAGCGCCGCCCCGCCCAGGCCTTGCACGACGCGCGCGCCGACGAGCTGGGGAAGGTTCTGCGCCACGCCGCAAAGCAGCGAGCCCAGCGAAAACACCAGGATCGCGCCGCCGAACACGCGACGTGTGCCGAAGCGGTCGCACAGCCACGGGCTCATGGGGATGAACACCGCTAGCGTCAGCACGTAACTCGTGAGCGCGGTGCGCATGCTCAGCGGCGACACGTCGAGCGCGCGCGCGATGGCAGGCACCGCCGTGTTGACGATGGTGGAGTCCAGCGCCTGCATGAAGAACGCAGCCGCGACGAGCCAGATGAGCCCGCGGTAGCGGACACGGCTCGACGGCTCGGCCGGCGCGAGGGCCGGTCGGTCGGAAGGCAGGCGGTGGACGTCGTTCTCGGAGGGGGAGTCGATGACGTCTTGTAGGGGCATGGCGTGTCACATTATAGCGTCGTTGTCGACCGCTTGCTTTTGGACCGTCCCCGGCCGACATTTGTCGGCCGCTCGCGCCCGGTCGCCCCATCACGGATTCTCCACATGTCCCAGCCCACCGCTCCCGCCGAGGCCATCGAACGCGCCGCTACGCTCCGGCGCCTCATCGAGGAGGCGAACTATCGCTACCACGTGCTCGACGAGCCGACGATCACCGACGCCGACTACGACCGCTCGATGCGCGAGCTGGAAGCCCTGGAAGCCGAGTACGCCGACCTCGCCGCCATCGATTCGCCCACGCGCAAAGTCGGGGCACGGGCACAGGGCGGTTTCGCCGAGGTGACCCACGCGGTGCCGATGCTCTCGCTGGGCAACGCGTTCGAGCAGGAGGGCGACAGCGATCGCGAGCGCTACCGTGACGTCGCCGACTTCGAGCGACGGATCGAACAGACGCTGGGACGTCGCGAACCGGTGTTTTCCGTCGAACCCAAGCTCGACGGCCTGGCGATCAGCCTGCGCTACGAGAACGGCGTCTTCGTGCAGGGGGCGACGCGCGGCGACGGTGCGGTCGGTGAAGACGTCACCGCCAACCTTCGCACCGTGAAAGCCATTCCGCTGCGGTTGCGCGGCGAGGGCTGGCCGCGCGTACTGGAGGTGCGCGGCGAGGTCATCATGCCGCGCGCCGCGTTCGATGCCTTCAACGCGCGCGCACGTGAGGCGGGCGAGAAGCCGCTGGCCAATCCACGCAACGGCGCGGCGGGCTCGCTGCGCCAGCTCGACCCCGCGGTGACGGCGAAGCGGCCGCTCGCCTTCTTCGCCTACGCGGTCGGGTTGGTCGAGGGTGGTGAGTTGCCGCCGACGCATTCGGCGACCCTGGCGTGCCTGCGCGAGTGGGGTTTTCCCATATCCCCGGACGTTTCCACGGCGAAAGGCTTCGACGGCCTCATCCGCTATTTCCGCCGGATCGGCGACAAGCGCGACAGCCTCCCTTACGACATCGACGGTGTCGTGTACAAGCTCGACGACTACGAGGGCCAGCGCGAGATGGGTTTCGTATCGCGCGCCCCACGCTGGGCCATCGCGCACAAATACCCCGCGCAGGAGCAGACGACCACGGTCGAGGGCATCGAGATCCAGATCGGCCGGACGGGCGCGGCGACGCCCGTCGCCCGTCTTGCCCCGGTGCAGGTCGGCGGCGTCACGGTGACCAATGCCACCTTGCACAACGCCGACCAGGTCGCCCGACTGGACGTGCGGGTGGGCGACACGGTGATCGTGCGCCGTGCGGGCGACGTGATTCCCGAAGTGGCACGGGTGGTGGACGAGCGCCGCCCCGAAGGCACCGTGCCGTGGTCGATGCCGGCGGCCTGTCCGGTGTGCCATTCCGAACTTTTGCGGGAGGAGGGCGCGGCCGCCTATCGCTGCTCCGGCGGCCTCGTCTGCGCGGCGCAGCGCAAGGAGGCGATCATCCACTTCGCGTCGCGCCGGGCGATGGATATCGACGGCCTGGGCGACCGCTTCGTCGACGCGCTGGTCGAACTGGACATCGTGCACACGCCGGCCGACCTCTACGAGCTGACCGTCGAGCGTTTCGTCCAGATGAAACGACTGGCCGACGAGCGCGACGGCACCACGCCGGAAACGGTCAAACAGGGCAAGGTCGCCACCAAGTGGGCCGAGAACCTCGTGGCCTCCATCCAGGCGAGCAAGCGCTCCACCTTGCCGCGCTTCCTGTTCGCGTTGGGCATCATGCACATCGGCGAAAGCACGGCGAAGACGCTCGCCCTCTGGCTGGGCTCGCTCGAGGCGGTGCGTCGGGCACCCGCGTCCGTGCTGCGCGCGCTGCCGGACATCGGCGACGAGGTCGCCACGTCGATCGCGGCATTCTTTGGGCAGGAGGGCAACCAGGCGGTGGTCGACGCCTTGCTCGGCGCCGGTATCACCTTTGCCGACGAGGGCGCGCCGTCGCCGAAGCTGCGCGAGCGGCTCGGCCTCGACGTGCTGCTGGACGCGGCGAAGGTGTCCAAGCTCGGGCCCAAGAGCACCGCGTTGCTGGCGAAGACCTACGCGACCGTGACCGACCTCGTGCAGGCCGGCGAGCACCAGTGGATCGTAGCCGGTGTGCCGACGGCGGCGGCGACCCATCTTTGGGCGTACGTCAGCGATTCCACCCACTACCGCCATTTGGTCAACGATTTCGCCGACATGCAGTGGCTGCTCGACCGGCTACCCGCCAAGTCCGCCGCGGCGCTGCCGCTTGAAGGGCATACCTACGTCATCACCGGCACGATGGCCTCGCTCAAGCGTGACGACGCGACCGAGCGCCTGGAATCGCTCGGGGCGAAGGTGGCCGGCTCGGTATCGAAGAAGACCACGGCGGTGTTCGCGGGCGAGGCAGCGGGTTCCAAGCTCGACAAGGCGACCGAGCTGGGCGTGCCGGTGCATGGCGAGGCCGACTTGCTCGCGCTGCTGACCGAACACGGGGTGGCACCGTGACGGTGCGCCTGGATCGCCTGCGTCTGCGCGCGAAGACCTACGCGCGTCTGCGCGCCTTCTTCGCCGAGCGAGGGGTCACCGAGGTGGAGACGCCGATCCTCTCCGCCGCCGGCAATACCGATCCGAACATCCAGAGTTTCAGCACGTGCTTTACCGGCCACGTCGACGCCGGGGCCGCGGAGCGCTGGTTGCGCACGTCGCCGGAATTTCCGCTCAAGCGGCTGCTCGCCGAGGGCATGGGCGACTGCTACGAACTGGGCCGGGTATTTCGCGACGGCGAGGCCGGGGGACGACACAACCCGGAATTCACGATGCTCGAGTGGTACCGCGTCGGCTGGGACCACACGCGACTGGCGCGCGAGGTGATCGACCTCTTCGAACGCTTCATGCTGCAGGCCGGTCGAACGGTCGACGTGGTGGAAACCGAGTACCGGAGCCTCTACATGGGCCGGCTCGGCGTGGATCCGTTGACGGCGTCGGTCGATCGGCTGCGCGAGGCACTGGGCGAGGTGACGATCGACCCTGACGGTCTCGGGCGGGACGACTGGCTCGACCTGCTCATGACGCATCGCATCCAGCCGGATTTTCCGCGCGACCGCATCACCGTGATCTACGACTACCCGGCAAGCCAGTGCGCGTTGGCGCGGATCCGACCGGGCGACCCGCCGGTCGCCGAACGCTTCGAGGTCTACCTGGGGCGCTACGAAGTGGCCAACGGTTATCACGAGCTCAACGACGCCGGCGAACAGCGGGCCCGTTTCGAACGGGACAACGCCGTACGGCGCGAACGCGGGGCACGCGAGGTGCCCATCGACGAGCGCCTGCTCGCGGTGCTCGACCGCCTGCCCGATTGCGCGGGCGTGGCCCTCGGCATCGAGCGCCTGCTGATGGTGCTGGCCGATACCGACGCCATCGCCGACGTCATGGCCTACCCGTTCGCGGAGGCTTGAGATGCTGCGGGCCCTCCACCACGTGGCAATCATCTGTTCGGACTACGCACGGTCGAAAGCCTTTTATACCGAGGTGCTCGGTTTGCGCGTGGTGCATGAGGCGTATCGCGAGGCGCGCGATTCGTGGAAGCTCGATCTTGAAGTGAGCCCGGGCGTGCAGGTCGAATTGTTTTCGTTTCCCGCGCCGCCGCCCCGGGTGTCGCGGCCCGAGGCCCAGGGACTGCGGCACCTGGCGTTTTCGGTAGGTGATATCGACGAGGCGGTGGATCGCCTGGCCGCGCATGGCGTGGCGTGCGAGCCGATCCGCGTCGATGAGTACACGGGTCGGCGATTTACGTTTTTCGCCGATCCGGACGATTTGCCGATCGAGCTTTACGAGGACTGAGTCCGCGCGGGGGCGTTGCCAGGCGTGCCTGAGGTGGGCTAGCCGTCGAGGCGCGGCGCATCGCCGATCGTATCGGCGACAGGCTTTCCTGCCTTGCGGCAGCGGGGAATCGCGCGTCGGGCGCGCAGCAACCGTCGACGGGCCGTTGCCTCAGAACTCCAGCTCCTGCGCCGCGCACAGGTAATCCACCATCGGCGCGAGTCGCTTGAAGGTGTCGACCACGAAGGGCAGCAACTCGGCCGAACAGGCCATCGACTCGTCGATGTTCTGGCCGGCCGCGAAGTTCTTCCGCTTCAGGTCGTCGATCAGCTCGTGGTTGGCGTCGAACCCGCGCGGCGGCCGGGACAGGCTCTCGCCCCAGAATGCGAAACGGTCGCGGAAAGCCTTCGTGTGCGTCGCCCGTTTCCACGCCCCCGGGTTGTCGGCCAGAAACTCGCGCAGCTTCTTCAGCACCGGCGGCTCCGGATGCCACAGCCCCGCGCCGGCGAAGCATTCGCCGGGCTGGATGTGCAGGTAAAAGCCCGGCGCCTGGATCTCATGCCGCCGCTCATGGAAAAAGCGCGATCCCTGCCAGCCCTTGTAAGGCTGCTTGTCGTTGGCGAAGCGCGTGTCGCGATGGATGCGGTAGAGCGACCCGCCCACCTTGCGCGGATCGGCGCGGAAGTGGGGGCTGATCTTCGCCAGCGGTGCCTGCATGTCGACGATGAGCTGGGTGAACGGCTCACGCACGTGGCGCTCATAGTCGTCCTTGTGCGCCTGGAACCACTCGCGGCTGTTGTTGCGGATCAGCTGTTTGAAGAAGCGGAAGGTGGCGGGGGTGAAATAGCTTGTATGCGGCATGTCGGCGTCAGTGGAGTTCGCGGGCCCAGGCATCCAGATCGTCCAGCAGCGCCATCGGCGCGTCCGGCCGGCTGCGCGCCTGGGCGAGTTCGGCGGCGTAGGTGTCGAAGGTGAGGGTGGTCAGCGGTCCGTCGCGGGTCAGGCGGTCCAGGCGGAACGCATCCCAGCGCGACTGCTCGTCGGGCGAGAGCGTTTCGGGCCAGTTGCGCGCCCGGTAACGGAATAGCAGCTCCGGGTAGCGCGCGTCGCGGAACGGAAACGGGCGCCCTCCGAGCTGATCCGGCGGTGTCGCACGCACGTCGGCGAGGAGGCGGCGATCGGCGTCGGGCAAAAATGCGCCGTAAAGTCCCAGTTCGGGATCGTCGGCAGGCGGCAGGCTCGCCGCGTGGCCATAGACGCGACGCAGCTTTTCGGCCAGGCCGGGCGCCTCGCGAAGGGCGGCAAGGTGGCGCTCCACACTTGCCATGTCGAGGCCCAGCCGGCCGTGGTCGACATCCTTGAGCACCGACAGCGGCGCCAGCGCCGGCGCGTGATTGGCGCGGATGGTCCGCAGGGCGATGCGCTCGACGCCCTCGGGCAGGTCGGCGCGCGACGTGAACACCCGGTCGGCGATGTCGTCGTCGTCGAGCGCGAGCAGGTCGGCAGGGTCGGCGGTGAGGTCGTAGACGATCACTTCGCCGGCCCGCGAGGGATGCGCGGCCAACGGCGCCACCACGGTGAGGCAGTGACGGCTGGCCGGATAACGCGAGGAGACGTGCACCACCGGCGTCATCGCCGCCACGTCGAGCAACTCGAACACCCGCTGCTTGCGCCGCAGGGCGTAGTACCAGTCCCAGAGCCTGGGCTGTTTCGCGCGGATGAGGCGGGCAAGGGCGATCAGGGCTTCCACGTCGGACAGGGCGTCGTGCGCCCGGGCCTGCTTGAGCCCGTTGGCCGTCGCGAGGTGTTCGAGCTTGAAGCTCGGCGCTCCGTCCTCGCGCATGGGCCAGGCGATGCCCTCCGGACGCAGGGCTTCGCACATGCGCACGAGGTCGATGAGGTCCCAGCGGGAGTTGCCGTTTTCCCACTCGCGCCCGTACGGGTCGTAGAAGTTGCGGTAAAGCAGGTGCCGGGTGAACTCGTCGTCGAAGCGCAGCGAGTTGTAGCCGACGGTGCAGGTGCCCGGCCGGGCGATCTCCTCGTGGATGGCCGCGGCGAAGTCGGCCTCGCGCAGGCCCTCTCGCTCGGCGAGCTGGGGCGAGATGCCGGTGATCAGGCAGGCGACCGGATGGGGTAGCACGTCGCGTGGCGGCTTGCAGTAGATCATCAGCGGTTCGCCGACGATCTCCAGGTTCGCGTCGGTGCGGATGCCCGCGAACTGGGAGGGGCGATCCCGGCGCGGGTCGGCGCCGAAGGTTTCGTAGTCGTGCCAGAAGAAGGTCGGTTCGGCCATCCGTTCATGATCGCACAGCGCAGACGTCCGGCGCGGTAGACTCCTCCCATTGCAAGGAGACCCCATGACCCCAGCGAACGACGACAACCTCATCTGGATCGACCTTGAAATGACGGGGTTGGATACGGACAACGACTCGATCCTCGAAATCGCCACCGTGGTGACCGACAAGGATCTGAACGTCCTCGCCGAAGGTCCCGTCTTCGCCATCAGCAACACCGATGCACGCCTGCAGCAGATGGACGCGTGGAACCGCAACCAGCATGGCCGCTCCGGCCTGTGGGCGCGGGTGGTCGAGTCCGATGTTTCCCGCGAAGAGGCCGAAGAGGCCACGCTGACCTTCCTGCGCGCGTGGGTCCCGATGGGCAAGTCGCCCATGTGCGGCAATTCCATCTGCCAGGATCGCCGCTTCCTGCACCGCGAGATGCCGGCGCTGGAACGCTACTTCCACTACCGCAATCTCGACGTGTCCACCCTGAAGGAGCTCTCGCGCCGCTGGTCGCCCGAGATCTCGCGCGGTTTCACGAAGGACTCGGCGCACACCGCGCTGTCCGACATCCGCGACTCCATCGACGAACTGCGCTATTACCGCCGCTTCATGGGTCCGCTCGGCGGCCCGCAGCAGGGCTGACCGCATGAGCTTCGACCCCTTCGCCACCGTGCTGGACTGCAACGGCCGGGCGCTGTCGCTCGACCGTCCGCGCGTGGTCGGCATCGTCAACGTCACGCCCGACTCGTTCTCCGATGGCGGACGCCATGACACGCTCGAGGCGGCCTACGCCCACGCGATGCGCCTGGCCGAGGAGGGCGCCGACATGCTCGACGTCGGCGGGGAGTCCACCCGGCCCGGTGCCGACGAGGTGCCGGTAGACGAGGAGATCCGCCGCACCGTGCCGCTCATCGAGCGGCTTGTCGCCGCTACCACGCTCCCGATCGCCATCGACACCTCCAAGCCGGAGGTCATGCGTGCCGCCGTGGGGGCCGGGGCGGGCATGATCAACGACGTTTACGCGTTGCGTCGCGAGGGCGCGCTGGATGCCGCCGCCGACCTGCGCGTGCCGGTGTGCCTGACCCACATGCAGGGCGAGCCGCGCGACATGCAGCACGCCCCCCGGTATGACGACGTCGTGGGCGAGGTCCACCGTTTTCTCACCGATCGCCTGTTCGCCTGCGAACTGGCCGGCATCGATCGCCGTCGCGTGCTGGTCGACCCGGGCTTCGGATTCGGCAAAAGCCTCGACCACAACCTGGCCCTGCTACGTGCCATGGGCCGTTTCGTCGAACTCGGGGCGGGCGCCTACGCCGGTCTCTCGCGCAAGTCGATGATCGGCCAACTCACCGGTCGCCACGATCCGGCCGCGCGTCTGGCCGGTTCGCTGGCTGCTGCCCTGGTCGCCGTGCAACGGGGTGCGGTGATGGTCCGCGTGCACGACGTGGCGGCCACCGTCGATGCGCTCGCGGTGTGGGCCGCGGTCAAGGAGGGCGACGTCGCCCCGCGCCGCGACGCCCCGTCGATGCCGCGCTGGCCCGACGACGAGTAGCGTGCGCGCGGTGGGAATCTTCTGGCGTATGATTCCCCGGTTGAACAAGGAATTACCGCCATGAGCGAACGTAAATACTTCGGTACGGATGGCATCCGGGGCCACGTCGGCACCTATCCGATCAGCGCCGATTTCATCCTGCGCCTTGGCCGGGCCGTGGGCGCCGTGCTCGCCCGGCGCCGCGCCGCGGACCATCGTCCGGCTGGTTCCGGCCCGGAGCGCCGCGATCCGCGGCGCCATGCGATGGTCGTGATCGGCAAGGACACCCGGGTCTCCGGCTATATGTTCGAGTCCGCGCTCGAAGCGGGGCTCGTCGCTTCCGGCGCCGACGTTCGCCTGCTGGGTCCCATGCCGACGCCGGGGGTCGCCTACCTTACGCGTTCGCTCCGAGCCGATGCCGGCATCGTCATCAGTGCCTCGCACAACCCGCACCAGGACAACGGCATCAAGTTCTTTTCCGGCCAGGGCGAGAAGCTCGACGACGCCCTCGAGGCGGAGATCGAGGCCGAACTCGAGGCCGAATTCGCCACGGTGGCGTCCGAAGCGCTGGGCAAGGCCCGCCGCGTCGACGATGCGGTGACCCGCTACGCCGAGTTCTGCAAATCCACGGTGTCGGACGACTTCTCGCTGGCGGGCCTGCGCATCGTGCTCGACTGCGCGCATGGCGCCACCTACCAGGTCGCTCCCAAGGTCTTCACCGACCTGGGCGCCGAGGTGTTCACCATCGGTGCGGAACCGGATGGCCTGAACATCAATCGCGAGGTGGGCTCCACGGCGCCCGAGGCGCTCGCCCAGGCCGTGCTCGCGCGGGGGGCCGACCTGGGTATCGCCTTCGACGGCGACGGCGACCGCGTGCGTATCGTCGACCATGACGGCACGGTGACCGATGGCGACGACATGCTTTACGTCATCGCCCGACACTGGAAGCAAAAAGGCCTGTTGAAGGGGCCGGTCGTCGGCACGCTCATGAGCAACTACGGGCTCCAGCGCGCGCTCAGGCAGATGGATATCGCCCTCGTGCGCGCCAACGTCGGCGATCGCTATGTGCTCCAGCAGTTGAAGGAGCACGGCGGGCTGCTCGGCGGCGAAACCTCCGGACACGTGCTGTGCCTTGACCGCTTCACGACCGGCGATGGCATCGTGGCCGCGTTGGCCCTGCTCGAAGCGCTGGTGGGCGAGGGCGAAACCTTCGCCCAGGCCCGAGCGGGCCTCACGAAGCTGCCGCAGACGATGCTCAACGTACGTGCCGAAGGTGCCAAGGCGGCGCTCGGCAGCGACGCGGTGAAACAGGTGCTGGCCGAGGTGGAAAGCGTGCTGGAGGGCCGCGGCCGCGTGGTGCTGCGCGCGTCGGGCACCGAGCCGTTGGTGCGCGTGACCATCGAAGCCGCCGACGCGGCGGAAGTGGACCGGCTGGCCTCGCGGCTCGCCGAGGCCGTAAAATCGGCGGCCCAGGCGCTCGCCTGAACCAATTCCCGACACCGGCCGGCGGGGTGCCCCACGCCGGTTTTGGTCATGCCCGCAAGCAGGTCATTCCATGAAGAAGGTTCCCACGCTCGACATCCGCCGCTACGACACCGATCGCGACGCCTTCGTCGCCGAACTCGGCGCGGCCTATCGTGAATTCGGCTTCTGCTGCATCAGCGGCCACGGCATTCCCAAGGCCGACATCGACGCGGCCTACGACGTGTTCAAGGCCTTTTTCGCGCTGCCTGACGAGACCAAGCGCAAGTACCACATCCCCGGTGGGGGCGGTGCGCGCGGCTATACGCCGTTCAAGGTCGAGACGGCCAAGGATTCGACGTTCGCCGACCTCAAGGAGTTCTGGCACGTCGGTCGTGAGATTCCGCGCGATTCGGCGTATGCCGACGTGATGCCGCCCAATGTCTGGCCCGCCGAGGTGCCCGGCTTCAAGGACAAGGGCTATGGCCTGTACCAGGCGCTGGACGATCTGGGCGGGCGCGTATTGCGCGCCCTGGCCCTGCACATCGACCTGCCGGAGCATTTCTTCGACGACAAGGTGAACGTGGGCAATTCGATCCTGCGCCCGATCCACTACCCGCCGATCGAACAGGACGACGTGCCCAACGTACGTGCCGGTGCCCACGAGGACATCAACTTCATCACGCTGCTGGTCGGTGCGAGCACGGCGGGCCTGGAAGTGCTCACCCGCGAAGGCGAATGGCTTCCCATCACCAGCGAAGGCGACGCCATCGTGGTGAACATCGGCGACATGCTGCAGCGCCTGACCAACCACGTGTATCCGTCCACGACGCACCGGGTGACCAACCCGGCCGGCGAGGCCGCGCGTAAGCCGCGCTATTCGGTGCCGTTCTTCCTGCATCCGAACCCGGACGTGGTGCTCGACGTGCTGCCGTCCTGCGTGACGCCGGACAATCCCAAGCGTTACGAGACGCCGATCACGGCGCATGAGTACCTGCAGGAACGGTTGCGCGAGATCAAGCTGATCTGACGTGGCGCTGGCGGCGTCTTCACCGTGAGGGGCGGAATCTCGCCCCTTTCGGTTCGCGCCGTGGAGATGCCCGTGACAATCGCCAAGCGCCGCTCATCCCGCTCCAACGCCCAGCGCGTCCGTCGCCAGCGCACGATGCGCGCACGGGGCCGCTCGTAATCGCGAGGTGTGCTGGAGTCGCCCGCAACGCGGGCGCCCACACGAGCCGCGCCTCGACCGGGTGAGCCTCACGGCGTGCACGGCGCGAGCGAGGCCGCGCCGCCGGGACCGCCGATACGATCGCCGTCCACCCCTTCGGTGGCTGAGGTGTCGGCGCCATGGATTGCCCGAAGGACGGGCGCCTACGGCGTGACGAGATCCGAGGGCTCGGCCGGCTCGCCCTTGTGAAGAAACGGATGGGCGAACACGGCGCCGAGGATCACCGCCACGCCGAGATAGAAGGTCCAGCCCAGTTCCCGCTGTTCTCCCAGGAGGGGGATCGCTAGCACGATCGCGTAGACCGGCTCCAGGTTGGTGATCATCTGGGTGGCGAACGCTGACAGGTGCCGCAACGCGGACAGGGCCAGGGCGAACGGAAGCAGCGTGCAGCCGAACGCCAGCAGCAACACCAGAAGGCCATCGTGGAGATCCGGCAGCACGAACGTCGGGGTGGCGAGCGGGCCGGCCAGGGTGATGAACAACGTGCCCGCGCCCAGTTCAAGGAAGGTCACCGTCAACGCGTCGGCGTGTTCGATGTAACGCTTGTTGAGCGCGCCGAAGAAGGCAACGAAGATGGCCGATAGCACGCCCATCGCGAGTCCCATCCGCATGTCGCCAGGAAGGCCGCCGGCGACCAGCGCGACGCCCGGCACGACCGCGGCACCGATCAGCAGCTCTCTGGGTTCGAAGCGCCGCCCTGCGATCCAGGGTTCCACCAAGGCCAGGAACACCGGGCAAGTGGCGATGCAGGTGGCCGCCACCGAGGCGTTGGCCAGCTTGATCGCGCCATAGAACGTCAGCCAATGCAGGGCCACGATGACGCCGATGCCGGCGTAGATCAGGCGCAATCGCCACGGGGTGGCCCGCAGCCCTCGCCATACGCGCGGCACGCAGAGCAGCGCGCCCGACACGAGCAGCATGCGCCACCACACCAGCGGGATGGCGGCCAGGGTGATCGACTTGCCGAGGATCGCGGTAAAGCCCCAGAGCAGGACGCAGAAATGGATATGCAGGAAGGCTTTGCGGGTCGGCGACATGCCGCGAAGCTTACGGCATCACCGTGACGATGTGGGGTCCGGCGCCTCGCCTTTTCGGCCGGGAATGGACGGCTGAAAAGGCGAACGGGTTACTTGGCGGACGCTTTCGGCGGCGTTTTCTTCAGGTCGTCCAGCAGCGGCTTGCATTGCGTCGCGTCGGCCTTGCCGCTCTCGGGCACCGCCAGCGGCAGCAGCGCGGCCACCGGCGCGGCGAACACCGCCAGCGCCACCGCGCCGCCCCCGCGCAGGATCAGCGGGCCAGCGTGCACGCCGGGGGAGGGGTTCTTGAACGTGCCATGCACGTAAAGCGGCGAGCGCAGCGAGAAAAGGCGGAAGCCCTTGGTATGCGGCACGATGTCGAGATTGAGCTTTTCGTCGCGGAAATCGATATCGCCCGTGACGTTGATCAGCGCCTTCTCGGTATCGAAGGCGAACAGGCGCGACGCCATGACGCCGTCGGTGGAGACGAGGTCCGCGGCCATGCAGTTGATTTTCACCACGTCATCGCCGAACAGCTTGTTGACGACGTAATTGCCGACGTTGAGGCCGGCGATTTCCAGCAGCGACGAACTGATGGCGCCGTCGTTGATCAGCAGCTTGACCTCGCCGTTCGAGCTACCCAGCAGCGCGGCCGGCGAATTGCCGGTGGCGGTGAGCGAGGCGTCGCCGTTGACTTCGCCGAAGCTGGTCTTCATCGGTTCGAAGCTGGGGAACAGCTCCTTGAGCTTAAGGTGGCGGGCGCCGAGGTTGAGGCGTCCCTTCATCGGCGACGACGAGCCGTCCAGGCGCAGGTTGCTGCCCACGGTGCCGCCGGCGACGCCGAACTTCAGCGGATCGAGGGTCAGCACAGCGTCCTTCATCACCAGGTGCGTATCGAGGTTTTCGATGGGCAGGCGTTCGCCGTGCACGATCTTCGCGCCGGTAAAATGCACGTCAGCGTCCATCGCGTTCCAGCGATCGGTCTTGAACGGTTCCACGGGAAGTACCTTGTCCGCCGGCTGCTTGACGGCGTCGCCCCGTTCCGCTTTTTCGGCGTTCGTGCCACCGCCGATCAGGGGCGCGAGGTCGCTGAACAGCAACTGGCGGGACTTCAGCGTACCGGTGAGGCTCGGCCGCGGCCCACCCGTGTCGAACACCAGTGTGCCGCCGAGATCGCTGCCGCCCACGCGCCCGCTGAAATTCTCGTAGGTGAACTTGCTGGCGCCCTTTTTCAGGTTGGCGATGAGGTGACCTTCGGTAGCGAAGGGCGGCGTATCCGGCAGGGTGACGCCGGTGAGATCGTAGAGATGGGACATGCTCGTGCCCGAGAACCACAGGCGGATATCGAGCGCGCCAAGGTTCATCGGATCGGTCAGCGTGCCGACGAACGCGATGTGCGTGTCGCCAAAGCGCGTATCCGCCTGCACGGGGAAAGGCCGCTTCGCGTCGCGCAGCGCCAATACGCCACCGGTGCGTGCCTTGGCCTCCACCGTGGACTTCTTGTACGTGCCCTTGGCATCCCAGGCGAACCAGTAAAGCTGCTGACGCTTGGTGTCGTCCTGGCGGTCCTTCTCGTCACCGTCGCCACGGGCCATGGTCTTCTCGCTGGCGCCGGTGGTCTTGCGGGCCTGCGCCCGCGAGTCCTTCTCCTGCTGGTCCATGATCTGGTCGAACGGGATACCCTGGCCAAGTGGCGTCACGTCGATGCCCGTGGCGATCTGGTTCTGGGCGTCGCTGAAGTCGATGTGGCCCTTGTCGAAGGCGATGGCGTTGAGTTCGAGCTGCCATTGCGAGGGGCCGCTGCTTTCGGGCAGCTTGAACGTCCAGGTGTTGTCGCCGCTCTTCTGGCGCTCCAGATCGATCGTCGGCTCGCCCAGCCGCACTTCGGGGATGACGATGCGATGGGCGATGAGCGGGAAGGGCGACAGGCGGAAATCGATGGTCTTCAGCGAGGCGAATCGGTTGTTCTTCGCCCAGCTCGGGTTGGTCACCACGATGTCGCGGGCAGTGAAATGCGGCCAGGGAATCCACCCCACGAGTCCGCCCTCGCCGGGCTCGCGGGCCCAGTGCGCCGTGATGTCGCCCTGGATCGCGAACGGACGGCCGATGGCTTCAGAGACCTTTTCGTTGATCGTGGGCTTGAGCCGGTTCCAATCGAAGAACGCGATGAACAGGATCACCGCCACGATGAGGAGGACCAGGATCCCCCCAACCCACGTCAGAATTTTCCTGGCTCGCCGCATCAGTCCGCTCTCCTCTCCCGACATCCCGCGGCAAGGGTAAGCGTGGAGCGTGGCAAGGTTATGTGTTTGCGGCGGCGAGCCGTTAAGCCTCGTGGTCTGGTCGTCCGTCCAAGCCGCGCCGTCTAGCGCGCCTGCCAGTACCCGGTGGCCTTGACCGCGTCCTTGTCGATGCCCCGTGTCTCGACCAGCAGCGAGCGCAGGGTGCGGGCGCGGGCGGATTCCACGGCGACCCACCAGAACGTATCGCCCTTGGGCAGGGGCATCGTCGCCAGCGTTTCGTCCAGCGATGGCGCCTGCCCTCGAACGAACCAGCGCACGTCGCGGGCCAGGGCCTGTCGCTCGTCGAGAGAGGGGACTTCCGCCAGCACGGTAACCCGGTGTTCCGCAGGCATCTCCTCCAGCCAGCGACCGATGGCGGGCAGGGCGGTCTCGTCGCCGACGAGCACATAATGATCGTAATCGGCCGGCACGATCATCGAGCCCCGGGGGCCGCCGACGCCGAGGCGGTCGCCCGGTCTGGCGCGATCCGCCCAGGTCGACGCCGGGCCCTCGCCATGGATGACGAGGTCGATGTCGAGTTCGAGGGTGTCCGGGCGGAAGGCTCGGGGTGTGTAGTCGCGTGCGGGGGACGGGGTTTTGCCCTCCGGATAGACGGGGCCCTCCGGGCCCATCGTGGGCAGGTTGAGTTCGCCGTCCGGTGTGGGAAAGAACAGCTTGACGTGATCGTCGGGCGATGCGGACGGGAATCCGGTCAGCTCGGTCCCGTGCAGGGTGATGCGGACCATTCGCGGTGTGAGCCGCGTGACGCCCACGACCTCCAGGATGCGCATTTTCACCTCGTGCCTGACGCGCTGGATCGCGTGACGCTCGCTCATGCCTCACGCTCCGCGATGGCTTTCGCCGCGTTCGCTACGATGGCCGCCACGCGCTGCACTTCGGCCTCGTCCCAACCCTTGTGATGGTTGAGGAGCTGGTGTTTCAGCCCGTGCATGGCTTCGCGGACCGCGTCGGGCACGCCCATGCGGCGCATGTGCCGCGACATGACCTGCAGGCGCTCGATGAGCGCATCCAGGTTATGGCGGTTCTCGTCGAGGAACGCCTTGCCCTCCCCGGTGATGGCGTAGAGCTTTTTGCCGCCGGTCTCGGCCTCGACCCGGGCGTAGGCCAGTTCCTCGAGCATCGTCAGGGTGGGATAGATGGCACCCGGGCTCGGGCTGTACTGGCCGTCGAACATATCTTCGATCGTGCGGATCAGTTCGTAGCCGTGGCGCGGTTGTTCTTCGATAAGGGCGAGCAGCAAGAGCCGCAGGTCGCCCGTGCCGAACATGCGTCCACCGAAGCGTCCACCGCCGCGGCCACCGCGCATGCCGTCCCTGTCGTCGAAACCGAACGGGCCCCCGCCGAACCGCCCGCCGCTCCGGCCCATGGCCGCCATGGGCTCGTGGAAGTGGTGCCTGTCATGCTGGAAAAAGTGCATAGCGCTCTCCGATATATCGTACGTAGTAAGCGTAAGATATATCGTAAGAAACACTCTTGCAATATCCCGATCCGCCTGCGTGCTGTGCACTGCCGTGGTCGGTCCTTCGACACTGCGTCGCACCGGCGCAGGCCGGTGCCCATAGACTCAGTCCCTTGGGCGAGACGCGTGGCCGCCCTCAACCGAAAGTGAAAGTGAAGGCGTGGAAGTTCGCCTTCGGCACCTTGATCGTCAGTACGTGGTCTTTGTAACCGTCGCCGTCGAACAGGGTGTAGAGCATCGACGCCTGCACGGTCACGGGCGGCTGCGGCTTGCCGTCGACGAGCACCTCAAGGGTGATCGGCGTGTTCGCGCTGGCGACCATGTGCACTTTCTTTGCCTTGAAATGCAGGCGGATTTCACCGCTGGGGCCGACCAGGCTCGCGTTCTCCCGGCCGATTTCCCAGCGACCAACGAGGGCGAAGCGATTCAGGTCCAGGCGCGATGGGGCGGTGAAGTCGCGCGTGCCGGTGCGGTCGCCTTCGGGGCTGGCGTTGTTCTGGCTGCGATCGCTGCCGAAGTACATCTCCGGCGAACCGAGCTGGGTGAAGTCCGGTGCGTCCTGGTCGGCGCCGCCCTTGTCGTCCAGGCGCGGCAGGCCCAGCAGCGTGCGGATAGCGTTTTCCATCTCCATGTAGTTGCCCTCGCCGTAATGGTGGGCGACCACGTTGCCGCGCTGGTCGACGAGGTACTCGGCCGGCCAGTACTTGTTGTCCCAGGCGTCCCACGTCTCCAGGTCGTTGTCCTGGGCCACGGGATAGTGGATGCCGAAGCGCTTGATCGCGTCGCGGACGTTCGCCTCCTGCTTTTCGAAGGGGAATTCCGGCGAATGCACGCCCACCACCACCAGGCCTTTGTCCTTGTACTGGTCGTACCAGCGGGTGACATGGGGCAGCGTACGCAGGCAGTTGATGCAGGAGTACGTCCAGAAGTCGATCAGCACGACCTTGCCGCGCAACGACTTCATCGTCAGCGGCTTGGTGTTCTGCCATGCGGCGATGCCGGCGAATTCGGGGGCCGTCTGGGCGGCGAAGGCGGGCAGGGCGGCCGCCACCAGGGCGACGACGATCAGGGCCTTGCGGAGGAAGTGGCGCATGAAAACTCCGTGGTTCTTGGGGGTGCCGTGAACAGACCGGCCGGGGCACCGACACCTTACAGCGGCCCGGTGCGCTAAAATCCGCGCTTCGCCAGCCCCGTGAGCCAGCCCAGCGCCATGACCTCGATCAAGCAGGACGACCTCATCCAGAGCGTCGCAGACGCCCTCCAGTACATCTCCTACTACCATCCGGTGGACTACATCCGGAATCTCTCCGCCGCGTACGAGCGGGAGGCTTCCCCGGCCGCGAAAGACGCCATCGCGCAGATCCTCATCAACTCGCGCATGTGCGCCGAGGGCCACAGGCCCATCTGCCAGGACACCGGCATCGTCACCGTCTTCCTCAAGATCGGCATGAACGTGCGCTGGGACGATGCCACGATGGGCGTCGAAGAGATGGTGAACGAGGGCGTGCGCCGGGCGTATAACCATCCGGACAACAAGCTGCGCGCGTCGGTGCTGGCCGACCCCGCCGGCAAGCGCACGAATACCCGGGACAACACGCCCGCCGTGGTCAACGTGTCGGTCGTGCCGGGCGACACCGTCGACGTCATCGTCGCGGCCAAGGGTGGCGGTTCCGAAGCGAAATCGAAGTTCGCCATGCTCAATCCGTCCGACTCGATCGTCGACTGGGTGCTCAAGACCGTGCCGACCATGGGCGCGGGCTGGTGCCCGCCGGGCATGCTCGGCATCGGCATCGGCGGCACGGCCGAAAAGGCCATGCTGCTGGCGAAGGAAGCCCTGATGGAGCCCATCGACATCACCGACCTCATCGCGCGCGGGCCGTCCAACCGGGCCGAAGAGCTGCGCCTGGAGCTGTATGACAAGGTCAACGCGCTGGGCATCGGCGCGCAGGGCCTGGGTGGCCTCACCACCGTGCTCGACATCAAGGTGAAGGATTACCCGACCCATGCCGCCAACCTGCCGGTGGCGATGATCCCCAATTGCGCCGCCACGCGCCACGCGCACTTCGTGCTCGACGGCACCGGTCCGGTCGCGCTCGATCCGCCGTCGCTGGACGACTGGCCGAAGCTTACCTACGACGCGTCCAAGGGGCGCCGGGTAAACCTCGACACGGTCACGCGCGAGGACGTCGCCAGCTGGAAGCCGGGCGAGGTGATCCTACTCAACGGCAAGCTGCTCACCGGTCGCGACGCCGCGCACAAGCGCATGATCGACATGCTCAACCGGGGCGAAACGCTGCCGGTCGACTTCACCAACCGCTTCATCTACTACGTCGGCCCGGTCGACCCGGTGCGTGACGAAGTGGTCGGCCCGGCCGGTCCCACCACGGCCACGCGCATGGACAAGTTCACCCGCCAGATGCTCGAAACCACGGGATTGCTCGGCATGGTCGGCAAGTCCGAGCGCGGGCCCACGGCGATCGAGGCCATCCGCGACAACCGGGCCGTCTACCTCATGGCGGTTGGCGGAGCGGCCTATCTCGTGTCCAAGGCGATCAAGGCCTCGCGCGTGCTGGCCTTCGAAGACCTCGGCATGGAAGCGATCTACGAGTTCGAGGTGCAGGACATGCCGGTGACCGTGGCGGTGGACTGCCAGGGTACGTCGGTGCACCAGACCGGGCCGAAGGAATGGCGCACGAAGATCGGCAAGATTCCGGTCGTCGTCGAATAACCGGCGCATCGTCCCGCGCGTGATCGGCAGACACGATCGCGCGCGGGGCACGCCGCAAGGTATCGGCCTGCTGACGATCCGGCCGCAGCCAGCCCGGTGCGGGCGACGCGGCGCCTCGCACTGTCGAGACAGCGGCCTCACTTCCCCGATCCGCCCTGAGGGTTCGCGGATGCAATCCCCCTTCACCGGGCTCTCGCTCCTACATCGCGAGGCGCTGGGTGTGCCTCGCGATCTGCTCGTCTTCTTCCGTGCGCATCACGCGAGTCTGGAAGCGCCCGATCCAATGCAGGCCCGACACGATGGCCTCGCGCGTCACCGCGTCGTTTTCACCGATGCCGCCGGTGAACACCAGCAGGTCGAGCCCGCCCAGCGACGCGACCATCGCCGCCACCTGCTTGCGCGCGACATGCACGAACACGTCCTGCGCGAGGCGGGCGTTGTCGTCGTTCATCGCGTGCAGTTCGCGCATGTCGCTGGTGCCGCCCGACAGCCCCTTCAGCCCCGACTCGCGGTCGACGAGCGTCTCCAGCCTCGCGGCGTCGTAGCCCCTCTCGCGCATGAGGTACAGCAGTACGCCGGGATCCAGATCCCCGGGCCGCGTGCCCATCACGAGGCCTCCCGTCGGGGTGAGGCCCATCGTGGTGTCGATCGAGCGGCCGTCGCGTACCGCGCACAGGCTTGCGCCGTTGCCCAGGTGGGCGATCACCGTGCGTGGAGGCAGCGCGTCGCCCAGCTGCCGCACGATCGATTCATACGACAGCCCGTGAAACCCGTACCGTTCGATGCCGCCCTCGCGCAGGTTCGCAGGCAGGGGCAGGGTCCGGGCGACCTTCGGCAGGCTGGCGTGAAACGCGGTGTCGAAACACGCCACCTGGGGTCGCTCGGGAAACGCCTCGCGTGCCCGCCGGACCATCGCCAGGGCCGGTGGCACGTGCAGCGGCGCGAACGCCTCGGCCTCGGCCAGGTGGGCCATCACCTCATCGCCGATCCGCGTGTGTGTGCGCACGTTAGGGCCGCCGTGCACGAGCCGATGGCCGATGGCGTCCGGCTCGGGCAGCGACCTTGACCGCAACGTCGCCATGACCGCGTCGACGGCGTCGCCGCCGGGGGTATCCGTCTGGTCGGCGAACAGGGGCTGGCACGCGTCGCCGTCGACACGGTAAAGGCCGTACTTCAACGACGACGAGCCGGCGTTGAGGGCGAGCACGATCATGCCTCGGGCTGCCATTGCCAATCGCGCACGTCGGGGAGGTCTTGCCCATGTTCGCTCACGTAGAGCTTGTGCCGCTGGATATCGGACCAGTAGCGCTGCGCCGCCTTCTTGCGTTCGCCGGCGAAACGTGGCACGCGGTTGATGACGTCGAGGGCGAGCTGGAAGCGGTCCATGTTGTTGAGCACCATCATGTCCAGGGCCGTCGTGGTGGTGCCTTCTTCCTTGTAGCCACGCACGTGGATGTTGTCGTGGTTGTGCCGGCGATAGGTCAGCTTGTGGATGATGCCGGGGTAGCCGTGGAAGGCGAAGATCACCGGACGGTCCCGGGTGAACAGGTCGTCGAACACGTCGTCGTCCATGCCGTGGGGATGCTCGTCCGGCGTCTCCAGCGACATCAGGTCGACCACGTTGACGACGCGGATGCGGATGTCCGGTACGTAGTCGCGCAGCAGCATCACCGCCGCCAGCACCTCCACGGTGGGGGCGTCGCCCGCGCAGGCCATCACCACGTCGGGGTCATCGCCGCCGCGGCCCGCCCACTCCCAGATGCCGGCCCCCGCCGCGCAATGACGCACGGCGCTTTCCATGTCGAGCCACTGCCAGTCGGGCTGCTTGCCCGCCACGATCACGTTGACGTAGTGCCGGCTGCGCAGGCAGTGGTCCGCCACCGAAAGCAGGCAGTTCGCGTCGGGCGGCAGGTAGACGCGCACGATCTGTGACTTCTTGTTCGCTACGTGGTCGATGAAGCCCGGGTCCTGGTGCGAGAAGCCGTTGTGGTCCTGGTGCCACACGTGTGAACTGAGCAGGTAATTGAGCGACGCGATCGGCGGCCGCCACGCCATCTGTCGCGTCACCTTCAACCACTTCGCGTGCTGGTTGAACATCGAATCGATGATATGGATGAACGCTTCGTAGCACGAGAAGAAGCCGTGGCGGCCGGTGAGCAGGTAGCCCTCCAGCCAGCCCTGGCACTGGTGCTCGCTGAGCATCTCCATCACGCGGCCATCCGGTGCGAGGTCGATGTCGACCGCCTCGTACTCGCCGAGCCACGTCTTGGGGCTGGCCTCGTAGACGGCCTCGAGGCGGTTCGAGGCCGTTTCGTCGGGGCCGAACAGTCGAAAGCTCGTCATGTTCCGCCGCATCACCTCGCGCAGGAACCGACCCAGTACGCGCGTCGCTTCGGCCTTGTGGTCGCCCGGGGTCGTCACGATTTCGGCGAAATCGTGGAAATGGGGCATGTGCAGGGGCGTGTACAGCAGACCGCCGTTCGCATGCGGGTTCATGCCCATGCGCCGGCGGCCGGTCGGCGCCAGCGAGGCGAATTCCTCGCGGAAGCGGCCCTGCTCGTCGAACAGTTCGTCGGGTTGATAGCTCTGCATCCAGCGCTCGAGGATCCGCACATGATCGTCGTTCTCGAACGTCGCGATGGGCACCTGGTGCGAGCGCCACGTGCCTTCCACGGGCTTGCCATCGACCTCTTTCGGACCGGTCCAGCCCTTGGGCGAGCGCAGCACGATCATCGGCCAGCGCGGACGCTTTGCCTGCGCGGCGTCGCCACGGCGGGCCTCGGCCTGGATGCGCGCGATCTCGTCGAGGCATCGATCGAGCGTGGCGGCGAAGGCCTGGTGCATGGGCTCGAACTCGTGGCCTTCGACGACGTGCGGCTCGTAGCCGTAACCGCGCATGAGGTCGCGCAATTCGTCCGGCTCCAGGCGGGCGAGCACCGTCGGGTTGGCGATCTTGAAGCCGTTGAGGTGGAGGATCGGCAGCACCGCGCCATCGCGGGCGGGGTTGAGGAACTTGTTGGAATGCCAGCTCGTGGCCAGCGCGCCGGTTTCCGCCTCGCCGTCGCCGACGACGCAGGCGACGATGAGATCGGGATTGTCGAACGCCGCGCCGAACGCGTGCGAGAGCGAGTAGCCCAGTTCGCCGCCTTCGTGGATCGAGCCGGGGGTTTCCGGCGCGACGTGGCTGGGGATGCCGTACGGCCACGAGAACTGGCGGAACAGCTCGCGCATGCCCGCAGCGCTGCGCTCGATATGCGGATAGATCTCGGTATAGGAACCTTCGAGATAGGTATGCGCGACCAGTCCCGGTCCGCCGTGGCCGGGGCCGATCACGTAGATCATGTCCAGGTCGCGCTCGACGATCGCGCGGTTGAGGTGGGTGTAGATGAAGTTGAGGCCGGTGGTCGTGCCCCAGTGCCCGAGCAGGCGATGCTTGATGTGCTCACGAGAGAGCGGCTCGTCGAGCAGAGGATTGTCGCGCAGGTAGATCTGCCCGACGGAGAGGTAATTGGCGGCGCGCCAGTACGCGTGCATGCGCCGCAGCAAATCGGGCGATAGCGTCTTCTCGTTCATGGGATTTCCGGAGGGACGGGGCTTCGGAAAGCCTAGGCCCGCCGGGATGGCGGGCACGTGAAACGCTATCGGGCCGCGCCGACCGCGCGCGTATTGCGTTCCATGATCTGCATCGCGTCGTCCGACGTCTGGTGCACCTGGCGCGGCGGGGGCGTCGTGTCGCGCAGTCGCTCGCGTGCGGCGAGCTCACGCGCCACCTTCTCGTCGGCCAAACGACTCGCCCGCACCGGTCGGGGCATCGCGGAGGACGGAGGCGTCGGTGCGACCTGCGTACGGAACGTGTCCGGCATGGCCGTGGTGGCTGCGGCGTTCGTCGTGGCCTCCCGCGAGTGGGTCATTTTCCAGCCGAACAGGCCCAGCAGAAGCAGGATCGCCACGCCCAGGCCGACCGGCAGCAGCGCGGACGACGCGGCACCGGTGCGGGCCGCGGTCCGCCTGCCGCCTCGCGTCTTGCGGCGCGACGGCGGCAGGCTCGCGTCGAGATGGTCGGGCAGCTTGAGCATGACCCGGAGCAGGTCGGCGTCCACGAGCTGAAGGCGCGGTTGCCGGCGCGCGAGCGTCTGCGCCTTCTGGGTGAAACGGCGGCGCGTCAGCAGGATGCCGCCGGTCGAGGCCTCGTTGAGCATCGTGCTGAGCAGTTCGCTCAGCTCGGGGGCGTCCACGTCGGCGGTTTCGTCGCCCGGACACACCAGCACCACCGACTCGCTGCCGCGATGCAGGCGCAGGTCGAGTCCCTGGCCGATCGCCTTGAGCGACACCACCGGCGCGGCCCGCTCCACGCGAAACCCCTGGTCGCGGTAATGCTCGGACACGAGATGTTCAAAATCCTGCCAGCTCAGCAGCACGAGTGCATCTTTCGAGCCGGGCGAGGGGATGTGCGCCGCGAACATGTTGAAGGTCACTTGCCGGTTTAGCCGGGCATGATACCGCTAAGGCGTAGCCAGCATCGCGTCCATCGCGCGCTCGACCTGCTTGTCGGTGGCGCCGGGATGCACGACCACGCAGCAGCCGCCCTCGGCCGCCGTGTGCGTCGCGATCGGGCAGCACACCTTGCCGTCGCTGGCACGCATGGCCGGGGGCGTAAAGCGAGGCGCGTCGTAGCGTCGAACGAGTTGCTGCCCGTCCTGGGGACCGCCTGCCATGATGGTGAGCCATTGATACATGGGGCGAGTATCGGGGAGTTCCCGTCGTCGCGGAAGCACGTTTTCGGCTAGGTCAGCAGATGGGCCGGCGCGCGTTGCCGCAACGTTTTCCGGCAGGCGCCGAGTGTCGCCTGGCCGAAGCCCTGACGAGGGGTCGCGAGCAGCGCGGCGTCCGTACCGACCAGACCCTGTTCGGCGAGCACGTCGAGCATCGCGAGCTGGCTTCCGGCGAGCAGTGCGCGGCCCAATGGCGTGCGCGCCCCCGCATCGGCGGGGTCGGCGCGCTCGGCCAGCGCCTGCACCACGCGGGACGGAAACGACCAATGCCGGGCCGCGTGCAACGAGAGGCGCTCCACCTGGCGGGCGAGCGACGCGACGAAGGGGCGGCTGAATTCGAGGCCGAGCATATCGTCGCGGCGGGCCAGCTCCGCCAGCACGGTCTGCGCCGCGACATGGCCCACCATGCCCGCGAGGAACGGCTCGAGCGCCATGTCGTCGGCCCCGTGGAGCACGGCGCAGGCGTGTGCGCAACGCTCGGCGTGTTCCCAAAGGCGGTCGCCCGCGAGTCGACTCGCCGGACCGGCGTCGCTGCGCAGGAGGGGCCGCACCGTGGCGCGGGCCACCTCACGAAGCATCCCGTCCGGGCCCATCGCCGTCGCGGCCTCGGCCAGCGTCGACACGTCGTGCCCACGGCGATAACGCGGCCCGTTGGCGACGCGCAGTATGTCGCCCGCGAGCGTCGGATCGCTCTGTATCCAGGCGAGCACGGCGCGAGCATCAGGACCATCGCTTCGTTGAGAGCGCATGACCAGAGGCAGGATCGCGCCGACGCGGGGCAGGGTGGCCGCGTCCACCCGCTCGCCGCCGAACGCGTCACGGACCCGTCTCAGCACCGCCTGCTCGGCGAACGAGGGCGCCCGCGCCGACGAGGGAGGAAAACCGAACACGAGGCGGTAGAAGCGGTCCTCGATGTCCGCGGCGTCGACCGTGTCCATCGCGTCGACCGCTTGCGTGGGCTCGGTCGGCACCGCGTCGAACGGCGGCCAGGCGACCGGGCCGGGCAAAACCGGAAGGACGGGGGCACGACGGCCGAACCACTTCCTGAAGAACCGGCCGATCACGGCGGCACGTCCTCGTGTCATGGGGAGTCGAAACGAGTATAGGCCGCGCGTTCTAGAATGACGCATGACTATCGTCCCACCGAGTCGCCTCGTGCTGCCCCAGGGCGACTGGGTGTCGCTGATCGACTTCCTGCTTTCACGGTTTCCTCGCATCTCGCGGGTGGACTGGCTTGACCGGATGGCGCGCGGCACCGTCCGTCTCGACGGCAACGCGGTGGCGAGCGACGCGCCGTACCGCGCGGGCGCCACGCTGACCTATCGCCGCGAGGTGGCGGCGGAGCCTCGCATACCGTTCGACGAAACCGTGGTGCATGCGGACGACGACCTCGTCGTGGCGGACAAGCCGCCATTCCTCCCGGTCATGCCGACGGGCGCACACGTGGAGGAGACCTTGTCGGCGCGCCTCATCCGACGCCTGGGCCATCCGGACCTGGTCGCGCTGCACCGGCTCGACCGTGAGACGGCCGGTCTGGTGATCTTTTCCGCGCGCCCGGCGACGCGCGACGCCTACGCGGCGCTGTTTCGCGAGCGGCGCATCGTGAAGGTGTACGAGGCCTGGGCGCCGCCGATGCCCGGGCGGGTGTTTCCGTTCGAGCATGCCAGCCGACTGGAGCGCGGCGAACCGTTTTTCCGTATGCGTCAGGCGCCGGGCGCCCCCAATGCGGTAACGCGGGTGGACGTGATCGCCCGCGACGCCGACCGCTGGCTCTATCGGCTCGAACCGGTCAGTGGCCGCAAGCACCAGCTGCGCGTGCACATGGCGACGCTGGGCGCACCGATCGAAGGCGATGCGTATTACCCGGTACTCCGGCCGGAGGGGGTAGGGTTCGATCGTCCGCTACGGTTGCTCGCCCGTGAGCTTCGCTTCGTCGATCCGCTGAGCGGTGTCGAGCGGGTGTTCCGGAGTGAGCGGGCGTTCTGCTGAGTTCTTCACTGGTCAGACCAATTCCATGGCTGGGCGAGCCGGTTCGGCGTAGATTGTGCGTCATGTTGCTACGTTGGTCAGACCAAAAAAACCGTTGGGCGGGCGGCATGTCGTGTTGACGCTGTCCGCCCTCGCCACGCGCATCGACGCGATGATCGACGCCGGTCGCTTCGCGCCTGGGGACCGGCTGCCCGCCGAGCGTCCGTGGGCGAGCGAGCTCGGCGTGTCGCGTTCGCAACTGCGCGAGGCTATCAAGCAACTGGGCAGCCGGGGCCGCCTGACCAGCCGCCGGGGCGGGGGCACCTACGTCACCGCCCCCGGGGACGTCGACCCGATACGTGAGGCGTTGCTTCCGCTTGAGACGCTCGCGCAGAGCGAGTCGGGCTATTGGCGGGATGTCATGGAGATCCGCCAGTCGCTCGAAGGCGACGCGGCCGCGCACGCCGCATCGCGCGCCGACCCTGCCGACCGCAACGCGATGACCGCCGCCTACGACAGGCTGTCGGCGGGCTTGCTCGCGGAACATCCGGCCGACGCCGGCTCGCCGCTTGCCTTGGCGACGCTTGATGCCGCGTTCCATCGCAGCATCGCGCGGGCCGCCCGCAACGTGGTGCTCTACCAGGTCATGACGGGCCTGGAGGGCCTGCTCGCGGCCAGCATTTCCGACACGCTGGTCCGACTGTATCGCCTGCCGGGCGTGGCCGTGCGCCTCGACGCCCAGCATCGGCGCATCCTCGACGCCGTGCTCGACGGCAAGCCGGATGCCGCGCGCGCCGCGGCGCTGGATCATCTGCGTTTCGTCGAAGACCGCATCGAGCATCTGCAGCAGAACGCCGAGCGTCATCGGCGCACGTTGAACGCCTTGCGTCACCTTCCTATGGACACCCCATCGCCGCCATGATCATCTCCTCGACCACCGATTATCGCGAGGCGGCCCGACGCCGGCTGCCGCCGTTCCTGTTCCATTACATCGACGGCGGTGCCTACGCCGAGCAGACCATGCGCCGCAACCAGGACGACCTGCAGGCGTTGTCGCTGCGCCAGCGCGTGCTGAAGGGCGTCGGTTCGGTCGATCTTTCCACGGAGATCCTCGGCGAGTCGTTCGCCTTGCCCGTCGTGCTGGGACCGGTCGGGCTGACCGGCATGTATGCCCGTCGTGGCGAAACACAGGCGGCCCGCGCGGCCATCTCGCGCGGCGTCACCTTCACGATGTCGTCGGTGTCGGTGTGTCCGATCGAGGAGGTGCAGCCGACGCTCGAACGACCCATGTGGTTTCAGCTCTACGTGCTCCGGGATCGTGGCTTCATGAGAAACGCGCTCGATCGCGCATGGGCGGCGGGCATCCGTACCCTGGTGTTTACGGTCGACATGCCGGTGCCGGGCGCGCGTTACCGCGATGCCCATTCGGGCATGTCCGGTCCGCGCGGGCCGCAGCGCCGGATGCTCCAGGCCATGCTGCATCCCGGCTGGGCCTGGGACGTCGGTGTCATGGGGCGTCCGCACGACCTGGGCAACGTCAGCGCGTATCTCAAGAAGAAGACCACGCTCGAAGACTACGTCGGCTGGCTCGGCGCCAACTTCGATCCGTCGATCGGCTGGCGCGATCTCGAATGGGTGCGCGAGTACTGGAAGGGACCGATGGTGCTCAAGGGCATCCTCGATCCGGAGGACGCCCGCGACGCCGTGGCGTTCGGCGCGGACGGCATCGTGGTGTCCAACCACGGCGGGCGGCAGCTCGATGGCGTGTCGTCGACGGTGCAGGCCTTGCCACGCATCGCGGATGCGGTAGGTGACGACCTGACCGTCCTGGCGGACAGCGGCATCCGCTCCGGCCTGGATGTGGTGCGGATGATCGCGCAGGGCGCCCGGGGCGTGCTGCTCGGCCGCGCCTACATCTACGCCCTGGCGGCCGCGGGCGAGCAGGGCGTCGCCCGCCTGCTCGACCTGATCGCGAGCGAAATGCGTGTCGCCATGACCCTGACCGGTGCACATGCGATCGCCGACATATCGCGCGACAGCCTGGCATCCGTGGCAGGGGCGTAAGGGCACGGGGTTCCCCTCACCCGGCCGCGGGCGCAAAATACCGCCGATGACCCACGCCCCCGGCTTTCGTACCATCGCCCTGATCATCGCCAGCGCGATGTTCATGGAACAGCTGGATGGCACCATCCTCGCCACGGCCTTGCCCGCCATGGCGCGGTCGTTCGATGTGTCGCCGCTGCACATGAGCGTGGCGCTCACGTCCTACATGCTGAGCCTGGCCGTGTTCATTCCGGCCAGCGGCCACATCGCCGACCGCTACGGCTCGCGCAACGTGTTTCGCGCCGCCATTGCCTTGTTCACCCTGGGCTCGATCCTGTGCGGCGCAGCGGAAAACCTGCCGCTACTGGTGCTGTCGCGCCTGCTCCAGGGCATCGGTGGCGCCATGATGGTGCCGGTGGGCCGTCTGGTGATCCTGCGCTCGGTGCCCAAGTCCGAACTGGTCAGCGCGATGTCGTGGTTGCTGGTGCCCGCGCTGATCGGGCCCGTGGTCGGTCCGCCGCTTGGCGGTTTCATCGTCACCTGGGTGTCGTGGCGCTGGATCTTCTACATCAACGTGCCCATCGGCCTTGTCGGCATCTGGCTCGCCACCCGCTACATCCCCGATGTGCGTGCCGCGTCGGCCACGCGGTTCGACCGTGTCGGCTTCGTGCTGTCCGGCGTGTCGCTGTCGTGCATCGTGTTCGGCCTGGAGATGGCCAGCCGCGGCGTGACCTCGGCGATGGGTTCCTACGGGCTCATCGCGACGGGGCTGGTGACGGGGGCGTTTTACGTCTGGCATTCGCGTCGCGTGGCCAACCCCATCATCGACCTGTCGCTCATGCGCTTCACCACCTTCCGCCTGTCGGTGGTCGCCGGTTCGCTGACGCGTATCACGGCGGGTTCGGTGCCGTTCCTCCTGCCGCTGATGATGCAGCTGGGGTTCGGCATGTCCGCGGCGCACAGCGGCGTGGTGACGTTCGTGTCCGCGTTGGGGGCGATGCTTATGAAGGCCACGGCGGCGCCGGTACTGCGCCTGTTCGGTTTCCGCGCCACGCTGATCTGGAACGGCGTGTTTTCGATGATCTGCATCGCGCTGTGCGCGGCGTTCCGGCCCGACTGGCCGCTGTGGACCATCTACACCATCCTGCTCCTGGGCGGGTTTTTCCAGTCGTTGCAGTTCAGCGCGTACAACACGGTGGCCTACGCGGACGTGCCTGGCGAGCGCTTCTCCGCCGCCACGAGTTTTTATTCGACGTTCCAGCAGCTGATGCTCTCGCTGGGCATCTGCGTGGCCGCCGCGGCACTGCACCTGTCGGTGGTCTGGCACGGTCGGGACCACGCGCAGTTGCCCGACTTCAGCGTGGCCTTCGTGGTGGTGACCCTGATCTCGGTGATCGCCGCGCCGGTTTGTGCCCTGTTGCCGCGCAACGCCGGGGCTGAGATGAGCGGGCATCGGTCCCGGTAGTTCGTCTGCCAGGGGCTGGCGCGCGGCGTCGGTCGCTTCCTCGTTGCATGGGGCGCGGGCGGGGGCCGCTTCGACGCCGACCGCCTCAGGGGAGCGGCACCGGGTGGCGGAGCCACGACCCCTCCACGCCCGGCATCGCGCAGAGGCGCCGCGCTTGCGCCACGAACGCCTTGCGGGGCACTTCCACCGCGCCCATGCTCAGCAGGTGAGGATTGGTGACCTGCGCGTCGAGCCAGGGAAATCCCCAGCGGTGCAGCAGTTGGCACAACCCGGCCAGGGCGACCTTCGAACCGCCGCTTCGCGCGGAGAACATCGACTCGCCGCAGAACAGGCGGCCTACAGCGACGCCATAGATACCACCGACCAACGAGCCGCGATCCCATACTTCCACGCTGTGCGCGTGACCCCGACGGTGCAGCTCTTCATACGCCGCGATCATGCCCGCGCCGATCCACGTGCCTGGCTCGCCGTTGCGCGGCGCGGCGCAGGCGCGCACGACCCGGCCGAACGAGGTATCCGCGGTCAGTCGCCAGCCTGAGCGATCGATCAGCTTGCGCAAGCTGCGGCTCACGTGCACGCCGTCGGTGCGGAACACGCAGCGCGGGTCCGGCGACCACCAAAGAATCGGCTCGTCGTCGTTGAACCAGGGGAACACCCCCTGGCCATAGGCCGCGAGCAGCCGTTCGGGGGAAAGATCCCCGCCCCACGCGAGGAGGCCATTGGGCTCGTCGAGCGCGCTGTCCGGCAGCGGAAAGAGCCCGGGGCGCGACGGATGGAGTTGGGGCAGGTGAATCATCGTTCCGCGTACGGTGAATGGGTGAGCAACTCGGCGCGGTAGGCTTCGCGGTGCCGCGCCTCGTGGACGAGCGCGTCGGCCACGGCCTGCCGGAAGCCCTCGTGCGCGATGTAATGCCGGGAGTGGGTCAGGCTCGGCAGGAAACCCCGCGCCAGCTTGTGTTCGCCCTGGGCGCCGGGTTCGAAGCGGGCCAACCCCTCGCGGATCGCGTAGTCGATGCCCCGGTAGTAGCACAGTTCGAAGTGCAGGCCCGAGACCTCGACCTGCGCACCCCAGTAGCGGCCGTAGAGCGTGTCGCCGCCGCGCAGGAACAGCGCCATCGCCACGATGCGGTCCTCGTCGCGCGCCATCGCCACCTGTACGTTCGCGCCCATCGTCCGGCCGAGGTGCCGGAAGAACGGCAGGGTGAGTGCGGCGTGGTTGCCCTTCATGTCGAAGGTGAGCTCGTAGAGCGCGTGGATCTGCGCCCACGCGTCGTCGTCGAGCGTGTCACCGCCGCGCATGTCCAGGGTGAGACCGGCTGCTTGCGCGTGGGCGCGCTCCTGCCGGATGTTTTTCCGTTTTTTCGCCGTCAGCGCGGCGAGGAACTCGGCAAAATCGCCGTAGCCCCGGTTGTGCCAGTGGAACTGGTAATCCGATCGCGCGAGCCAGCGCGCGTCGAAGGCATCCCGTTCGTCGTCGCGAAGAAAGTTGGCATGCACCGACGACAGGCCGAGCCGGTCCGCCTCGTCGACGAGCGCCGCGACCAGGCGCCGGCGCAGGGCAGGGGCATCCTCACCGGGGCGCACGAGCAGGCGTGGTCCGGACACCGGCGAATACGGCGACGCCACCAGCAGCTTGGGGTAGTAATCGCCCCCGGCGCGCTCCCACGCCGCCGCCCAGCTCCAGTCGAACACGAACTCCCCGTGCGAGTTGCCTTTCAGGTATGTGGGCGCCGCGGCGAGCAGCCGGCCGTCCTCGACGAGGACGACGTGGCACGCTCGCCAGCCGTAGTCTTCGCGCAGGCAGCCGGAGGTCTCCATGCCGTGGAGAAACGCATGCGACACGAACGGATTGCCGTCAGGCACCATGGCGTCCCAGTCGGAGGACGCGATGCCGGCGAGGCCGTCGAGGAAACGGATCCCGTTCATGCCGGAGGCGGCCCCGCGTGTCGCGCGGGGCCTGTCGGTCACGGGTTGACCGGCATCTGCTGGTCGAGCCAGCGCTCGGCGTCCAGCGCGGCCATGCAGCCGAAACCGGCCGAGGTGATCGCCTGGCGATAGACGTGGTCGGCCACGTCGCCCGCCGCGAAAACGCCCTCGACCGAGGTCGCGGTGGCCATGCCGTTCAGGCCCGACTTGATCTGGATGTAGCCATCCTTCATCTCGAGCTGGCCTTCGAAGATGCCGGTGTTCGGCGTGTGGCCGATGGCCACGAAGAAGCCGTGCGCGGCGATGTCGCGGGTGGCGCCGGTGTTAACGTCCTTCACCCGCACGCCGGTCACGCCGGAATCGTCACCCAGCACCTCGTCGATCTGGTGGTTCCAGACCAGCTCGACCTTGCCCGCGGCAGCCTTTTCCAGGAGCTTGTCCTGCATGATCTTCTCGGCGCGCAGCTTGTCGCGGCGGTGCACCAGGTAGACCTTGCGGGCGATGTTGGCGAGGTAGAGCGCCTCTTCGACGGCCGTGTTGCCGCCGCCCACCACCACGACGTCCTGCTCGCGGAAGAAGAAACCGTCGCAGGTGGCGCAGGCGGACACGCCGCGACCCTTGAACTTCTCCTCCGAGGCGATGCCCAGGTATTTCGCGGTGGCGCCGGTGGTGACGATGAGCGCGTCGGCGGTGTATTCGCCGCTGTCACCCTTGAGCGTGAAGGGACGCTTGGACAGGTCGACCTTGTGGATATGGTCGAACACCATCTCGGTTTCGAAGCGCTCGGCGTGCTCGGCCATGCGGCGCATGAGCTCGGGACCCTGCACCCCCTTTTCGTCGCCAGGCCAGTTGTCCACCTCGGTGGTGGTCATGAGCTGGCCGCCCTGCTGCAGGCCGGTCACCATGGTCGGCTTGAGGTTGGCGCGCGCCGCATACACCGCCGCGGTGTAGCCGGCGGGACCGGAGCCGAGGATCAGCAGGCGGCTGTGCTTGGGGGTGCTCATGTATAATCCTTGGTTTAATAAGTGCGTAACGCGCGATCCGACCTCTCGCCCGCGCGTATCTGGCCCGCAAGAATGGGGAACAGGCGGGCATGATTCAAGACACCCCCGGGCGTGGCATCATGCCGCGATCCGTTCACCGAGGTATTCGTCAAACGTGGCGCGCAGCGCGAAAGTCGTCAAGAAACAGGCCAAGGCCCAGGTCAAGGCCCAGCGCGCGGGACTGAGCGACGAGCTCAAGCGCCGCCTGCGCGAGGCGGGAGCCCTGCTGCTGCTGCCGATCGCCCTGTACCTGCTGGTCTGCCTGATCAGCTACAACGACCAGGACCCCAGCTGGGGTCACATGGGCGTGGCCGAACGGGCCACCAATTTCGGTGGCGCGGTGGGCGCCAACATCGCCAACCTGCTGCGTTACATCTTCGGCCTGGTGTCTTACGGCTTCCCGTTGCTTCTGCTGGCGCTGGGCATCCGCGTGATCCGCCACCGCGGCGAGCGCGACGTGCAGCCGTGGGAGCCGTCGCTGCGCCTGATCGGCTTCGTTTTCTTCTTCATCACGGCGCCCGCGCTCGTCTACCTGAACGTCGATGCGCCTGTGCTGCCTGAAGGGCCGGGCGGTATCGTCGGCAAGTGGGTGGGGCGGGGACTGCACGGTGCGTTTGGGGACAAGGGCGCGCCCCTGCTGTTGCTGGCCGTGTGCCTGGTGGCGGTGACGCTGGCCACGGGGTTGTCGTGGTTCCGGCTGATGGATGCCACCGGCGAGCGGGTCGTGCGGATCGGCGGCTGGTTCGGCGGCAAGGTGCGCCAGGCGCCCGAGGTGATGGCCGCGCGGTCGGCTCGCGCCGAGCGCGAGGTGGTGAAAAAGGCCGAGGCGGTCAAGCAGGCCCGTCGCGAACCGGTACGCATCGAGGCCCCGGCCGCTGCGGTGGTGGTCAAGAGCGAGCGCGCCACCCGCGAAAATCAGATTCCCCTGTTCACCGGCGCGTCCATGGACGGCGAACTGCCGCCGCTGTCGCTGCTCGACGAGGCGCCGCCACAAGGCCCGGGGTATTCCGAAGAAACCCTTGAGGTGCTCTCGCGGCAGGTGGAGCTGAAATTGCGCGATTTCCGCGTGGAGGCACGCGTGGCCGGGGTGTATCCGGGTCCGGTCATCACCCGGTTCGAGCTTGAGCCCGCGGCCGGCGTGCGCGGCAGCCAGGTGTCCAGCCTCGACAAGGACATCGCCCGCGGTCTGTCCGTGGTGAGCGTGCGTGTGGTCGACGTGATTCCGGGCAAGAACGTCATCGGCCTGGAAATCCCCAACACCAAGAAGCAGATCGTCTACCTGTCGGAGATCCTGCGCTCGGAACGCTACGACCAGGTGAAGTCGCCGCTGGCGCTGGCGTTGGGCAAGGACATCGGCGGCAAGGCCGTGGTGGCCGATCTGGCCAAGATGCCGCACCTGCTCGTCGCGGGTACCACCGGCTCGGGCAAGTCGGTGGCGGTGAATGCCATGGTGCTGAGCCTGCTCTACAAGAGCAGCGCGAAAGACGTCCGCATGATCATGATCGACCCGAAGATGCTCGAACTCTCGGTCTACGAGGGCATCCCGCACCTGCTCGCGCCGGTCGTCACCGACATGAAAGAAGCCGCCAATGCCCTGCGCTGGTGCGTGGCCGAGATGGAGCGGCGCTACAAGCTCATGGCGGCCGTGGGGGTGCGTAACCTCGGCGGCTTCAACAAGAAAGTCAAGGAAGCCGAGACCGCGGGCCAGCCGCTGCTCGACCCGCTGTTCCGTCCCAACCCCGACATGCCGGGCATGGTGGCCGAACCGCTCGAGCCGCTGCCACACATCGTGATCATCATCGACGAGTTCGCCGACATGATGATGATCGTCGGAAAGAAGGTCGAAGAACTCATCGCCCGTCTCGCGCAGAAGGCCCGCGCGGCCGGCGTGCACCTGATCCTCGCCACCCAGCGCCCGTCGGTGGACGTGATCACCGGCCTCATCAAGGCCAACATTCCCACCCGCATCGCCTTCCAGGTGTCGTCGAAGATCGATTCGCGCACCATCCTCGACCAGTCTGGCGCCGAGGCGCTGCTGGGTCACGGCGACATGCTCTACCTGCCGCCGGGCACCGCCACGCCCGAGCGCGTGCACGGCGCCTTCGTCGACGACCACGAGGTGCACAACGTGGTCGAGTGGCTGCGCGCGCAGGGCACGCCCAACTACATCGAGGGCGTGCTCGAAGAGGTGCAGTCCACCGCCGACGGCAAGATCATCAACGACGCCGGCCTGCCGCAGGACGCCGACGGCGACGCCGACAGCGACAACGCGCTCTACGATCGCGCCGTGCGAGTCGTCACCGAGACCCGCCGCGCGTCGATTTCCGGCGTGCAGCGCCACCTGCGTATCGGCTACAACCGGGCCGCCCGCCTCGTCGAACAGATGGAGCAGGACGGCATCGTCAGCGCGCCGCAGCACAACGGTAACCGCGAAGTGCTCGCGCCGCCGCCGCCGAAGGACTGAACCCCATGAATGCCATCCCCCCGGGGTCGCTGCGCCAGCGTCCCTGGAGCCTGCTCGTCAGCGGCGATCTGACGCCCACCCCGGAAGTGCTCGACGAAATCGAGAACGTGTTCGAACTCAATCCGTCCATCCCCGGGCTCGAGCTTCGCTCGGACGATGGCCGCCATTGCACGGTGGTGCGCGACTACCCGGCCGGCCATACGGCCGAGGTCGACGACGCCCTCGAAGTGATCTTTGCCGAGCAGCCCGAGGTGGCCGAAATCGTCGTGCTTGGTCAGGAGGCCCGTCCCCAGCATGTTGCCACCCGCGAGGCGCCGTTCTGGCACCGCGACGGCAAGGCCATCGCCGACATCAGCGACAAGATGCGTTCGGGCGAGATCAGCCCTGGCGAGGCCATCGACATGCTTAAGTCGTTGTTCGAGACCGATCGCTGACAATCCGCGCCGCCACTCACGGAAAACCGCCCATGAAACGCCTGCTGCTCGCCGCGACGCTGTTCCTCTCCTGCCTTCCGGCGTTCGCCGCCGGCCCGGCCCGCGAACGCCTCGACGCCTTCGCGAAGGGGCTGCATTCGGTGACCGGGCGTTTCAGCCAGACCCTTTCCAACGCCAACGGCGACCCGGGCAAGACCAGCTCGGGTACCCTGGCCTTGCAGGCGCCGCGGGAATTCCGCTGGGAGACGCTCGCGCCCTACAAGCAGACCATCGTTGCCGACGGCAGCCGGGTGTGGCTCTACGACCCCGATCTGGAGCAGGTCACCGTGCGCAAGCAGAGTACCGAAGAGGCGCAGAGTCCGCTCACCGTGCTGACCGACCTCTCGCTGCTCGACCGCGACTTCAAGGTGACCGAGCAGGGCGAGCGTGACGGCCTGCAATGGCTGCGCCTGAAGTCCACCAGCAAGGATCCGCAATTCGACTACGCGGACCTGGGCTTCGACGCCTCGGGCCTGGCCCGCATGGAGTTCCGCGACCAACTCGGCAACACCACGCGTATCCAGTTCGCGGGTTGGCAGAAGAACGGCCCCATCCCCGCCGACACCTTCCACTTCGTGCCACCGCCGGGCGCTGACGTCATCGGCGACCAGCCGGTCATCGAGACCCAGCCGCTGCACTGACAAGGCGTTTGCCCCGCTTTGCAGGAGCCCGCCCCGCGGGCTAACCGGGCCGCCAACCGAAGGGGGCGCCGATCGCATGGCGATACGGCGGCCGCCGGTATCGCCATGCGACCCGCCTGACACGCCGCACGATCATGCGATTTCATGCCAGACTCCGCCCCGGATATCGGACGGGGTCGAGGGATAGGGCGTGTACGTTCTTTTCGGAATCATCGGCGCGATCATCGGCGCTTTCGTGGGTCAAGGCGTCGCAGGCAGTGTCGCGGGATTCGCCATCGGCGTGCTCTGGGCGCGCACGTCCCTCCTGCGTGACGAACTTGACCAAGCGCTTCGCCGCCTCGACGCGACGACCACGCCCGCGTCGATCATTCCGATCGCCGAGCCTGCGGCGGTGTCGGCCGACGACGTGACGCCCTGGCCCGAGGCCACCGCCCCTGGCATGGGGCAACCGGCGATCGTCCCACCCCCGATGCCGGCCGAACCCGTCGCGGCCGACAGGCCGCCCTCGGTGCCTCCGCCCATGGCGCCCTTACCCGAGGCACCCGCAGATCCGACGCGTGGCGAGCGCCTCGCCCAGGCGATCAAAGGCTGGTTCACGGAGGGCAACGTGCCGGTCAAGGTCGGCATGCTGGTGCTCTTCGCAGGCGTGGCGGCCTTCCTCAAGTACGCCACGGACGCGGGATTGCTGCGGGTTCCCCTCCCGGTGCGCCTGATGCTCGTGGCGCTGTTCGCCATTGCCGGCACGGCGTTCGGCTGGTTCCAGCGCGACAGGCGGCGGGCCTTCGCGTTGTCGCTCCAGGGTGGCTCCATCGGCGTGCTTGTGATGACGGTGTTCGCCGCCTATCGCCTCTATGGATTGATTGGCCCGTTGCCCGCGTTCGCCTTGCTGGTGATCTTCGTCGGTGGCCTGGGCATGCTCGCGGTGCTCCAGGATGCGCTCGCCCTGGCCGTGCTGGGCCTGGTCGCCGGTTTCGCCGCGCCGATCATCGCGTCGAGCGGGCAGGGCAGTCACGAAGCCCTCTTCACGTATTACGCCGTGCTCAACCTCGGCATTCTCGGCATCGCCTGGAAGAAAGCCTGGCGCGTGCTGAACGTGCTCGGTTTTGTCGCCACCTTCGGCGTCGGCACCGCCTGGGGCGTGCTCAAGTACAACGCCGGCCTGTTCTCCAGCACCGAGCCGTTCCTTGTGCTGTTCTTCCTGCTTTACCTCGCTGCGCCCTGGCTGCACGTGATGCGCTCGCCCGATCGCCGTCGCGCGGTGCTCGATGGTTGCCTGATGTTCGGCAACCCGATCGCGTGCCTGGTGCTCCAGGCGGCGCTGCTCGACTGGGCGCCGATGCCGCTCGCGCTCTCCGCGCTCGTGGCGGCGGCGATCTACGTCGGCATCGCGTTCGCGCTTCGCCATCGCGAGGACATGCGCCTCTTGCGCGACACCTGGGCCGTGCTTGCCGTGGCCTTCGCCACGGTCGCCGTGCCGCTCGCCCTGAGCGCGAGTGCGACGGCGGCGGTCTTCGCGCTGGAAGGGGCCGGGCTGATCTGGCTCGGCTTCCGGCAGTCGCGCCGTTTGTCGCGCTGGATGGGCGTCCTGCTGCAGGTCGCGGCCGCCGGGGCGTGGCTGCTCGCAGCGATGCTGGATGATCGTGATCGCTGGGCGCTGCTCAACGGGCACTTCATCGGCGCCATGCTGATCGTGGCGGGCGGCGCGCTGGGCGCGTGGCAGTTCGATCGGCATGGGCGCTCGCAAGGCGTCTCCAGCATCGCTCGCGTCGGCCTCGCGCTGTGGGCGCTGCTCTGGTGGGATATCGGCGTCGGTCGCGAGATCGGCCGCCACCTGCAGGGTGCCGGCAACCTTGCCGCGTGGATCGCCTTGGCCGGGGTGACCGCGTGGGTGATCGGCGAAGCCAGCCGTCGCGTGCGTAAACTCGATCTGGGACTCACGCTGGCCTTCCTGGTGCCGGTGATCTTCCTGCTTCTGGTCTTCATGGCGCAGGCGGCGGACGATCGCCACGTGCAGCCGTTCAGTGGGTATGCGTTGCTGGCGGTGATCGTCGCCGGTATCGCCGGATGGTTCGCGATGCGGGCGATCCGCGACGGCCACCGTGTGGCCGTCGTCGCCGCCAACGTACTGTGGTGGGCGCGCTGGCTGGCCCTTGTCGCGGTAGCGACCGACGTGGCCATCGGTACGTCGGTTGCGCTCGGGCCCGGGTGGGTCGCGGCGATGTTCGGGGCGCCGACGTTGCTGCTGACCGCCGCCTTGCTGTGGTGGCCTCGGCCCGTGATGGCACCGTTACCGACGTCGACGACGGCGCTTCGCCTGATGCTCGGCGGTGTGTTGCTCGCAGGCACCGCCATCATCGGCCTGGCCTTGCTGGGCAACGCGGGCGGCGTGCGGCCGTTGCCGTTCGTGCCGCTGCTCAATCCCGTCGACCTGTTGCTTGTCGCCGTGGGTGTGCTGGTGTTTCGCGGGATGTCCGATTCCCTGGCCCCGGTCGGGCTCCGCAGGATCCGTCCGCCGATCGTGGCCGCGTGGGTGTTCATGCTCGCCACGAGCGCCACGCTGCGCGCCGTGCATCAGCTGGGCGGCGTGCCTTGGAGCGGGGCGCTGATGGGATCGAGCCTCGCGCAACTGTCGCTTACCGTGGTGTGGAGCGCGGTGGGCGTGCTGGCCTGGGTCGCCGGATCACGTCGCGGGCAACGCACGCTCTGGCTGGCCGGCGCCTGCATCATGGGCCTGGTGCTGGCGAAGCTCCTGCTGGTCGATCGCGACCACCTGGGCAACCTGTTCGGCATCGGTTCGTTCATGGCCTACGGCCTGTTGTGCACCCTCGTCGGATACCTTGCCCCGGCACCGCCGCGGCAGATCGCGGAGTCGCCCCATGCGTCGTAAAGGATCGTTCGTCGCGTTGATCGCGGGTCTTGCCACGGCCCACGCCGCGGACGCGCCGCGTTTCGCGTACGCCTATCCGCTCGCCACGCCGCCGGGCGCCAACGCTTATCTCGTCGAACTGCCGCAGGACGCCTACCGCTGGGCGGTGGCGGACGCCGGCCTGGCCGACGTGATCGTGGTGGACGCATCGAATCGTCCGGTGGCGATGGGACCGTATCGCGCAGCCGGTGCCCAGCAGCGGCGGATGCCGGTCACCGTCGCGCTCCTGCCGGTACCTCCAGTGGCGGCGGGGGCCGTCGGCCCGAGCATTCGCCGGGACACCCAGGGCAACATCCTCATCGAGCCGGGGGCGGCGCCCGTGAACGGGGCGCCCCGCGAATGGTTGCTGGACGCGCAACGGCCGATCGCCGCCGAGTCCCTGGCGTTCCCTTCCGGGGATCGCGAAGCCAACCTCAGCGTGGATATCGACGGCAGTGCCGACCTGCAGCAATGGGCGCCGCTCGCGCGAGACGTCGCCATCGTCACGGTGGGTCGCGGCGACGGCGCGGTGCAGGCGCTCACTGCGACGCTATCGGGCGCCGCATGGCGCTATTACCGGGTGCGTGTCCGCCAGGGCGAGGCTCCTTGGGACACCGGCCATGCGTGGACCGCGACGCTGACCGGCGTCGTCACCGACGAGGGCACGCGCGACGACGCGCCCCTGCGCTGGTTCGACATGGCGCCGACGAGCCAGGCCGCGGGCGGGCAGGGCGTGGACTACGATGTTCTCCTGCCCGCCGCGCTCCCCCTGAGCCAGGTGCGTGCCACGCTCGGCCCCGACGACCAGGTGGCACGCCTCGACGTGGCGGCGGTCGATGGCGCGGCGATCGACGCGTTGGGCAGCCTGGTGATCGCCCCGGGTGCGGCGCCGCCAACGCTCGTGCTGGCACCCTATCGGCGCAACCACCTGCGTGTGCACGTGTCGACACCCCTGCGCGACGCTCCCCGGCTGAGCCTCGGCTGGCAACCGGATCGCTTCGTGTTTCTTCCCGAGGGGCAGCCGCCGTATCGCCTTCTGGTCGGCAGCCGCTCGGCGCGTCGCCCCGACTGGCCGATCGGCGATGCGCTGGCAGGCCTGCGGCAGCGGGGCGGCCCTCAGTGGCGCCCCACCGCCGCGACCGTGGGACCGGGCGAACCCCTCGCGGGCCGTCAGGCGCTCGACGCGCCGCCGGCACCGTTCGACTGGACGCGACCCCTGCTCTGGGCGGTGTTGCTGCTGGGCGCAGGCGTGATCATCGGCATGGCCGCCAGCCTGCTGCGTCGCAAGGGCCCGGGCGACCGTTGAGGCACCCTGCACGGCGAACGCGCGATAATGCGCGTTCACCGCACGCAGCGAACCCCATGTTTTCCCAATCCCCCGGCCTGTTTGCCGAACCCGATGCGCTGAAGCCGCTCGCCGAGCGCATGCGCCCGAGATCCCTCGACGAGATCGTGGGGCAACAGCGTGTCGTCGGTGAGGGCAAGCCCTTGCGTCGCGCGTTGGAAGCGGGCCGGGTGCATTCGATGATCCTGTGGGGGCCGCCCGGTTGCGGCAAGACCACGCTGGCCTTGCTGGTGGCCCGCTACGCCGACGCCGACTTCCGTGCGATCTCGGCGGTGATGAGCGGCTTGCCCGACGTGCGCAAGGCACTCGCCGACGCCGAAGGCAAGTTCGCCCAGGGACGGCGCACCGTGCTGTTCGTCGACGAGGTGCATCGGTTCAACAAGGCCCAGCAGGATGCGTTCCTGCCGTACATCGAGCGTGGGGTCATTCTTTTCGTGGGCGCGACGACGGAGAATCCGTCGTTCGAACTCAACTCCGCGCTGCTGTCGCGCTGTCGCGTGCACGTGCTCGATGCCGTGCAGGCCGACGACATCGTCGCCGCGCTGCGCCGTGCGCTGACCGATGCCGAACGTGGCCTGGGCGACCTCGGGCTCGATGTCGACGACGCCATGCTCAGGCTCATCGCCACCGCTGCGGACGGCGACGTGCGTCGTGCGTTGACGCTGCTGGAGATCGCCGCGGAGCTGGCCGACGGCGGGCGGATCGACGATGCCACGCTCGAACAGGTGCTGGCCGATCGCACGCGCCGGTTCGACAAGAGCGGCGAGCAGTTCTACGACCAGATCTCGGCCCTGCACAAATCCGTTCGCTCGTCCGATCCGGATGCGGCGGTCTACTGGCTGACGCGCATGCTCGACGGTGGCTGCGATCCGCTCTACCTCGCGCGGCGCCTGACCCGCATGGCGGTGGAGGACGTCGGCCTCGCGGAACCTCGTGCATGGCGCATGGCGCTGGATGCTTGGGACACGTTCGAACGGCTCGGCAGTCCGGAGGGCGAACTGGGCCTTGCGCAGCTGGCCATCTGGCTGGCGGTATCGCCCAAGAGCAATGCGGCGTACATGGCTTACAACAAGGCACGCGACGTGGTGAAGCGCATGGGAAGCCTCGACGTGCCCATGCACCTGCGCAACGCGCCCACGAAGCTGATGAAAGGGCTCGGCTACGGCAGCGGTTACCAGTACGACCACGACGTGGAAGGCGGCATCGCGCTCGGCCAACAGTGCCTGCCGGACGAACTGGTCGGCACGGTGTTTTACGATCCCGTGGATCGCGGTCTTGAACTGAAACTGCGCGAGAAGCTGACCGCGCTGCGCGCGGCGCGGGCCGCTGCGCGCGAGGGCGACTGACTCGGACGGCGTCAACGCGATGGCCTTCGGGTCGTTACGCCACCGCTCACACCTTCACACGCCCCACCGTGGGCACCGGCCTGCACCGGTGCGACGGGTAGGAGAGGTATCGCGCATCGAGAGACGACGGTCCCCCACAACCCCTCGCCTCGGCGCAGGCCGTGGCCCACGGCGAGGCGCAGGGAAATGCGTTGCGCTCAGCCGCCCGCCGCGAGCGGCAGCGCACTCCACACGATGCCGTGCGGGAACAGGTGATCGCGGATCGACGACTCGTGCATCTGCGCGGAGAACCCCGGCGCCGTCGGCGCGCGGTAGCGGCCGTGCTCGATCCGTACCGGATCGACGAAATGCTCGTGCAGATGGTCGACGAACTCAATGGCGCGGTCTTCCTTGCGTCCGGTGATGGCGACGAAGTCGGCCATGGCCAGGTGCTGCACCAGTTCGCACAGCCCCACGCCGCCGGCATGCGGGAAGACGCGCACGCCGAAACGCGCGGCCAGCAGCAGAATCGCGAGGTTCTCGTTCACCCCGCCCACGCGCGCGGCGTCGATCTGGATCAGATCGACCGCACCGGCCTGCAAAAGCTGCTTGAAGATCACACGGTTCTGGCCGTGCTCACCGGTGGAGATCGGCGTGGGCGACACCGCGTGCCGGATCGCTGCGTGGCCGAGCACGTCGTCCGGGCTGGTCGGTTCTTCCACCCAGGCCAGGCCCACGTCTTCGAGCGGGCGCAGCCAGTCGATCGCGGTGCCCACGTCCCAGCGCTGGTTCGCATCGACGGCGATCGCGATGTCCGGCCCCACCGTTTCGCGGGCGAGGCGGCAGCGTCGGATGTCGTCTTCCAGGCGCAGGCCGACCTTCAGCTTGATGGTGCGGAAGCCGTCCTCGACCGCCTGGCGGGCCAGGCGCTGCATCTTCTCGTCCGAATACCCGAGCCAGCCCGGCGACGTGGTGTAGGCCGGATAGCCCTCGGCCTCCAGCTGCGCGATGCGCTCGCGCTTGTGCGGTTCGGCCGCGCGCAGGATCTCGAGCGCCTGTGCCGGCGTCAGCGCGTCGGTGAGGTAGCGGAAATCCACCTGGTCGACGATCTGCTCTGGCGTCATGTCGGCGATGAAGCGCCACAAGGGCTTGCCCGCGCGGCGCGAGGCGAGATCCCACGCGGCGTTGATGACGGCACCGATCGCCATGTGCATCACGCCCTTCTCGGGGCCCAGCCAGCGCAACTGCGAGTCGCCGTTGAGCTCCCGCGCGAACGCGCCGAGGTCGCCCACGATGCCGTCGACCGTGCGGCCGACCACGAAATGCTCCAGCGCGGCGAGCGCGGCCGTCTGCACGTCGTTGCCGCGACCGATGGTGAACACCAGGCCATAGCCGGCCAGGCCATCCGGGCTGTTCGTGCGCAGCACGACGTAGGCCGCGGAATAGTCCGGGTCGGGGTTCATCGCGTCGGACCCGTCATGGGCCAGCGATGTCGGAAAGCGGACGTCGAACGTGTCCAGCGCCGTAATTGTCACCATGCGGTCCGGCCTCCCGTGCCGGGTACGTCAAAAGGATCAGGATCGGTCCGACGGATGCGCCACGACCTGCTGTCGCTGGCGGCCGAGGCCGTCGATGCCCAGCTCGATCACGTCGCCGGGCTTGAGATAGGTGGGCGGTTTCAGGCCCAGGCCCACGCCGGCGGGCGTCCCCGTGCTGATCACGTCGCCGGGCATCAGGGTCATGTAGCGGCTGATGTAGCTCACCAGCGCGGCCACGCCGAACACCATCGTGCGGGTGTTGCCGCTCTGGTAACGGTGGCCGTTGACCTCCAGCCAGAGCGAGAGATCCTGTGGCTCGGGTACCTCGTCGCGGGTGACCAGCCAGGGGCCGATCGGACCGAAGGTGTCGCAGCTCTTGCCCTTCACCCACTGGCCCCCGTGCTCGAGCTGGAACGCGCGCTCGGAGAGGTCGTTGATCACGGCGTAGCCCGCCACGTGCTCCAGCGCCTGTTCGACGGAGACCTCGCGCGTGACGTCGCCGATGATCACGCCCAATTCCACTTCCCAGTCGGTCTTCACCGAACCACGCGGAATGACCACGGTGTCGTTCGGTCCGCCGATCGCGGTGGTGGCCTTCATGAAGAGCACGGGCTGCTCCGGCACCGGCGCGCCGGTTTCGGCGGCGTGGTCGGCGTAGTTCATGCCCACGCAGAGCATCTTGCCGATGCCCGACACCGGCGCGCCGTAGCGCGGTTCGCCCTCGACGAGCGGCAGGCTGGCCGGATCGATGGCGGCCAGGCGGCGCAGTCCGGTGTTGCCGAGCACGTCGCCCGTCAGATCCGGCACCACGCCGGAGAGATCGCGCAGTCGGCCGTCGCCGTCGATGAGGCCCGGCTTCTCGTGGCCGGGCGCGCCGTAGCGTGCGAGTTTCATGGGCGTTTCCTCAGTTCGACCAGCCGCCGTCGATGACGTGCACGGTGCCGGTGGTGAAGGACGATTCGTCGGAGGCCAGGTAGAGGGCGAGGGCGGCGATTTCCGTGGCATCGCCGAGGCGGCCCATGGGCTGACGCTCGATGAAGCCGCGCCAGGCGGCCTCTTCGTCGCCGCCCAGGGCGCGCACGCGATCGCCTAGCGACGGCGTTTTCACCGTGCCCGGGCAGATCGCGTTGCAGCGCACGCCGCGCGCCACGTAGTCGGCGGCAATCGAACGGGTCAGGCCGATCACGGCGGCCTTGGTCGTGCTGTAGGCGAAGCGGTTGGGTACGCCCTTGAGGCTGGAGGCCACCGAGGACATGTTCACGATGCTGCCCTTGCCGCGCGCGAGCATGCCCGGCAACACGGCCCGGCAGGTGTGGAACATGCTGTCCACGTTGATCGCGAACGAGCGGCGCCAGCCGGCGTCGTCCGTGTCCAGCAGCGTGCCCGCGTGCACGTAGCCCGCGCAGTTGAAGAGCACGTCGACGTCGCCCGCGGCGGCGACCACGGCCTGGATCTGCGCGGCGTCGGTCACGTCCAGGCGATGGGCGGTGATGGACGCGTTTTCGTGGACGAGACTCGCCAGGGCGGCCTCGTCGATGTCAGTGGCGATCACCGACGCGCCTTCGGCGGCGAAGGCGAGGGCGGTGGCGCGGCCGATGCCGGCCCCGGCCGCGGTGACCAGCGCGCGTTTGCCGGCAAGACGTTGGGTCATGGCGAACTCCTCGATGCGATGGAATAGGTAGCGATGGCGTTGCCGCCGAAGACGGCATCGACGTGGCCCGGCGCCAGGCGCTGCACCAGCGCGTGAGCGCAGGTTCGCCAATCTTCATAGGTGGCGTGCGTGGTCAGCACCGGCCAGTCGCTGCCCCAGATCAGGCGGTTCGGGCCGAATACCTCGAACAGGTGGGCCACGTAAGGCTCGAGCCGGTCGTCGTCGGGGGCCTGCCCCGTGAGCGTGAGCAGGCCCGAGAGCTTGCAGTGCACGTCGGGCATCTGCGCCAGACGCGCGATGGCCCCGGCCCAGGATGCGAACGCGTGGCCGGCGATGTCCGGTTTGGCCGCGTGGTCGATCACGGTGCGCAGGCCCGGGTGGCGCACCAGGCGGTCCTGGAGTACCCGCAGGTGACGTTCGTCGACGAGCGCATCGAAGACGAGGCCGCGATCGCGCAATGCGTCGAACGCGTCATCAAGCGCACGCAGGCCCAGCCACCCGGTATCGGGGATGTCCTGCACCATCGGGCGGATGCCGCGCAGCAGCCCGCCGCCGTCGTGCATGAGCCAGTCCAGGCGCGAGGTCACGTCGGCCGACGCCATATCCACCCAGCCGACCACGCCGAGCACGTTCGGCGTGGTGCGCGCCAGTTCGAACAGGTAGCGCGTCTCGCGTTCGTCCGGCGCCGCCTGCACGAGGATGCAGGGATCGGTGAGATGGGCGGCGTCTTCGGGCAGGAATGCACGCTGTAGCGACGACGGCGCGTCGGCGAGCCAGCCGTAGTGCAGGCGCGACGGGTTCCAGTAGTGTCGGTGCGCGTCCACGATCACGGCGTGGGGGCCTCGGCCTCGATCAGGCCGCTCGCGCGCAGCGCGTTCCACGCGGCGGCGGGCACCGTCGCGCGGTGGCGGCGCAGCGCGGCGTCGACTTCGTCGACCGAGCGCAAACCGCATACTACGCTCACGACCGCGGAATGGGCGAGCGGAAACTGAAGCGCGGTCGCCCCCACCTCGACACCGGTGTCGCGAAGGACATCATAAAAACGCTGCGCGCGGGTACGGACTTCCGCCGTCGCGGGCGCGTAATCATAGGTATCGCCGGGACCGGCGGCACCACCGAGCAGTCCGGCGTTGTAGGGTCCCGCCACGAGTACCGCCACGTCGTCCGCACCGGCGCGGGCCATGACCTCGCGGCTGGCGTGCTGCTCGAACAGGGTGTAGCGGCCCGCGAGCATGATCGCGTCGAGGGGAAACCGCGGCATGACGTCGAGACACACGGCCTGTTCGTTCACGCCCAGGCCGATTGCGCCGACCACGCCTTCATCGCGCATGCGCGCCATTTCGGGCAGGGCTTCGTCCAGCGCCTGGGCCAACACACGCGGATGGTCGGCGCCATGGGTGAGGGTGCCGATATCGTGCAGGAACAGGATGTCGATGTAGTCGGTGCCGAGACGACGCAGGCTCGCGTCGAGGCTACGACGGAGGCCGTCGCGGCTGTAATCGAAGCGGGCGCGCCGTCCGCTCACGGCAAAGCCGTCGGCCATGCCGTCGCGTCCGTCGTCATCTTCGATCACCCGGCCGAGCTTGGTCGACAGGGTGTAGCTGTCACGCGGTACCCCGGCCAGCGCCTGGCCGATGCGCGTCTCGCTCAGCCCGAAACCGTAGTACGGGGCCGTATCGAAGTGCCGGATGCCGCCTTCCCACGCATGCCGCAAGGCTCGCGTCGCCTCCTCGTCGGACACCTCCGCAAAGAGGTTACCCACCGGTGCGCCACCGAAGGCGAGGGGCGAGAGCGGTTTTCCCAGGGACATCGTGGCTCCCGAACCATATGAGCAGAAATAAATACTACGTTTATATGTGAACTTGTCCAGTACCCATTCATCGACGGCGTAACCGGCCCACGGTAACGGTTTTGTGAAATTCACCGCACCCTTTCATAAAAATTCCGCTGCGTCGCAACTTGATTCCTTGCGTCGCGTATCTGAATACTATGTTCGCCAGTGAACGGACTCGCAGGAAACGGGCATCAGGGGCATCGCGTGACCGGCTGAGGGGCCGGGCGATCGCATCCCGCGATCCCGTTTTCCGCAAGGCATCGCGCGGCGCCGTTCGTGCCGCGACGTTCCAACGCACAAGACCAAGACCTAAAACCCAGCACTCGCGCGCCCGCCAGGGCCCGAATCACACGACACCGTTTTCGGGGGAGACACCATGATCAACGGCAAGACCTTGCTGTGCGCGAGCATCCTTTGCGCGCTCGCCGGCGCCGCCTATGCGCAGGACGCGGCACCCGCGCCCGCGCCCGCGCAGGACGCCACGCCCAAGACCGCCCAGCAGAAAGCGGCGGAAAAGCAGGCCCAGCAGCTGCAGGAAGTGACCGTCACCGGTTACCGCGGCAGCCTGGAGAAGGCCATCGACGTCAAGCGCAACGCCAATGCGGTCGTCGACGCCATCAGCGCCACCGACATCGGCAAGTTCCCCGACACGAACGCCGCCGAGTCGCTCTCGCACCTGCCGGGCATCACCGTGGACCGCCAGTTCGGCGAAGGCGAGAAGATCAGCGTCAACGGCACCGACGCCGCGCTCAACCGCGTGCTGCTCAACGGCCAGACCATCGCATCGGGCGACTGGGGCGGCAACCCCACGGACACCAGCGGCCGTACGTTCAACTACTCGCTGCTGTCGCCCGAGATCATCGGCCTCATGGAAGTCTACAAGTCGCCCGAAGCCCGTATCGACGAGGGCAGCATCGGCGGCACGGTGATCATCCATACCCGCAAGCCGCTCGACCTGCCGGCCAACACGCTGCGCGGTTCGCTCGGCTACAACTACAACGACCGTTCCGAGCAGGGCAACCCGCGTGCGTCGGCCCTGTGGAGCTGGAAGAACAGCGACAGCACCTTCGGTTTCCTGACCAGCGTCACGCATGACAAGGCCGACCTGTCGCGCGCGGGTATCGAGTTCTTCGGTTACACCAAGGGTTCGGGCATCACCAGCAACCCGACCGTCACGGGCGATCCGAACTACGCCAACTCGAAGATCCCGGTGGGCATCAACAGCGCCTACTTCCAGCAGGAGCGCGAGCGCAACGGCATCCAGTCGGCGCTGCAGTGGCGCCCGGATGACTACAACGAGTTCAACCTGACGGGCCTTTACGTCAAGGGCAACTACAACAACTTCAGCGAGTCGCGCTACGTCTGCCCCGGCTGCGGCGACCTGAACAAGCTCACCAACATCAACAATAGCAACGGCTACATCACCTCCGGCACGGTGTCGTCCACCACCGGCAACGGCCAGCCGTACGCCGAGCTCGACGCGAACTACCGCGAGACCACCGTCTCCACCAAGAGCATCAACCTGCGCCACGACTTCAACGGCGACGCCTGGACCTTCAGCAGCCAGCTCGGTTACACGTCGGCCCGCGGCGGCAAGAGTCCCGAATACCTGATGAAGTACCTGCTGCAGAACGGCGGCTACAACTTCGGTTACGACGGCCGCAACACCAACGTGGACTACCAGGACGGTTCGGCCGGCAACTGGGGCCTGCCTGCCTCGCCCGCCGGTTCGCCCCCGGGTGATCCGACCCTCAACGGCAAGTACCAGGCTGGCGGCATCTATTACGAAACCACGAAGGATCGCGAGCGCTACGCACAGTTCGACGCGTCGCGTGACCTCGAGTGGGGCCCGATCAACCAGATCCGCATGGGCGTGAAGTACACCAACCACTTCAACGGCACCGATTCGCGCGGCAACCGCATCAACACGACCGATGCGATCACGCTCGACCAGTTCAACCCGGGCATGACGCCGGGCAGCCTGTTCGACGGCCTGCATGCGAGCGGCGACCTCACCGACTGGCCGACCGCCAGCCAGGGCGCCGTGGTCGACTACCTCAAGAACCAGCCGCAGGGCCCGTATAACCTCAACTATCCGTCGATGTTCGGCGTGGCCGAGGTGACCAAGGCCGCCTACCTGCAGATGGATTACGAGTCGGGCCCGTGGCGCGGCAACGTCGGCGTGCGGTACGTGGACACGCGTGACACGTCCACCTACTACCTCAACACCGCCAGCGATTCGACCTACCGCCGCACCAGCACCAGCACGCACTATTACAAGCCGCTGCCGGCGTTCAACATCGCCTACGACATCGACGAGGACAAGGTCGCCCGCTTCTCGGTGGCCAAGGTGATCGCCCGTCCGCGTTACAGCGACCTGGCCGGTTCGGTCTCGCTCAATGGTGCCAGCACGGGTAATTTCACCGCCAGCGCGGGCAACCCGAACCTGAAGCCCTACCAGTCGACCAACTTCGACCTGTCGGCCGAATGGTATTTCGCCCCGGCCAGCCTGCTCTCGGCCGAAGTGTTCGTGCGCAAGATCGACAGCTACATCGTCAGCACGACCTCGGACCGCTCGCTCACCGATCCGACCACCGGCCAGACCAACGTGTACTCGGTGACCGGCCCGGTCAACGCGTCCAACGCCAAGGTGTCGGGCCTGTCGCTGATCTACCAGCAGGATCTCGGCTACGGCTTCGGTATCCAGACCAACTACACCTACAGCAAGGCCACGACGCAGACGCAGGACGACGGTGGCAAGCTCAACCTGCCGTACCTGTCGAAGAACACGATCAACATCATCCCGTACTACGAGCACGGCCCGTGGTCGGCGCGCATCAACTACAGCCGCCGCTCGCCGTACTTCACCCAGGTGGGCCGCCTGAACTCCAACGTGTTCTCGGACGCCTACAAAGAGCTCGACGTGAGCGCGTCGTACCAGTTCACCGAGTGGGCCGGCGTGACGGTCAGCGCGACCAACCTGCTCGATTCCACCTATTACCAGTACGCCGACATCAAGTACGCGCCGATCGGCGAATACAAGAACGGTCGCACGTATTCGGTGACCCTGAACTTCAAGCTTTAGTGCGAACCCGGCGGGGCTTCATCCCTGGGCCCCGCCGGTCTTTTTTTCGCGACGAATTTACCGCCGGGGCATGACAGGGAACCGTTCCGCTGCCATGCTCCGGCGTTCACGATGTTTCGGAAGGAGAGATCCCCATGCGGCGCGTACGATGGGCTTGCCTGATGGCGGGAGTACTCTTCGGCGGCGCGGTCCAGGCCGCCACCGCACCGTCCACGCCCGAGGCGCAGGACATGGCCTGGCAAAAAGCCGCCGCCAAGTTCGCGCCCGAGCGCCAGGCGTTGCTGGCGAAAGTGGCCGAGGGCATCGCCGCCGGTCCGTTCCGTGCCGACTGGGCCTCGCTGCAGGGATACCGTTCGCCGGCGTGGTACGACGACGCCAAGTTCGGCATCTTCGTGCACTGGGGTGTCTACGCGGTGCCGGCCTTCGGCAGCGAATGGTATTCGCGCAACATGTACCTCAAAGGCACCAAGGAATTCGCGCACCACGTGGCCACCTACGGCCCGCAGTCGCGCTTCGGCTACAAGGATTTCGTGCCGATGTTCAAGGCCGAGCGCTTCGATCCCGACGCGTGGGCCACGCTGTTCCGCGAGGCGGGCGCCCGGTACGTGGTGCCGGTGGCCGAACACCACGACGGCTTCGCGATGTACGACTCGAAGCTGTCCGACTGGACCGCCGTGAAGAGGGGGCCCCGGCGCGACGTCATCGGCGAGCTGGCCAAGGCCATTCGTGCCCAGGGACTGCGTTTTGGCGTGTCGTCCCATCGCGCCGAGCACGACTGGTTCTTCGACGGCGGCCGCACGTTCGACTCCGACGTGAACGACCCGGCCAACGCCGAACTCTACGGGCCGGCCGTCGCCCACCTGAGCAAGAAAGACGAGAACCTCGCCGACGACTGGACCTACGTCTCGCAGGCCTGGCTCGACGACTGGCTCGCCCGTACCGCCGAACTCATCGACGATTACCATCCCGACCTGATCTATTTCGACTGGTGGATCGGCCATCCTACCTTCCGCAATACCTTGCCGCGCCTGCTCGCGTACTACTACAACGACGGCGCGAAGCGCGACGGCGTCGTGGTGAACTACAAGCTGGGTGACTTCCCCGAGGGCGCGGGCACGCTCGACATCGAACGCGGCCAGCTGACGGGCATCCATCCTACGCATTGGCAGACCGACACCTCGATCAGCAACGATTCGTGGGGCTACATCGAGCACGACACCTACAAGTCGCCCACGTTCATCATCCACCTGCTGGTCGACGTGGTCAGCAAGAACGGCAACCTCATGCTCAACGTGGGGCCTCGCGCCGACGGCACCATTCCCGATGCGGCGCAGGACACCTTGCGCAGTATCGGCCGCTGGCTGAAGGTCAACGGCGAGGCCATCTACGGCAGCACGCCGTGGCGCGTGTATGGCGAGGGGCCGACCGAGGTGGTGGGCGGCACCTTCCAGGACACCAAGACCAAGCCGTATACCGCGCGCGATTTCCGCTTCACCACGGGTCACGGCAAGCTCTACGCGATCGAGCTGGGTTGGCCCGCCGGCAACGCGGTGACCGTGCATTCGATCCAGCCCTCCGACAAGGTCGCGCGGGTCGAGCTCGTCGCCGACGGCAGCACCATCGCCTTCACGCAGGACGCCAAGGGCCTGCACCTGCGTCTTCCTTCCCACCCCGTCGGCACCGATGCGTATGTCTATCGCATCACGCTGGCGAACCCGATCAAGGCTTCCCCATGAAACGTTGGTTGTTCACCCTTGCCGCCTGCCTGCTCTGGATGCCGTTCGCCGCGATGGCGAAGGCACCGGTGGCGTTGTTCTACATGATCAATACGCCGAAGTCGGTCGCGTCCCTGGAGGCGCACGTCGACAAGATCGACCTGCTGGTGCCGACCTGGTACGGCGTCGACGAGAACGGCCTGGTCTCGGGTGGTCCCAATGAGTACGTCGTGGACCTGGCGAAGACGCACCGCCTGCCGATCATGCCGATCATCTCGGCCAACGGCGATCGGGCGAAGTTCCACGCGCTGCTGGGCAACGAGACGGCCAAGAAGGCGATGATCGAAAGCCTCATCGAACAGGCGAAACTGCACGGTTACGTGGGTTTCCAGTTCGATTTCGAGAACATCGCCTGGACCGACCGTGACGCGCTCACCCTGTTGACGAAGCAGACGTACGAGGCGTTGCACAAGCACGGGTTGCAGCTGTCGATGGCCGTGGTGCCGAACGCCCCGGGTCACGCGGGCGAGGGCCCGTTCAGCAAGTGGCTGTGGGAATACTGGCGCGGCGCCTACGATCTCAAGGAACTGGCCAAGGTCCTGGATATCGTTTGCCTGATGACGTACGACCAGCACACCCGCTGGACCACGCCGGGCCCGGTCGCGGGCATGCCGTGGGTGATGGAGAACCTCCAGTACGCGCTCAAGGTCGTGCCCAAGGACAAGCTTTCGCTGGGCATCGGCCTGTATGGCTACCACTGGTATGCCGGCAATCCGGTCAAGCCGGACGGCAAGGAAGATTCGAACATCGCGGCGAACTACATCGACGCCGATGAGTCGTTCCCGCTGGCCAAGCAGTTCAACGTGACGATGCAGTGGGACCCGGTCGAGCACGAGTCGTGGTTCTACTTCTACCGCGACCAGATGCGCGAGTGGGTCTTCCTGCCCGACGCGCGCTCGTTCCGCGATCGCTATGCGCTGGTCCGCCAGTATGACTTGCAGGGTTTCTGCGCCTGGGTACTCGGCGCGGAAGATCCGAAGGTATGGGACGAACTGCCCAACGCGGTGCGTTGAGGTCATCGTCGACCGCTCCGGCACGCCGGAGCGGTTTTGGTCGGGTAAGGGCGGTGGTATCGGGTGAGCGATGCCCTCGCTCGCACCAGGCCAGCTGTCCCCGGATCGCCGATGCGATCGGCTCCCGTCCCCTGCTAGTCAAGCGGGGGCGCCCGCGGGGCGGGCGCCTGAGCTCAGGGTTTGACGTCGAACAGCTTGAATTCGCGGATGCGGGCGGTGCCGACGGCGGACAGGATGTCGAGGCGCACTTTCCTCGCGGTCACGGGGGCGAAGTGGTCGATTTTCATGTGGCCGATGGCTTGCGCCTGCGCCACGGTCTTCCAGCCCTGTCCGTCCCACACCTGCACGGCGTAGCCGCGCACGTTCTGGCCGTCGTCCAGGCGTTCCATGCTCATCGCGGTGTTGAAGGTGACGTCCCGTCCCAGGTCGACCTCCAGCGTGGCATGCGCCGAGCCCTCGGGGGCTGACCAGAAGGTGGAGGGATCGTCGTCCAGCGCCGCGGCCGTGTTTTCGTCCGTGGGCGCGTGTCGGGCGGCGAGGTTGGCGTCGTTGCCGTAACGCGCCTTCAGCGCCTGGCCCAGCTCCGCGAGGCGGCGCACGTCAGCGGCCGGTATCAGCCCGTGCGTATCCGGGGCGACGCCCAGCATCAGCTGGCCGCCATGGCCGACACTGCTTTCCCAGTTGTCCATCAGTTCGTCCACCGTCTTCAGCGAACGGGCGAAATCCGGTTTCGAACTGAAGAACCAGTGCCCCTTGTGCAACGGGGTATCGACTTCCAGGGGACGCCAACGCAGCTGGCCGTGGCGGTCGATCACGTTCCAGTTTTCGCCTTCCACCACGCCTTGCTCGTTGCCGACCCATCGGATGTCGCCGTAATCGAACAGCGCCACGTCGGCGAAGACCATGGTGTTCGGCTGGTAGGTGCGCAGCGTTTCGATGTACTTGAGGAAGTCATAGACGTGGCCCGCGCTTCCGGCACCGTCGAGCCACCATTCGGTGAGCGGACCATAGTGCTGCACCAGCTCTTCCATCTGCGCCAGGTAATACCTGTCGTAGGCCGCGGCGTCCTTGTAGCGCGGATCGTGGCGATCCCATGGCGACAGGTAGATGCCGAACCCCAGCCCGTTCTTCTTCGCCGCGTCGGACGCCATGCGGACCAGGTCGCCCTTGCCGCCTTTCCACGGGCTGGCCTTCACCGAATAGTCGGTCTGCTCGGTCGGCCAAAGAGCGAAGCCATCGTGGTGCTTGGCCACCAGCACCATGTAACGCACGCCGGCCGCCTTGACCGCGCGGGCCCACTGGTCGGGATCGACCTTGTCCGGGTTGAATACCGACGGTGCCGCCGTGCCGTCGCCCCATTCGCGGTCGAGAAACGTGTTGGTGCCGAAATGCACGATCACGCCGAACTCGAGATCCTGCCAGGCCACCTGTTGTGGCGACGGCGTCACGTCCGCGAACGACTCGGCGTGGGCGAGCGTGGGAAGCGCGACGAGGAGCGCGCTGGCGAGCACGGTCTTGAGGCGACGGAAGGGGGCGTGCGTGGGCATCGGGAGAAGACTCCTTGGACGGTATCAGGGGCGTGCCGGCGGATCGGCCCAGAGACGACGGTCGACGCCACGCAGCACGGGTGCATCGCGTGTGTCGAGATCGAAGGCCACCACCGTGTTCTGGCCGCGGTGGAACCACGGCGCGGGGGCGTAGAGATCGTGCTGCGGGCCGATCGACCAGGTGCGGCCGAGGTTCGTTTGGTTGAGCCAGACGAAGCCCTTGCCGAGGGCGCGGGTGTCGAGGAAGGTGTCGCCGGGGGTATCCACCGTCACGGTGCCGCGATGGAAGGCCGGGCCCTCGACGTGGGCCGTTGTCCAGCCCCGGATCGCCTCGGGCGAGGTCATGGGCAGGGGGAACACCTGCCAGCCATGCAGGATGTCGCCGCCGAGCATCACCGGGTCGACCAGGCCGGCGCGGCCGTCGTCCAGGTGCGGACCGTAGTTCACTCGCCCCGTGTTCTCCACCAGCACGTCGAGCGTGTGGTCGCCGGGGGGAAGGTCGACGTCGATCGACACCTGCTTCAGCCGGCGATCGGCCGTGCCGCTGGCCTTGCGGTCGACGTACACCACCGCGTAATCGCGCACGTCGCCGAGATAGAGCGCGCCCCGGAAAGGCCCCCGTACGGTAGTGCGGTAGAGGATGTACCCATACGCCTGGCCATAGGCCTCCATGGGCCGAGGCATGTCGGACACCTGCGGCGCGGGCAGGTTGTCCCATAACGACGCGGCGTCGCGGAGGGCGAAGGCGGGCAGGGTACGCACCGGTGGCGACGCCGGGACCGCGGCCGGCGCATGGCCGGTGGCACGCGCGATCGCATCGCGGAACAGGGCGTATTTCGCGGTGGGGCGCCCGGACTCGTCCAGGGCGGCGTCGTAGTCGTAGCTGGTGGTGGTCGGTGCGTAATGGTCCGAGGGATTCCCCTGGAAGTTGGCGCCGTTCATGAAGCCGACGTTGGTGCCGCCATGCACCATGTAGATGTTGACCGAGTATCCCTGCGCCAACATCCAGGCCAGTTCGTCGGCCTCACGTTTCGCATCGGTGTGGGCGTGCGTTTCGCCCCAGTGGTCGAACCATCCCGCCCAGTACTCACCCGCCATGCGCGGGGTGCCGGGACGGAAACGGTCGAGGGTGGCGAAGCTCTTCGTCGCCTCGCCCGGCGCGAAATCGATCACCGCGGTCACGCCCGGCAGGGTGCCGTTGGCGAGCATGTCCGGCCCGTCGTAGGTCAGCAGCAGGTCGTCGGCCAGTCCGGCGCGTTGGAGCATCGCGCGCACGTCGGCGAGATAGGTCGCGTCGTTGCCGTATGACCCGTATTCGTTCTCCAACTCGGTGGCGACGATGGGGCCGCCGCGGCTGGCCATGAGCGGCGCCAGTGCCTTGCCCAGGCGCTGGAGGTAGCGTTCCGAGGCGGCCAGGAAACGCGGGTCGCGCGAGCGCACGCGCATGCCCGGTTCGGCGAAAAGCCAGGCGGGAAATCCGCCCGCGTCCCACTCGCCGCAGATATACGGGCCGGGGCGCAGGATCACGTTCAGCCCCTCGGCCTGCGCCGCTTTCACGAACGCCGCCACGTCGTTGCCGCCGCTGAGGTCGAACTGGCCGGGCCGCGGCTCGATGAGGTTCCAGAACACATAGGTGGTGATCGTGTTCAGCCCCATCGCGTGGGCCTTGCGCAGGCGATCCGCCCAGTAGGCACGCGGGATACGCTGGAAGTGCAGGTCACCGGAGATGATCTGGTAAGGCTTGCCCTCGCGCATGAACTGCGCACCTTGCACGGTGACGGGTGCGTTCGCGAAGGCCGGGGCGACGAGCGCGAGCGCCATCGCCGCCCCGAGAAGGTGCTTGCCAAGGCGGATCATCCGGCCTCCGGTACGAATGACGGCGGACGGTCCGCCCGGGCGGTGCCGTAGTCCGGCGCGGGTCGCGGACCCATCCGGAAGACCAGATGACCGCCCGCGCTGAGGTCGGCATGGCGCAGCCAGGTGCGGGTGTACGGGGCGCCGTTCCAGGTGACCGACTGGATGTAGACGTGGTCGGGGCCGTTGTCCAACGCCTCCACGATCAGCGTGCGGCCCTGGCCGACATCGATCCGCACACGCTCGAACAACGGGCTGCCGATGACGTAGTTCGCGCTGACCGGGTCCACGGCGTAGAAGCCCAGGGCACTCATGACATACCACGCGCTCATCTGGCCACAATCCTCGTTGCCGATGAGGCCCTCGGGCGTGTCCTGGTACATCGACGCGAGCAGCGAACGCACGCGCGCCTGCGTCTTGTGGTGTTGCCCCGCGTAAGCGTAGAGATAAGCCACGTGATGGCTGGGCTCGTTGCCATGCGCGTACTGGCCGACCATGCCCGCGATGTCGGGCGGGGCGTCCGGCGGCAGTTCGGAGTTCGCGTTGAACAGGCCGTCGAGCTTGGCCGCGAAGGCGTCATCGCCGCCGAACAGGGGAATGTAGCCGTAAAGGTCGTGCTGGTTGAGGAAGGTGGCCTGCCACGCGTTGCACTCGGTGAAGTCATGCCACGCCTTGCCATGGCCCAGCGCACGCGGGTCGAACGGCGTGGCCCAGCGGCCGTCGGCCAGGCGCGGCTGCACGAAGTCGCTGTCGCGGTTGAACACGTTGCGGTAGTTGCGCGAGCGTGCCACCAGGTGGCGGTAGTCGTCGTCCGCCCCCACGCCCCGGGCCAGGTGCGCTACCGCCCAGTCATCGTACGCGTATTCGAGCGTCTTGCTGGCGGCTTCCCACTCCTTGTCGGCAGGCACGAAGCCCAGGCGCCGGTAATCGGGCAGACCGCGGTAGTCGTCGGTCATGGCGCGCTTGCGATAGACCGGCCAGGCCTTCGCGTAGTCGATGCCCGTGAACCCCTTCGCCTGCGCCTCGGCGAGTACCACGGCGGAGTGGTAGCCGATCATGCATCCGGTTTCGACGCTTTGCAGCGGCCACACGGGCGGGCCGTCGGGGCTCTCCACCGCCATGCGCGCGAGACTGTTCACAAGGGCGGGAACCCGGCGCGGCTGCACGAGGGTGAGCAGCGGATGCACGGCGCGGTAGGTGTCCCATAACGAATAGGTCGTATACGTCGACGTGCCGCGCGGCAGGCGATGCACCTGGCCATCCATGCCCCGGTACCCGCCGTCGACGTCGCTGGCCAGCGTCGGTGCCACCATGCTGTGGTAGAGGGCCGTGTAGAAGATGCGTTTGTCGCGCTCGGAGCCGCCCTGTACGCGGATGCGCGAGAGCTCCTGTTCCCAGGCCGCTTCCGCCGCGCCGCGCACGCGCTCGAAGTCGAAACCGGGTTGTTCGGCGTCGAGATTGCGCAAGGCGGCATCGGCGCTGACGTTGGACAGGCCGACCTTTACCAGCAGCGGCGCGTGGCCGGCATCGGGAAAATGCAGCACGGCTTTGAGGTGCGCGCCAGCGACCTCGTGCGCATCCGGCACGTTCGCATCGTCGGCGTATAACGCCGCTTTGGCGAACGGACGCGAGGTGCGCAGCGCGAAATAGATGTGCCGGCCCTTCGCCCACTGATGGACGCGCCGCCCGCCGGTGACGGTGCGTGTGTCGACGACGCGCAGGGTGGCGTCGCTCACCCGCGTTGGCGTCTGCGGGTTGTCCTGCATGCCGTGGCAGAGGTCGAGCACCACGTGACCGGACGCGTCGTGCGCAAAGGTGTAGCGGTGCAGTCCGGTGCGCGCCGTGGCCGTGAGTTCCGCATCGATCCCGTCGTCCTTCAGCCGCACGCGGTAGAAGCCGGGGGATGCGGTCTCGTCCGCCTTGTCGAATCGCGAGCGGTAGCCGCTGCCGGGCGGTGCGTCGGGCGCGCCGGGAACCAGCCGCACGTCACCCGTCGCCGGCATCAGCAGCACGTCCATCATGTCGCCGATGCCGGTGCCCGAGAGATGGGTGTGGGAAAAACCCATGATCGAACCGTACCCGGTGTGATAGCCCGAACAGACGTCCCAGTCGGCGTTGTAGGTGTCCGGACTCAACTGCACCATGCCGAACGGCGTGGTAGCGCCCGGGTAGGTATGGCCATGGCTGCCGGTGCCGATGAACGGATCGACGTAGCGGCGCACCGCATCGTCCGGCGCGGTCGTCGGACTCGCGGCGGCAAAAGCCTGGGCGGGCAGGCGGCCGGCCAGCAGGGCGGTGCCGACGGTACCGCGCAGGAAGTCGCGTCGGGTCAGGCTCATTTCGGGAGGTCCTGCGTGCCGTCGATGTGGAACGGCACGGTGTCGCCGACGGCCTGGCCCGGCTGGCCACCCCCCAGGAACAGCGTGTAATCGCCCGCGACCACCGCGCGCCGGCCTGCCGCGTCGACGGAACTCAGACGGCGCGGGTCGAGCGTGAAGCTCACCTGGCGCGTTTCGCCGGCCTTGAGGTGGACGCGTTCGAAGCCCACGAGCGTGCGCTTCGGGGCCAGCGCGTCGCTCGATGGGTAGCTGAGGTAGGCCTGCACGACCTCGTCGCCGTCACGCTCGCCGCTGTTGCGAACCTGGACGCTGGCGGACAAGGACTGGCCCGCCCGTAGCGTGCGCGTGGTGACCGAGGCGCCCGCGTAGTCGAAGCGCGTGTAGCTCAGTCCGTAGCCGAAACCGTAGAGCGGCGTGCCGTCGAAATAGCGATAAGTGCGGCCTTTCATCTGGTAGCTGGCGAACGGCGGCAGGTCGCGGACCGAGCGGTAGAAGGTGACCGGAAGGCGCCCGGCGGGGTTGTCGTCACCGGCCAGGAGGCGGGCGATGGCGGTGCCCCCGTCCTGACCCGGATACCAGGCCGCGACGATCGCCCGGGCGTGTTCGCTGGCCCAGTTCAGCGCGACCGCGCTGCCCGACATCAATACCACCACCAACGGCTTGCCGCTCGCGGCGGCACGCTCAAGCAGCGCCTGCTGCGTGGCGGGCAGTCCGATGTCGGTGCGATCGCCGCCATCGAAACCCGGCACGTCGACGTGCAGTTCTTCGCCCTCCACGTCGGGCGAGAGGCCGACGAAGGCCACGGTGACGTCGGCGTTGGCCACGGCGCGTTCCGCTTCCGCCAGCTGCACCGACGCCGGCGGCAACCATTGCAGGCGCACGCCCTGGTCGTCGCCGCGGTGCACGAGTTCCAGGCGAATGTCGTGCGGCCGGCTGTCGTCGACGTGCAGCGTCGCCTGGGTATGCGTGTCGTCGCCGTTGTCGTCGATGAGCGGCTTGCCGTCGACGAACAGGCGCACGGGGTCGTGGCCGGCGCAATCGAAGCATCGCTCGACGTGCGCGGCGAGGATGTAATCGCCGGGGCCGGGCGGCACGAGCTTGCCGGTCCAGCGCACGGCATACCTGCCCTTGGGCAGGCCCGCTGGGGAGACGTGATCCCAGTCGAAGTCGACGGTGCGGTCGACACGGGTGACGCGCGGCGCGTCGTCGAGGTCCACGCCCGCGATGTAGTGCCCCGTGAGGCCGACGGCGCCATCGCTGGTGCGCAACGCCGTTTCCGGCACCGGCACCGGTACGCCGCTGGCGACCGGGGCGCCTTGCGCGTAGGTCACGCGATCCGCACCGAAGCGGGCGCGCAGGCCCTGCAGCGGCGTCACCGGCGCGCGCGGCGTGCCGTGGTAGTTGGCCTCCAGCGTTTCGACCGTGTCGGCGTTGGGTCCGATCACGGCGATGCGTGGCGTACCCTGCAGCGGCAGGGTGTCGTGGGTATTCTTCAGCAGCACCAGCGATTCGCCTGCCGCGCGCAGCGCGAGCGCGGCGTGTGCCTTGTCATCCATGGGGCGCGGCGTCGCCGCGGGTGTGCCGAGCTCGCCCAGGCGATAGCGTGTGGCGAACAGCCGGACGAGCGAGGTGTCGAGCACCGATTCGGGCACGTCGCCGCGACGCACCGCCGTGCCGAGTTCGGCATAGGCGTAGCCGCAATCCAGATCGGTGCCGGCCTGGATCGCCGCCGCCGACGATCCGGCGTTGTCAGGCCGGTAGTAGTGGAACTGGGTCATGTCGTCGACCGCGTCGCAGTCGGAGACGACGTAGCCGGTGAAGCCCCAGTGCTTGCGCAGCGTATCGTCGAGCAGGCCCGCGTCCGCGCAGACCGGCGTGCCGTGCAGGGCGTTGTAGGCGCACATCACCGATCCCGCCCGGCCTTCGGTCACCGCTGCGCGAAACGCCGGCAGGAACGTCGCCTCGAGGTCGTGCGGGGAGACATCGATGTCGAAGCCGTGGCGCCCCGCTTCCGGGCCGCTGTGCACCGCGAAGTGCTTGGGCGTGGCGATGGCGCGGGGATGGTCGGGATCGGGCCCCTGGATCCCTTGCACGAAGCTCACGGCGAGACGCCCCGTGAGGTAGGGGTCTTCGCCGTAGGTTTCCTGGCCGCGACCCCAGCGGGGATCGCGGAAGATGTTCACGTTGGGGGACCAGATGGTCAGCCCTTCGTAACGCCCGTGGTCTCGTCCCGCGCCGATGGCGTCGAAACGGGCGCGCGCCTCGCGGGAGACCACGTCGCCGACGGCATGCATGAGGTCGGGGTCCCAACTGGCGGCCAGACCGATCGCCTGGGGAAACACCGTGGCATAGCCCGCGCGCGCGGCGCCGTGCAGGCCCTCGTTCCACCAGTCGTACGCTGGGATGCCCAAACGTTTGAGCGCAGGGGCGCCGCTCTGCAATTGCGCCACCTTTTCGTCGAGGCTCATGCGTGCGACGAGTTCGGCGGCGCGTTGCTCGGGCGAGGCTGGCGTGGCGGCATGCGCCGTGCCGATCAACGCCGCGGCGAGGGGCATCAGGAGAAGGCGACGATCGATCATCGGGGGGTCTTTTCGGGTGCGACGATGAGCTTGACCGATCCCAGGCCGTAGAGGGGGCCATCGATCGGTGCCGTGAAGCGCATGCACAGGTCGTGCTGTCCGGCGGCGCGGGCCATGGTGCCCTCCAGGGGCAACGAGGCGCCGAGGGCGTTGCCGCCGGGCAGTGGCAGGCGGGCGAGCAACGGGCCGGCGCAGGTGTCCTGGTGAATCTCCAGCTCGCCGTTGGCGGTCGTCTTCGGGTAGGACACCACCTTGGACTGATCGTGGGCGAGGCCATAATTGCGGGCCAGGCGCGCCGCCTCGACGCGCACGCGCGTGACGCCATCCAGGGGCGCCTTGGGATAGATCCAGCACGAATGGAACAGGTCGACGTCGTACGTGGCGCCGGCCGGGTCGCCGATGTCGGGCAACAAGGGCAGGCGCAGCCCGAGGTCGCCGTCGGCGCATTTGAGGAATTCGCCGTTGCGCCGGGTGAGCAGATGGTCGCGGTCGATCACCCGCGAACGCACCGCCGCCATCGGCGTGCCGTCGGGCGCGACCGCGATCGCGCGCACGGTGGCGGGGAGCGTGACGGTGAACGGTGCGGTATAGATCGGCGACGCGCCGTCCGGCGTGCTGCCGTCGGTGGTGTAACGCAGGCGGCCGAAGCCGGTCTGGTTGTCGAGGCGTACCGTGGCCTTGCCCGAGGCGAGCACGTCGGCCAGGGGCGGGTCGACATGGATGCCCGGCGCGAAGGCCGTGTCCGAGGCGGCGAGGTCGAGGGCACGGTAGCGCCGGACCTGGGCGGGAAGCCGCAGGAGGAAACCGGTCCAGTCGCGGGCCGACGCGGGTGACCACGCCACTTCGGCCATCGCGTCGATGCGCGGGAACAGCGCATGCTGCACATGCCACGCCGACGGCAGCAGCTCGCTCCACAGCGCGGCTTCGGTGCCGAGCACGTGGCGGGCCTGTTCGGGCGTCAACGACGGGTCCACCGGTTCGAACCCGTAGACGCGTTCGAGCGGCAAGGGCGCGAGGCGGCCGCTGGGTTCGTCGGCACGGTCGCTCTGGTGGTTGTCGAAATACATCCATCCGGCCGGCGCGAGCACCACGTCATGGTCCTTCTTCGCCGCGTCCACGGCGCCTTCCACGCCGCGCCACGACATGACCGAGGCGGTGCGGGGCAGGCCGCCTTCGAGGATCTCGTCCCAGCCGATGAGACGGCGGCCGTGCTTGCCGAGGTAATCGCCCAGGCGATCGGTGAACCAGCTCTGCAACGCGTTTTCGCTGGTGAGGCCCAGCGACGCCATCTTCGCCTGCACCGCGGGCGAGTTCTTCCATTGGTCTTTCACCGCCTCGTCGCCGCCGAGGTGGATGTACGTGGAAGGAAACAGTGCCATTACTTCGTCGAGGACGTTTTCGATGAAGGTGAAGCTCGTGTCGTCCACGTTGTAGAGGTAGGGGTTGACGCCCCAGTCGACCGACACGGCGGGTCGCTCGCCGGTCACGCCCACGAGTTCGGGGTAGGCGGCGACGGCCGCCTGGGCGTGCCCGGGCATGTCGAGTTCGGGCACCACGGTGACGTGCCGTGCGGCGGCATAGGCGACCACGTCGCGGATCTGCGACTGCGTGTAGAAGCCGCCGTAACGCATCGGTACGCCGTGCGTGCCGGCGCCGGGCGGTGTACGCCACGCGCCGATGGCGGTGAGCCGGGGATAACGGCGGATCTCGATGCGCCATCCCTGGTCGTCGGTAAGGTGCCAGTGCAGCACGTTGAGCTTGTGCTCGGCCATCGCGTCGATGACGCGCTTGACCTGTTCGACGTCCTGGAAATGGCGTACCACGTCGAGCATGAGTCCGCGCCACGGAAAACGCGGCCAGTCGCGGATGGCGACGTCGCCGATCGTGGCGGCGCCCTGGCGACCGTCCGCGGTGGCGAGTTGCCACAGCGTCACCGCGCCGTAGAACAGGCCCGCGCCGTCGCGGGCCACGATGCGCGCCCCATGTTCGTCCACGTCGAGCGTGTAGCTCTCGGGCTTGTCCACCGTCGCGTTGGCGTCGGTGGCGAAGACGACGGCACCGCGCGCCGGATGGCTCGTCGGCGTCACTGCGAGCGCCAGGCCGCGGCTGCGGTGCAACTCATCGGCGACGTAGCGGGCGGCCGCTTCGGCGGCGGAGTCGCCGGGTGGATACGCGATCGTCGTGTGCGCGTCGATCGTCAGCGAGCCGTCGGCCTGTCGCGCCTCGACGGGCAGGGGGATGAGCGGCAGCGTGGCGGCATGGGCGATGCCGCCGGCCAGCAGGGCGGCGGTCAGGCCGAGGATCTTCATGCCGTGGATCATGGAAAGCGGGTCCTCCGTGCGGCGTTCGCCAGGTGGCCGCCGTCCGGCGGCGGATCGGATCAGTGACTGGCGCCGACGCGCGCGCCCGGGTGCAGCGTGGCGGCGCCCACGACGCCGAGATGACCGTGGTCGACCAGCCAGACCGGCACCTGTTCGAGGAACGGCCGCATCACACCCTTGTTGAAGAAGCGTTCGCCAAAGCGGCTGGCCAGCAGGAACTCACGCATCTGAGGCAGGATGCCGCCAGCGAGGAAGATGCCCCCGCGCGCGCCATACAGCATCGCCAGGTCGCCGACGAAGCCGCCAAGCACCGCGCAGAAGACGTCCAGCGCGGTACGCGCGGCATCGTCGGAGCCCGCGATACCCGCGGCGCTCACCGCGTCCGGCGTGGTCAGCGAGGGCTCGCCACCGCGCAGCTCGCACACGGCGCGATAGGTGTTGAGCAGGCCGGGGCCGGAAATGATCGCTTCGTACGAGACATACGGGCGCGAGCGCGCGAGGATGCGCCATATCCCGGTTTCCACCTCGTCCCCCGGCGCCAGCGCGATCTGGCCCGCTTCGGTGGAGAGCACCTGCGCATGCGGCGCGCCGGGCAGCAGCACGGCCGACCCCAGGCCGGTGCCCGGGCCCATCACGATCACGGGCGAGCGCGGGTCGGCCGGCTGGCCCGGGAGGATGGTCGTGGCCTCGGTGCGATCGACGAACTGGCTCGCATAGGCCACGGCCTCGAAATCGTTGACCACTTCGAGCGTGTCGGTGCCAAGCGTGGAGCGGATCTCCGACAGCGAGACGCGCCATGGCAGGTTGCTGTTGGCGACGCTGTCGCCCAGCACGAATCCGGCGATGGCGATGGCGCAGCGTTCCACCCCCTGCGGCGCCGACGCGGCGTGCTTGCCGAGAAAATCATGGAGGATGGCGGCGAGGCTGGGCCACTCCGCGCCGACGTAGCGATGGTGGCAGAGCACCTGCACGGGAGCCCTTGCGTCGACGCCCTGGGCGACGAGCGCCACCCGCGCGTGCGTACCGCCTACGTCCGCCGCGAGAATCGGCCTCGCCGCCTGCGACAAGGGCAGGGCGGTCGGGTGATTGGCAAGTGTCCCCATCGAAAAAGCCTCACGCGTCGACGACCCGCGCGACGGGCATCGGATGAGGCTCGCGGGCGCGGTATACGTCCCTGAGTTTTTCCCGCACGTGACAACGTTGTCAATGAATTTGATGTTTACTGGTGAAAAAGGATCAAAATCGCAATCGGTCAGGCCGTTTTCGTAACAGGAGCCGGCACGCGGGGCTGTTCTGTCCAGGTGCTTTAAACGTATGAAAGGTAAACGTTTTCATTCACATCTTCAACCCGACTCCGGTGTGCTTCTGCCGTCTTCGCGGGCATTCCTGGGTGTCCCGGGGTGCGATCATGGGCGCGCCACGGCCAGATGCCGGGCCCGTCCCATCACCTGAGAAAGGAATGCCATGAAACGCATGTTTCGTTTGACTGTCGCCATGCTGCTCGTCGCCTCGGCGACGCCCGCGTTCGCCGCGGGCGCGTCGATGTCGCTATGGGATCAGATCTGGCTGGCCATCACGGGAAAGGCTCCCGTCCAAGTGGCCGACGCCGGGCATTGCGATAACCCGCGCGAGTGCAACATCAGCTTCAAGTGAGTCATGGCGTCCGGATGGCGCGTCGCGCGATTCGGACGCCCGCCACCATCGCGCCGGAAATGACGAGCGAGAGGATGACCTGGGCGCGGATCACGGCCGGATCGAGCAACGCGGTGGTGGTCGCGGCCATGGCGATACTCGCCAGCATGCCGGCCACCGCACCACCGGTCCATCCATGCCGTGCGGTAGCGACCATTACCGGCACGATCATCGCGACGCGCGCCAGTTCGCGGACACCCTTGTGGTGCGTGCCGATCGCGACGACCAGGCACATCACGAGGGGCACCGCCAGCAACAGCGTATCGCGCAGCAGCGGATGACGGATGGCGTCGTGAACGCTGTGACCCCGGAGGCCGACGCTGTAGCGGATGGCGACGAGCACGGGCGTCAGGGTGAGCGCGCCGAGGTAGCTGCCCAGCAGGTAGGCCATGAAGTCAGGCAAGGCCTCGTTCCACCAGGCGGTCATGCCGTCGGGCCGGGCGAGATAGACGATGAAGACGCCGATGTCGTTTCGCAGCGCCGTGACGATCGCACAGGCGAGGGTCGCGGCGAGGATCGTCGACATATGGGGGCGGCCGCCGTCGTCGTACATGGCCATGCGTCGACGTATGGCGGCGACGACCGGCATGCAGAGCAACATCACCGGCATCGAGGCGAAGACCGTCCACACCGCGCCGAAATCCTGCAGGCACAAGAGCGCCGATTCGGTCATGGGCAACGCCTCGCCGACGACGAGGGCGGGCCAGAAGCGTCGGGGCACGAGCAGTAGGCACGCGAGGCGCAGGCCCGCGGTGAGCATCCAGTGGGAGAACGAAAAATGACGGGCCACTTCGTAGCAGGCCGCGTAGGCGGCGGCGACCGCGACGTAATGTCCGAGCGGAACCCGGCTTGTCTGTTCTCCCCGCGATGTCATCGGTGATTCCGTTCGAAGAGTGCCTGCACGTGTGAGGCGAGCCCTCGCCAACCTGCCACGAGGGAAATCAAAGACCGTGGGATTAGTCTGCCCCAAGAGCACTTGCCGATGCATCCCATTCCCACGATTGCTGCCTGAAGTGCGTACTGGTCCTCATTCGATGGCGTCGCGCGGGGGCGTGCGCGATCAGCACTGCCGAAAAGGTGCCACCGCCCCGCGTCGGGGCAGGACGATGACGGTGAGGGGAAGCCGGTGAGGGCCGGCCTCCCCTTGTCCTCTCAGTACCCGAGGTTGCTCAGGAACCGCTTCGTGTACTGCAACACGCTCGTGCTCGGCAGCGAGTTGCAGGTCGGCGACGCGGTGCTCTGCGAACACGGCGTGTCGCGATCGAGCGACCAGAAGTGCACGCCGGCGAGCTTATTGGCCTCCGCATAGGTCGTGACCTTGTCGATGTCGGCGATCGTGAAGATCTCGCTCGAGGTATCGTTCACCCCGATCATCGGCGTGACTTCGATCTTCGAGAACGGGATGCCGTAGGTGTGCTGGAGGTTCTTTACCGCCTGGATCGTCGACTGGCCCATGTCGCAGCTGCCGTTGACCACGACGCAAAGGCCGGGGCCGGTCGAGCCGAAGTCCATCGTCATCAGGTTGATGGTGTAGTTCTTCAGGCTGGATGCCTGGATCATCTTGACCACCTTGTCGCCCGTGGCGTTGAGGCCGCCGTAGCTGCCGTCGGACGCCGCAAGCGTGGCCAGCGTGAACGAGAAGCGCAGGTTCGGATAGGTGGCCTGCACGGCGGCGGAGTTGTTGACCAGCGCCTGCAACTGCGCATCGCTCTGCCCGCCTTCGATGTCGTAGTCGATACCCACGAGGTGGGCGCTGTTGTAGCGCGCGATGAAGCTGCTCAGGCCGGTCGCGCTGCCGCATGTGAACACGCCCGCCTGGCCGCCGGTGGAGACGACGTAGTTCACCCCGGCGCTGTTGAGGCGCTGGATGTTCGCCGAGGCGAAGGTCTGTCCGGGAATGCCGCCCCAGTTTTCGCTGCCGCATTCGCCGGTGGCGAAGGCGAGGGTCAAGGCGCCGAGGTTGGGGACCTGGGTGGACACCAGGCTGCCGGAGCCGACGACGGGCAGGCGGGTGCCGGTGACCGACGACGACATGATGTTGGTGTTCCAGTCCATGTTGATCGTGACGTCCTTGTAAGGGCTGAATAGCAGGTCGCCCGCGCCCGGAGGCGGATTGCCGGGGTTGCCGCCGCCGCTGCCGCCGCCATCGCCGCCACCGCCACCGCCGCCGCCGCCGCCGCCGCCGCCGCTGCCGCCGCTGCCGCTGCAGCTGCCTTGCGACGTCCAGGGCTGACCGCTGCCCGCGCCCCCGCTGTGCGTGGCCGGGTCGTCGCCCTGCGTCCACCAGTTGGCGATGTAGTTGCTGCCGTTGCGACTGGCGACGTTACCGCCCGTATAGACCGTGCCGGCGCTCCAGCTCGCCGCGCAGGCGCTGGCGGCGTGGGCGACGCCGGTGGGAACGATGGCGGAAAGGGCCAGCGCGATGGCGACGCCGAGCGTGCCCGCGCAACCGCCGACGACCGCGCCGGGGCGCGATGTGCGTGTCTTCAAGAACATGGTGTGTCTCCCTGGTCGAGTGATGACGCAACGCGAAGGGAAGGTGCATGCCTTCCCCCGAGGTACTGCCGAACGTGCGAAAAGCGAGTCCGGTTTAGTCCTGCATGACAACGTTGTCTATACCTCGGCATGGTCAAATGTGACGCGGAAAGTGAAGAGCCGATGGCGCGATGCGGCAGATATTCTTGGGAAAACGTGTGCTCCATGGCCGAAGTCGGCTGACGCGGCGCACCAGGGGATCGATAGGCTTTTTCGGCCAGAATGGCTTATCGATGACAACGAAGGTCATCGTGTGGACATCCGGTCACGCGAGCACCCGGCTACCGCAGGGGCGGGAGCCGATCGCATCGACGATCCGGCGGTAGCCAGCCCAAGGCGAGCAGAGCATTCGCGGACACCGTCCGCTCTTACCCGATCAACGCGAGGCGGTGTCGTCCTGGACTTCGGACGCTCCCATGTCCTGGGGCTGCCGCACCGCCCCGTTGCCCGGCTTGCCCAGCTCGAAATCGCGGTAGCGATTCGGATTGCCGACGCGCCCGGCTTCGGCGGCCTTCGCGATGTTGTACATCTCACGCGCCGTCACGTAATGCAGCACGTAGCGCGTGCCGTCGTTGTAATGCGATTCCAGGTAGGCATGCATGTCGTCGACCGGCTTGCCCAGCAGCGTGTCCATGTCGCGCTCCTGCGTGCCGTGCGTGTGCACCTTCACGAAGACCCATTCGGGACGCCCCTGCACATGCACGCCGGTGCGAACCCACTGGTCGACGCGATCGCGGGTGGGCGGACAGCCGCGACGCACATCGGAATTCTCGATGCGCGGAATGACACCGAAGCGGCGGTGTTTCCAGTTCAGCCCGAGCACGCCCTGGATGATCAGCAGGTCGCCGCTGGGTTGACCGCCTACCCGCATGCGGACGCCGGTATCGTGCGATTTCGGTCGGTGCGGATCGTCCGTCGCGTAGTAGATGGCGTTGGACATCCGCGTCTGCGTCTCGCTCGGCGCGGAGGGCAGGGTGAAATCGGCGTAGCAGCCCAGCTCGCGTAGCAGCACCAGTTCGTTGTCGATGCCGCACCATCGACCATCCGCACGCGAGTTGTCCAGGCACCAGTTGCCATGGATGAAGGCGAAACGCAGCTGACCGGTCTTCGGATCGCGCGGCAGGGCGTCGTGCCGCTCGTGCAGCAGACGGTTGAAGCGGTCGATCGTCGCGACGAAGTTCTCGGGGGTGTCGTTGTCATGATGCAGGTGGATTTCAATCTCGCCATAGCCGTCGGCGCAGAGCGCCTGGAGCTTGTCGAGGTGCTCGGGCAGGTACTCTTCTTCCGGATAAAAGAAGCTGTGCTGCGGCACGCGCCCGTCGGCATCGCGATGGCGCGACGCCATGGCACGGTAGTCGTGGCACCAGCGATCCACGCGCCGCCGCTGGGTAGGCAGGTCGACCCGGCCCCAGTTAGGCTCGAAGTGGTCGACAAAGCAGAACAGCACGTGCACCGGACCCTGCACCCGCGGTGGGCGGACGCGGGTGAGATAGCCCCACAGCCAGTACTGCATGTTGCGCGCGCGGATCGCCAGGACCACGGCGGCGGCCACGGCGAGCAGCCCGGCGGCGAGCAGGATCATGCGGCGGCTCCGCCCGGCACCAGCGTCAGCAACTGCTCGGCGTTGTTGCGCCACTGCCGTTCGCTGGCGATGTAGGCACGCGCGGCCTCGCCCACGCGGCGCCGTTCGTCACCCAGGGAAGCCAGGGTGAGCACGCGCTCCACGCACGCGGCGTCGTCGCCGCGCGGAAACAGCCAGCCGGTCCGCCCGTCGTCGATCACTTCCGCCACCGGCGCATAGTCGGGTGCCACCACGGCCACTCCCATTCCCATGAATTCGAACAGTTTCATGGGCGAGCCGTAGTGATTGGAATTCGGCAGGACGGCATAGTCCATGCAGGCGATCCAGCTGGCGACGGCGTCGTGGGGGACGCGTCCCGGCAGAAGCACGCGATCGGCGAGCCCCCGCTCGGCCACGCGCTCGCGCACGGCCGGCAGGGTCTTGCCGTCGCCCACGAAGACAAGGGCCAGGTGGGGGGCCTCCGCCAGCCGGTGGGCGATGGCGTCGATGAAGGCGTCCATGCCATGCCAGTGCGCGAACGCACCGATATGACCGCACACCGTGCGTCCTTCCAGGCCCCGTTCGCGGCGCAGGCTGGCGCGGTCGAAGCGCGCCGGGTCGAAACGGGGCAGGTCGACCGCGTTGGGCGACACCACCGAAGGGGCGATGTCGCCATACGCCGCGCGGGCCTGGTCGCGGAAGTAGGTCGAGATGAATACCAGGCCCGTGGCGTGGCGCAGGCACCACCGTTCGATGCGGCGGGCCACGCCTTTCATGGTCAGCGGGCGCACCCGGTCGACCAGGGCCGAATCGTTGATCTCCAGCACGATAGGCACGCCGCGCCGTCGCGCGAGCCACACCGTGGCGAACAGGAACAGCGAATAGCGCTCGTAGACCAGCGACGGGGCGCCGCGGCGCCACGCCCAGGCCATCCGCGCCACGGTCACCGCGTTGTAGAGCAGTTCGAAGAGTTCGAACACGGCGCCCGGCAGGCGCGTCACCCATGTCGCGACGCGTCCCGGCGTGCCGCCGCCCGAGGGCTCGTCCGGCTCGCGCTCCGGGTCGGCCCCGGGAAACGACATCACCGCCACGCGGTGGCCCAGTTCGCGCAGCGCCTGCACGATGCCGCGGATATGCACACCCTCCACGTGTCGGCCCCGCGTGCGATGGTGATAAAGAATGTTCATGGCGCATTTCCCGGCAGCGCGGCGAAGCGCATGCCGCGGGCGTGCCACGCGGGCAGCACGCGGTCGAGGGCTCGCGCGGCCTTGTCGCTGTCGTCGTGCATGAGCACGATATCGCCGGGCCCGGGGGGCTGATCGAGCAGGCGGGCGATGAGATCGTCGACGGGGCGGTCCTGGTAATCGAGGCTGTCGTACGACCAGTAGACGAGGCTGCGCCGGTGTGCGGCGAAGTGCATGAACAGGCGCGCGCCCACGTAGCCGCTCGGCGGTCGCATGCGGTGATGCGGACGGTCGTCGAAGCGGCGCAGCAAGGCGTCGGTGCGATACACCTCCTCAAGCTGTTTTGCGATATCCATGCGGGCGAACGACCAGTGGCTGTACGAATGGTTGCCGACCATGTGCCCCTCGGCGACGATCCTCGCGACGATCGCCGGGTAGGCCTCGATCTTCTCGCCGACCAGAAAGAAGCTCGCCTTCACCCCGTGGCGGGCGAGGACGTCGAGCAGGTCCGGCGTGTGCTCGGGGTCCGGTCCGTCGTCGAAGGTGAGATAGCGCAAGGCGCTGTCGCGCGTGCGGGTCAGCACCAGCGTATCGGGCAGCAGGCCCAGGAGGTCGTGCTTTTTCGGCCGGCGGATCATGCGTTGGCGCTCATGCGCAGTGATGGGCGTGCCGCGACCCGCTCCAGCATTCGTTCGAGACGGTCGATGTTGTCGTCCCAGCGGAAGGCGGCGGCGTGGGCGGCGATGGCGTGGGCGTCGAAGCGACCCTCCAGGGCGTCGACCAACGCGACGCCCAGGCGGCGCGGATCGCGCGGGGGTACGAGGATGCCCGCCAGGGCAGGCAACACTTCGGGAATGCCGCCGACGGCCGTGGCGACCACGGGCGTGCCGCAGGCCATCGCTTCGAGCACCACGTTGGGCACGCCTTCGTTATGGCTGGGCAGGCAGAGCAGGTCGGCGGCGCGAAACCAGTCGGCCAGCGCCGCGTGCTCGCACGCGCCCTGAAAACGCACGTGCTCGCCACAGACTGACCGCGCCGCGGCCGCCAGGCTCGCACGATCGGGGCCGTCGCCGACGAAGACCAGCCGCGCGTCATGGTGGCGCGCGGCCAGCGCCGGGAACGCGCTGACGAGGTCGTGGCATCCCTTGCTGGTTTTCAGGTTGCCGACATAGAGCACGAGGGGCACCTCGGGTGGCACCCCGAGCTTGCGGCGCGCGGCGGCGCGGTCGCCGGGATGGAACAGCCACGCGTCCACCCCGTTGTAGACGGTCTCCACGCACGCGGCGGGCGCCCCGAGCGCCACGGCCTTCGCCGCGAGGGCCTTGCTCACCGCCACGACGCCGCCGGCATGGCGCATGGCCTGGCGGACCTGGGGCCGGCGAAGACGCGCCTGGGCCTGCACGTTCAGGTCGCTGCCGTGCACCTTGACCACGTAGGGGATGCCCAACAGTCGCGCGATCCAGCCCGCGGCCACGGCATCGGGAAAGGCCCAACTGGCCAGCAGCACGTCATAACGCGCGGCGCGCAGGGCACGGCCGCGCTGCCACAGGGCGCACAGGAAAAAACACACCGCGTTGAGGCACCTGCCCACGCCCGGGGGGTGGTAGAACGTGAAATGGTCGGTGTGGATGCCCGGCACGTTCGCGTCCGCCTGGCGTGGGCCGAGGCGTTCGCGAAAATCCACGGCGGTCAGCACGTGTACCGCATGGCGCCGGGCGAGGCGCTGGAACTGTTGGCGGTTGAACGTGCCGCGGCGGGGGTCCCACGGGGTGGGAAACAGGTTGGTGATCACCAGCACTTTCATGGGCAGGTTTCCACGCCGCCGAAATAGAGTTGCCCGTAGCGCGCGGCCATCCGTTCCAGCGAGCCGTGGGTTTCGACCCACGCCCTTGCGGCCTGGCCCAGCCCGGACGCCTGCTGCGTGGCGTGCAGCATCTCGCGCATGGCCTCGGCCAGGGCCGTCGGGTCGGCCGCGGGCACGATACGGCCGGTGCGGCGGTCGCGGACGATTTCCGCGTTGCCGCCGACGTCGGTGGCCACGATCGGCAGGCCCGTGGCGCAGGCCTCGAGCAGCGCCATGGAATAGCCCTCGGTGACCGACGACAGCACGAAGAGGTCCATGCCCTGCAACAGCTCGCGCACGTCGCCGCGATCGCCCAGGAAGTGCACGCTGCCGGCCACGCCTTCGTCGAACGCGATATGCCGCAAGGCGTCGCGCAGTTCGCCGTCGCCCACGATCACCAGGGCGGTGTCCGGACGTTGGCGACGCACGGCACGAAACGCACGGATGAGCCCGGCGTGGTCTTTGGTCCAGTTGAGCCGGCCCACGGTGCCGACGATGCGCGTGCCCACCGGCACGTTGATCATGCGTGCCAGGCGTTCGTGCATGGTGTCGGATGCGAGGTCGAAGCGATCCACGACGATACCGTTGGGCACCACGCAGGTCTTGGCCGACGGTGCGATGCCGAGGCGGATGGCGTCGGCACGGGCGGCTTCGCAAACGGTCACGACCGTATCGGTCGACCGCATGGCCCGGCGGAACAACCATTCGCGTCGGCCCGGCTTCCGCGCCGCGCCCATGCCGTGCCGCGTGTTGATGACCTGTCGGATGCCCAGCCCCACGGCGGCCAGCACCGCCTGGTAATGGGCGACGGCGTTGTGCGTGTGCAGCACCTCGGTGCGGTGCGCGGCGAGGTGGAGCCGCGCGCGCGCGATCGCGCGCAGGTCAAGTCCGTCGCGTTTGCCGCAGGCATGCACCGGAATACCCAGCGCGTCGAGCTCGTCGGCCAGCACGCCCCTGTCGTAAAGGCATACCACCTGGACGCGATCGCCGTGAGCATGCTGGGCCTTCACGAGGTCGAGCACCATCCGCTCCAGGCCGCCGCGATTGAGGTTCTCCACGAAGTGGGTGAGGTTCACGGGACAAGCTCCGAAACGGTGACCCGCAGCTTTCCGCTGCGGGTGAGGGGGATGTCGTCGACGAAGTGGCAATGCAACGAGGCGCGATCGCCGAGCACGCGGGTGACTTCGCGCCGGATGTAGTCGAGCGAGGCGTCGTCAAACGCGCGGCCGCGCACGATGGACAGGTCCAGGCGGTCCAGTTGGCGCTGCACCAGCTGGAAGCGGGTCAGCCCGGGAACGTCCTTCAGCATGTGCGGGAAGAACTCGCCCGGGAGGATCCGCCCATCCGGCGTACGGATGGCATCGAGCTTGCGGCCGTCCACGGCATCGAGCATCGGCAGCCCGCGCCCGCACGCACAGCGTCGCGCCCGCGGCGTCGCCATGTCGCCGTTGACGTAGCGGATGAACGGCATGCCGTGGTTGAACAGGTCGGTGATCGCGACCTCGCCGCTGCCGTGGCGTACGGGCGACCCGTCGTCGCCCAACGTCTCCACGATCAGATGGTCGGCGTTCACGTGCAGCCCATCGCGGTGTTCGCACTCGGAGGCGATGAGCATGAACTCGCGGCAACCGTAGGTGTTGAAGGCCGGCGCGCCGAAGGCGCGCTGGATGATCTCGCGCTGGAACGGATGCAACGCTTCGGCGGCCCCGATGATCGACGCTGGCGTTGCCACGCGTCGCCCGGTGGCCAGCAGCCACTCGGCCAGGCGCACGAGCGGACCGACGTAACCCACGATCACCTCGGGCCGGTAGGCGTCGATCGCGTCAGCGTAATCGGCCATGTTCGACTCGCTCATGGGAAAGCTGTCGAGCATCCGTCGCGCGAACACCGCGTCGTAGGCACGGTCTTTCCAGGCCTGCGCACGGCGTCGCGTGCCGACCGGACCACCCCACAGGAACAGCGTGCGCCGTCCCATGCGCGAACCGGCCCAGCCGTACCCGCGCCACATCACGGCCACGCGGCGGTCGTTGCTCTCGCGGGTGAAGCCGAAACGCAGAGGCTCGCCGGTGGATCCGCCGGTAGCCTTATAGGCGAGCGAATCCTTCAACGACACCGCTTTCATGTCCTCGAAGTTGTCGCGGATGTCGGCCTTGGTCAGTACCGGCAGCAAGGCGATGTCCTCCGGCCGGCGGATGTCGAAGGGTGTGATGCCGAGCGCGTCCCAGCGACGTCGGTAGTAAGGCACCTCGCGATGGCACCAATGGATCAGCCGGCGCAGCCGCTCGAACTGGAGCGTGCGCAGATCGTCGGGCGCGAGCCACTGGTCGCGTTCGTAGCGGCGCATGTGGGCCGGCGTACCGCGACGGCGCAGGCCGCCTTCGTAGGCCGGCCAGATGACGTGCCGAAGGGCGCGGGCGTAGAAGCTCATGTCAGGTAGTCCGCAGCAGCACGGCGACGAGCGCGAAAATGAAGGCGACGCCGCAGGCGCCGGCGGGTAGCCAGCGCCAGCCGCCGTCGGCGAGTCGGAACACGGGCAGGTCCGGCCAGCGGCGACGGGCGCCGACGTAATAGCCGGCGACCATGGCCGCGATGAGGTAGAGCACCACCATGTAGCTGCGGCTGAGGAAGAACGCGGCCGAAAACAGGCCGCACAGCGACAGCAGAAGCGTCAGCGCCATCTGCCGCTCGGCCACCCAAGCCGCGGCGACCTGGGCGGCCGGCGTCTCGGGCGGACGGTGACGGACCACCGTGAGCATCATCCAGAAGCCGTAGCCCACGAACGCCAGCCACACCACGAAGCCCGCGAAGCCGGTTTCCGCCAGTACGAGCACGAACGAGTTGTGCGCGGTCAGTTCGTTGTATTCGGTGAAGTTGCCCGCGCCCACGCCGAACAAGGGATGGTCGCGGAACATCTCCAGCCCGGCATACCACGCATCGACACGGCCGGCGGCGGACTCTTCCCCCGCGTCGAGTTCGTCCATGCGCGAAGACAGCACCTTCATCGCCGCTAGCCCCACGACCCCGAGCAAGCCGGCCGTGACGAGGCCGCGCCGGTACCAGAGGTAGCCTCCCCCGACCACCAGCACGGCAAGCATCGCGCCGCGCGAATTGGTGAGGTACGTGCCGTAAAGCAGCAGCGACGCACAGCCCAGCCAGAAGACGCGCGCCACGCCCCGCCCGGGACGCGCGAGGAACATCGCCATCGGCAGTGTTGCGACGAAGAGCAGTCCGAGGTCGTTGGGGTCGTTGAAGATACCGACGTACTGGATGCGCCCGCCTTCGCCGATCGGCATGCCCGTCCAGCCCATGCCCGTACGCGCCTGTTGTACGCCGTGCAGGGCGAGTACGACGGCGCAGAGGGTGAACACCGCCATGGCCACGCTCACGCGGCGCTGCGTGGTGCATGCCGCGCCAAACACGAAAAAGGCGATCACCACCGGGCCGAAGCGGGTGAGTTCGTCCAGGGCGCCGCCGCTCCACCCGTTGGTGACCTGCGACACCATCAGGATCAACAGGAACGCCGGCAGGATCACGAACTGCGGCGCCTCGAAGGTCTTCGATCCGGAGAACAGCCAGGCCAGGAACGCCAGCACCAGCACCGCCGGCAGGATCGGCACGAGGTCCAGTCCCGGCACGTAGTCCTGCGGCCGGATGATGGTGAGCACCACGTAGACGAGGATCAGGGGGAACATGGGGCGTCCTGCGGTCCGCGCACCTCGTGGGCGACGGTCGGGTAAGTCATCCACTGCGGCAGGGCGAGCATCGCCGCGAACCAGCCCGGACCCATGGTGCTTTCCACGGGCAGGCGGTGGAGCGCATAGCGGTTTTCCGAGGGTTCCGCGTTGGTGCCGCAGACATAGCTGCATGCAAGCCGGAACCCCGCGTTGCGCGTCGCGGAGATCACCGCGTCGTTGTAGGCACGGTCCCCGCCGACGGGATACGACATGAGTATCGCGGGCTGGGCCAGCTCGCGATCGAGCGTCGCCTTGGACTGGCGGATCTCGCGCGTCATCTCGTCCAGCGGCAGGCGGGCCAGCATGCGGTGGTGCACGCCATGCGAGCCGATCTCCAGTCCGGCGCGTTCCATGGCGCGGATCTGGTCCCAGGTCATGGGCCGGCACTGCCTGGGGCGGGCGTCGGCGGATGGCAGGTTCCATTCCGCTTCCAGCCGTTCGGTCATCGCGCTCTGGCCGAGCGCGTCGAGCCACTTCATGCGCAGCAGCACCTGGCCGGCGAGGCGGCGGCGCAGCGGCCGTTCGCGGGGCATCGGCACGTCGATGCCCAGTTCCGGGAGCGCGAGGCGCGGGGCCCCGGTCACCAGGATCATGTGCACCAGCCAGTCATAGGCGTAGGGCCTGCCGCTGTCGATGTGCCCGGTCGATACGAAGAACGTCGCGGGCACGCCCAGCTCGTCGAGGATCGGCGCGGCGACGTGGTAGTTGTCGTCGTACCCGTCGTCGAACGTGACGGCGACGGTATCCGGCGGCAGCGCCTCCCCGGCATCGAGCGCGGCGGCAACGTCGGTGAGCCGCATCGGGCGGAAATGGCGCTTGATCCGCTTCATCTGCTCGCGGAACTCGTGCGGCGGCGTGCTGATCAGTTCCAGGTCGAACGGGTAGGTCGCCGGATCGGGCAGCGGCATGACCCGATGGTAGGCGAGGATGCGCAGGTCGTGCTGCCACCACGCGCGCACCTTTTGCAGCGAGTGCAGCAGGCCGCTGGCGTAGCAGAGCTCGCCGAGCCGGCCCCGTATGCCGGGTGCGCCGCGGGCGGTCGGGTCGGTCACCATAGATGCAGCCTTCGATGGCGGGCGAAGGCGACCAGGGCCTGTGCCGCGAAGAGGTTGAGATAAAAGAAGGCCACCGCGATGCGTAGCGGCAGCCACCGGCCCAGGGTGGGGCGAAGGCGGGCGAGCGCGACCGCGAACGCGGCGAAGACGACGCCGAGAAAGCCGGACGCGTACATCGGGTGGCGGTTGAACAGCAGGCCGCAACCGACCGTGAAGGCCACGATCAACCAGGGCGCGAACAGGCGCAGCACCTTGTGGCTCACGAAGCGAAACCACAGTGGGTTGCTCCACGGCATCAGTAACCAGGGTGCCTGTTGCACCAACTGGTAGTTGCCCGCGAGGGTGCGTATCTTGCGGCGGCGCTCGTCCTGGGGATGGCGGGACGGTTGGTCCCAGGCGATGGCGCGCGGCTCGACGATCACCCGGTAACCGCGCGCGGCCACGCGCATCGGCACCAGCACGTCGTCGAGCACGGTGCCGGCGGGCAGGGGCTCGAACAGGTCGCGGCGCATCGCGTACAGCGCGCCGCTCACGCCGATGGTCGAGCCGGACCGGCTTTCGGCGTGGCGGATGGCCTTTTCGTAGCGCCAGTAGGTATCCACGCCCTGGGCGAAGCTGCCTCGCACGTTTTCCATGTGCAACTCGCCACCGGCCACGCCCACCGACGGGTCGGCGAGGTTCGCCACCAGTTCGCGCAGCGCGCTCGGGGCCAGGCGCTGGCGGATGTCGGTAAAGAGGATCACGTCGCCACGCGCGGCGGCGACGGCGTCGTTGAGACAGGCCGCCTTGCCCCGGCGTACCGCGAACTCGAGCACGTGCAGCCGTGCGTCGACGACGCGCCGGGCCAGCGCCGCGGTGTCGTCGGTGCAGCCATCGCAGGCCAGCACGATCTCGATGCTCCCCTGCGGATAGTCCAGCGCGCGCAGGTTGGCCAGCTTGGCGCGTACCCAGGCTGCGCCGTCGTGCGCGGCGATCACCACGGTCACGCTCGGCACGGCCGCGCGCCGTTCGATCCGCAAGGGACGCAGGCGCGCCAGGCACGCCACGAGCGCCGGATAGCCCACGAAGACGTGGACCAGCAGGACCGCGGACGACCAGCAAAGGAACCAGGCGATGTGGGTCATGGCGTTATCCCCCGTCGTATCGGTCAACGTCGGTGCAGCAGGCGACCGAAGAAACCACGCGGCTTCGTCGATGCCGCGGGCGGCGTGGCCGCCAGATCCGCCGCGAGCGTGCCGAGCGTGCCGTTGGCGATGTCCAGCAGGTTCATCGGTATCCCGGTGAGCTTGTGCACGCGCGTGGCCATGTCCACCGCCAGCAACGAATGACCGCCGACGTCGAAGAAGTTGTCGCTCGTACGCACGCGGGGCATGCCGAGCAGCTCCTGCCATACCGACGCGAGCAGGCGTTCCTGGTCGGTGCGAGGCGTGAGGTCGTGGTCCACGGCGTCCGTGCCGACCGGTGCAGGCAGCGGCAGTGCGTCGGTGTCGATCTCGCCATGGGGAAGGAGGGGAAAGGCCTCCAGCGCCGCGAGGTGGGTGGGCATCGCCCACGACGGGAGCGTGTCCGCCAGGGCCGCCCGAAGTTGCGCGGCGTCTACCGGTATCCCGGGCGCGCCGACCACGTAGGCGTCCACGCGCACGGTGCCGGCGGTGTCGTGGCGGGCGACCGCCAGCGCTTTGACGATACCCGGCCGCGCGAGCAGCGCGGTCTCGATCGCCGCCGGCTCGATGTCCATGCCGTGGCATCGCACACGGCGGCCGTCGCGTCCAAGGACCTGTACACGCCCCGCGCCGAGCCAACGCCCGCTATAGCCGGTGGCATGCGTGCCTGAGGCGCCGTGTTGCGGGTGGGCTCGCCGGCCGAAGGGCTGGGCGATCGCCGGGCCGCTCACCACGATGGCACCCGCCGCACCGATGGGGCACGGCTCGCCGTCGTCGTCCACGATCGACGTGGCGCATCCAGGCATCGGGCGACCCTCGTGCACGCCTTCGCCATCAAGGGCCGTTCGGCCGAGCGTGATGACGGGCGCCACCGACGCTTCGCCGAAGAGGTGCCATGCCTCCTGCCCGCGTTCCAGCCGGGGCATCGGACCGGCACAGACGACCCGGACGTCCGCACGGCCATGGGGGCTGTCGCCCACCCAGGTCGCGCCACGCGTCAGCGCGACGAGTGGCGCGAGCACCGAAAACGGATCGGCCGGCGACGCGTCACCCGACACGGTTTGCCCGGGTGACGGCGCGACCAGGCCGCCGAGTACGTCGACCAGACGCGCGGTGGCGTTCCATGAAAGCGCCGCCCCCCGAGCACGCGCGTCGGCGCCGACGCCGTACCACGCGATCAGCGGCGCCTCGTCGGCGACGGCGGGACGGGGCATCGGATCGCCGTCGTCGCCGATCGCGCGGTCGGTCCATACTGCGCAATCGGCGGGCCAGTCGAGCAGCGTTTCGAGCGCGGCGTCGCCGACCATCAGGGTCGCACGGGCGTCTGTGACCACGTCGCGCAGGTGCGCCGCGGGCGCGGCGCGGTCGAGCATCAGCACCGTCGCGCCCGTACGCATCGCCGCGAGCAGCGCGATGAGGTGGGTTTCGCCGGGCGCCACGCAGAGGCCGAGGGTACGCCCCGGGCGTGCGCCGCGCTCGATCATTGCCCGGGCCAGCCGCAGGCTGTGCGCCTGCAGCGTCGCGTATGTGACCGCGCGGCCATCGAGGCGAAGGGCCACATCGCCCGGCGAGGCCGCGACATGGGCATCGATCGCGTCGAGAACATTCCGGGGAGCGTCCGTGGGATCGGCGTTCCAGGCGCGCATGCGGTCGCGCTCGTCGCCGGTCGCGGCGATGAGGCAGCCGACGGCGATCGACGGATCGCGGATGACCGTGTGCATCATGCCTAGGTAGCGTTCGCGCATGAGCCTCGCGGTGTCGTCGCGCAGCAGGTCAGCGTTGTACGTCACACCGCCGACCATGCCGGCGTGGTTCTCGAGGAACCAAAGCCCCATGTCCTCGGTGGCCGCGCTCTGGAACAGCAGGATCTGCTCATGGGCCAGACCGCCCCAGTCGATCGTGCGCTGGCGGGCATCCTGGAACGAGAACAGCGCCTGGTAAAGCGTGGCGCCGCTGCCATGCCCGATCTTCAGTTCGCGCTGGAGGTACTCCAGGGGCACGTCCGGGTGGCCGAACGCATCCAGGGCGATACGCTTGACCTGCCGCACGAATTCCACGAACGAGAGCGACGGGTCGACATGCACGTGCAACGGCAGCAGGTTGTTGAAATACCCCATCACCGCTTCGAGTTCGGGCTGGTTGCGTCCGCGCACCGGCGTGCCCACCACGAGGTCGCGTTGGCCGGCGGAGCTGGACAACATGGCGTAGTACAGGGCCAGCAGGGTCATGTTGAGCGTGGCGTCGGCTTGCCGGGCGACCTCGTGCAGGGCCTGAGTGGTATCGCGGTCGACGCGTATCCACTGCGTGCGTCCCAGGCCTGACATACCCGGACGGCGCGGATGGTCCGTCGGCAAGGGGCGAATGGCGCCCATGCCGGCCAGGCGATCGCGCCAGACGTCGAGCTGCGCCTCGAACGCGGGCGTCTGGAGCCACCGCGTGTGCCATTGGGCGAAATCGCCATACGTGACGGCAAGCGGGGCGAGCGGCGAGGCATCGCCGGCGGCGAACGCCCGGTAGAGCGACGACAGCTCGTTGCAGAAGATGTCGAACGACCAGCCGTCCCAGATGATGTGGTGCGGCATGAAGAACAGGGCGTGTTCGTCGTCGGCGAGGCGGAACAGGCGTGCGCTGAACAGTGGTGCCACGCCGAGATCGAACGGGGTGTCGGTGAGTTGCTGAAGGCGCGCCATCAGTCGCGCTTCGCGCTCAGGCGGGGCGAGATGGCTCAGGTCCTCCGCGGGAAACAGGCGATGCTCGAGCCGGGGCTGCACCACCTGCACGATCTCCCCGTCATGCTCCTGGAAGGCCGTCCGCATCGCGGGCTGGCGCTGTATGAGCGCCTGGAACGCCATCTCGAAGGCGTGTTCGTCGAGCCGGCCGCGCAGGCGGTGCGCCGAGGGCGCGTTGTAGGTCACGCGGCCCGGCTGCATGGTCTCCAGCGCCCACAGGCGCCGCTGCATCAAGGAGAGGGGTGCGCGGTCTTGCGTCTCGCGCGCCACGATCGGCTCCACCGCCTCGGCTTCATGGCCCGAGAGCGTCTGGAGGGTGGCGGCCAACTGTTCGATGCTGGGGGCGTCGAACAGCGTGCGGAACGATAACGAGACGCCGAACTCACGGTTCAGCCGGGCGGTGAGTTGCGCGGCGAGCAAGGAGTGCCCGCCCAGGGCGAAGAAGTCGTCGCGCACGTCGAGGTCGGGAAGGCACAGCACGGTTTCCATCGCCGCGGCGACACGCCGTTCCGCGTCGCCGCGGGGCGCGATGCGTTCGCCGCGCTCCGTGGCAGACGGTGCCATCGGCGGTGGCAGCGCCGCCCGGTCGGTCTTTCCGTTGGGCAGAAGCGGCATGGCCGGGAGCACCACGATGTGCTGCGGCAGCATGTAGTCCGGCAGGCGCGAGCGCAGGCGGCCACGCAGCCCGTCTTCGTCGACCGTGCGGCCGGGTCGCGCCACCACGTACGCCACCAGTCGCACGTCGCCTGGGCGGTCCTCGCGGGCGATGACCAGCGCGCGGGCGAGGTCGGGCGAGTCGGCGAGCGCGGCTTCGATTTCACCCGGCTCGATCCGGTAGCCGCGCACCTTCACCTGGAAATCCAGGCGGCCAAGGTGCTCCAGCAAGCCGTTGGACAGCCAGCGGCCTTTGTCGCCGGTGCGATACATGCGGCTGTCGGGCATGTCCGACCACGGATCGGTCACGAAGCGTTCTGCCGTGAGATCGGGGCGATCGAGGTAACCCAGCGTCACACCCGCGCCACCGACGTACAGTTCGCCGGGCACGCCGAGCGGACACGGCATGCCGTGGTCGTCGAGCACGTGCACCGTCGTATTGGCGATCGGGCGACCGATGTAGATGCCCGACCGCGGGTCGGACACCCGCCAGAACGTCGAGTACACGGTGGTCTCGGTGGGGCCATAGCCGTTCCAGACCTCGCCGCAACGTTCGAGCAGGGCCTCGGCCAGATCCACGGGCAGCGGCTCACCCCCCGACACCGCGCGAAACGCCGGGCGGCCCTGCCAGCCCGCCTCGACCAGCAGGCGCCAGCCGGCGGGCGTGGCCTGCATCATGGTCGCGTCGCTGTCTTCGATGAGCCGGCGCAGTTGCGCACCGTCGCGCACGTCGTCGCGCCCGGCGATCACCACTTCCGCCCCGCTGGTCAGCGGCAACAGCAGCTCCATGAAAGCGATGTCGAAGGACAGCGTGGTGACGGCCACGAGGCGGTCATCCGGCGCAATGCCGGGGACGCGCTGCATCGCGGTGAGGAAGTTGGCGGCCGCGCGGTGTGGCACGCGCACCCCCTTGGGGCGACCGGTCGAGCCGGAGGTGAAGATCACATAGGCCACCGAATCCGGCGTGGCCGCGCGGCGGTCGCGTTCGGGACGTTCGAACGACGCGGCGGCCACCTCGTCACCGTCCAGCGCCATCACGCGGCCGCCGGGAAAGGCGAAGGGTACCGGCGTGCGGTCGTCGACCAGCAACGCCGCCAGCGCGGCATCCGTGGCCATGAAGGCCAGCCGGTCGGGCGGAAACGCCGGGTCGAGCGGTACGTAGCCGGCACCCGCCTTCAGCGTACCCAGGACGGCGGCAAGCATGTCGACGCTACGGCCGACGCACAGTCCCACCAGGTCGCCGTGGCCGATACCACGGTCGCGCAGGGCATTGGCGACGCGGTTGGCCCGCGATTCCAGCGCGGCGTAGCTGAGCGTACGGTCGGCATGGCGGACGGCGGCACGCTCCGGGGCGCGATCGACCTGGCGTTCGAAGAATTCGTGCGCGAGGCGCAGTTCGGGAAACGGCGTCGGCGCTGGCTGAAGGGCGGCCAGTTCGCGGTAGACCGCGTCGGACACCAGGGGCAGCGTCATCGCCGGTACATCGGGCGCGAGCGCCGCGTGGCGCATCAGCGTCGCGTAGGCATCGAGCCAGCCCTGCACCGTCGCGCCGTCGAACAGTTCGGCGCTGTACTGGCACTCCAGGCGCAGGCCATCGCCGGTCTGCACCGCGTTGACGAACAGCTCGAAGTTCTCGTACTCGCGCGGCACCGCCGCCACGTCGAAGCGCAACCCGGGGAAGCGCGCGGTGGTGTCGTCCATGCACGCGTCGAGGTTGAACAGCACGCTGACCAGTGGCAGGCGCGCCGGGTCGCGCGGAAGGGCGAGCTGGCCGAGCAGGTGGCCCAGCGTCGTCCGTTGGTGCCCGAAGGCGTCGAGCAGGTCGCCGCGAAGCGTGCGCAGCAGCGCGGAAAAGGTCAGGTCGCCGGTCACCCGCGCGCGCAGGGGCAGCACGTTGACCGCATGGCCCACGAGAGTATCCAGCCCGTCGGCCGCCTGGCCGGCCGTGGGGATGCCGACGATCACGTCGTCCTGCCCGGTGAGCCGTCGAAGCAGCAGCGCGAAGCCGGCCAGCAGCGTGGCGTACAGACTCGCGCCGTGACGCGCGCCGAGGTGGCGGATGGCGGCGAGTTCGGCGGAGGCGATCGTGCGGTCTTCGCGGCGCGAGGCGAAGCGACGGCGCCTCGGTCGCGGACGATCGGTGGGAAGGTCGAGCACCGGCAGCGTGCCGGCAAGGCGTCGCAGCCAGTAGGCGTCGTCGTCACGCGCCTCCACGGTGTCGGCATGGGCCGCCTCGTGCCGTGCGAAGGTCGAGAACGCGCTCGCCGGTGGCGGCATGGCTCCCTGGCCCGTCCGGTGCGCGTAGAGCGCGGCGAGGTCGCGCACGATCACGCCGAACGACCAGCCGTCGCACACGATGTGGTGGGCCGAAAGGGTCACGATGTGGCGGTCGTCCGCCAGGCGGAAAAGGTCCGCACGCACCAGCGGTCCGTCGACCAGGTCGAACGGCGTCGTGACGATGCGCGACCAGGCGGCCATCAGTCGCGCGTCGCTGTCGAAGGGCGGCAGGCGCGACAGGTCATGGGTGACCAGCGGCAGCAGGAGCCGGTCAGTGATGAACTGGTGTTCGCCGTCTTCGCTGAACGTGGCGCGCAACGCGTCGTGACGATCGACGACGTCCTGCAACGCCGCTTCGAGGGCCGGCAGGTCGGGCACGCCCCGGAACGTGAGGTGGATCGCTTCGTTGTAGGCCAGCGACGCCTCGGGATCGAGCCGTGACGCCAGCCATACCTCGCGCTGTGCCGCGGTCGTCGGCACCGCCGGCGAGGGCGGCGAGCCGGCGAACGGATCGTAGTCGACCGCCGTGGCGGCGGCCCCTTCGTGCGGTGTCATGCGGTCACCTTCAGGTATTTGCCGGGAGCGTCCGGATGGGGGACGAACCATGCAGGGCGGCCGTCCGGATCCTTGCCCAGCCGCGCGCCGGGCACCGGCGGCTGCGCGGCGTCGAGCGGCCGCGCCTCCTGCCGGCGCGGCAGGAAGCCGGCCTCCTGCATCTCGAGCACCGAGTCGCGGAAGGCATCCACGATCGCCTGGATGTCGGCGTCCTGGTGAGCCGTGGTGAAGAAGCACGGGAAGTGGTCGAGGATGTGGATGCTGCGGCTGCGCATCATCGCGAAGAGCAGGTCCTGCATCGGGTGGTCTTCGGTGAACTGGGTCTTCCACACCGAGGCGAAATGCACGATCTTCATCGGCGCGCCCACGCTGGCGCAGAACGCGTTCAACGTGGTGGCCATGGCCGCCACCCGGGCGTTGAGCGCCTCCTGCAGCGCGGGGCCGTGCGTCGCCAGGTGCGTAAGCACGGCGTGCGCGGCGGCCAACGCCAGCGGATGGCGCACGAACGTGCCGGCGAAGTAGGTCACGCCCACGGTCGGCACCGAATCGTCGCCGAAACGCCAGTCGCCCCCGTCGAGCGCATCCATGAAGCGACGCCGCCCGGCGATGACGCCGATGGGAAAGCCGCCGCCGACCACCTTGCCGTAGGCAGCCATGTCCGCGTCGATGCCGAGCACCGCCTGGGCGCCGCGGGGGTGCGAGCGGAAGCCGGTGACCACCTCGTCGAAGATCAGCAGTGCGCCGGAGGCCTCGGTGACGGCGCGCAGTTCGCGCAGGAATTCGACCGGCGCGAAATCGGGGCGTCGGCTCTGCACCGGCTCGACGAGCACGGCGGCGATCTCGTCGGCGCGCTCGCGGATGATCGCCAGCGACTCGGGCGTGCCGTAGTCGAGTACGAGCACGTGCTCGGCAGTGTTGCGAAGGATACCGGGCGCGGCGGGTACCGAGGTCAGCTTCTTCGTGCCACGGACGATCACCTCGTCGAAGATGCCGTGGTACGCGCCGGTGAAGATCACCAGCGTGTCGCGGCCGGTGACCGTGCGGGCCACGCGCACGCAACCCATCACGGCTTCCGAACCGGTGTTGCACAGGGCCGCGCGATCGAAGCCGGTGAGTTCGCAGATCTGCTTCGCCACCGTGCCGGCGAGCGGGTGTTGCGGTCCGATCTCGTAGCCCGCATCGAGCTGCGCACGCACCGCGTCGAGCACGAAGTCGGGCTGCCAGCCAAACAGGTTCATGCCGAAGCCGTTAAGGGCATCGACGTATTCGTTGCCGTCCAGATCCCAGACCTTGGCCCCTTTGGATCGTTCGACGACGATCGGGTAGACGATTTCCTTCAGCAGGGGACGGAACCCGTTCACCACGCGCGGATCGGCCAGGTGATCGCGATGCTCGCTCGTGTAGGCCTTGGACGCCTTCGTGCGTTCAATGTAGCGACGCATGAAGGCGTCCAGTCGTGCACGCTGCCGCGCCGTCAGTTCCGTCACGCCGCTGTGGATGCGGGCGATGGCGCCGAAGGCTTTCTTGACGTCGTAGCGGGTGTGTTCGAGCGCTTTCGCGTCGTCGTCACGCCCGGGCGACGAAAGAGGCATCGACCGCGTCGCCATGCTGGCGTCGGGCGCCTTTTCTGGCATGGCGGCGTGGCCGGACAGCAAGGCGAGTTGTGCCTGCATCACCTGCATCTGTTGCGCGATGACGTCCTGCACCAGGTTCGCCGACGCGGCGGCGGTGAGCGGCGCGCGGTCGGCGATCGTCGCCACCGGCACCGCGACGGGCGCCGTCGCCTCGGGCGGCAGGAGCCGATCGATATGCGCCGCCAGCGCCGCGAACGACGAACAGCCGTCCATGAGTTCGCGGAAGGGGATCTTCAGCGCATACGTTTTCTGCAGCTGCAGCGCCACCTGGGTCAATGCGAGCGAATCCAGCCCGAGTTCCACGAAGTGTGCGTTCGCGTCGACACCGCCGAGTTCGTTCCCCGACACGTCTTCGAAAAGGGCAAAAAGTTCTTCCGTGAGGCGTTGCGTGCGGGAAGACGCGAGGGCGATGGGCATGGGGGGCTCCGGTACGGCGGGCAGGGCGGGTGGCGCGGACGACGTGTCGAGGGGAAGCGCGGCGGCGATCGCCGTGACCGATGCCGGGATGCGGGCGTCGATCCAGTGCCGCTTGCGCTCGAAGGGATAGGTGGGTAAGCGCACCCGCCGCCGATGACTCCGGTGATCGAGCACGCCGAGGTCGATGTCGACACCGTCGCTCCACAGCGTGCCGACGGCGTCGAGCCAGACGCGCCGTTCGGCGCCCGCATCGGCATCCAGCGAGGCGACGACGAGCCGCCCACGGCTTTGCGCGTGTTGCCGCGCGAGGTGGGTGAGACTGGCCCGCGGCCCGACCTCGACAAACACATGCCGGGTGTTCTCGAGCGCGAAGGACAGGGCGGTCGAAAATCGTACCGTCTGACGTAGCTGGTGCGCCCAATAGTCGGCCGACATCGCCTCGTCGTCGGTGAGCGGGCGGCCGGTCACGGTGGAGATCACCGGGATGGATGGCGCGCGCCGCGCCATCCCGGCGATGTCGGCCAGAAGCGCGCCGACGGCGGGATCCATCATCGACGAGTGAAACGCATGCGAGGTATGCAACGGGCGACAGGCCACGCCGTCGGCTTCCAGGGCGGCCCGGAACCGCGCGATGTCACCGTGGGGGCCGGACACCACGCTCGCGTTCGGTGCGTTTTCGGCGGCCAGGCACAGATTCGCCGGCAGGCGTGCGACGAGTTCGGCGGCGCCCAGGCGTATCGACAGCATCGCGCCGGCCGGGAGCGCCTGCATCAGGCGCCCGCGGCGGACGACCAGGCGTGCGGCGTCGGCCAGCGTAAAGACGCCGGCGATCGCCGCGGCGGCGAATTCACCGACGCTGTGGCCGATGAGCGCGGCTGGTTGCACGCCGATGCTCATCCACAGTCGCGCCAGCGCATACTCGAGCGCGAACGTCGCCGGCTGGGTCAGCGCGGTGGCCTTCAGCGCCTCGTCATCGCTGTCGAACAGCCGCTCGCGCAGGTCGACGCCGAGTGCGTCGCGCAGCAGCGTGGCGACCTCGTCGAAGGCGGCGCGGAAGACCGGTTCGGTCGCGTGCAGCTCGCGGCCCATGCCGCTGTACTGGGATCCCTGGCCGGGAAAGAGGAATACCACGTCAGGGCGCGGATCCTGGCAGCCGCGGCCGGTGGACGCCGCGGCGATGTCGCGAAGGCCCGTGACCGCCGCATCGGTCGATCCTGCCACGACGTGGCAGCGCCGTGCGAAGGCCTTGCGCCCCACGCCGAGCGTCCAGGCGACGTCGGCGAGGTTGGATTGCGGATGCGCGGCGAGGTGGTCGGCGAGCCGTGCGGCAGACGTCGCCAGCGCCGCCGGGCTTCGCGCGGAGAGTACGAGCAACTGGCTGCCGCTGGCAGGGTCCGACGGCGCGCGTGGCGGCGCCTCGCCGAGAATCACGTGGGCGTTGGTGCCGCCGACGCCGAAGGAACTCACCCCCGCCAGCAGCGGGGTGCACGCGGTCTGCCATGGCCGCAGGGACGACTGCACGATGAACGGCGAGGTGTCCAACCCTAGCCGGGGGTTGGGCACGGTGTAATGCAACGACGGCGGCAGGCGGCGTTCGCTCATCGCCATGGCGGTTTTGATCACGCCCGCGGCGCCGGCGGCCATCACCAGGTGACCGACGTTGCTCTTGAGCGAGCCGATGGCGCAGAAGCCGACGTCGTCGGTGTACTGGCGAAAGGCCTGGGTCAGCCCGTCGAGTTCGATCGGGTCGCCGAGCGGCGTCGCGGTACCGTGTGCCTCGACGTACGAAATGTCTCGCGCACTCACGCCGGCATCGCGCAGCGCCATCGTGATCACAGCGGCCTGGCCGGCCGCGTGGGGCGCGGTGAAGCTGGCCTTAGCGGCGCCGTCGTTGTTTACCGCCACGCCACGGATCACCGCGTGCACGGTGTCGCCGTCGCGCAACGCATCGGAAAGCCGTTTTAGCAGCACCACGGCGGCCCCGTCGCTGAACACGGTGCCCCCGGCCCGCGCGTCGAACGTGCGGGTATGGCCGTCGGGCGACAGCATCGAACCGTCCTGTGCCACGTACCCGCTTTGCGGCGGGCAGGCGATCGACACGCCACCGGCCAGGGCCATGCCGCACCGCCCGGCCCGCAGGGCATCGAACGCCTGGGCGATCGCCACCAGCGACGTGGAACAGGCGGTGTTGAGGCTGACCGCCGGGCCGGTGAGATTGAGCTTGTACGCCACGCGCGTGGCGAGGTAATCCTTCTCGTTGCCGAGCATCACCGCGAATGCGCCGAGGGTGTCGATCAGCGCCTGGCGTCCCGCGAGGTGGCGCTGGAAATACGTGGCGTTATGCATGCCGCCGAACACGCCGACGGGCACGTCATGACGGTCGGGTACGTAGCCGCCGCGTTCGAGGCACTCCCAGCACAGTTCGAGAAACATCCGCTGTTGCGGGTCGGTCAGTTCCGCCTCGCGCGGGGTCATGCCGAAAAACGCGTCATCGAACGCGTCGACGCCGTCGAGCACGCCGCGTGCGGCGACGTAGCCGGGCTCGTCGCGTTCCGCGCCGATCGACGGATCGAGCTCATCGGGACCGAAGACGCGGATCGACTCGCGACCCGCGCAGAGGTTCTCCCAGAACGTTTCCACGTCGGCGGCGCCGGGGAAGCGACCCGCCATCGCGACGATGGCGACCGATTCGCCCACGGCGGCTTCGCATTCGGTGAGGCGCCCGGCCAGTGTCGGCGCCTCGTGGCCCTCGACGAGCGCCGCCAGCGCCGCGGGCGTCGGCCGGTCGAAAAACCCGACCAGCGTCGGCGTGCGGGACAGGTCCGCGTGTATGCGTCCCATGGCCTTGGTGGCCAGCAGCGAACTGCCGCCCAGGTCGAAGAAGTTGTCGTCGCGGCCCACCGGTGCCAGTCCCAGCGTATCGGCGAAGATCGCGCAGAGCCGGGCTTCGGTCGCGCTTTGCGGGGCGCTGTAGGGCTCGGCCAGTGCCGGCCTTTCCGCGCCCGGGTCCGGCAGCGCGTGCCGGTCGAGCTTGCCGTTGGCATTGATCGGCATGGTATCCAGCCGCATCCACGCCGTGGGAAGCATGTAATCGGGCAGCCGTGCCGCAAGCCGTTCGCGCAGGCCCCGGGCATCGAGCGATGCGTCACGCGCGACGTACCACGCGACGAGGCGTTTCTCGCCAAGGTATCCGTCACGGGCCGCTACGGCGGCATCGGCGACGCCAGGCAGGGCACGCAACGCCACTTCGATTTCGCCGGTTTCGATTCGGTGCCCGCGGATCTTCACCTGGCCGTCCCGACGTCCGATGAATTCGAAGGCGCCGTCGTCGCGTTGCCGCACGAGGTCCCCGGTGCGATAGAGCCTGCCGTGTGCCGACGCGATGAACCGCTCGGCCGTGAGCTCCGGCCGGTTGAGGTATCCCTTTGCGATGCCCGTGCCGCCGACGTAAAGCTCACCGTCGATGACGTACAGCGATGTCTCCCCGATGGCCGTGCCGATGGGCACGGTGGCGGCATCGGCCGGCAGGTCGCGAGGGATCGTGTAGGTGGTGGCGAACGTGGTGCATTCCGTCGGGCCGTAGCCGTTGACGAGCGTGGTGTCGGGAAGGGCAGCCAGCGCCTTGCGCACGTGGGGTACCGACAACGCCTCGCCACCGGTCAGCACACAGCGCAGACTGGCGAGGTGTCGCGGGTCGTCGTCGACGATGGCGTTGAACAAGGCGGCGGTGAGCCACGCGTGATCGGCACCATGCCGACGGACGGCATCGGCGATGCTGGCGCCCGTGGGCACGCAGGCATCGTGTATCACGCACGCGCCGCCGTTGAGCAGCGGCGCGAAGATTTCCAGTGTCGACGCATCGAAGCCCAACGGCGCGGCATGGAGGAAGCGCGGGGCGTCGAAATCGATGAAGTCGGAGCGGAGCACCAGGCGCAGGATCGATGCGTGCCGGATTTCGACACCCTTTGGCTGTCCCGTGGAACCCGAGGTGAACATGGCATAGGCCACCGTTTCACCGTTATGGTGATCGGGACGCCATGTGGACGACGAGGTGCCAGGCCGTGTCGAGACGTCGGCCGCGATCACCGTGCGTCGCGCGAGGGGTACCCGCCCAGTCAGGCCGGACGGCTCGTTGCACAGCACCGCGTTCACCCGCGCGTCATCCAGCACGAACGCCAACCGTTCGTCGGGCCAGCGCGTGTCGACCGGCAGGTAGGCGGCCCCGGCCTTGAGGATGGCGAAGATGGCGACGATCGCGTCGGGCGAGCGGTCCATCGCCAGGCCCACGTAGCTGTCGGGCGCAACGCCTCGGGCGAGAAGCTCGGCCGCGAGCGCGTCGCTACGCGTGTCCAGTTGCGCGTAGGTGAGGGTACCGGCGTCCGAAGCGATCGCGGTGCGATCGGCGAACGCCTTCGCGGTGCGCCGGAAGCGGCCATGCACGGTGAGGTCGAGGGTCGCGTCGTAAGGCATGCGTTCGTGGCTCATCGCGCGCGCTCCGACGTCGCCGTCCGGGTCCGGGCTCGGCAGAGCGGCCTAGGCCGGACGGCCAGCCGGCGGCACGGTGGCGAGCCGGCACCCGATGGCGTCCCGTCCATCGTCGCCGCGCGTCGCGTCCATCCTCTCCTCGTACCGACCATCACGTGGTTCCCCTGATGCGACAAGGGGCCGGATGGCCCCTTGGTTCACACATCATTTATAGCCATGGGAGGCACGCAGGCCTATACGACAGGCGGGCTAGCCGTGCGGTCGCCTCATGCGGCGACCGCGAACGAGTCCCGGTGGACGGTGCCGGTACACCGGACGCGGCCTTCGTCGGTTCCATCGCGCGGTATCACGACTTCATCTTGAAGAAATCCAGGTGGATGGTGTCTTTGCAGATGACGCGTATCCATTTGATCTGCTTCCCGGACGGCGCGTCGACGAGCACCTCCTGCGCCGATGGCGAGGCTTGCAGCGATACGTGCTTCAACGCACTCCACGAATCGCTGAAGTTGCTACCCAGGTCGGCGTAGAAGTCGAGCGTGATCGGGTCGTCGATGCTGCTTACCGCGAAGCGGATGCGTGACCAGCTTTTGAACAGTTCACACAGCACCCGCTTCTCCACCAGGGTGCTGGACCGATCGTTACCGATACGCAGGACGCGACCCGAATACATGTCCGCCACGGCGTTCGATACGCTTTTGACACCGATGAACTGCTCCTGCGACGGCAAGTGATGGCGGTCGAAGAACCAGTGGAAGGTGCCATCGAAACGCAGCTGTGCGCCGCTGGTCTTCGAACTGATGTCGGTGATGGGTGAGCTGTCGAAATCGAAGGTCGTATCCCAGGCGGGCGGTGTCGATGTCACGGTCAGGGTCTTCGTCGCCTGCTTGCCTGCGCCGTCGGTGGCGGAGATCACGGTGGTGCCGGCCCGGAGGGCGCGGCACGCTCCCGTTGATCGGTCGATGGTGGCGACGGATGTCGTGCCGGATGCGTATGCGTAGTCGCCCGAGCCACCGCTTGCCGTGAACTGTCCGCTCTCGGTGACTTTCAGTGTCGTGGGACCGCTGAGGGTAAGGGGCGGTGCGGCGGCCTGCACGGTAAGGGTCTTCGTGGCCTTGTTGCCTGCACCGTCGGTGACGGAGATCACGGTGGTGCCGGCCCGGAGGGCGCTGCACGCTCCCGTCGATGGGGCGATGGTGGCGACGGATGTCGTGCTGGATGCGTATGCGTAGTCGCCCATGCCCCCGCTTGCCGTGAACTGTCCGCTCTCGGCGACTTTCAGCGTATCTGGGCCACTGAGGGTGAGGGGCTGCGTGGCGGCCTGCACGGTAAGGGTCTTCGTGGCCTGCTTGCCTGCGCCGTCGGTGACCGAGATCTCCGTGGTACCGGCCGCAAGCGTGGAGCACAATCCACTCGTGCGGTGGATGATCGCCACGGATGTCACACTGGACGCGTACACGTAAGCGCCCGTACCTCCGCTGGCCTGGAACTGTCCGCTCGCGCCTTTTTGCAGGACGCTGGGCCCGTCCAGATCGAGCGGCGCGGCTACGGCGTCGACGACAAGCGACGCCTGCGCGCCGACGCCTCGGGCGTCGGTCACCTTGATGAAGGTGGTTCCCGCCGAGAATGCCTCGCAGAACCCCGTCGCGCTGTCGATGCTCGCAACGAACGACTGGGTGGACGAGAACGCGTACGGCGGCGTTCCCCCGGCGGCGACGTACGTCTGCGTCTCGCCGACGGTCATGGGCGAGGTGCCCGACAGGGTGAGCGGATCTACGATGGGCAGCCGTAGCCGGTAGACCTGTTCCGGAAACGTCACCGCGTCGCTTTCGCCGCCCTGGGGCCTGAACGCCACCCGGCACGCCAGCGTGAGCGCGGTGCCGTCGGGCAGGGACTCCAGCCTTGCACGGATTGCCGTGCTGTCGCTGAGACCGCTGATCGCCTCGGTAGACGTCACTCGTGTGCCATCGCGCAGTCGCACGACGTCGCCGCCGTCGATACGCACGTCGATCCATGCCGCCTGACCGGCGGCGATCAGCGGCCACGGCGCCACGGTGGCGACGGGTTCGCCGACGAATGCGCCAAGATCCAGTTCGGTGCCGTTGGCCTGGGTAAAGCGGGGCCGGGGCAGTGATGGATCGGCATCGGCGAATTCACCGATCGTCAGAGTCAACGGATCGGACGCGTGCGGCGTGCCCGCACGAAACACGGTGTAGGTCACGACGACCGATTGGCCGAGGTAAGGCGCGATCTCGGGGGCGGGTATCGCAAACGCAAGGGACGGACCGCCCGGCTGGGTGGTGGACGTGTAACTGCCGAACTGGGCGGTCACCAGGTCACCCTGCGTGAATTCGACAGAGGCCGGCACGCGCACCGTGATGCCGTCTTTCGCTGCTGCCGGGCTCAATGCACCGCCGCTGGCTTCGGGTACAGTCGGGGCGGGTAGCCTGCCGACGCCGGTGCCCACCGTGTACACCGCTTCCGCGGAGCGTTCGACGGCACCGTTGCGGATTCGCGTATAGCTGAGGGTGACCGTACCCGTGAGATTGGGTACCAGGTGCGCGGCTTTGCCCACGAAGAACCGCGCGGACGGTTCGCGTAGCGTGACCTCGTCGTTGAACACCCCCGACACGCTGCCTCGCCATGTCAGGAGGATACGATCGCCGGCGGCAAGGGAGGGTTCGGGAATCGTCACTTCCACGCCCAGGGCGCCATCGACGTCGTCGGGATCGATGGTGGTGCCACGCGCCTGGGGAAGTTCGGGTGCCCGGAGCGTCGGGCTCACGTCACCCAGAACGGTGTACGTACGCGTCGGCGAGGTCAGGCGGGTGCGTAACAGGCGGGAGGGCTGCCCGGCCTGCCGGAGGTGCCGTCCGGCGACGTCGTCATAGATCTCCACCGCATAGCCGAACGTGGCGGCGCGTCCCGCCAACGCGCGCACCTTTTCGGCGGGCGTGACAAAGGTCAGCGGGCGGGGCGTGCCTTCGCTCACGACACGGTCGTCTTCGTCGAACACGATCGCGCCGGCGGCATTCGTGCCGGTCATGGTGTAGGTGACTTTCGCGCCGTTGACGATCAAGGCGTTGTCGACGACTTCCACGTGCGCACCGCTGGCGACCCACGCCGGGTCGATCGTGGCCCCGACGGCCTCGACGACGCGTGGCGCTGGCAACGTCACGGCACGGCCCGAGAAGTGAAGGGTCAGGCTATTGGATCGCAGGGTTTGCTGCCCCCGGGTGCGCGCATACCAGACCTGGCCACTGCTTTGCACCATCTGCCTCAACACGGCATTCGGTAGCGGGAGGTCGATCACGGGCTTTGCGACGGGTGTGGATGCGCTGGCATAGCGGACCTCCTCCCCGGTCGCGCGCGTTCCGACCAGGTGCAACACCACGAGGTCGCCGCTTTTGAGGCCAAAGAGATTGGCCGTGGCATCCGCTTCCCCCAGCGTGTCGAGGTCGAGCACGACACGATCGTCGACCACCTCGGCCTCCTCGACCCATGGCGCGTCCGGTGCGTCGGGGTCGCTGACCTCCACGGTGCCGGCGGGCGACCACTGCGACCACGTGGAAACGGCATCGTAGATCTGGTAGTTCACGTTGATGTCGACACCGATGCCGCCGTCGGCGACGACCTCGGGCGATACGTCGACGACGATGTCCTTGCCGATGGCGTCGTCGTCGAGCGGTCCGACGACGAGCTCGTTACGCTCCCGCCCCCAGCGTACGGTGATGACGTCGCCCGCAGCCATGTTCTCGTAGGGCGCGATCGTGACCTTGGCGCCATCGCCCGGTTCGACGATCAACGGTGCGACGGCTGGCGGATCGAGATTCTCGTTGCGGAAGGGCGTCTCCGGATCGGTATCCAGGCCACCGGGTTTCTCGAGCTTGACCCGCAGGTCGATGGGCGTGGACTCCACCGGCACGCCCAGAGCGCCGGTGACGCGCGCGAACAGCGAGTAGGTACCGCTGCCTTTGCCGATGATCGCGTAGGCGTTTATCGTCATCGTGACGACCTTGTACTTGTCGTCTTCGCCCGCGTTCGCCTGGGCCACGGGGCGATCGTCGCCGCTCAGAAAGAGCTGGACCGTATCGCCGTTTTCGAAACCATCCCACGGCCCGACCTGGGCGATCACGCCGCCGGCGGGATCGTGGTAGAGATCGTCGTAGCCTAATCCGCCGTCGAGTGCGGCAGGAACGATCACCGCGGGAAGCGGGGTGCGAGGCGTGGGGGTGTGGTAACGATCGTCCATGATGGATGTCCTCAAAGCGGATGGGTCGCCTGGGTCAGTGTCGGGTCGACACGTAAACCCAGGCCTGTCTGGCCTGGGCCCTGCCTGCCGTATTGGTCACGCAGTAGTCGAACGTCGCGCTCCCGTAATCGATGAGCATGAGCGTGTCGGTGGGGACCACGAGTTCGACATAGCCGTTGCGTTCGTCGTCGTCGGTGACGTCGATGCGAAAGGTGGTCAATGATTCGTCAATCGGGTCCTTATTCGGAACCGTGGTGCGGTAGCCGCGGAAGGTCGCGGATACGTGGTCGCCTACTTTCATGTTGGCGTAGCGAAGAATCCTCACCGGCGTACCACCGCCGCTTTGCGCTTCGGTGTAATCGATCTGCGGAGGTACGTCCGTTCCTTCCATCCACACGGCCGCCTGAAGCGGCTCCCCCGCGCCGGGCAGTTCTGACGGGTCCATGACGATGACGTCGCACGACGGCGAGCGGGCGACGTTATCGAAGCCGGCGGCGATGCGTCGCCGGGCCAGGTAATGAACGCGCCATGTTCCCGGGCGGACGACATCGCCGGGCACGATGCGCAAGACGTCCACCCCTTCGTCGACCACGACGACGTCGGCGTCCACGGGTTGATCGTCCCAGTAGAGCTGCAACCGGTCGCCGGCACGGAACGATGCCGAGGCCGGGTCCGCGGCCGTGACGCCGGGAAGGGTCGCGACGGCGTCCTTGCCTATGGCATCGGCGGGAATCGTGTTCGGCGGATCGCCCTCGCGCGCCCGCACGACCGGTGGCCGCAGGTTGCCGTGCCAGGGACGCTCCGGCGCCGGGTCTTCACCGCCCGGGCCGAAGAGATTGACCGGCGCGACGGCGGGGGACGCCGGCTGGCCGAAGGGAAGGCCGCCGCGAAACACCTCGTAGTCGACGTCGGCCTCGACATCGACGTCGCTGTCCTGGGCCGAGGCGTGCCAGTCGCCATAGACATCGCGGTACGGCACCACGAATGCCAGCACGGGGTCGTTGCCAGCGTTCGCGGCGTCGATCGTAAACGGCCCGTAGGCGTGGGTGTTCCAGGTCACACGCAGGGTATCGCCACCGCGAAAGACGTCGTTGCCTGGGATAAGTACCCTGACGCCCCCCTCGGGAGCGATGTCCTCGCTGGTCACGAGCCCGTCCGCGGCACCGGGGACGAGGGCGGCACGGAATCGGGGGGCGATGCTGACGATCAGGTCGATGGCGTCGGGGCGTACCGACACATTGCCCGCGCGATCTTCGACATCGTAGGTGAATGCGTGCGACCGGCCATCGTCGACGACGGCGAGCACATCGCGATAGAACCGCAGCGTGATGTCGCGCCCGATATCGTCCGAGGTCAGTTCGACCGGTGCGGAGCGAAGCCCGCCGTCGATTATACCGGTGATGCGATCGCCGATCGCCTGGTGGGTATATCCCTTGATCTGCGCGGGTAGATAAAGCGCGCCGGCTTCGTCCTGTCGAAGGCTGCCAAGCAGGACACCGTGTTGCAGCACGTCGTCGGAAAAGACCGGCGACGCGATGCTCGCGTCGCCGGGGCGAACGATGTCGGTGACGAACGACTGGTCGTCCGGACCGCGTTCCACGCCGGCACCGCCGGAAAGATAGGTGACCTTGTAGTTGATACCGGTCGTGCGACGATCCTGCGTCGTCGTGGTCGGACGCTCGCTGGCCGGGAGGCGCAGCGGTATCGTATCGCCGGGCCCATACGCGCGCAGTTCGAGCGGCTCGCCGATCGCGTTTCCGTCGACGACGAGCTGGATGACATCCGACACGTCGTCTTCCTGCGGATCGGGCAGCGGGTACGTCAGTGTCAGCACGATGTCCTGGTCTTGGACCGACGCCTTCAGCAACTGGTCGGGCGGCTGCCCCTCTGCGGGCCGGGCCAGCGCATCCTCGGGGAAACGCAACCTGGGTTCGAGAATCCGTATGGGCGACTGGGGGGGCATGGGACGTTCCTTGTCCAGATCGAGCCGTACGCGACGCGTGGGCGCCGCGTACGGTGGTGAGGCGCGACGGTGGCACATCGTCGCGTGACGCTAGTCGCCGCGAGAGTCGATCTTTACGATGATAGCTTCGGATACCGTCCCCTTCATGGTTTCCTGGTCGCCGCCTTCCACATAGTCTTCGTCGCGGATGACCTTGTAGGTGACGTGGGCGTGGGTTCGCTTGGGATCCTGGCCGATGTAGATGAAGCCGCTCGTGATCGTGACCGACGACGGTTCGTTCTCGCCCAGCGTGGGTATGGCGCGTAGCATGAACCGATCCTTGACCTCGTTCTGCTGGTCGTCCTCATCGCTACCGTGTTCGCGAACGCCGTAGACCGGGATACGGAGGAAGATGTGATCGGTCGTTTTCTTGTTCTTGTAGACCGGCACCTCGAAGATCACGCCATTCTTTTCGTCGGCCGGACCGATGGTGTTGCGGTCGTTCTGGTTGGTCCAGACGGGCTCCGGCGGGGGCGTGCCGCCACCAGGCAGCTCCGCCGGGCCGTAGACCCGCACGGGCGTCTTCCGTGACGTGGATACGTTAGTGGACTCGCCTGCGTCGCCGCCGGTGATCGTACGGGCGACGGTGTAGTAGTCCACGATGTCGCCAACGCCCTGATCGTCGATAACGTCCGCACCCAGCACCACTTCGATATCTTCGTCGGCGTAGTCGTCCGGGATAACGTATTCCGGAAGCGCGGTCGTGCCGTGAAAGAAGGTGACGACGTCGCCCGGCCTGAAAATCGGCTTCGGCGTGGATTCGTCGGTCATCGCCGCCGCGGAGAGCGTCGCGTCCGATGCGTAGTCCTCCAGGGGAATGGCGTTCGTGGCGCCGCTGGCCGACGTCAGCGTCGGGCCCGCCAGCTGATCGTGCTCGGGGGTACCGGGGTCCGGGTCCACGCCGCCCGCGGTGTGCAGGTTGACGATGACCGTCGTGGCAAGCGACCGACCGACGACCAGCGGATCCATTCCCGAGCGTTCGATCACGATGTCGTACCTTACCTCCGTTGTGACGGGGGTGTCGGTATCGGCCCCCGCCATGTACAACCATAGGGCGGCGACCGCGGCGTAACCGAGGTAAGCCGAAAAATCGTCGGCGGTCATGGGCACGCTCGCCAACTGGCTAAACGTGCCGCCCCAGCTGATGCGCAACTTAAGGCCGGGCAGGGTGTCGTAGCGCACGTTGCCCGGGATGACGACCTCAACACCCAGGGGGGCCCGCGCATCGGCGTCATTGATGATGCCGTCGTCGTCGAAACTGGGAACGATCGGTGCTGCGAGGTCGGAGCCCAGGTATCCTTCCAGGAGCGACACGAGGACGGTGGCATTCGACGGTAGGGATTCGTTGCCGGCACGGTCGATGACGCGATAGCCGAACGCACGTTCCCCGTCGTTCATATCGGCGATGTCATCGGCGGGATAGGTCACCTCGATCTGCATATCGTCGCCCGGAAGGCCCTCGACGACCTGAAGCGCTCCGACGTCCTCGCCATCGATGGTCAGTTGGATACGATCACCCGCGGCGAGTCCCTCATAGCCGCTGATCATGCCCTTGAGCGAGCCATCCGCTTCGAGATGTTCCGGCTTGAGAAATCCATCATCCACGGTGAACCGGGGGCCGGCCATCGTCGCGCTGCCAGGTGCCTTGGTGTCGACGATGAAACGCTGTAGCGGGCCTTTTTCCGTATTCTGATTGGCCTGGAAGTAGCACACGTACCGAATGGTGTGTTCGCCATCGCCTTGCCGCCATGCGGCTTTCAACGGAACCTCGGCGGTGCCCACGTCAAGGTCGGCGGCGACGCCATCCGATTCGTGATCGACGCCGTCCACTTGCAGGTAGATCAAGTCGCCGGTGTCCATCTCGTCCGGATCCAGCGGCACGGTGACCAGGAGGTCGTCGTCCTTGACGTCAACCTTCAGCAGGTTGTCCACCGGCAAGGGGTCGGGGCGGAACCCGAGATCCTCGGCCGCAAACGTCAGGGGGTTGGCGAATTCAGCGATCTGTCCGGCGCCGGTCGTCGCGTCGGATACGCGATGGCTGGCGCGGCGGTGGGGACGAAGGATGGTCTTGAACGGCGGTAGCGTGGTTCTATCGGTCATGGGGCACTCCATTGCGAACGTGGACGACGCGCGGATCTCCTTCTGCGCCATGCCAGAGTAGGTTGAACGAAAGCGTCGCTCCATACGCAAAACGGTGTAGGGGCCTGGCCTTGACGCTGGCTTCACGGCCCTGGCGCAAGCTAGAGTGAAGGAGAGGGTTTCTACGCCGGATTCCGTAGAGGCCGCGAACGCCGCGAGGCGTTCTTTAGGACAACGCCCAATAGCCATGTAGGCCTCGGCTGATGACAATCAGGCGAGGTCAGATGCGTTGCGGCGCGTGATCACCACCCACCGAGGAATCCGACATGCTGACGCGTCCCCGTCACGTCCATCACCGAACGCTTATGCTTTCCATCTGCGCGGCGCTGTCCTGCGCGGCGACGGACGCCTTTGCCGGCGACCTGGTCGGCGGCAGCGGCGCGACCGTTCGCGCCGGTGACACACCGGAGAGCTGGACCGTCCGTCAACGCTCGTCGCTGACCATCGAGTCCGGCGCCTCCGCGTTGGGTGTCAGCCTCACCAACGGTTCACGGCTTGCATCATCGGGGAGCATCACCAATACAGGCGGCGTGGGCCTTTCCGTATCCAACGCCGCATCGGAAACCGGTAACGGCCAGGTATCTCAGGTCAACCTGGCGCAGGGCAGCACCGTCGTGGGCAGTACGGACGGTGTCAAGCTGGCTGGTGGCGCGCTCCTGGTCGCCAGCGGAAGCGAGATATCCGGGCAAGCTGGCTACGGCATCGCGATGACGAGCGCCGACGTTCGGTTGACCGATGGCTCGACGGTGACCGGCGATCTCGCCGGCATCTGGCTCCGCCGCGATGACCGCGGCGAGACGTTGTTGCCATCCTACCTTCGCGTCGCGGTCGACGGATCCACCGTTCGCGGGGTGAATGGCAGCGGCGTGCTCATCGATGCGCGCAACGCTAACACGACGACCACCGCGTCCATCACCCTGACGAACGGGGCGGTTGTCACCGGCAACAACGGCATCGCGTTCGACATACGCGCGAACGTCAACGCGGCGATCGACGTCGATGCCAGCCGTGTGGTCGGCCGTGTCGGCGTGGCGAACGGATCCGTCGTCACGCTGGCACTGCGCAACGGCTCGACCTTGCTGGGCGGTATGCAGGGCAATGTGGCGGCGACCGTGGCGTCGCAGGCCGAGTGGCAAATCAGCGAATCGTCCACCGTGGGCCGCCTCGACCTCCAGGACGGCAACCTGACGTTCCAGCCGTCGGGCAACGCGTCCTATCGGTCGCTCACGGTGGCCGGCGACTTCGCCGGCACCGGGGGGCGGCTTACCGTGCATACCGATATCGACGGGGTGGGCCCGCTCGCCGCGCAGGCGACGGATCGTTTGCTGATCGAGGGCGACGTGACCACGACCGGCACCACGGTGGTCAGCGTGGTGCCCACGGGCAGGGGCGCGCCGACGGATGCCAACGGCAACGACCGCATCGACGCGAATGAGGGCATCTCGCTGATCCAGGTCGGGGGCCAGTCGCGCGCCGATGCCTTCGCGCTGGCGGGCGACTATGTCGCGATCGGGGGCTTTCGCTACGGCCTCAAGGCGTTTGGACCGGGGCAGACCGATCCGGCGCAGAACGCGCTCGCACAAGGCTCACTCTCGTGGGACTACCGCCTCGGTCGCTCCGAATGCACGGCCCAGGGATGCGGACCGACCGATCCCGGTGGCCCGACCGATCCCGGCGGTCCCACGGACCCGGGCGGCCCGACCGACCCCGGTGGTCCCACGGACCCGGGCGGTCCGACCGATCCGGGTGGTCCAACGGATCCCGGTGGCCCGACGGATCCGGTGAAACCCGAGCCGCCGGGTGAGCGCGCCGAAGTGGTGCCGCAGTTGCCATCGTACCTTTCGGCACCGGCCGCGTTGCTCAGCTACGGCGACATGCTCAACGATGGCATTCGCCAGAGGCTGGGCGATATCCGCCGGGCGGACGCCGACGGCGAAGGCATCGCCGGCGAGATGTTCGCGCGCTATCTCGGCGGGCAGCTGCGCTACGAGTCCAATCGATCGTTCCAGGATTACGGTTTCGACTTCGACCAGCAGGTCAACGCATGGCAGGTGGGCGGAGGCCTTGTCGCGCTGGATGCCGACACCGGCAGCCTGCGGGCGGGCTGGGCCGTCGACCACGGCACCACGCGCGTGTCGCCGCAGGCCGTGGACGGCCGCAGTGCGACGCGCTATGACGTCAACGGCGTCACGGGCTGGCTGACCTGGCAGGCAGCGAGCGGTTGGTGGGTGGATGCCGTGGTGTCGGCGCAACGCTACCGCGGTGACGTGGGCACGGACCTGCGCGGCGCCGACATGGCGCGGCTGCGCGCGAGCGGCACCCTGATGTCGGCGGAGATCGGCAAGCCCTTCGCCCTCGGCGACGCGTGGACGCTCGAGCCGAGCGTGCAGTTGACGTACCAGACCGTACGCTTCGATCCCTTCACCGATGCCGACGGCCTCACGGTCGACCTGGGCGTGGCACGGCAGACGAGTGCGCGTATTGGCGCGTCGTTGAGCCGCATCGCCAACCCACGCTTCATGCCCTATGCCCGGATGGACCTGACTCAGGCAGGCCATGGCGATCCGACGGCGGAGGTCGGCAGCGAGGCCTGGGGCGTGTCCGATCGTTTCGGCACGGGGCGCATCGGCCGGTCGGCGCGGGTGGCGGCAGGTGCGGTGAGCCAGCTCACGCGGAACGTACAGCTGTACGGCGAAGGCAACTACCAGCGCTTCGTGGGCAGCTACGGCATGCGTGGCTGGGCCGGCAACGTGGGTCTGCGCGTCACCTTCTGATTCTCCGGCCCACGGCGTGGGCATCGATCACCGCGCATAGCACCCCCGTGCCGGACGGCACGGGACGCAAGGATACCGCCCGACGATCCCCATCGGGCGATACGGTTCGCTCGTCATCATGGATGTTTCATGCAAAGCCTCTTCCGGCGCTCACGGAGGCGCCCCCTTTCCCTGTCGTTGTGTGTCATCGCGTCGTCGATCGCCGGTTCGCCCGCATCCGCCGGCGAACTGGTGGATAGCTCGGCCACCGTGTCGCCGGGCGACGTCCCGGACGCATGGCGTCTGAAGCGCTCGTCGCTGACCGTCCTGCCTGGCGCCGCCAGCGGTAGTGTGATGCTCTCCAATAACTCGCGCCTCACCTCGGCAGGCGCCATCGTCCATGCCGACGGCGTGGGTATCGTCGTCTCGAACGCCTCGGGCGAACCCGGTTCAGGCCTTCCCTCCATCGTGCGTCTGACCGACGGCAGCGCGGTCAGCGGCGGCACGCACGGCGCAAGCCTGTCCGCCGGCGTAGATCTCGTTGCGACCGGCAGTTCGATCTCCGGTATCCAGGGATACGGCATGGCGATACACAGTGCGAAGGTCAGCCTTGCCGGCGGCACGACCGTCACGGGACACCTCGCCGGCCTGTCGATCCGTCGCGACGATCGCGGCGAAGCGCTGACGCCCACCTACCGGCGGGTGTCGATCGACGCATCGGCCGTCACCGGTTCGACGGGTAGCGGTATCCTGGTCGACGCAGGTAAGGGAACCTCGGTCACCGACGCCGTCATCGCGCTGACGAACGGCGCTATCGTGCAGGGTGGTAACGGTGTCGCGTTCGACCTGCGTCAGCGTACCGACGTCGTGGTGACCGCCGATCGCAGCCGCATCGTCGGCGACATCTCCGCCGCGCAAGGTGCACGGGCCACAGTTTCCCTGAGCCAGGGCGCCACCCTCGCCGGTGGCGTGTCCGGTGATGTCACGGCCACGATCTCGTCGGGTTCGACCTGGACGCCGACCCGCACGTCGTCGGTCAGCCGGTTGGCGCTGGAGGGCGGCGCCATCACGTTCGCGCCCCCCCAGGATGCGCGGTATCGCGCCTTGGCCGTGCGCGGCGATCTCACGGGGTCGGGTGGCGACATCGCCTTCCACACCCGTCTGGACGCGGTGGGTGCGATCGCCACGCAGGCCACCGACCGCCTCCTGGTCGAAGGCAACGTGACCCGCGCCGGCACCACACGGGTCAGCGTCGTGCCCATGGGCGTCGCCATCGATACCGACACGAACCGCAATGGCCGGCTCGACGCGGATGAGGGGATCTCGTTGATCCAGGTCGGTGGCGACGCTCGCCCCGATGCGTTCGTTTTGCCGGGTGGATACGTCGCCGTGGGTGGCTACCAATATGCGCTGCACGCTTTCGGACCGGGCCAGGCTGATCCGTCGCAGAACGTGCTGCCGACGGGTGCGCTGCTTTGGGATTATCGCCTGGGCACGGTGGGATGCACCGAAAACGACTGTGGCGTCACGCCGCCACCGCCACCACCGCCGCCGGGCGACGGGGAGGAGGGCGAGGCGATCCTTCCGCCGGGGCCGTGCGAGGGCGAGACGTGTGGGCCTGGCGTCGAGCCGCCGCCTACGCGCCCGGCGGTCGTGCCGCAGCTTCCTTCGTATCTGTCGGCGCCCGCCGCGTTGTTGACCTATGCCGCCGGTATGCACGAGGGGCTGCGGGAACGTCTCGGTGAACTGCGCGATGGTCTTCGCGGCGCCCCGTTGGCGGGCGAGGTGTTCGTACGCTATCTGGGGAGCCAGTCCCGCTATCGGGCCAACCATTCGTTTGCACGCTACGGCTACGCGTTCGACCAGCAATCCCATGCCCTGCAATGGGGTGGCGGACTCGTCTCGTTCGATGGTGATGACGGCACTCTCCGCGCAGGGTGGGCGCTCGATCGCGGGACGACCCGGGTATCGCCGCAGGCGGTGGACGGACGTAGCACGGCGCGGTACCGGGCCATGGGCGGCGCGGCGTGGGTGACCTGGCAATCGGGCGCCGGATGGTGGGTGGACGCCGTGGTCGCCGGCCACCGGTATCGGGGCGATGTCGCCACCGACCTGCGCGGTTCGGACGTCGCCCGTCTGCACGCCAGCGGATCGACATGGTCCGTCGAAGTCGGTCGACCGTTTGCCGCCGGCGCGGGATGGTTGATCGAACCGCGCGCCCAGGTGATGTACCAGACGATGCGCGTGAACCGGTTCGCCGATGGTGATGGACTGGCGGTCGACCTCGGGCTGGCCCGCCAGGTGCGCACGCGCATCGGCGTCCGCGTCAGCCGGACGACCGATTCGCCCTGGAGCCCGTACGCGAGGGTGGACCTCAGCCGCAGCGATCGCGGCGATCCGTCGGTGCGCATCGGTAGCGACGCGTGGGGTGTGTCCGACCGGTTCGGCTCGGGGCGCGTCGGCAGCGCAGCCGAACTCTCGGGCGGCATCACCCGCCAGCTTTCGCCCAACGTGCAGCTGTATGGTGAGGGGACCTACGAGCGGTTCGTCGGCGGCTATGGCATGCGCGGTTGGCGCGGGCACATGGGCGTGCGCGTGACCTTTTGAGCAAACGGGGCGATCGTGCCCCCGGCGCCGGCGCCCCCTCGGAGGGACGCCGGCGCCAAACCGGCCTTTCTTGCCTCGTGTCGATACCACCCGGCCGTGTCGGTCACTCCTGTGATCCTTGAGCGCTCCGCGGCACACCGGCCAACGGCTCCCAGGGCTCCCCTCCCGTGTTCTTCCGTGAGCCTCCCTCGCTCGCCGGCAAGACCGGAGGTGGTATCGAGGTTCTACGTTATCGTATTGGTTTGATTGGCAAAATAGGGCTGTGGTTGTAGGTGCGGGTGTCCGCTTTCGGACCGCGCCTAGCGCGTTTCGCGGTGTGGGTCATCGCGCATCCCGCTCCGTGCTGGCCCGGCGTGTCCGAAACCGGACAAACCGGTCCGCAATCCCTAATCCTTTCAGCGAACGGCGACAATCCACAACGACGCGCCTTGCGCAGGCGAAACGCTCCATGACACGTGATAGGTGCCGGCGGCCTCCACGTGCCGCCACGCGACCACGCCCTGCACGCCGCTCTCGTCCGGCAGGCGCGTGAAGGCATCGATGGTCCGGAAGCCGTCGTCCGGCGTGACGCTCATTCGCTTGACGCCGCCGTCGCCCCACCAGAAAGCCAGCAGCGTGGCAGGGCCGTCGACGGTGATGTCGCCGCTGCGCATCGTGGCCGACACGGCGGCGTAGGTTTGCACCACGTGCGGTGCCTGCGTCGCATGCGTCACTTCCACGAAAGGCAGCGACAACTCGCCGGCGGGTCGGCCGGGTTTCACGACACTGACGCGGTAATCCGGCCCGCCACGCGCATTCACCACCACATACGCCTTGGCGTCGAACGCCGGATATCCCTCATAGGTCACCGCGTGTCCCAGGGGAGTCCAGGCGTTTCGGTAATTGTCCGTGGGCACCGCGTCGTTGCTGGCATATCCCGCGGTGAAGGCGAGGAACACACTGCCTCGCGGGCGCGTCTCCAGCGCCGGCGTGACGGCCGGACTGACGCCCAGCCCCTCGGCTTGCGCGACGAACACATGGGCGCCGAGGGCGGGAGGCGTCTGCCCGCTCATCGCAATCGCCATGAGGTGGAAGAGCATGGGATTCTCCAAACGGTCTAATTGCCAATGGTGAAGGCGTGCTTCACGCTGCAGCGATACGTGCGGACAGGCCAGGGGCATTCGCGTGACCGACGAAACCGACTTCATCGCGTTGTACGGCACGTTGCGGGTCGACCCGCAGTGTTCGCTCGATGATTTCCGATTGGCCTATCGCCGCTACGTCAGCCAGTGGCATCCGGATCGACGCCGCAGTCCCAACGCGCAGCGACTGGCCACGTCGCGCCTGCAACGGGTCACGGCGCAATACGACGCCGCGATCGCCTTCCAGCGACGCCACGGGCGTTTGCCCGGGGCAGGTCGTGTCGTGCCGCCATCCATCCCCGACGCACGCCGAACGCGGCCCCGCGTCGATAGCGTACGCGTGCCGCGTATCCGATGGCGCGGGTGGCTGACGGCCCTCACCACCGGATGCGCGGCGGCGGGCACGGTTCTCATGACGACGCTGCCCGTGCACGTGACCGAGTCCTCGGCGCCGGCCGATGCACGGGGATCCGGCGCGGGTGCCGCGCGGGAGGTCGTGCCTGACCTGCGACGCGGCATGACCTCCGACCAGGTGTGGGCGATCGAGGGTGAGCCCACGAAGCGGGGCGGCCAGCACTGGGAATACGGCACGTCGTGGATCCGCTTCGACGGCGACCGCGTCGAGGACTGGTACAGCTCGCCCTGGCAACCGCTGCACGTCGCCAGCGAACACGCGCCGCGCTGAATCAGCGCGCACCACGGCCGAACAGCACCACTTCCACCGTCTCGATCAGGATCACCAGGTCGAGGAAGAGGTTGTGGTTCTTCACGTAGAACAGGTCGTACTTGAGTTTTTCGGCGGCATCCTCCTCGGAAGCGCCATACGGGTAGCTCAACTGCGCCCATCCCGCCAGCCCCGGCTTGATGCTGTGGCGAAGGCCATAGAAGCGGATCTTGGTTTCCAGGTCGGACACGAACTGCGGCCGCTCGGGACGCGGCCCCACGATGCTCATGTCGCCACGCAGCACGTTCCACAGCTGCGGCAGCTCGTCAAAGCGCAACGTGCGGCACAGGCGCCCCACCCGGGTGATGCGGTCGTCGCTGCGCGATGCCCAGCGCGCGATACCGTCGCGCTCCGCGTCGGTGCGCATGCTGCGAAACTTGTACAGCCAGAACGTGCGTCCGTTTTCACCCACGCGCTCCTGCCGGTAAAGGATGGGTTGTCCGGCCCCCGACTCCAGGCGGATCGCCAGCGCGACGCCCAGCATGATCGGCCAGCAGAGCAGGGCGATGGCCACCGACGCGGCGATGTCGAAGGCGCGCTTGACGAACAGCGCGAGCGGAGACGCGTTGAAACCCCCGGAAAACACCAGCCACGACGGATCGAGCAGGGTCAACTGCACGCGTCCCGCTTCACGTTCGACAAAGGTCGTCAGGTCGGTGATCTGCACGCCGAGCTGACGGCATGCCAACAGGTCGTCCATGGGCAGGCCGCCGCGGCGGTCGTCCACGCCGACCACGATCTCATCGAGCCGCTCGCGCCGGGCCATGTCGGCGAGCGTCATGCCGCGTGGCATGAGCACGTCGTCGGGTACGCTCGGTGTTTCGTTGTGTCCCGGCACGTAACCGACCAGGCAAAAACCCCGGCGGTCGGAGCGGCGACGCATGCGGGTATGGATCTGCGCGGCGCGTTGCCCGGCGCCGAGCACCACCACGCGACGCTTGAGCGCATCCAGCTCGACCAGGCGCATGAACAGGCCGCGGAATGCGGCAGTGGCGGCGAATCCCATGAGCAGCGCCATGCCCAGCACGCCGCGCCCCACGTACGCCATCGGCAGGACGTAGTAACCGACCACGAGCGCGAGACCACCGAGCGCGAATGCGATCGCATGGCGGGCCAGCTGCCCGCGCCAGCTCATGCGCAGCGTGGCGCGGTATTCGCCGAGCGCGGCCATGCCGAGGAAGATCGCGACGGCGAACATCACGGCGCGCGCGGCGAGCATGCCGTGCGAGGCGGTCTGGTCTTCGGGCGAGGGGGCGAAGCGTATGAGTGTCGCCAGTTGCAGCGACACGGCCAGCAGCATGAACTCGCACGTGGCGAGCAGGGTGATCCACCGCAGGATCGGTTGCCTGAAGACGCGAATCATCGTGGTATCCCCTAGCGTGACGCGACGACGTTAGGGGCATCCGCTCGCGGCGTCGATGTGTCGTTGGGGGTGCCGTGAGGCTAGGCCATTCGGGTGTAAACCCGGTGTGCCAGGCGTCGCCGACAGTTCAGACCACGCCGCCTTCGCAGACGCCCAGCAGCATGCGCAAGTGCTCGGCCAGACGCAGGCTGAGCGCTACCAGGGTAAACGTCGGAAATGCCCAGCCGCCCGTGGGAAACACCGAACTGCCGGCCACGTGCAGGTTATCCACGCCGTGCACCTTGCCGTGCACGTCGACCACGCCCTGCGTGGGAGACGTTGCCATGCGCGTCGTCCCCATATGGTGCGCCGTGCCGTGGATGCCAGCCGTCACGTCGCCGTCGGAAAGCCATGCCGCGCGCTCGAACCGACCATCGCAGGTCGCGGCGAGGCGGTCGCCGGTGATCGTGGTGAGCGTCTGCCAGCTGTGGCGGTCGAGGTCCGTCAGGCGCCAGTCGACCTGCACCTTGCGCAGGCCGAGCGCGTCGCGGTCGTCGCCGAGCGTGATCCGGCTGTCGCGATTCGGCGCTTGTTCGAAGAAACCGACCAGGTCGACATGCCCGCTACGCACCGTGGGACGGTCGTTGATTTTCTGGCTCACCGCGCGGATCACGTCGCCGAGGTTGAGGCCTAGCCGGAGAGCACTGACGACGAGCCCTTGCGGCATGGCGGCGGCGCCGGAGGGACCGTTCTGAAGCGCGGCGCAAAGACGGGCCTCAAGCAGCGCGCTTTCGTCGCGCACCGGGGGGCGCAGCGCGGCGCGCACGTCGCGCAGGGCCCTCAGGCCGCGCGGCACGTCGCCTTCCACGGCGAACGGGTGCACGCGCCCGTTGAGGATCCGATGGGTGCGCTGGGCGTCGGTCGACAGGCCGATCTCGGCGGCCACGGGCGTGCGTCGCTTGCCCACGCTTCGCTCGTAAGGACGGGTCAGGCGGTCCGGCTGCGCGGCGTACACGCTACCGATCGTGCCGCTGGGGTGATCCATGAAATACCGGCCCACCAGATCGCGGTCGTTGCCCAGCCCCCCGGGAGCCACGGTGTCTGACAACAGCAGTATCCGCGCGTTTTCGATGCCGCCGGCGGCAAGCACGTAGTGCCGGGCGCGTACGTGGCCGCGGCGGCCGTCGACCGATCCGATGCGCAGGCCTGTCACGGCGCTGGCATCGGTATTGGCGTCCAGTTCCATCGCGTTGGCGTGAAGCAAGGCGGTGAGATGGGGTTGTTCGTGCAGGTCTTCGCGGTAAGCGTCGCCGAAGGTGATCGGGCTGCGCGCGAAGATGAAGTTCGTCATCGCCTCGGGCGCGAGGTCGAGCAGGGGGCGCGCGGTAGGGCCGTCGAATGCACCGGGACCGAAGCCATGCGACGCGTCGATCCGGCAGAATGCCTGCGCTTTCGCGTACCACGGCGCGAGATCCGCGTAACGCAGCGGCCAGCCGCTATCGGGCACCCACTCGCGGGGTTCGAGGTCACTGTCGGCGAAGGGAATGCAGCCGCCGCCCCACAACGTGCAGCTCCCGCCCAGCACCCGCATGCGGGCCGTGCCGGCGTCGAGCGGGTAGGGCCCGATGGATCGGCCGTCGTAGAGCGCCTGCGTGCGGTCTTCGCCAGTCAGTCCGCCACCCTCGACCAGGCAGACGCGGACGCGAGTGCCCGCGAACGCGCGGGCGATGGCGATGCCGGCGGGGCCACCGCCCACGATGCACAGATCCGCGTCGTAATCGTTGGGTACCGACGGGTCAAGGTAATCCAACAGCACGGCGTTCTCCATGAGGATCGGAAGGCGACGTCAGGGCGACGTCGTAATACCCGAGGTACCAGTCGACGAAGCGGCGGACGCCTTCCTCCACGTCGACCTTCGGGGCATAGCCGGTGTCGTTGCGAAGCGCGTCGATGCAGGCCTCGGTATCGGGCACGTCGCCGGCCTGCAGCGGCATCAGTTCGAGCCGCGCCTGGCGGCCCAGGCAGCGCGCGAGCACCTCGATATAACGCAGCAACGCCACCGGCCGCTCGTTGCCGATGTTGTAGAGGCGGAAGGGAGCGACGCCGCTGGAGCCGGGATCGGGGGCGTCGCCACGCCACGCGGGATTCGCGCCAGGCACGCGGTCGAGGGTGCGAAGCACGCCTTCGACGATGTCGTCCACGTAGGTGAAGCTGCGTCGGTGTTGCCCGTGGTTGAACACCGGCAGGCGATCGCCCGCCAGGATGGCGCGCGTGAAAAGAAACAGCGCCATGTCGGGTCGGCCCCAGGGACCGTAGACGGTGAAGAAACGCAGTCCGGTGCAGGGCAGGCCGTAGAGGTGCGCGTAGCTGTGCGCCATCTGCTCGTTAGCTTTCTTCGAGGCGGCATACAGGGTGAGCGGATGTTCGGTGGGTTGGCGTTCGCTGAACGGCATCAGCGTGTCCGCGCCGTACACCGAACTGGTCGATGCGAACACGAGGTGCCCGACGCCGTGGTGCCGACACCCTTCGAGTACGTGGAGAAACCCGGTGACGTTGGTCGACACGTAGACGTGCGGGTTCGTTGCCGCGTAGCGGACGCCCGCCTGCGCGGCGAGGTGCACCACCCGTTCGGGGCGATGCGTGGCGAATACCTGCTCGACCGCCGCCCGATCGGCGACGTCGGCGTGCACGTGCACGTAGCCGCGATGGTGGCGGAAGCGTTCGAGCCGGTCCCGCTTGAGACCCACGTCGTAATAGTCGGAGAGGTTGTCCAGGCCGATCACCTCGTCGCCTCGTGCCAGCAGGCGCTGGGCGACGTGCGATCCGATGAAACCCGCCGTCCCCGTGACGAGCACCTTCATGGCGGCACTCCGTCAGAGGCGACCGTCTACCGCGTCGCGCGGCAGTACGTATTTCACGTCGTAGACAAGCGACGCCGGTTTGCCGAACGCGCGGATGCCGTCGGCGCCCAGGTCGGCGAACTGACGGTGACCGACCGCGATCACCACGGCGTCATAGTCGCCGTGCTCGGGATGCTCGACCGGCCGCAGCCCGTATTCGTGCATCGCCTCGTCGGCGTCTACCCACGGGTCGTGCACGTCGACGGCGACGCCGTAGCCGTCAAGGCCCCGCACGATATCGACCACCCGGGTGTTGCGCAGGTCCGGGCAGTTCTCCTTGAAGGCCAGGCCGAGGATCAGCACGCGGGCATGCACGGGATTGATACCCTTGCGCACCATCAGGCGAACGACTTCGCTCGCCACGTACGGGCCCATGCCGTCGTTGGTCCGGCGGCCGGCGAGGATCACGTCGGGATGGTGGCCGACCTGCTGGGCCTTGTGGGTGAGGTAGTAAGGATCGACGCTGATACAGTGCCCGCCGACCAGCCCGGGGCGGAAGGGAAGGAAGTTCCACTTTGTACCCGCCGCCTCCAGCACCTCGAGCGTGTCGATGCCCAGCCGGTTGAAAAGCATGGCGAGGTCGTTGACCAGCGCGATGTTCAGGTCGCGCTGGGTGTTCTCGATGACCTTGGCCGCCTCCGCGACGCGGATCGATCCCGCGCGGTGTGTCCCGGCGGTGATCACGGAACGATAGAGCCCGTCGACGACATCCGCCGTGCCGGGAGTCGAGCCCGACGTAACTTTAAGAATTTCCGTAACCCGATGCGCCTTGTCCCCGGGGTTGATGCGCTCCGGGCTGTATCCGGCGAAGAAGTCGCGATTGAAGACCAATCCGGATTCCCGTTCCAGGATCGGTACGCAGATCTCTTCGGTGCAACCGGGATACACGGTGGATTCGTAGACGACTATGTCGCCGCGCTTGAGTACCTTGCCGATCGTGGCGCTGGCCTTTTCGAGAGGGCCGAGGTCGGGACGCTTCGCCTCGTCGATCGGGGTTGGAACGGTGACGATGTAGATGTCGCATCCGGCGAGATCGTCGCTACCCGACGAGAACATGAGATTTCTCGCATTGCGAAACGCCTCATCGTCCACTTCAAGGGTCGCATCGTGACCACCGCGCAGTTCGTCGATCCGACGAGAATTGATGTCGAATCCGACGGTTGCATAGTGTTTGCCGAATTCGACAGCGAGCGGCAGGCCGACATACCCCAGGCCTACCACGCCCACGCGGAGGGTCCGAAGGGGGCGCGACGAGCATGGCTCGATGGCAACATAGGGTTGCCCTGTCTCGATCGGCTCGCGTGTCGGCACGCTGGCCTCGTTCGCGCGGCTGAGAGTGTCCATGCCGGCTCGTTACCCCTGGTGGCTGTCCAAGCCCCGGAAAGGGGCGGGCAAAAGCGTATCAACGTGCCAGGCCGCTGCCTGTATCGCTTAAGCGACTGGCCGAATGGCCGATGGGCGATCGCCTGAACGGGGCGTGGAGAAACGTGAACTTGGCGTTTACAACGCCAGTCCCCCGCGATATGTTGCTTTACGCATCGTCCATCCGGGCGATGGCTGATCTTTCCGCTTCAACGATTCAGGTCCACTCATGTCCGCGCGATCCTACATCGGCTCAGTGCGCGTGGCCTTGCTGGACGACCACGCGCTCGTCCGGAAAGGGCTCATCGCGCAACTCGAGAAGTCGCCGTCGATTCTCGTGGTGGGCAGCCACGGCAACAGCAAGCCGTTCCGGGCCCTGCTCGCGAGCATGCCGGTCGACGTCGCGGTCATCGACTACTCGTTGTCCCGCGACGACGTCGACGGCGTCGCGCTCGTCAAGCAACTGCGCGCAGCTCATCCACGGTTGAAGATCCTCGTGGTGTCGGCGCATGAAGAGGGCCTCATCGTGCAAGGCCTGCTGTCGGCCGGCGCCGACGGCTTCGTCGCCAAGAGCCAGGACCCGGACGACGTCATCCGGGCCATCGACGCGGTCATGACAGGCCAGCCTTTCGTGTCCTCCTCATCGGTCAGCGAGGACGTGCCGCCCGGCGTCGGGCTGCTGTCGCCGAAGGAACTCGAAGTGGTGCGTTGTCTTTTGCAGGGCTCGGCGGTGTCGGAGATCGCACGCAAGTTCGATCGCAGCGTCAAGACCATCAGCGCGCAGAAGAGCGCGGCCTACCGCAAGCTCGATATCGCCAACGACGCCCAACTGCATCGGCTCAAACCCTACATCCTCGGTCAGGACGGTACGCATCCGTGAGCACGACGGTCGCCAGGATGGCGGTGATGGTTTTTCTCCTCGGTTCGACGCGCGTGGCAGCGGCGGCGTCCCCGCCGGATGCCGAAGCGGTGCGCCGTTGGGCCGTCGCGCATCCCGTGGTGCGCGTGGCGATCGACGCGCAGCAGGGTTCGGAAATCACCGGCGAGAGCGTGAACCCGTTGGTCTCCGATTACCTGTCCCTGACCGCGCGCAAGGCGGGCATCCGGCTGCAGCCCGTACGCACGGCCTCGTGGGATGCGTCGGTGAAGGCGTTTCTCGACGGCCAGGTCGACCTCCTGCCGTCGACCAACGACGCGATGCTGAAGGACGTCGACGGCAGGGCGCTGCTGTCGGCACCGTTCTATGAAGGTCGGACACTCATCATCGCGCGCACCGTGGGGCCCTCGGCGCTGACCATGCGAGACCTCGATGGCATGAAGGTCGCCTACAAGGGAGGGGGTGCCTACGACGCCTGGCTCGCCCGCGCGCATCCCGGCGTGCGCCGGCTGCCCCTGGCCGACCTGCATCAGGTACTCGTGGCGGTCGAGAGTGGCATCGCCGACGTGGCGATCGGAGCGGATGTCTCGTTCGGACCGATCCTGCGCCGTGACTATGCGGCGAGCCTGCGGGTGGCAGGCGATGTGCCCGAACTGCCGGTCACGGTGCGCGTGGCGGCACGCCCCGACGCGCCCGAGCTGATCGCCCTGATCGAAAAGGCCTTGCGCAGCGTGGGCCCGAAAGAAAGCGAACGGATCATCGAACACTGGTTGCAGCTGGCCTACCTGCGCCCGCCCACGCTGTCGCAGGTACTCGCGTCCTACGGGGTCGAGATCGGGCTCGCCATCGCCCTGGTGATCGTGCTGCTTTTCGCCATGGTGCAACTGCGCCGGGCCCAGCTGGCGTCGCGGCGGAGCGAACGCCAGAAGACCCTGCTGCTCGCCGTCATGAGCCACGAGGTGCGCAACGCGGTCAACGCGGTCACCTCGTCGGTCGATCTCCTGGCACGTGAGCCGGGCCAGGGGGCCCAGCGCGATCTCCTGGCCATCGCGGTGTCGAGCAGTCGCAACCTGCAAAGCCTGCTCAAGAGCGCCCTGGACTTTTCCCGTGGCGAGGCGGCGGGATTCATTCCCGATCTCGCGCCGTGCGACGCCTACGGCGTGTTGCGTGACGTGCTGGAATCGCACCGGCTCACCCTCGACGCCCGCGGCGTCGAAGCCCGGCTCGACCTGCCGATGGGCCCACTACCGTGGCTGCTGCTGGACGAAACCCGCGTGCGTCAGGTGATCGACAACCTGGTGGGCAACGCGGTCAAGTTCACGGCGCGGGGTCACGTGGGGCTGTCGGTCTGGCAAAGCGCCGACGAATCGTCCACCGACGAGGTCAGGCATCTGTTCGTCGAAGTGTCCGACACCGGGGAGGGCATTCCACCCGAGCGGCAGAAGGCGATCTTCCAGCCGTTCGCCCAGGCGCATGGCGAGCGCTCGCGGCGCCTGGGCGGCACCGGGCTCGGCCTGCCGATCTGCCGCGAAATCGTCCGCCAGCTGGGCGGCACGCTCGAACTCACGTCGGGCGAGGGCGCGGGCACGACCGTGCGCGTGGTGCTGCCCACCAGCCTGGTCCCGCCTCCCCCCGAGCTCGCCGTGGAGCCGCCGGACACCGCCGATGCGCCCGTCGGGGTGGTGCTGCTGGTCGAAGACCACCCCGCCAACCGGCAGATCCTCGCGGCCCAGCTGCGCTACATCGGCTTCGACACCGTGGCGGTCGATCGCGGGCAGGCCGCCATCGACGTCTTCGAGCCCGGGCGATTCGACGCCGTGCTGCTCGATTGCGAGTTGCCGGACATGCACGGCTACGACGTGGCGATGGAACTGCGCGCGCAGGAGTCGGCGATGCCCGGCGTCCGCACGCGTTTCGTCGCGATCTCCGCGACCACCGGTGACTACCACGTGCAACGCTGCGAGCAGGCCGGCGTCGACGTGGTGTTGGGCAAACCGCTGGTCCTCGCTTCCCTTCGCGAGGCGCTCGCGCGCCCGGAGGTGATGGCCTCGGCCCGTGTCGCCTTTCGCAAGGAATCCCTCGCCGACCTGCACCGGCTTCGCGACGCGCTGGCAACCTCGGATACCGCCGACGCCCGGGCCATCGCGCACCGCATGCGCGGCAGCGCCCTCGTGTTCGGTGCCTACGGCCTGGCGGGCGAGTTGTCCCGCCTGGAGCACGCGCTCCAGGGACGCGCCGCGGATGGCGCGACGCTGGACGAACTCCTCGAACAGGTCGCCGTTCGCCTCTGAGTCGCGGGCGGTCTTTAAACGGTCGGGCGAGCACCCATGTCGGAGGGGTTATCCACCCACCATGGAGTCATCACCATGTCAGGCATCCACGCATCCGCAAGCGGCACCTTCAGGATCGGTGGCGATCTCGAGGTCCATCGGCTCGGCTTCGGCGCCATGCGCATCACCGGCAAAGGCATCTGGGGCGAGCCCGAGCATCGCGACCGGGCGTTGGCCACCCTGCGCCGGCTTCCCGAGCTCGGCGTCAATTTCGTCGATACGGCGGATAGTTACGGCCCCTTCGTAAGTGAAGACCTCATTCGCGAGGTGCTGCATCCGTACGCCGACGGCATGGTGATCGCCACCAAGGGTGGCCTGACGCGGCATGGCCCGGACATCTGGAAGCCGGTCGGCCGTCCCGAATACCTGCGCCAGTGCGTGCTGATGAGCCTGCGTCGCCTCGGCGTGGAGCGTATCGACCTATGGCAATTGCACCGCATCGATCCGGCCGTGCCGCGCGACGAGCAGTTCGACGCCATCCGCGCGATGCAGCGCGAGGGCCTCATCCGCCATGTGGGTCTCTCCGAGGTGAACGTCGAGGAGATCGAGGCCGCGTCGGCGTATTTCCCCGTCACGACCGTGCAAAACCTCTATAACCTGGGCAACCGGCAGAGCGAGGCGGTGCTCGACTATGCCGAGCAGCACGGCATCGGCTTCATCCCGTGGTTTCCGCTGGCTGCGGGCAAGCTGGCGGCCGAGGGCTCGGTGCTGTCGAAGATCGCCGGCAAGCTCCATGCGTCCAACGGCGAAGTGGCGTTGGCATGGCTGCTCAAGCGCTCGCCGGTGATGCTGCCCATCCCCGGCACGGGCGATCCCGCGCACCTGGCGGAGAACGTCAAGGCCGCATCGCTGGCCCTGTCCGACGAGGATTTCGAAGCGCTGGAGCACGCCGCGAAGTAGCCGTCGTCAGGCCGCCTCGGGGTCGAGGCGGCCTGTTTCGCGCCTGGCTAGTGCAGTTTCACCGGGGGCAGCGTGGTGTTGCGCAAGGCATCGGCAAGCCACAGCGCCGTCGCCCGCGGCCAGCCATGCAAGGTCACCCGGTGACCGTACTGCAGCGATACGTACAGGAGCTTCGCGAAACCGCCCCGCATGTTGATCACGCCATGCCCCTTGCCCGCGGATGGCACTTCGCCGGTGGCGTGGCGCGCACCCAGCGAAACCAGGGTGCCGCGCGAGCGATAGGCGAACGCCCTGGCGGGGTGTCCCCGCAGCACGTTGGGCAACGTCTCGGCGAGATAGGCGGCCTGCTGGTGGGCCGCCTGCGCGGTAGGCGGCACCACGCCACCGTCCGGCATGGGCACGTACGCGCAATCGCCCATGGCGTAGACGTGAGCCACGCCTTGGGCGGCGAGCGTACCGTCGACGATGATCCGGCGATCTTTCGACAGTGGGAAGGGGCCGAGCCCGGCAACGAGGTCATGCCCGACGACGCCGGCGGCCCAGACCTGGATATCGCACGGCACGCGCGTGCCGTCCTTGAGGTCGAACGCACCTTCGTCGACGGCCTTGACGCCAACGCCGACGCGAATCGTCACGCCCATGCGCTCCAGTTCGCGGCGTGCGACCTCCGCGGTGCGCGGATCCACGGCGGGGAGCACGCGGGGCGCCATGTCCATGAGCGTGATGTCAAGCTTGGAAGCGGGATCCAGGCCGCCGTACCGATGCATGTCGTTGAACGCGTGATGCAGTTCCGCGGCCAGTTCGACCCCGGTGGCGCCCGCCCCGACGATGCCGATGCGGATGCGCCGCGACGGGTCCCCCGCGGTACGCAGGGCCAGCGCGAGGATGCGCCGGCGCAGCGACACGGCCTGCGCCGGGCTGTCGAGCATGTCGCAGTGTTCGAGCACCCCAGGCGTGCCGAAGTCGTTGACGCGACTGCCGATCGCCAGCACGAGCACGTCGTAGGCCAGTTCGCGGGCGGGAAGGATCATCTCACCGTCCTGGGCGAGCCGTACCTCGTCCAGGTGGACCACGCGCCGGTCGACATCCACGCGTCGCAGCGCACCGGGCACGTAGCGATAGCCGTGCGCATGGCCGTGCGCGAGAAACGGCACGGCTTCTTCGCCGTCACCGAGCAGCCCCGCGGCCAGTTCATGCAGTCGCGGCTTCCAGAAATGGCTCGCATCGCGATCGACGAGCACGACGTCGAGGTCGCCGCGCTTGCCCAGCCGGGTTGCCAGTTCGATGCCGGCGGCGCCACCGCCGACGATCAGCACGACGGGATGTTTCGCCATCGGGAGTCTCCGTGAATCGATCGTCGCAGCGTACTGACCGGCGTGTCACCTCGGCGCGAAGGCAGGCTCTCGCGGTCACATTGCCGCAACCGCCTGATGATTCGCGCTGCCCCCGTCGGCGGACGCTAGCCTGAGCGCACGTTCGCACCGCGGCCCATACCGCGCCGGGCGACGTCTTTCGCAAGGAGTCCATCATGTTCAACCTTCGTTTCGTCATCGCCGCTGCCGTGCTGGCGAGTGCCCCTGCCGTGTCCGCCGCCCAGGAGGTCACGTTGCCGTGGATCCTCCACGTGGGCGCGCATGAGGTCAGCCCGACCTCGAACACCGGTCGTCTGGCCGGCATGCGCGCGGGCATCGACAGCGACAGCCAGCCCACGGTGAGCATCGAATACCGCTTTACCCCGAACTGGAGCGCGGAGGTGCTCGCCGCGTTGCCGTTCCGCCACCAGGTGAGGCTGGACGGCGGCAACGCGGTCTCGGTGAAGCAACTGCCGCCGGTGCTGGGCGTCAATTACCGGTTCCTGCCGGAGCGGACGGTGTCGCCCTTCCTCGGCGTGGGTGTCAACCGCACGCACTTCTTCAGCGCCCACGGCGAAAACGCCCTGCAAGGCGCGTCGGTGGACGTCGACGACAGTTGGGGCATCGCGTGGCACGCTGGCGTCGACATCGCGTTGAGCGACCGCCTGATCTTTACCGTCGACGCACGCTACATCGACATCGACGCGAAGGTGAAGGTCAACGGCGCGGGCGTCGGCACCGCGCACGTCGATCCGTGGGTCTACGGGTTCAGCGTCGGGTACCGCTTCTAAGCATCACGGTGCAGTTTGGGGGTGCGGGCGGCCGGATGCATCGGCCGCCCGTTTTCATGTGTCAGAGCTTGTAGTTCACGCCGAACATCACGGTGCGTCCGAAGGTGTCGTACTCCAGCGGACGGCCGATCTTTTCGTTGTTGGGCAGCGACGAGATCTGCTCGGTCTTGACCGGCGAGTTGGTGAGGTTGTTGACCTGGAGCAGGATCGACAGCCCGTTCATGGGGCCCTGCTCGAACGCGTAGCCGATCTGGAGATCGGTCTGCTTGTCCGCCAGCACCTTGGTGTAGCCGAGTTGGTCGAAGAGGGCCACGGCCTCGCCCGTGAACGACGAGCGATAGCGTTCGGCCACGCGCACCGACCAGCCGTATTTCTCGTAGTAGAACGCCAGGTTCGCCACCTTGCGCGACAGACCGGGCAGGGTGGAGGGGCTGCCGGGGATCGTCGACACCGCGCTCACCGGCAGGGTGCTGTTGGTCAGCGAGAAGTTCGCCTGCACGCCGAAACCATCGAGGGCGCGGGTGAGCAGGCTGCCTTCGAACGTGCCGGACAACTCCAGTCCCTGCATCCGGCCGCCGGTACCGTTCTTGGGCATGGTGAACGAACCGTAGGGGCTGGTCGGCACCAGCGTCGGGTTGTCGTTGACGTACTTGGAGAAGTCGTAGTCGAGCGTGGTCTCGTTGTAGATGTAGTTCAGCAGGTTCTTGTTGAACACGGCCGCCGCGACGTAGCTAGCCGTGCCGAAGTATTTCTCCCACGACAGGTCCGTTCCCACGGCGATGTACGGCTTGAGCTTCGGGTTGCCGCCGCTGCCCGACCACAGCACCTGACCGGTGCCCGGACCTTCGGTGACCAGGGCCACGCCCGCCGAGGTGGCGACCTTCTCGTCGTCGATGCGGCCGCGCGCCATGCTTTTGGCGAAGCCGAAGCGCAGGTATTGGCGGTCGCCGATCTGCGCGGAGAGGTTCAGGCTGGGCAGCCACTTGGTGTATGTCACCCCGTCGGCGATGCGCCCGACCAGCGCGTCGCCGTTGGTCTGCAACGCTTGCGAGGATTGATCGGTGCGCACGACCTGCACGCCCACGTTGCCGCGCAGGGGCACCTCGCCCATCGTCGTGTCGATGTTGAACTTCACGTACGCCACCGGCACCTTCTCGCGCACGGTGTAGTTGCGACTCCAGTCCGCCTGGCCGTTGCGCTGGGTGAGGTAGTACTGGCTGTAAAGGGCACCGAGCACGTCGTAGTTCACGATCGGTCCGATGCCGCCGTAGCCCAGGTCGGTGATGCCTCGCAGCGGACCGATCGGGGCGGCGAAGCCGGGTACGTAGGTGGCCTGCGTCGACCCGTTGCCGTTGAGCCAGGCGAAGAACACGTCCGCCTGCTTGTCTTTCTTGCGGTCGGAGTAGTTCACGCCGACGTTGACGTCGCTGAAGATCCAACCCACCGGGTGGCTGACCTCGAAGCGGAACGCCTTGATGGTGTCGCGCTGGTGGTCGAACTCCTCGCGGCCGTCGTAGCCGTAGTTGTTGGGGTCGGTGAACTGGATGACCGACGGATCGGCGAAGTCGACGCCGGGGGTGAAGCGCGGGAAGTGGTAATCGCGTGGCGTGTAGAAATCGGCCGACGAGGTGGCCTCCCCCGGCAGGCCGGCGAACAGGTAGGCGTCGTGGAGTCGCTTGCGCGCCATCGAATACGACAGGTCGGCGTTCAGCGCCCAGCCGTTGCCGAAGTCGTACTGGTTGTTCCAGCCGGCCGAGAACAGCTTGTCGTGCTCACGCGTGCGGTCGTTCTGCAGGATCGACTTCAGGCCGTCGATGTGACCGCTGGTCGCGATGGGGAAGGGCTGCGACGGGGTGACGCCCACGTTGTCATACGACACGTTGTCGTAGGGACTGCTGGCCCACTGGGCGCCGTTGAGGAAGGTCTTTTGGTCGAAGGTCGAGTAATACAGGTCGAGCGTGGAGTGGTAATGATCGTCGGGTGCCCATTCCAGCACCGTCATCAGGCCATTGCGCAACTGGTTCTCCGACTTGGCACGCAACTGCATGCCCTCCTGCGAGAGCACGTTGTCGGGCATGCCGGGGGTCGGCGCCGGTCCGCCGGGCTGTCCGGCCAGGCCCTGCGACCCGTTGTTCACGCTCCACCACCAGGCCTGGTATTGCTTCTCCTGGATGGGCGAATCCAGCTGGGCGAAGCCGACGGCCAGGCCCAGCGTGTGATCGAAGAACTGATCGATGTACGAAAAGCTGGCACGGTGGCCGGCGTCGCCCACGCCGGTGCCGTGATTGAGGCTGCCGTTGGACGTGCTCTCGCCCCGCAGGTTGGCCGCGATGGCGCGCTTGGGCAGGTCGAGCGGGCGGATGGTGTGCAGGTCGACCGTACCGGAGAGACCCTGGCCGATGAGGCTGGCGTCGGGCGTCTTGTAGACGGCCGCGCCGCTGATCAGTTCGGATGGATACTGGTCGAAGTCCACGCCGCGGTTTTCGCCGATGGTCGCCTGTTCGCGTCCGTTGAGCGTGGTGCCGGCGAAGTCGGGCGACAGGCCGCGGATGGAAATCTGGTTCGCGCGGCCGTCCACGCGCTGGGTGGCCAGGCCGGAAAGCCGCGCGAGGCTTTCGGCGATGCTGCTGTCGGGCAGCTTGCCGATGTCCTCGGCGGAGATCGCCTCGATGATGTTGTCGGCGTTCTCTTTGGCCTTGAGCGAGTTCTGGATGCTCGCCTGGATGCCGGTGACCACCACCGCGTCGAGGGTGCTGGCGTTGTCCGGGTTGACCGGGCGCTTGTCGTTCGGCGGCGGCTGCGTCGCGTCCTGGGCGTGCAACGAGGCGGTAAGCAACACGGCCGCCACGCAGGCGGCGAGTGGTCGACGTCGATTCATCGGTGTCCCTGCTTTGATTGGGTGGTCGATGCGCCCCTACGCATCGCGGCGGCAGAATGAGCGAGCGGTTCGGCCCTGTCATCCTGCGACGCAGCAGAATGGCTCACCAGCCGATGGCGCCTCGCCTTGGCATGCACATATTCGGCAGACCTGTTCGGCCATGTTGCCGCGCAGCAAGGAAAAATTCCGCGTGCACATGTGATTGACGGGTGAAATGGCGTGCGGTATAGAGTCTTCGCGCGGCGACCTCCGGTCGTTCCCGCCAGTGCCAGGCAAGGGGTTCGCCTGGTCTCATCCGCAGCCGTGATCACGGGACAGCACCATGCCTTGCCCGCAAGCACAACGCGATATCGCAGGCTGCGCCGGTGCGCGGGTTTCGCTCGCGCACGTCATGGCCGACGGTCTTCCGATTCTCGCTCGTGCCAAGCTGAGCGCGCTGCGCTCGCGCGGCAAGTGCGTCGCCGGCTACTCACCGCCCCGTTTCTCCCTCTGATCGACCTATAACGACGACCGGTACGCCCCTGGGCGTGCGAGCGATCCCGTGCGGTTTTCACCGCGCGGCACGCGACGCACGCGTCCCGGCGCCACGCCGGCCGCATCACGCACGCGGCGGTCGCCGCGCGCGTCCGGTACGACACTTTCGGGGTGGGGAGCACGACGTGGGAAAGCAGAACGTATTGACGAAAAAGGCGATGGTGGCGGCCGTGTGCGCCGCGCTCGGCATGGGCATGGCCCACGCGCAGAGCGCACCGACCCAGAGCGACAAGCCTGCCGACGCGACGCAGAAGCCGGCGGCCGACAAGGCCGTGCAGATGAAGGCGTTGAGCGTGGTGGCCAACCGCTACGACGCGACCAACTTGCGCATGGATTCGACCAACACGGTGGACGTGCTGTCCGCCGCCGATCTCCAGCGCACGGCGGTGCATAACGTGGCCGAGGCGCTGGGCCTGATGTCCGGCGTGAACGTCACCACCACGGGCACGGGCTATTTCGGCGGCGTAGACGGTGCGGCGCGCGGCGAGGGCATGTTCGCTTCCGTGCGCGGGCTGCCTTCCGAGTACAACGTCAACCTGATCAACGGCGCCAACGTCGCCCAGGGCATGCCGTACAGCCGCAGCGTGCAGCTCAGCCTGCTGCCGCCGTCGGGCCTGCAGACCATCGTGCTCAACAAGACGTCCACCGCCGAGATGGACGGCGACGCCATCGGTGGCACCATCGATTTCCGCACCCCCAGCGCGTTCGACTTCAAGAAGGATGTCAGCGGCAGCGTGACGGCGAGCGGCCGTGTGGAAAGCCGGGCCCGCGACTATGGCGAGAGTGGCCTCGGTGGCGGCCTGGCCGCCGAGATGCAGACCAAGTTCGGCAGCGAAAAGCAGTTCGGCGTCTACGTGAGCGGCTACTACGACTACCGCAACATCGCCAACAGCGAGATCGGCGCGGCCGAGAGCGCATCCAACGACGGTTCCTGGGCCTTCGCCCACGCCAACGCCGACGGCAGCAGCGCGGCCGGCTACGACCCGGCACGCAACCTCGCCAGCATCGGCGCCAACGCCGGCATCGCCTCGGGCTTCGAGCGTCGCTACGGCGGCAACGTCTCGCTGGACTGGAACGTCGACCCGACGCTGCACACCTACGCGAAAATGACGTACGCGTACGCCCTGACCGAACAGAACACCACGTACAACCAGCTGCTGCCGGCCAACGTCACCTACGTGCCCACGGCGACGCCCGGCGTCTATGCGCCGAACATCGGCCGCATCGCCAACCGCTTCTGGTTCGAGACCAACCCGGAACGCGCGGACCTGGCCACGATCCAGCTGGGTGCCGACAAGACCGCTGGCGGCTGGACGATCTCGCCGAACGTGTTCTGGAGCATCGGCCGCAACGACCGCCCCGAACATGTCGAGATCGACGGCCGCGAAGACAAGTATTCGCAGGCCAACTTCGTCTACAACCAGCCTTCGTTGCTCGGCTACGGCGGCGGCCACTTTCCCTATCCGCAGCTGACCCCGGCACTGGCCAATTCGGTGAATAACATCGCCAGTATGTGGGCCAACGACTACGGTGAGGTGACGCGCATCCGCTCGGGCCAGAAGCGTGGCGGCGCCAAGCTCGACATGCGCTACGACTTCGAGGACGGCCCGCTGCAGTCGATCAAGTTCGGCGTGAAGTACAGCGACAGCTCGCGCCAGTTCGCCAACCGCGACTGGTCGACGGCCGGCATCAACGACGGGGTGACCACCTTGGGCGACCTGGGTATCTTCGACGGCGGTTATTCGTCGATCTTTCCCGGCAAGTACCCGTGGTACACGCCCAAGGTGAGCCGCGCCGCCGTGGCCGACCTGATCAAGGCCAACCTGCAGCCGTCCGACCTGGACACCTGCGGTTCGCTCTACGTCAACAACGACAACTGCAACACCATGCGCGGTACCGAGGCGGTGAGCGCGGCCTACGCGATGGCCACGATCAACACCGGTGACGTCGAGATCATCCCGGGCGTGCGCTTCGAGCACACTTCGATCCACAATACGTTCTGGACCACGCCACACGACGCCGACGGCAACGAATTGCCGGGCTATTTCGACAACAACCGCACGGTCTACAACGAGCCGCTGGGTAGCGTCTTCGTCAACTGGCGCCCGACCTCCAACGCGGTCTACCGTTTCGCGGTGTGGCAGAGCTATACGCGCCCGGCCTTCATCCAGCTCGGCGGCGGCTCGCAGATCAACATCTCCAACGGCGTGACCACGATCACACGCGGCAATCCCAACCTCGACCCGATCAAGGCGACCAACGTCGACCTCGCGGCCGAATGGACCACCAACCAGGGCGGTTATTTCTCGTTCTCCGGCTTCTACAAAAAGCTCAAGGATTACATCTACGACAGCGGCGGTGGCCAGGCCAACCCGAACACGCAGGGTGCGGGCACCGTGCTGGTGAAGACGCCCACCAACGGCGGCGACGGCACGGTGCAGGGCCTGGAGATGACGGCCCGGCAGAAGTTCCAGTTCTTGCCCGATCCGTTCGACGGCCTCGGCGTGAGCGTCAACGCCACCCGGCAGAACTCGCGGGTGGACCTGGGGCGCCCGGGCTTCGCCAACGAGCGCCTCCAGGCCGCCCCGCGGACGATGGCGAACGCCGAACTCTTCTACGAGAAATACGGCTTCTCGGTGAACCTGAGCTACCACTACACCGGCTCTTACATCTCGACCTACGATTTCCTCAACCAGGGGCAGCCGTGGGACGACCTGTGGATCCGTCCGATCCGCCGTGTCGACCTGCATGCGGGCTATGCGATGGCCAACGGCCTGCAGTTCGACCTGCAGATATCCAACCTCACCAAGCAGTACCAGTACTGGTCGCACATCGGCCGCAACAGCCTGGTCAATTCCGACATCGTCGATGCCGGCATGACCACGTTGCTGACCGTCAAGTACTCGTTCTGACGATGCGGGGGCGGGAGCGTATCGCCTCCGTGCCGCATCGCCACGGGGCGGCCGCCGCATCGTCGGCGGTCGTCCCGCACGGTGACGCGGCATGAGGGCCCCGCAGGACGCGCGCGCCACGCCACCCCGGGCGATCGGGCTGTGGGGTGGCCTGTCGGCCAACGTACTGAACATGATCGGCATCGGGCCGTTCGTGACGATTCCGCTCGCGCTGTCCGCGCTGGCCGGTCCGTCGGTGTTCCTCGGCTGGATCGCCGGTGCCGTGCTGTGCCTGTGCGATGGCATGGTCTGGGCGGAACTGGGCTCGACCATCCCCGAATCCGGCGGCCCGTACCACTACCTGCGCGAGGCCTATGGCAGGGAACGATTCGGCCGCCTGTTCGGTTTTCTCTACCTGTGGCAGACGCTCTTGACGGCCCCGCTGTCGATCGGGTCGGCCGCGGTGGGCTTTGCCCAGTATGCCGGCTACCTCGTGCCGTCGCTGGACGGGACGGGCAGGGGGCTCGTCGCCGCGGGCCTGTGCCTGTTCAACACGGCGGTGCTGTACCGCAAGGTGGGCGACATCCAGAAGCTGTCGCTGGCGATCAGCGTGGTGGTCGCGATCGCCTGCGTGTGGATCGTCGGCAGCGGCATGGCCCACTTCGACCGCGCGACGGCCATGCATTTCATGCAGACCCGCCACGACGGCGGCCACGGTTTCTGGCTGGGCCTGGGTGCCGTCGCGCTCATCGCCGTGTACGACTACGGCGGCTACAACAACGTGTGCATGCTCGGCGGCGAGGTAAAGAATCCCCGGCGCACCATCCCGATGGCGGTGCTGCTGTCCATCCCCCTGGTGGCCACGCTTTACCTGGGGCTGAACGTCGCCATTCTCGGCGTGCTGCCCTGGGAGCAGGCGGCGCACTCGAAGTTCGTGGTGGCCGACTTCATGCAAGCGATCCACGGCGGCATGGGTGGCACGCTGGCGGTGCTGCTGATCCTGCTCGCAAGCTGGGGTTCGGCGCTGGTGGTGTTGCTGGGCTATTCCCGCGTGCCTTACGCGGCGGCGGAGCAGGGCCAGTTCTTCCGCCCGTTCGCCCGGCTGCATCCACGCGACCGGTTTCCCACCGTGTCACTGCTGTTCGTGGGCGTCACCTCGGCGATGGCGTGTTTCCTCTCGCTAGAAAGCCTCATCGCGACCCTCATGGTGGTGCAGATCCTGTTCCAGTACATCGCCCAGTGTTTCGCGGTGGTGATTTTGCGGCGGCGCAAGGCTGACGCCAGCGTCTTCCGCATGCCGCTGTACCCCCTGCCGATCGCGGTCAGTCTCGTCGGCTGGCTCTACCTCGTGGCGACCAGCGGCTGGCTGTCGATCGCCGTGGGCGTCGGCGCGGTGGTGGTGGGCACCCTCGTTTTCCTTTGGCAGGCACGGAGTACCCGATCATGGCCCTTCCCGAACGCATGACGTCCTGGGACGTCGCGGTGGTCGGCGAGATCTACGCCGACCACGTCTTCACCGGCTTCGCGCGTTGGCCGGGGCCGGGCGAGGAAGTGCTCGCCGACGGCTACGTGCGCGAGCTCGGCGGCGGCTGCGTCAACACGGCCTGTGGCCTGTCCCGATTGGGCCGGCGTGTGCGCCTGGTCGGCCTGATCGGCGACGCCGACGTCGACTGGTTTGAGGGGCGGCTGGGCGAATTCGGCGTCGGCATGGGTGGCATCCGCCTGGGTGCGGAATCCACCGGCATCACCGTCAGCGTATCCACCCGCGAGGACCGTTCGTTCTTCACCTGGCCGGGCGCCAATCGCGGACTGGCCGACCTGCTGGGTGAACCGGTGGTGTTGGCCGACCTGGCGAGCGCGCGCCACGTGCACTTCGCGATGCCGCTGCCGCGGCAGCGGGCGGCGGAGATTCTGCCTCGCCTGCGCGAGGCCGGCTGCACGAGCTCGCTCGACGTCGGCTACTCGCCGGACTGGCTCACCGACCCGCGCAACCTCGACACCTGTCGCGAGGTTGACCTGTTTCTGCCCAATCGCACCGAAGCGGCCGTCCTCTGCGGTGAGGACGGACCGGACGCCTACGCGCGCTGCGCATGGGCCGAAGGCCTGCCGCGCGCGGTGCTCAAGCTCGGTGCCGAGGGCGCGCTGGTGATCGACGCCGACGGCGTCACCCGCGTCGTCGCGCCTCGCGTTGACGCGCTGGATACGACCGGCGCCGGCGATGCGTTCGACGCCGGTCTCATCGATGCCCTGCTTGACGACGCGCCATTCGGCCGCTGCGTGGAACGCGCCTGCGTGTGCGGCGCGCTGTGCACGACGGCGCCAGGCGCGCTCAGGGCTTTACCTGATTCCCTTCAATTGAGGACGTTACGTGAACAGACGTATGGATCGTAAGATCGCCCTGATCGGCGGCGGCAGCGTACGCGCGCCGCTGGTGGTGTTCGGCGTCAACGACGCGCTCGAAGACCTCGGCGCCGCGGAGATGGTGCTTTACGATCCGGATCCGGCGCGTCTGGGCGTCATGGTCGACCTGGGCAAGGCCATCGTGAAGCGCTTCGGCGGCGACCTGCGCCTGCGCGGCGCCACCTCGCTGGAAGACACCATCGAAGGCGCCGACTTCGTGCTCAACAGTATCCGCATCGGCGGCATCGCGGGGCGCGCGGCGGACGAGCGCATCGCCATCGACCACGGCTATCCCGGCCAGGAAACCACCGGTCCGGCGGGCATCGCGATGGGCCTGCGCACGATTCCCGTGGCGATCGAACAGGCGCGCATGGTGGAGCGCCTCAGCCCGGACGCCTGGCTGGTGAACTTCACCAATCCGGCCGGCCTCATCACCCAGGCGGTGAGCGATCACAGCAAGGCGCGCATGGTCGGCATTTGCGACACCCCCACCGAGTTGTTCCACAACATCGCGAGGGCGCTGGGCGAGCCGGCCCACGAGGTCGATTGCGACTACGTCGGCCTGAACCACTTGGGCTGGGTGCGCAGCGTGCGCGTGCGCGGCGAGGAGGTGATCGACCGCCTGCTGGACAGCGACCAGATGCTGCGACAGCTGTATCTCGCCCCGTTGTTCGATGTCGACATGATCCGCAGCCTGCGCCTCATTCCCACCGAATACCTGTTCTTCTACTACGAGCGCTCACGCGCGCTGGCCAACCAGCGTCGCCAGGGCGGCAGCCGCGGGGCGGAGATCCAGCGGCTCAACGACGACCTGCTCGCCACGCTGCGATCGCGCCTGGATGCGGGCGATGGTCATGGGGCGGTGGATGTCTATGCGGCCTACCTCAACCAGCGCTCGGGCTCCTACATGAAGCTCGAGGCCGAAGGCGGATCGGCCTTCGACCAGGGCGTGAGCCTGCAGGGCGATCCGTTCCGCGTGGCCACGGGCTACCACCGCATCGCCATCGACGTGATGAGCGCGCTGACCGGTGCGCGGCCGGCGCGCATCGTGGTGAATACGCGCAACCGCGGCGCCGTACCGGACCTGCCGCACGACGACATCGTGGAGATCGCGTCGGACATCGGCCTGGACAGCATCGTGCCGCGGCCGGTCGATCCGCTGCCGGATGCCGTCAACGGCCTGGTGCGCTCGGTGAAGGCCTATGAGCGGGCGGCGATCGCCTCCGTGCTCGATCGTCGTCGCCTGGACGCACGCAAGGCCATGCTGATCCATCCCGCCATCGGCGAGTGGTCGCCGTCCGCCGAGTTGCTCGACGCCTTGCTCGGCCATGCCGACGAGGACGGCGAGTGCCTGTGCCACGGACCGATGCGGCGTTGATGCCCGATCAGGCCTTGCGATAGGCGCGCGACGCCGGGATGTCGACCCGCACCTCGGTGCCGCCGTCGTCGCCGGGCCGGATCCGCGCCCGGCCGCCGCTGCGCCGGGCGCGCTCTTCGATGCCGCGAAGACCCCAGTGGCGCGCGTCCGCGCGCTCGACGTCGTTGTGGCCGATGCCCTTGCCGTCGTCACGGATGACGAGGATGAACCGGCGTGCGTCGAAGTCCAGGCGAACGGTGGCGCGCCGGGCCTGCGCGTGGCGCTGCACGTTGAGCAACGCCTCCCGGCCGATGTAGTAGAGCTCGTCCTCCACGAGCGGCGCGAGGGACTGTGGCAGGCCGGTGACTTCGACCGTCGTCGCCACGCCCGTGCTTTCGAGGTCGGCGACGTGGCTCGTCAGCCGTTCGGCGAGCGGTTCGTCGCGCGCGCCGTGCTCCCGCAGGTCCTGCACGCGATCACGCCCCTCGGTGACGAGGCGCTCGGCGCGATCGATCGCCTGTTCGAGCGAGGGCCGGCCCGGGTCACCGTCGGGAAGCCGGTCCACCACCGACTGGAACCGCAGGATCAAGCCCTGGGCGCCCTGGAGCAGGGTGTCGTGCAGTTCGCGGGCGATACGCTCGCGTTCACGGTAGCGCTCGCGCAGGCGCAGGCGTACCTGGCGGGTCAGGCCGCGCACGCGCAGGCGGTGGGCGATCCAGAACGCCAGGGCCACGAGCATGCCGCACACCAGCTTGAACCAAGGGCCCTCGATGAACGTGGGTACCACGGTGACGCTCGATTCGGCGGTCGCGCCCCACGCGCGCCCGTCATAGGAGGCCTGGATCAGAAGGCGGTAGTCGCCCGGATGCATCTGGGTGAAACGCAGCTCCCGCTGCCCGCCGTCGAGCGGCAGCCACTGATCCATCCCGGGCGCCATGCGATAGCGAAAACGCACGCTGGCCGGTCGGGCGACCGAGATCGCCGCGTAGCGCACCGTCACGTCGCGATGGTCCGCGTCCAGCCGCGCGCCTTCGATCGGGAGCGTCTCGTTGCCCGCGGTGACCGAGCGGATGATCGCCGCCGGGGGTAACCGCGACGGGGGTACGCCCGTTGCCGGAAGGCGAAGGAAGTTTTCCGCGCGGGCGAACCACACCGTACCGTCGATGCCGGCGACGGCGGAGGGCAGGGGACGCACGGTTTGCGTGCCATCGACCACGCCATCGTCGGCGGTCAGCAGGTTGAGATCGAGCGCGTGACCGGGGGCGGCGAGGGCACGCTGCACGTCGCTGTCGCGAAACCAGGCGATCCCGGCCTCGCTGTTGACCCAGAGGGTGTGGTCCGGACGGACGGCGATGCCGGTGGCGCCGTCCAGCGCCCCCTCGGGTGACCCGACCAGACCCACCACGCGGTCGCCGGTATCGACGGCGAACCCCCGTTCGGCGGCGATATAAACGGCACCCGGCCGCGAGGCGATCGCCGTGATGGCACCGATCGGCGCCGATGCCGAGGGCAAACGTCGCGTGACCGCATCGCCCGACACCCTGAGCACGCTGCCATCGAGGTAACCGATCCATGCGTCGCCACGGGTGTCGATATGGATCACCGAGGGCACGCCGGCGGGAAAGCGATCGTCCACCGGCTCCCAGTGCCCCCCGGCATCGGAGCGGTACATGCCCTGGAAGGTCACGGCGAGCCAGAGCCGGCCCCGGCCATCGCGCCCCATGGCCTGCACCACGCCGGGCGAACCGCTGTGGCTGGCCGGGAAGGGACGCGCTTCGATCCGCCCGCCGTCCATGTGCCACAGGTGGCCTCTGCCGCCCAACCATACGCCGCCGCGGGGATCGGCGTACGTCATCGTGACCGGGTTCTCGAAACCGTCGACCGGCACCGGCTCGCCCCCCAGTTTCCATACGCGGTCGGGTGCGGGATTCTGGCCGCTGGTCCCCGCCCAGGCCTGCCCGTCGCGATCGACAACGGGCGAGTAATACACATTGGGGACGGGCACCTTCGCGAGCACGCCGTCATGCAGCAGGTCGACGCCGCCCTTGGTGCCCAGCCACACGTTGCCGTCGCGGTCCTTGAGCAAGACCATGACCAGGCGCGAAGACATCTCCATGGCGGGCAGGTCGTTCGACCGGCGGAAGTCGGCGGCGGGTTTTCCGCGCGATACGAAACCCGCGTCGTGGCACAGCGGGATCTCGCAGGCCACGGTCCATAGCGCGCCCTTATGATCGATCACCGTGTCGCTGCTGTTGGCGCGTCGCGCGGGCGGGTTGGCGTGGGGCTGCCCCCACTCGCCGGGGAAAAGCGCGCCCCCGGTCCCGTCGAGTTGCCACAGTCGCCCTTCGGCGTCTTCGACCAGGGACCCCGGCTCGTCGTAGCGGGCGCCCGATGGCTCGAACGCCTCGGCGTGCGGACGAAGCACACGCCATTGGTGATCGCGTGCGATCCACACGTCGCCCCGACGGTCTTCGACCAGGTCGTCCACGTCGGAGGCTATACCCGCCATCGCGCGCCAGCGTGTGCCATCGAAACGGTAGAGCGTGCCCTTGACCGTCGCCCAGACCCGGCCATCGGCATCGGCCGCGAACGCCTGTACGGACGGATGCGACGGCAGGCCCTCCGCATCGCCGTAGCGCTGGATCCGCCCACCGCGCATCCGTATCGCGCCGCCGTTGGCCTGGCCGATCCAAAGATCGCCATCCGGGGCGGCGTACAGTACCTGCACGGCCATGGTATGCAGCGAACCGGGTGGCAGCAGTTCGATACGGGTGAAGTCGAAACCGTCGTAGCGGTAGAGTCCCGTGCGCGTGGCGAACCACAGCTGTCCGTCGTCGGTCTGGGCTATCGACCACACGCCGCTCGGTGCGCCGTCCTGTCGTCGGAAGGCCGTATGCAGGAGCGTGTCCTGGAGGAGTTCGGTGACGCTGGCGCGCGCCTGGGCCCAGGCCAGTCCAAGGCAGCATGTGAACCACGCGAGCCAGCACGCGCGGACGCGAGCGCGTCCGCGCGAATGCCTTCCGCGGTGTTCGATCCGGCCGTGACCCTGCATCGGGGGATGATCGCATATCCCCGTGAGACACCGGAAACCGAAGGGCGCGGCCGGAAGCGTTTAAGCCGTGGACGCCTTCTCGGTCTCGCTGTAGGCCTCCACGGTTTCCCAGTGCCCGTTCTCGTCCTCGAAGCGCATGCGCACCGTGACGCCGTGGTTGCGATGAATGCTGGCGGCGAGGTGAAGCGCGAACTTCATGGCTTCGTCCTGGGACGCGTAGGCGCCCACGCGGTGCTGCTCGTGGAGCACCCGCCAGGGGAAAGGACCGTCGACCGCATGCGGAAGGTACAAGGTCGTCGGAGAGGGCAACGCGGGTTTTTTGCGATTCATGCAGGGGTATCAGCACGTACCGTGCCACCTCGCGCGCCGCGCCGCAGGGCGGCTTGAGAGGCGCGAATGCAATATTTGCATGCACGCGTGCACGAACCGCGACACGTCTTCGACATTTGCCGGACGCTTCTGGCCTAATCTGTGTCATTGAAGTTGACGGAGAGCCCATGAGCTTCATTCAACGCATGCTGGTGCTCGATGACGACGTCTCGTTCTCGCAGGCGACATGCGGTTGGCTGCGCGCGATCGGCATGGAGGCCCAGGTTGCCGCCAACTGCGCGCAAGCGCGTCAGGCCGTGGCCGACGGGGAATTCGACGCGGCCATGATCGACATCGGCCTGCCCGACGGATGCGGGCTCGACCTGCTAAGCGAGCCCGGCTTCGCGTCGCTTCGGCGCACCATCATTGTCAGCGGCGACCAGGCGCTTGCCTCGTCGCTCGATCACGTCTTGCCGGGCGCGCGATGCCTCGGCAAGCCGTTTACGCCGGCATCGTTGCAGGCGGCCTTGATGCCGGCCCGGGCCGACGCGGCGGATGACGAACTGCTGGGCCATTCGCCGCTGATGCGCGAGGCCCGGCGAGAGATCGACGACGTGGCGCGATTGCCCGTGTCGGTGCTGTTGGTCGGCGAAAGCGGTACCGGCAAGGAGCTCGCGGCACGGCGACTGCATCGGGCCAGCGGCCGTCGGGGACGCTTCGTGGCCTTCAACGGTGCGGCGCTGTCGCCCGAGCTGTTGGCCAGCCAGTTGTTCGGCCATCTCAAGGGGAGCTTTACCGGCGCCAACGAGCGCCGCATCGGCCTGGCGGAAGCCGCCGACGGGGGCACCCTGTTCATCGATGAGCTTGGCGACATGCCCGAGCCGGTGCAGGTCGCGTTGCTGCGCTTCCTCGAAACGCGCGACGTGGTGCCGGTCGGTGCCACGCGCGGGCGCCGCGTCGACGTACGTGTCGTCAGTGCCACGCACCGGCCGCCGCGACAGGCGATGCGCGAGGGCCGCATACGCACCGACCTGTACTTCCGTCTGGCCGGCTACGAAATACGCATGCCTGCGTTGCGCGAGCGACGCGAAGACGTACCGCCCATCGCCGAACGGATGCTCGCGCAGATGAACGACAGCTCGGGCCTGCTCAAGGCATTCGGTCCCGGGGCGTTCGACGCCGTGGCACGCCACGCCTGGCCCGGCAACGTGCGCGAGCTCAGACAACACGTGCAGCGCGCGTACGTGCGCAGCCGCGGCCTGGTCTATCTGCCGCCGCCGCTGGAGGACGAACGACACGGCGCCTTCGTCGCTCCCATCCGGCGGATGGTCGAGGTCGAGCGAGAGGCCATCCTGGCCGCGCTGGACGCCTGCGGTGGCGACCGGGCGAAAGCCGCGCACCGGCTCGGCATCAGCCTGCGCACGATCTACAACAAGCTGGCGAGCTACCGCACATCGGGACACGTGGCCGGCAAGACGCCATGAGCGGTGAGACCCCTGACGTCGCCGCCGCGCTGCGCCGTGAACTTCGCGCGCGCAGCCTGCATGCACTGAACAGCCCGCTCGGCGCGATCATGGCCCAGGCCGAGCTGACCCAGCTGCTCGTCCGTCGCGAGGCCGGCGGCGCGGCGGACGCGGCGACGCGCATCGTCGACGATGGCGAACGCTGCGCCCGCATGCTGCGCGACGCGTTCGCGGCGATGGATGAGCTCGATACGTGGCAGCCCGGCCGATCCGCTGTCGGGGACACCGTCGATGACGCGATGCACGACGTGGGCTCGTCGACGATGACCGTTCGCGTGACCGGCGGTGACGTGGTGCTTCCCTGGTGCGCGCCGATGGCGGCGGCATGGTTTCGGCGTTGCCTCGACAACGCATTCCGCCATGGCGCTTCCGTCGTCGACGTCACGGCGCAAGACGACGCGGGTGATACCGTGGTGAGCGTGCATGACGACGGCGAAGGCTTGCGTGGACTGACCGGCGAGGGCGCACTGCGACCGTTCGTCTCGACCACGCCTGGCACGCACACCGGCCTGGGGCTCTGGCTCGTGCAGGCGATGGCGCGGTGGGCCGGCGGCAGCGTGGCGTTGCCGTCGGTCCCGGCCGGTTTCACGGTCCAGTGCCGCCTCCCGTCGCCAGGGCGGTACCTTTCGTGACGGCGCCACGGATCATGCTGGTGGAGGATGAATTCCTCATCGCCCACGCGGTACGCAAGATGCTCGAGTCATCGGGCATCGTCGTCATCGGTCCGTATCCGGCGGTTCGACCGGCGCTGGATTGGCTCGACAACGAACCACGGCCCGATGGCGCCATCCTCGACGTGAATCTGGCCGAGCAGCGCGTGTTTTCCCTTGCCGATCGTCTGCTCGAACTCGGGGTGCGGATCGTCTTCACCACCGGCTACGACGCATCGAGCCTTCCGGCCCGTTACGCCGGCGTAACGTGCCTGCAGAAGCCCGTTCGCATAGCGCGCGTGCTGGAGGCGCTGGGGTTGGGTTCATCTATGTCACCGTGAATTCACGGGCGCCGCCAGCCTGACATGCGGCGCCGATGGGGAAGATCGCCTCCGGTCATCCACCGGAGAGTCCCTTGGACGGGTTGCGATATCGTGCATGAGCAAGCGGCGACCCCGTGGCGTATTCCGCCTGCTCGGCGCGGGTGTGGTGACGGGAGCGGCAGACGACGACCCGTCGGCGATCGGCACGTATGCAAGCGCGGGCGCGGCGTTTGGATTGGCATTCCTGTGGATCGCGCCGGCCCTGTTGCCCATGATGTTCATCGTGGTGTATCTGTCAGGCAAGCTCGGGAGGGTCTACGGCAAGGGCCTGTTCGGCGCGATCTACGACCGCTTCCCACGGTGGGTCGTGTGGCCGGCGATGGCGGGCGCGTTCATCGGCAACGTCATCGAGGCGGCGGCCAACCTCGGCGGCATCGGCGTCGCGGTGAATCTTCTGCTGCCCGCACCGGTGTGGAGCATCGTCGTCGTCGTGGCGATCGGCGTGACGGCCATGCAGTGGTTCGGCTCCTATGTGTGGCTCAGCCGCGTGTTCCGCTGGCTCGCCCTGGCGTTGTTCGCCTATGTGGGCGCCGCTATCCTGGCACGGCCGGATATCCGCGAGGTGATACGCGGCACGTTGGTGCCGTCGGTGACGTTCGACACCCGCTGGATGGCCATGCTAGTCGCCTGCATCGGTACGTCGCTTTCGGCGTATGTCTACACCTGGCAATCCAACCAGGAAGTGGAGGAGCGAATCGCAAACGGCGAAGCCCAGCCATGGCGCCATCCCGGCGCGTCATCCTCACAGATGAGGCGGCTGCGCCGCGACGTGGCCGTGGGCGTCGTGTTCTCCAACCTCATACTGTATTTCATCATCATGGCGACCGGCGCGACCCTTCATGCCGCGGGTCAGCACGAGATCCACAGCGCGGCGCAGGCGGCGACAGCGCTCGAACCGCTCGCTGGCCCCGCGGCTCGCTGGCTTTTCGCCCTCGGCGTGGTGGGCGTGGGTTGCCTCGCCGTGCCGGTGATGACCACGGGCGCCGCCTACGATCTGGCGCAGGCGTTTCGCCAACCGTCGAGTCTGCATGCGAAGCCAAGGGAGGCGCCACTTTTCTACGTGACGATCGCGGGGGTGGCGGCCGTCGCGGTCGCGCTCAACCTCTTTGGCGTCAACCCGATGCGCGCGCTGGTGTGGTCGGGGCTCGTGCAAGGATTCTCCGTACCGCCGCTGCTGTGCCTCATGATGAAGATGACCGGCGACCGCCGGATGATGGGCGACCAGGTCAATGGCCGCCTCGTGCGCTTCCTCGGATGGGCCACCACCGCCTCCACCGGTGCCGCCACCGTCGTACTACTCGTGCTTTATGCGCGTGGCGACGCGTGACCCTTTCCCACTCCTCAAGGAGCCTTGCGTGAACGATTCCCCAGGCATGCGCGCCGCGGTGCTGACCGCGCCCGGCGCATTCGACGTGACCGACGCGCCTTTGCCCGTACCCGGGCCAGGACAGGTGCGCGTGCGCCTGAAGGGCAGCGGTTTATGTGCGTCGAACCTGCCGGCCTTTGAAGGCAGGCCGTGGTTCGACTATCCCATGGAGCCGGGCCATCTCGGCCATGAGGGCTGGGGCACCGTCGACGCGGTCGGCGACGGCGTGACCTCCGTGCGGTGCGGCGACGCCGTGGCGGTGCTCTCGTATCGTGCCTATGCCGATTACGACCTCGCGGACGCCGCGCACGTCGTGCCGCTACCGCCCTCGCTCGCCGGACAGTCGTTTCCCGGGGAGGCGCTGGGCTGCGCGATGAACATCTACCGTCGTGGCGACGTCCGGTCCGATGACACGGTGGCGGTGGTGGGGGTGGGCTTCCTCGGCGCAGCCCTGATCCAGCTCGCGGCCCGTGCTGGCGCGCGCGTGGTGGCCGTGGCGCGTACCGAGGCGGCCCTGGACCTGGCCCGCCGCTGCGGGGCATCGCACACGTTGGTGATGGACGATCACCAACGCCTCCTCGAGGCGATGTCCACGTATACGCACGGCGACTTTTGCCAGCGGGTCTTCGAATGCACGGGCAAGAACTGGCCCCTCGATCTCGCCGGCGAATTCACCGGGGCCCGTGGGCGGCTGGTCATCGCCGGCTTCCACCAGGACGGCATGCGACAGGTCAACGTGCAGCTATGGAACTGGCGAGGCATCGACGTCATCAATGCGCACGAGCGCGATCCGGCCATCGCCACCGAGGGTATCCGTCTCGCCGTGGAGGCCGTGGTGGACGGTCGGCTCGACCTCTCGTTGCTGATCACTCATCGCTTTCCCTTGCGGCGCATCGGCGAAGCCATGGGTTACGTCAGGGCGCGGCCGCCCGGTTTCGTGAAGGCGGTGGTGGAGATGGAGGAGGCCACATGACGCCCCGTCCCCTGAAACTTGGCTTTGCCGGCGTCGGCTGGATCGGAAGGCACCGCATGCAGGCGCTGCTCGACGCCGGGCTCGCCGACGCCGTAGCCCTGCTCGATCCGGATACCGGATGTCTCGACGACGCCAGGGGCATCGCGCCGGACGCCACGGTATGCGCCTCGTTCGACGAACTGTGCGCCCGCGACATCGACGGCGTGGTGATCGCCACTCCCAGCGCGGCGCACGCCATGCAGTGCATCGACGCCCTTGAGCGGGGGCTGCCGGTGTTTTGCCAGAAGCCGCTCGGTCGTCATGGCGATGAAGCCGCCGCGGCCGTTGAGGCGGCGCGCAGGAACGACCGCCGCCTCGGCGTCGATCTCAGTTACCGGCACCTGGCAGGGATGGACCACGTCCACGAGCTGCTACGCCGCGGCGACCTGGGACACGTCTATGCGATGCAGCTGACCTTCCATAACGCGTATGGGCCAGGCAAGCCATGGTTCTACGACCGCAGGCTTTCCGGTGGCGGGTGCGTGATCGACCTGGGCATCCATCTGGTCGACCTCGCCCTTTGGCTGCTCGGCGCGCCACGCGTATTGGACGTGCGCGGCGATTGTTTCAGCCAGGGCCGCCCGCTCCGTGACCTGCCGGACGCCGTCGAGGACTATGCCACGGCGCGCTTGCGGCTGGACGGCGGCACGGTGGTGGACCTGGCCTGTTCGTGGAACCTCCCCGTCGGGCAAGACGCCGAGATCGGCATGCGTATCTACGGTACCGGCGGTGGCATCGGTTTGCGCAACGTCGACGGGTCGTTCTTCGATTTCGTGCTGGAGCGCTTCGACGGACGACAGCGGACGACGCTGGCGTCGCCGCCCGACGCATGGGGCGGCCGGGCGATCGTCGACTGGGCATCGAACGTGCGGCGTTCCCCTGCCTATGACGACGGCGTCCAAACCGTCGTGGACGTCGCCCGGATCATGGACGCGATCTACGCGCCCTGAGCCACGCGGGGTGTTACGGCGGCCTCGAAGGGCTCCGGCGGTAACATCATCGCCTCGCGCGCGGCGGCGATCGTCAGTGCAAGGCCTTCTTCGGCGTCGATGCGCGGCTGCCAGCCGAGCAGGGCACGCGCGCGCGAGATATCCGGGCGCCGCCGGCGTGGATCGTTCTGGGGCAGGTCGCGGTAGACGATCGGCGATGCGCTGCCGGTCAGGTGGAGAATCATCTGCGCGATCGAGCTCACGCTGCGTTCCACGGGATTGCCGAGGTTCATCGGGCCGCAGTCGTCGCAAGCCATGTAGCGCACGATGCCGTCGAGGAGGTCGCTGACGTATTGCAGGCTGCGCGTCTGGCTGCCGTCGCCGAAGATCGTCAATGGTTCGCCCGACAGCGCCTGGCGGATGAAATTGGTGACGATGCGGCCATCGTGCAGGTCCATGCGAGGGCCGTAGGTGTTGAAGATGCGCACGATCCGCACCGGGAGGCCATAGTGGCGGTGGTAGGTCATGGTCGCCGCCTCGGCATAACGCTTGCCCTCGTCGTACATGCTACGCGGGCCGTTCGGATTGACGTTGCCCCAGTCCTCTTCCTGCTGGGGATGGTGCAGCGGGTCGCCGTACACCTCGCTGGTGCTGGCGAGGAGGAACGTCGCTTCCTTCGCGCGAGTCAGGTCGAGCAGGTGGTGCGTACCGAAGCTGTTCGCCTCGAGCGTCTGCACCGGCCACTGCTGGTATTTGGGTGGGGAAGCGGGGCTGGCCAGGTGCATCACCCAGTCCAGCGGGCCATCGACGGTGAACGGCCGGGCGATGTCGTGTTCAACGAAACTGAAACGCGGATGGCCCTGGAGGTGAGCGAGGTTGCACGGCCGACCGGTGATGAGGTCGTCCATCCCGATCACCTCGTAGCCTTCGATCAGCAGTCGATCGACGAGGTGGCTGCCGATGAACCCCGCGGCGCCCGCGATCAACGCCCTCGGCGGACGACGCGCGGCGGATCCGTCGGACGATGCGCGCAAAAGCTTTGCCATGATGGAGCCCTCGTCGTTTGCGACCTGGTGGCGTCGGAGCATGTAGGCGGTTCGGTGCGAAAGGAGTGAAGCGTCGCGCGACGTGCGTGCACAAAACCAAAGGCGACACCCGTGTTAAGCAACGTCGTCGCCGATACGTCGACGATTCACGCGTCCTCTTCGAATCGGCGCCGACAGTGGACGCTCCGTTCCACGTGAGATGCATCGATGGCAAAGACGATACTCATCACCGGAGGCGCCGGCTTCATCGGCTCATGGCTCGCCGACCAGCTGCTCGCGGAGGGGCATCGCGTGCGCGCGCTGGACGTGATGAGCCCACAGGTCCATGGGCCGGGAGCGACCTCACCCGCGTATCTGTCGCGGGACGTCGAATTGCAGCGCGGTGACGTGCGCGATCCGGAATCGGTGCGCAAGGCGCTCGACGGCGTCGACGGCGTCTACCACCTTGCCGCGGCGGTGGGGGTAGGGCAGAGCATGTATGAGATCGCCGGCTATACGTCGATCAATAACCTCGGTACGGCGGTGTTGCTCGAGGCGTTGATCGATCGCCCGGTCGAGCGGCTGGTCGTGGCGTCGAGCATGAGCATCTATGGCGAGGGGCTTTATCGCGACCCCGACGGTCAGCGGGTGACCGGCCAGCGGCGCAGTCGTGGACAGCTCGCCCACGGCATGTGGGAGCTGCACGATGCAACCGGGCGCTTGCTCGAACCGATAGGTACGACCGAAGACAAGACGCCCGATCTCTCGTCGGTCTACGCGCTGTCGAAGTACGACCAGGAGCGCCTGTGCCTGATGGTCGGCGAAGCCTACGGCATTCCGACCACGGCCATGCGGTTTTTCAACGTCTATGGGCCGCGGCAAGCCCTGTCCAATCCCTACACCGGGGTGCTGGCGATTTTCGCGTCGCGCCTGCTCAACGGCCGGTCGCCGACGATTTTCGAGGACGGCCTGCAGCGGCGCGATTTCGTCAGCGTGCACGACGTGGCCAGGGCCTGCCGGCTCGCGTATGACCACCCCGATGCGGCGGGCAAGGTCTACAACGTGGGCAGCGGCCAGTCGCATACGATCGCGGACATCTCGCAGCGGCTCGCCGCCGCGGTGGGCACGCCGCTGGAAGCGGAGATCACCGGCAAGTATCGGGTCGGTGACATTCGCCACTGCGTGGCCGACATTTCGCTGGCCCGCCGGGACTTGGGCTACGAGCCCAACGTGGGCCTGCAACAAGGCCTGGAGGAATTGGTAGCGTGGCTCCCGGGCGCGATCGCCGTCGATCGCGTGGCCGAAGCCAGCGACGAGTTGCACCGCCGCGGGCTGACGCTGTGAACGTCCGGCCTGCGCATCCGGAGGTCGGGGTGCTCGAGTGGTTCGCCATGGGCGACCGAGCCCTCGCCGATGCGGCCATCGACGAACTGACCGCCCTGGGCGTTCGCCACCTTCGCTTCGGCATCTCGTGGGCCGATTTCTTCCGCGAGGGTGGCCCGGCGTGGTACGACTGGCTGGTGCCACGTCTGGCGGCGCATTTCGAACTGCTGCCGTGCTTCCTCTACACGCCGCCATCGCTCGGCGAAGTCCCCAGCACCGCGTCGCCGCCGCGTCGCCTGAAGGACTACGCCGACTTCCTCGACGTCTGCATCGACCGCTACGGTGCACACTTCGAATACGTCGAGTTGTGGAACGAAGCGAACAACCTGATCGAGTGGAATTACGGCCTCGACCGGTCGTGGCTGAAATTCAGCGAGATGGTCGGCAACGCCGCCGCGTGGGCGAAGCGGCGCGGCAAGAAGACCGTGCTCGGCGGCATGTCGCCTATCGACGCCCACTGGCTGCAGACCATGTTCGATAACGGCCTCATGCCTTATATCGACGTGGTCGGCGTGCACGGGTTTCCCGGCAGCTACGACATTCCCGGACAGTCGTGGGCCACGCGCATCGATCGCGTGGCCGACGTGCTGCGTGCCCATGGGCATCCCGGCGAGATATGGATGACCGAAACCGGTTATTCCACCTGGCGCCACGATGAGTTCGAGCAGGTCAGGCTGATCGCGTCGGCGCATGCCCTGCCGGTGTCGCGCATGTACGTGCTGTCGCTGCGCGACCTTGCGCCCGAGCGGTCGTCGCAGGCGGGCTTCCATAACGACGAACGCGACTATCACTTCGGCATGAAGCATGCCGACGGGCGCGACAAGTTGCTTTATCGCCTATGGTCGACGCATGGCCTCGCTGGCGTACGGGACGCGGCGGGCTGGCCGACGCCGCTGCGCCGTGATGCGCCCGTGTCGGCTATCACGGGCGGGGCCGGCTTCATCGGTTGCAACATCGCCGCGCGGCTGGCGGGCGACGGCCGTCGCGTGCGGATCGTGGACAGCCTGGCCCGACCCGGTGTGGAGGCGAACCTGTCGTGGCTGCGCGAGCGCTTCGCGGACCGCATCGAGTTCATCCCGTGCGACGTGCGCGACCGTCATGGACTCGCCGAGGCGCTGGACGGGGTGACGGAGATCTTCCACCTCGCGGCGCAGGTGGCCGTGACCACCAGCTTGGTCGATCCGTTGACCGATTTCGAGGTTAACCTCGGCGGCGCGGTGAATGTGCTCGAAGCGGCGCGCCGGCAGCGGCGCGTGCCGGGCGTGATCTTCGCCTCGACCAACAAGGTCTACGGCGGCCTGGACGACATCGCGCTGGAGAGGGTCGATGACCGCTACCAGCCCGTCGATCGAAAGTGGCTTCATCATGGCGTGGGCGAAGACAGGCCGCTGGATTTCCATAGCCCTTACGGCTGTTCCAAAGGCGGCGCGGACCAGTACATCGTCGATTACGCCCGGTGCATGGGCGTGCCTTCGGTGGTGTTCCGCATGAGTTGCATCTATGGGCCCCGCCAGTTTGGTACCGAAGACCAGGGCTGGGTGGCCCATTTCCTCCTGCGCGCGCTCGACGGCCAGCCCATCACCCTGTACGGCGATGGCCGGCAGGTACGTGACGTGCTCTTCGTCGACGACGCCGTGGAGGCCTATCTGCTTGCCTCGCGCCGGCTGGACGACCTGAGCGGCCGCGCCTTCAACCTGGGAGGCGGCACAGCGAACACGATCAGCCTGCGCCAGTTGCTCGACTGGATCGGCGACCTCACGGGGCGTCGTCCCGACGTGACGTTCGCGGATTGGCGGCCCGGCGACCAGCGCTACTACGTGTCGGACACCCGCCGTTTCACCGAAGCGACCGGCTGGAAAGCCTCGGTTGACGCAAAGGAGGGCGTACGCCGGCTTTACACGTGGCTGCGGGCGTTTCGTGACATGAACCACGACGCCGGCGACGGCACGCCCGCATGCTTGTCCGCCGCGTATTGATGAGCACAGATGCCGTGGGCGGCGTCTGGACCTTCACGATGGAATTGTCGGCGGGTCTGGCGGCGCGCGGCGTCGAGGTGCTGATCGCGGTGCTTGGTCCCGCGCCCGACCGCGGCCGCTTGCGGGCCGCCGAGGCGTTGCCCGGCGTGCGCGTCGTCTGTGGCGACTACCCCCTGGAGTGGATGCGGGAGGCGAACGACGACAACCAGGCCGCCGCCGGGGAGTGGCTGCTGGACCTGGCCACGCGCTTCGGGCCGGACGTCGTGCATCTGAACCACTTCGGCCACGGCGGCCTGCCTTGGGGGGTGCCGGCGGTGGTGGTCGCCCACTCCTGCGTAGGCACCTGGCACGAGGCCGTGCGCGGCACGCCCGCCGGGCCGGAATGGGCGCCGTATCGCCGTCGTGTCGCCAGTGGCCTCGCCAGGGCGACCCTCGTCGTGGCGCCGACCCATGCCATGCTCGCCGACCTGTCACGGATTTACGACGTTAGCTTTCGCTCTATAGTGATCCACAACGGACGCGAACGGCCGTCCACCGCGCCGACGCGAAAGCAGCCATTCGTGTTCTGCGCCGGCAGGGTCTGGGACGACGCCAAGAACGTGGCCACGCTCGATCGCGCGGCGGCGTCGATCGTCTGGCCGGTCCGGGTCGCCGGCAGCGTGCGTCATCCCGAGGGAGGGCGGGTCGCCTTCACCCACGTGGAGCTGCTCGGTGCCCTCGGCCCGTCGGCCATGGCCAGCCACTACTCACGGGCGGCGATCTACGCCTTGCCGGCGCGCTACGAACCCTTCGGTCTGTCGGTGGTGGAAGCGGCGTTCGCCGGCTGCACCCTGGTGCTCGGCGACATTCCCTCGCTGCGCGAGCTGTGGGGCGACACGGCCGTCTATGTATCCCCGGACGATCCGGACGCCATGGCGGATCGCATCAACATGCTCACCGCCAATCGTCGCGGTCTACGCGAATGGGGTGCCAGGGCGCGTCGCCACGCGTCGCGCTATACCGCCGAGCGCATGGTGTCCGGCTGGCGGCACGCTTACAGCGCCTTGCTCAGAGGAGATCGAAAGCCATGCACGTCGTGATGTTCTACCACTCGCTCGTCTCGGACTGGAACCATGGCAACGCGCATTTCCTGCGCGGCGTCACCACCGAACTGCTGGCCCGGGGACACCGCGTGACGGTGCACGAGCCACGATCGGGCTGGAGCGTCGACCATCTGCTGGCCGACGCGGGCCCGGCGGCGATCGATGCTTTCCATGCGGCGTATCCAGCGCTATCGAGCCATGCGTACGACCTGCCCACGATCGACCTCGACGAGGTGCTCGACGACGCCGATCTCGTGCTCGTGCACGAATGGAACGACCACCACCTGGTGCGTCGCATCGGCGAGCATCGCCGCGATGGCGGGCGCTATCGCCTGCTGTTCCATGACACGCATCATCGCGCGGTCAGCGATCCGACCGCCATGGCTGCCTACGACCTGCGGCACTACGACGGCGTGCTCGCGTTCGGCCGGATCATCCGCGATCTCTACCTGGAGCGCGGTTGGGCCCAACGTAGCTGGACCTGGCACGAAGCCGCCGACGTTCGCGTCTTCCGCCCGCGAGACGACCCGCCGAACGAGGGTGACCTGGTGTGGGTCGGCAACTGGGGCGACGGCGAGCGCACGGCCGAGCTTCGCCAGTTTCTTTTCGAGCCCGCCGCGGACCTGCGTCTGCGCGGCAGCGTCTACGGCGTGCGCTATCCGGACGACGCCATCGACGTGGTCCACGCGGCGGGACTGCGCTACCGCGGCTGGCTGGCGAACTTCGAGGCGCCGGCCGTCTTCGCCCGCCACCGCTTCACCGTGCACGTGCCACGAGGCCCCTACGTGCGTGACCTGCCGGGCATTCCCACGATCCGGCCCTTCGAGGCGATGGCCTGCGGCATTCCGCTCATCAGCGCGCCATGGGACGACCTCGAAGGCCTGTTCCGGGCGGGCACCGATTACCTCCTGGCGCCGGATGGCGCCGCCATGCGCCGGCACATGCGCGGCGTGCTCGATGACCCGGCGATGGCCGCCGAACTCGCCGCGAACGGGCTTGCCCGCATCCGCGAACGCCACACCTGCGGCCACCGTGTCGATGAACTGCTTGCCATCCACGCCGACCTCACCGGGTCCGCCACGCGGAGGATCTACGCATGAAATTCGCCTTCTTCGGTTCCAGCCTCGTCTCCGCCTACTGGAACGGCGCGGCCACCTACTACCGTGGCCTGATTCGCCAACTGCATGCGCGTGGCCACGAGGTGACCTTCTACGAACCGGATGCCTATGGGCGGCAGGCCCATCGCGACATCGCCGATCCGCCATGGGCCAACGTTGTGGTGTACGAACCGACCACCCAGGCCGTGGATATGGCACTCGACGCCGCGGCCACGGCCGACGTGATCGTGAAGACGAGCGGCGTGGGGGTGTTCGACCGCACGCTGGAGGAAGGCGTGCTGAGCCTGAAGCGCCCGCACAACACGGTCATCTTCTGGGACGTGGACGCGCCGGCGACCCTCGACGGCCTCGATGCCGATGCGGATCATCCGTTTCGCGCACTCGTGCCACGCTTCGACCTGGTGCTGACCTACGGCGGCGGTGCCCCCGTCGTCGATGCCTATCGACGTTTCGGGGCACGATCGTGCCAGCCGATCTACAACGCGCTTGACCCCGACACCCACCATCCCGTGGCTCGCGCACCCCGTTTCGACGCCGACCTCGGCTTCCTGGGCAACCGCCTGCCCGACCGCGAGGCACGGGTCGATGCTTTTTTCGTCGCGGCCGCACGGGCACGCCCGCAGGCGAGGTTCCTGCTGGGCGGCAGCGGGTGGGACGACAAGCCGCTGCCCGCGAACGTGCGTTCGCTGGGCCATGTGTATTCGCACGAACACAACGCCTTTAATGTCAGCCCGGCCGCCGTGCTCAACGTCTCCCGCGAATCGATGGCCCGCTACGGCTTCTCACCGGCCACGCGCGTGTTTGAGGCCGCGGGCGCCGGCGCCTGCCTCATCACCGACGCATGGGAAGGTATCGAACGGTTCCTCGAGCCGGGGAGGGAGGTGCTGGTGGCGCACGACGGCGATGAGGTGGCACGTCATCTGGATGCGGTGATGGCAGGCCGTGCGCGCGCGATCGGTGAGGCGGCGCGCCGCCGCGTCCTGGCCGGACACACGTACGCCCACCGTGCCCGTGAACTGGAAGCCCTGCTCGACGGGCGGGCCGGCGATGCCGCTCCCCGGCGGGCGGGTAACTGGGCATGAGCATGGACATCGTCATCCTCGGCCTGTCGATCACCTCGTCGTGGGGCAACGGACACGCCACCACCTACCGGGGCCTGGTGCGGGAACTGGTTCGCCTCGGGCACCGCGTGACGTTCCTCGAACGCGACGTGCCCTGGTACGCCTGCGCGCGCGACCTTCCCGAGCCACCCTACGGCCGCACGCATCTCTACGTGAGCCTCGACGACCTGCGGCGGCGCTTCGCGCCGCTCGTGCGCGCGGCGGACGCGGTGATCGTCGGCTCCTACGTGCCCGATGGCGTCGCCGTGGGCGAATGGGTGCAGATGGAAGCCCGCGGCGTGACCGCGTTCTACGACATCGATACGCCCGTCACCCTGGCCAGGTTGCGCGCAGGGGACCACGCCTACCTCAGCCCGGAACTGATCCCCGGTTTCGATCTGTACCTGTCGTTCACCGGCGGCCCGACGCTCGACCGGCTGGAGCGGGAGTACGGTTCGCCGTGCGCCAGGGCGTTCTATTGCGCGTTCGATCCCGGGGCGTATCACCCTGATCCGACGGCGGCCACGCGCTGGGACCTTGGGTACCTCGGCACCTACAGCATCGACCGCCAACCGAGGGTGGCCTCGATGCTGATCGAGCCGGCGCGTGCGATGCCTGAGAGGCGCTTCACCGTGGCCGGTCCGTTGTATCCCGGCGAGGTCGACTGGCCGGCCAACGTCGAACGCACGGAGCACGTGCCGCCGTCCGCCCATCGGGCGTTTTACACCGCCCAGCGTTTCACGCTCAACGTCACCCGCGACGACATGATCGCTGCGGGGTATTCGCCGAGCGTTCGCCTGTTCGAAGCGGCGGCCTGCGGCGTGCCGATCATCTCCGACGCCTGGGACGGGCTGGATACGATCTTTTGCCCCGGCGAGGACATCCTCGTCGCGAATGGCACCGACGACGTTCGCACGTACCTCACCGGCGTCACCGACCATGAGCGCCTGGCGATCGCCCAGCGCGCGCGAGAGCGCGTGATGTCCGGCCACACCGCTCGCCATCGTGCGCTGCAGCTGCCGGAGCTCCTGTCCGAGGCGACGCTCCGCCGCGTGCGCGATCCCGCCTGAGGACATCGCATGTCTACCCTGAAAACGCTGCAGTCGCCAGGTCTTGGCGCCACCGGTGCGCTGGCCGACGACATCCGCGCGCTCGCGCCCTGGTTTCACAACCTGCACCTGCCGGGCGGCGAACAGACCGCGCCGGATCATCCGCTGGGCGACTACCCATCTTTCAAATGGAAGGCCCTGGCGACATGCCTGCCGGGCGACATGCATGGATTGCGTGTGCTCGACATCGGCTGCAACGCGGGATTCTTCGCGTTCGAATGTGCCCGACTGGGCGCCGAGGTGGTCGCGATGGACCACGATCCGCGTTACCTCGCGCAGGCGAGCTGGGCGGCGCGCCACTTGGGTCTCGCGTCGCGGGTAAGCTTTCGCAGGCAAGACGTCTACGCGCTCGCGGGCGTGCGCGAGCGGTACGACATCGTGCTGTTCATGGGAGTGTTCTATCACCTGCGCCATCCGCTGCTCGGCCTGGACCTCGCGGCGTCGGTCTGCGGTGAGACGCTGGTCTTCCAGAGCCTGGGCATCGAGGGTCCCGCAGGGGTGGAGACGGGCGATCCGGGCTATCTCGGCCGGGATCGGCTGCGCGAGGATGGCTGGCCGAAGATGGCGTTCGTCGAGGGAGAGTTCGCGGGCGACCCGAGCAACTGGTGGCTGCCCAACCCGTCGTGCATGGAGGCCATGGTGCGCTCGTGCGGGTTCGCCCCCCAGGCGCAAAGCGGCGACGTCTATATCGCCCGGCGTACCGGCGGCGCCGTCCACGCCGACGAACGGACCGCCGCCCTCGTCGAAGGGCTGCGGTCCGGCCGTTGAGGCCTAGTCGTCGTCCTCCGCGACGGTCGGCGACTGCATGCCCAGCTCCGCGCCCGTCACCGGATCGACCGTCGGGTCGGAGGCCAGGCGCGAGGCGAATGCCTGGACCGCCGCGGTCTCTTCGGCGCCGAGGCGTACGTCGGCATGGCCGTCGCCGCCGTCCACGGGCAGGGTGCTTTCATCCGGCACGACAACCGTCGAAAAACCGCGGCCTTCGCACCACGGGCCGGTGCGGTCGCCCTCGCCGCGCGAGGTGTTGACGTAGACGTCGGTAAACCTTGGATCGCCGGGCAGCTTGCCGGGCGGGAAGTTGCGATCCATAGAGTAAAGCGCTTTCTCGAACGACTTCTGGTGCGCGATCTCGCGGGTCATGAGGAAGGTGAGCGCATCACTCACGCCGACGTCGTCGGTCACGTTGATGAGCCTCTCGTAGACGATCTTCGCGCGCGCCTCGGCGGCGATGTTCGATCGAAGGTCGGCCGTCGGCTCGCCGATGCTGTCGATGTAGCCCGCGTTCCACAACTGGCCGCCGGAGTTGATCAGCGCCGGGCCGCCGCCATAGAGCACCTGGGTGACGTGGCTGTCGTTGCCGGCGCCTTGCAGGGCGCGAAACGCATCGGCCTGCTCGTCGACACCCTCGGCCAGCCGTCCCTTCGCGCCGCGGTTGAGCATGGCGATGATCGAGCCAATGACTTCCAGGTGCGAGAGTTCTTCGGTGGCGATGTCCAGGAGCATGTCCTTGCGGCCCGGGTCCTCCTCGGCCAGCGCCTGCGTGAAGTAGCGCATCGCCGCCGCAAGCTCGCCCTGCGGACCGCCGAACTGCTCGAGCATGAGGTTGGCGAGGGCTGGATTGCACTCGCTGACCCGCACCGTGTATTGCAGACGTTTGTTGTGATTGAACACCGGTCGCTCCTCCTGTGGGGGAGTGCGCAGTCTGTCGGTCCCCTCGTGCCCAGCCCGGACATCACGCGTGACGGGCCCTGCACGGGGATGAACGGCATGAGGGATTCAGCTTCGTGACATCGCCTTCGCCTTACCGGCGCGCGTCACGTGCGGATGGCATGGCATTGTGGCGTCGAGCGCGGAGTCACGGCCGTGTTCGCAGGCCCGGGCCGTCTTTCCTCTGGGACGGCCCGGGCGGCGATCGGCGCTCCCCGGTTGATTGCCTGCCACCCCTCACGCTGTCCCCCTTCGTGCAGGGCAGGCAAGCCCCGACCGCCTTCCGGCGGCCGGGGTCTTTTTTTAGGCGCTTCACGGCAGGTCCGGGCACTGAATGGAGACGCGTCGCCGCCGGTCCGGACGGTGACGTGGTGGGGCGGTGAGGCGGTGATGAGGGAGCCTTCGGTGTCCACCCTCGAAGCGCGTTCCGCACAAGAGAGCGGTCGAAGGCCCACTTAGACACACGGGCCGCGTCAGCGGCCTGCCTTGTCGAGCGCGGAGGACTTGCCCGAGCAGCGAGGGTGGACACCAAGTTTCCCGCGAAAAAACGCCCCGGTGCAACGCGCTCTGGCGCCACAAGGTCGCGACAGCACTGCGGCTGGACGGGCCGAACCATCGTCAGGTCGAGCGCCTGGATGGCCCCGGTCATCCGCGATGACGCTTTTTCATGGCATCACGCCGTGGGTCTACTCGACCTTGCCATAGGCCTTCATCACATCCTGGGGACCCCCGTACTGGCGGTCGTCGAGTTCCTCGATGAGGTCGAGGATCTCGTCCGGCGCGTCGTTGCGTTCGGCGGCATCGCGCAATCCGGTTTTATCGGTGGGGTAGCTGACGCCTTCGAGATACGTCTGCAGATGGGCCGGCGAGCGGCCTCCGACACCTCGGGTCATGGCGGTTCCTCATGCGATGGAAAGAGACCCGAGCGTGCCGTAGCCGACGTGGGCGCGAGGTGGCGCGCTTAGGCGCGGGCGGTTCACGATACTGAAGCCGACCGCCGCCATTACAATGGCGGCTTTCCCCTGCTGAGAGCGCCCATGGCACCCGCATCGTTCGAACGTGTCGGCACCCCCGGCCGGCCCTGGGATGCCGCGGATATCGCGACGTGGCGATCGAGGCAGCTGAAGCGGCGCGATTACGCGGTCGACGTGCTGACGCGGGTCGATGCCTTGCGCGAGCGGTTCGATGTCGAGGAATACGGCGCCGTCACCTATGACGGGGTGCGCTATCCCTTCATGGCGGTTCGCAGCCGCCACTGGCGCGACGACCGCCCCGTGATGGTGGTGACCGGCGGCGTGCATGGCTACGAAACCAGCGGTGTGCTCGGTGCGTTGCAGTTCCTTGAACGGTACGACGACGCCACCGGGCGCGTGAACCTGCTCGTCGTACCGTGCGTGAGTCCCTGGGCATACGAGCGCATCCACCGCTGGAACCCCGACGCGATCGACCCGAACCGTCATTTCCGCGCGGACAGCCCGGCCGCCGAGTCGGCGGCGCTCGTGCGCCTGCTCGCGCCGCTGGGCGATCGCGTGCGCATGCACATCGACCTTCACGAGACCACGGACTCCGACGAGACCGAATTCCGCCCCTCGCTGGCCGCGCGGGACGGCAAGCCGTACGAGCCCGGTGAGATACCCGACGGGTTCTATCTCGTCGACGACACGGAAAACCTGCAACCGGCATTCCAGCACGCGGTGATCGAGGCGGTGGCGCGCGTCACCCACATCGCTCCGGCCGACGCCAACGGCGAGATCATCGGGTCACCGGTGATCGCCCCGGGCGTGATCGCCTATCCGTTGAAGGCGCTCGGGTTATGCGCGGGCATCACCCCGGCGCGTTACACGACGACCACCGAGGTGTACCCGGATAGCCCGCGCACCACGCCTGAGGAGTGCAACGAGGCGCAGGTGGCGGCGATCCACGCCGCCATCGATCACGCGCTCGCACACGCGTAACGGATCCTTCTGGTCAGGGTGTCGCGGCGCCGTGCGGCGCCCTGGCGAAAACGCGAGCGGCCAGCGGTGTCCACGTCGTCCACTCGTGCACGCCCGGGCCGGTGACGATGTGCGATGCCGGCACGGCCGGCGCGAGCAAGGGCATGTTCGGCGCGAACTTGTCCTTGTCGCCATACGCCAGCCATACGCGCGAGTCGCCGCCTGGACGCGCCGACCAGGCTTTCACCCTTCGCCATAGCTGTGCCTGCCAGTTCTCCGGTCCTGGCATCGCGGCGGGCGGTGCCTGCCACCGGACCACGCCGCCCGCGGCGCGGATATCCTTCAGGATCGCTTCGTCACCGAGGTAAGGGGCCAGCAGCACCAGTCCGTCGACGTCGTCCGGCCATGCCGTGTCGTAGAGCAGGGCGCCCATGCCGCCCAGCGAGGCACCGGCGAGCCATACGTGGCGGTAACCCTCGCGTCGCGCCGTCGCGACGAGGTCGTGCAGCGCGGGCAGGGCGCGTCCATCCTTGTAGTAGCCGATCGTCAGCTCCACGAGTTCCACGTCCGCATCCGGCCATGCCCCATGCACCGCGTTACCGATACCGCCCGCTTCCAGCGAGGCGAGGTTGTCGGCGATACCCGGAAGGGCGATGACGAGCGTCGTCGCGTGCCGGTCGCCCGGCAGCGTCTTCGTGGCCGGCGGGCGCGAGGTGTCGCGCACGGGGTAGCAGGCGGCAAGCAGCGCCGCCGTGGCCAGCAGGGCGATCCAGCGACAGCACGGGAGGGTCTTCATCGGTTGGGGGCATCCACGTGGGAGGAAAACAGGTAGCCGTCGACACACGCTGGTCCCGTTTTCCGTCGGTCCGGGCGTGACGCCATGCCACGAGTATCCGGCCGCGATCCTCTAGTGGACGTGAGGCCTCATTTCGCCGTGCCACGCGCCTTGACGTACTCGCGATAGGCGTCGATTGCCGGATCCTGGCGCAGCAGTCGGGATTCCGGGTCGACCACGTACAGCGCCCCCTCGGGCAGCGTGACCTCACCGTGCCCGTCCGCCATGGGTAGCGTCACCACGCGATCGCCGACCTGCACGTCCACCGGAAGGGGGAAGGCACCGTTGCCGGGCACCGACCACGCCAGGCGCAGCGTTTGCCCGTCTCGGCTGACCTTCAGCTCGGGCAGCCGGGCCTGGTAGAGATAGACGTCGAAGAACCAACGCATATCCTTGCCGGTGACCCGATTCACGTCGTCGATGAAGTCGCCGGTCGTGGCATAGCGCGGGGCGAACTGGCCGGGCACCGGATGCTCGGTGCCGTAGACGAGCAGGCGCACGGCGCGGTAGAACGCATCGTCGCCGATGGTCTGGCGCAGGGTGTGCAGCATCAGCGCGCCCTTGTTGTAGATGTCCTGTCCCGGCCCGCCGCGATCGTCGTTATAAACGTCCTCCTCGCGGCGAGGCTTGCCGGAGACGATCGCGTTGCGGTTGCCGAGCAGGGTGCGCAGGTGCATCAACGTGGCGAAATACGCCTGCTTGCCGCCGAGCGCGCCCGCGTAGAGCGGCTGCATGTAGGTGGCGAAGGCTTCGTGCAACCACATGTCGTCCCAGTTGCGGTTGGTCATCTGGTTGCCGAACCACTCATGGGAGAGCTCGTGCTGCAGCAGGTCGTCGTAGCCGTAGGGGTTTTTCGCGTAGTGGTTGCCGTAGGCATTCACCGTCTGGTGTTCCATGCCCAGGAACGGCGTCTCGACCACGCCCATCTTTTCCGCGCCAAAGGGATAGGGCCCGATCGTGCCTTCAAGGTAGTCGAGCATCGGCGGAAACTCGGCGAACAGCGCGCGTGCTTTCGTTTCGTCGTCGACGTACCAGTAGTGCATCGGGTAGCTGTTGCCGAAACGGCTCCGGTAGGTCGCCGTGAGTTCGCGGTAAGGGCCGATGTTGAGCGACACGCCATAGGTGCTGACGTCGTGGGCGCGCCAGTGGTAGGTACGCAGGCCGTTCTTTTCGTCCATCCCCACGGCCACGCCGTTGCCCACCGCCACCAGCGGCGCGGGCACGGTCACGTGTTCGTCGACGCGTTCCGGCCGGCCGGTCGGGTAATCGATGCACGGCCAGAACAGGTCGCAGCCTTCGCCTTCAACCGCCGTCGCGATCCAGGGCTGGCCATCGGGTGTCCTGGACCACACCATGCCGCCGTCCCAGGGCGCATGCACCGCCGTGTGCGGCCGTCCGTGATAGACCACGCGCACGCGGGTCCGTGCGCCGGCACCGAGCGGATGCGGGAGGTCGATCACCAGGTGGCCGTCGTCGTTGCGATACGCCGAACGGGGTAGCGACGCACCGTCGACCTGGACGGCATCGATCGGCAGGTTCCTGTCCAGGTCGAGTACGACGCGCCGCAGCGGCGACGTGAGCCGGAAGGTCAGCGTGGCATCGCCGTCGAGGCGCCGCGCGACGGGATCGACGCGGAAGCCCAGATCGGCATGCTCGAACACGACCGCGAGCTGTTCGGGAACCCGCGGCGCACCGGAGTTAGCCGTGTAATCGGTAAGCGGGGGCGGTGCCGGCGGCGCCGACGGTGAACAGGCGGCAAGGCAGAGGGCGAGGCAGGCGCCTGGCAGTACGGTGTAGCGCATGATCGTGTGACCCCCGGACAGCGATGGATCCCGCCGCCATGCGAGCGGCGGGGCCAACGCACGACCATGGAACGTTCGGTGCGCCCGCGCATGTGCCGATGGTCAGGTCGACGGCGGGCATCGTAGACACGCTGGCGGGCTTAGGCGCAGGGCCGTCGCGCAGCGCATGAACTTTCGCTCGGCAAGGCATTGACTCTGCGGCAGTGCGTCAAGACAATGCCCCCGCCCGGGCGACGACGCCCGCGGCATTCCTGTCCGACTTCACCAAGGCATATGGACGTTCACCCTAGTCGCCACGTCGACATCCGCACGCATCGGATGACGACGTCGCATCACAACCTGATCGCCTCTGGCGACCGTCCACGGTCGGCCGGCGCTTTCCTCGACTAGGGAAGACCGGCCCATTCCCCGGCGGCCGTTCGAGGCCGTTACGAGGAGATGGGCCATGAAGCTCCTTCGCGATTTTATCCGCCTGCGCACCGCGGGGCGTTCCACGCTGCGCCGCCGCGCGGCGCACCGTCACGTCTGGACGGTGACCGTCCCGGCTCCGATCCAGACCCGGACCCCGACCGTGGCGCTCGACATGCACTGGCACCGTGAGAGCGGCCAGTCGCGTCCGGTCGCGCGTTGGCACGAACACATCGAAAAGCCGTCGCGCTGAAAGGCAACGGTCAGCTTCGGCTGGTATTTCGTTATCCGCGCGTGGCGCGGCACGGTCTCGGCCGATCCCTGCGGATCGCCGAACCCTTGAGGAGGACCGACACCTTGGACCCAGACCCAACCAGCGATCGCCCTTTCCATCCATCGACGACCATGCCGGCCGCCGTTTCCGCGCCGCCCTGACGGGCACCCGGACGCGGTGGACCGGGCTGGTCCACCGCGGACGGGAACCCATCGCCGCCAGGCCGGCGAGACGCTTTCCCTCCGTGCCCGATCCGTTCGTGGGTTCGCCCGCGACGGTGTTCCATAGCCAAGCACCAGGGAATTTTCCATGCTGTTCCGTTTTCGCCATGTCCTGGCGGCCCTGACCCTCCTGCCGCTGCTGGGCGGCTGCTCCCACGCCAGCCAGTCGCACGAAGCGGCACCGGCGTTCGTCGACGATCACGGCACGCTGCGCGTGCCGGCGTCTTCTCCCCTGCGAAGCCGCCTGAAAGTACAGGCCGTCGCCGCACGCGACCTGCCGCACGCCTTGTCGGCACCGGCCAGCGTCGAAGCCGATCCCACCCATACGCTCAACATCACCGCGCCGCTGACCGGGCGCATCCTCGAGCTAAAGGTGCGGCTCGGCGATCACGTCAAGCGCGGCCAGGTGCTCGCGGTGATCGCCTCGGGCGACTACGCGCAGGCGATGGCCGACCAACAAAAAGCGGTCGACGCGCTCGCCCTCGCCAGGACCGCCCTGGATCGCGCCGAAGGCGTGGAGCAGGCCGGTGGTTCCGCGCAAAAGGATCTGGAGGCCGCGCGCAGCGCCTTCGTGCAGGCGCGCGCCGAACGCGACCGCGCGCAGGCGAGGCTCGGTGCGATCGCTGGCGCGATCGTGCCGCATGGGGGCGACCGTCGCATGGACATCGTCTCGCCCACCGACGGCAGCGTCAGCGCGCTCAACGTCGCGGTCGGCGCATTCGCCAACGACCCCACCGCCGCACTGATGACGATCACCGACCTGGCCCACGTCTGGGTCACCGCGAACGTCGCCGAAGATGAGGCATCACGCATCGTGCCTGGCCTGCCGGCCGACATCGTGCTGCCCGGTCTGCCCGGGCGCCACGTGCACGGCACCGTGCAGTCGGTGAACGACGTGCTCGACGCCGACTCGCGCCGGGTGAAGGCACGCATCGCCGTGTCGAACGCCGACGACGCGCTCAAGGTCAACATGTTCGCCACGGCCACCTTCGCCGTGCCGGAGCCAAAAGCCGTGCTGGTGCCGCAGTCGGCGCTGCTGATGAACAACGACAGCGTGACCGTCTTCGTCGAGGTATCGCCGTGGGCGTTCCGCCGTCGCGTGGTGCAACTGGGCGCCGACGAAGGCGAGCAGTCGCGCATCGTGTCCGGCCTGAAGGCGGGCGACCGCGTCGTGGTCGCCGGCGGGGTGCTGATCAATGATTGAGAAGATCATCGCCTGGTGCCTGCACAAGCGCGGGCTGGTGTTCGGCGTGGCCCTGCTCGTCGCGGTCTACGGCCACTACGCGTGGACCCAACTGGCGGTGGAGGCCTATCCCGAACTCAGCGACGTGACGGTGCAGGTCACCACCCAGGTGCCCGGCCTCGCCGCCGAGGAAATCGAGCAGCAGATCACCACGCCGCTGGAGCGCGCGCTGGCCGGCACGCCCGGCCTGGCCTCGATGCGTTCGAGCAGTACGTTCGGCCTGTCGCTCATCACCCTGGTGTTTCGTGACGGCGCGGAGATCTACTGGTCGCGCCAACGCGTCACCGAACGCCTTGCCAATGTCACGCTGCCGCAGGGCGTGACGCCGGGACTCGATCCCGTTTCCGGACCCGCGGGCGAGATCTACCGCTACACGCTGGCATCGGACACGCGCAATCTCATGGAGCTGTCCGAGATCCAGCGCTGGAAGGTGATCCCGGCGCTGCAACAGGTGCCGGGCGTCGCGAACGTCGACAACTTCGGCGGTTTCACCAAGGAGTTCCAGCTCGAGGTCGACCCGCGCAAGCTGCTGCAGTTCAACGTCGGCATGAATGACGTGATCAACGCGCTCAGCGCCAATAACACCAATGCGGGCGGTGGACGCGTGTCCCGCGGCGATCAGTCGTACGTGATCCGTGGTGAGGGCCTCATGCGCTCGCTGAAGGACATGGGCGACATCGTGGTCACCCAGCACAACGGCGATCCGGTCCGGGTGGGCGACCTGGGCAAGCTGCAATACGGCCACCAGATCCGCGAAGGCATCCTCGGCAAGGACGGCAACCCCGACACCATCGAGGGCATCGTCGACCTGTTGCTCGGCGAAAATGCCTCGATGGTGCTCAAGGGCATCCACGCCAAGGTCGACGAGCTCAACCGCCAGCTCGCCCCTCAGGGCGTGCGCATCGTGCCGTACCTGGATCGCGACCAACTGGTGCAGGCCACCGTGAGCAAGGTCGGGCACACCGTGGTCGAAGGCGTGCTGCTGGTCTGCATCGTGCTGATCCTTTTCCTGGGTAGCCCCCGGGCGGCGCTCGTGGCCGCGGTGACGATCCCGTTCGCGCTGATCACCACGTTCATCGTCATGCACTTCACGAAGATGCCGGCGAACCTGTTTTCGCTGGGCGCGATCGACTTCGGCGTGATCGTGGACGGCGCGATCGTGGTCACCGAGGCGATCCTGCGCAAACGGGAAGCGCATCCGGACGCCTACCTGCACGAATCCGACGTGCTCGGCGCGGTGGGGCAGGTGGCCCGCCCCATCTTCTTCGCCACGTTGATCATCATCACCGCCTACGCGCCGTTGCTGGCCTTCGAGCGCGCGGAGGGCAAGCTGTTCTCGCCCATGGCCCATACGGTGGGCTACGCGCTGCTGGGCGCGCTGTTATGCGCCATCACGCTCGTGCCCGCGCTGGCCTGGATCGCGCTACGCAAGCCGCGGAAGATGTTCCACAACAAGCCGCTGGAGCGGCTCCAGGGTGGCTATCACCGCATGCTAGAGCGCCTGCTTGGCCGTCCCATGGTGACGTACGCCATCGCGGGCGCCGCGTTGATCGCGGTGATCGCCCTGGGCTCCACCATCGGCCGCGAGTTCCTTCCCGACCTCGACGAGGGCTCGCTGTGGGTGCAGGTGCAGTTGCCCAGCGGCCTGTCGATGGAGAAGGCCAGTGAAATGGCCAGCGAGTACCGCCATGTGGTCGGGCAGTTTCCCGAGGTGAGCTACGTGGTGACCCAGCTCGGCCGCAACGATACCGGCAGCGATCCGTGGACCCCGTCTCACATCGAGTCCGGGGTGGGCCTGAAGCCCTACGACCAGTGGCCGTCGGGCGAGACCAAGGCGGCGTTCGTCCGCCGGCTCAACGATCGGCTGCAGCGGATCCCCGGTATCAGCGTCGGCATCAGCCAGCCGATCATCGACGGCGAAAACGACATGGTGGGCGGTGCGCACAGCCCGTTGGTGCTGCGCGTCTACGGCGAAGACTTCAAGGAGCTGCGCCGTATCGGCGGCGAGATCGTCGACGTGCTCAAGGGGATTCCCGGGACCGCCGACGCGTCGATTTTCCAGGAGCCGCCGATTCCCCAGCTGACGGTCACGGTCGACCGCGACGCGGCCGCGCGCTATGGCATCAACGTGGCGGACATCAACACGCTGATCCAGACCGGCGTGGGCGGCGCCCCGATCACCCAGGCTTACGTCGCCGATCGCGTCTACAACGTGACCGCGCGCGTGCCTCACGGGGTGGCGGCCGATCCCGAAGCCCTAGGACAGCTCGTGCTCACCGCGCCCTCGGGCGCGCGCGTGCCGCTGGCGATGGTGACCCACATCGTGTTGCAGACGGGCGAGAGCACCATCTCGCACGAGGGCACCGAACGCCAGCTCACCGTGCGCATCGACAACCGCGATCGCGCGTTGTCCGATTACCTCGCCCAGGCGCAGGCCGAGATCGCCGCGAAGGTGACATTCGACCCGGCGAAATACCATCTCGAATGGGCCGGCCAGTTCGAGAACCAGCAACGCGCGCAGGCCCGGCTCGTGGTCGTGATGGGCCTGGTGCTGGCGGTGATGGCGGTGTTCCTTTTCGCCGAACTCGGCAACCTGCGCCAGGCACTGCTGGTGCTGGGCGTCGTACCGCTGGCCGCGCTCGGTGGCCTGGTGTCGCTGCACATCAAGGGCGAAACACTCAACATCGCCACCGCGGTCGGCTTCATCGCGTTGTTCGGCGTGGCCGTGCAAAACGGCATCATCATGGTCTCCAACGTCAACCGCCTGCGTCGCGAGGGACACGACGTGCGCGATGCGGTGTTGCTCGGCGCGGCGGAGCGTTTCCGTCCCGTGCTGATGACCGCCACGGTGGCGAGCATCGGCATGTTGCCGGCGGCCATGGCCACCGGCATCGGCACCGACGTGCAACGTGGCCTGGCCACGGTGGTGGTCGGCGGCCTGGTGATCGCGACGCTGTTGACGCTATTCATTCTTCCCGCGCTGTACGACGTGCTCGAGCGTTTCGTCGAACGCCGTCGCCGGCCCGTCGCGCCGATCAAGGAGAGCTGAGCCATGGGTATCGCAAACCATCGTCGTCGGGGCGTACGTTGCCTCGTCGCGGGCATCGCCTTGGTGCTGGGCGGCTGTGCCGTCGGGCCCGACTACCATCGTCCGGCGGCACCCGAGGCCAAGGCGTTCACGCCCGACGCGACAACGGCGGATACCGCCGGCACCTCGCAGCATTTCGTTTCCGCCATGGACCTGCCCGGGCAGTGGTGGACGCTGTTCCGTTCGCCGTCGCTCAATGCGTTGCTCGACGACGCGCTCGCGCACAACGCCGATGTCGACGCGGCCAACGCGGCGCTTCAGGTGGCGTGGGAAAACGTCTATGCCCAGCGCGGCGCGTACTTTCCCTCGCTTACGGCCGGCGTGACCCCGACCCGCCAGGACGTCGCGAACGACGTCGCCAGCTCGGCCGCGTCGGGGCGTAGCCTCTACAGCCTGACCACGGCACAGGTCAGCATCGCTTACTCGCCCGACCTGTGGGGCGGTAACCGCCGCCAGGTGGAGTCGCTGGTGGCGCAGGCCGAGGCGCAGCGGTTCCAGACCGAGGCGACCTATCTCACCTTGACCAGCAACCTGGTCAACGCGGCGATCGGCGAAGCGTCGTTACGCGCCCAGCTCGACGCCACGCAGCGCATCATCGCGATGCAGGGCCAGGTGCTGGACACGGTCAGAAAGCAGTACGCGCTCGGCGACGTGGCGGACGCCGCCGTGGCCGCGCAGGTCGCGACGCTCGAACAGAGTCGCGCGGCGCTGCCGCCGTTGCGTAAGCAGTTGCTCCAGCAACGCGACCTGCTCGCCGCCCTGGCCGGGCGCACGCCGGATCAGCCGCTGGACGCCACGTTTAACCTCGACGACCTCCACCTGCCGGAAACGCTTCCGCTCAGCCTGCCGGCCCAGTTGCTCGACCAGCGGCCCGACGTGCGCGCGGCAGAGGAGGCGCTGCATGCGGCGAGCGCGCAGGTCGGCGTGGCGATCGCCAACCGGTTGCCGAACATCCAGATCGACGCGAGCTTCGGCAGTGCGTCGGAAAAGGCCAGTCGCCTGTTCACCGGCAACACCGGATTCTGGAACCTGGCCGGAAGCGTGACCGAACCGCTCTTCGACGGCGGCGCGCTGAAGCACAAGCAGCGTGCCGCGGAGGCGGCCTATCGCCAGGCGGCAGCGCAATACCGTGGCACGGTGATCGTCGCCATGCAGAACGTCGCGGACACCCTCCATGCGATCCAGGCCGACGCCGACGCGCTGGTCGCGGCGGAGCGCGCGGAGGAGGCGGCGTCGCGTAGCCTCGCCATCGCCAGGCGCCAGTTGGCCCTCGGCGACCTTCCCCAGACGGCGGTGCTTACGGCGGAACTGACATGGCAACAGGCCAGCCTCACCCGCATCCAGGCCTCCGCCGCGCGCTACGCCGATACGGTGGCATTGTTCCAAGCGCTGGGGGGCGGCTGGTGGCATCGGGAGGATGTACCGGCGCAGCTATCGTCCCGGTGAGCGGTTGACGTGGGGGCCCTCGCACCGGCGCAGGCCGGTACGTACGGCCCCGGTTCCCGGTTTTCGCGCAGACCTCCCGTCAACGCACTCACCTCGCTGCAGCGATATCCGCCGCCACGTCCCGATAGCGATGCAACGGACGCCCCAGCAGCCGCGTCAGGCGCTCCACGTCGCCGGCCTCGGGAATCATCCCGTCGCTGACATAACGCTCCGCCATCAAACGCATCTCATAGGCCATCCACGGTGGCATGAACGTCGCCATGTTCTGCTCGAACGCCGACGGATCGTCGCCGCCGTAGACCACCGGACGCCCCAGCACCTCGGACCAGATCGCCGCGACCTCCGGCCCCGTGAGCGTCTCCGGACCGACCAGGTTGATCCGCTCGACCGGCAGGCGGGCAGGGGCATCGTGGCGGCGGATCAGTTCGCGTGCCGCGACGTCGGCGATGTCCCGCGCGTCGACCATCGCAAGCCCCTTCTGTCCGATCGGCATCGGGTAAACGCCATGGCCCAGGATCACGTCCTTGACCATGTGTTCGTTGTCGATGAAGTACGACGGGCGCAGGATCGTCGCCCCGAACCCCATCTGTTCCAGCATCCGCTCCGCGCCGGACTTCACGGCGAAGTGGGGCACGTTGACGAAGCGGTCCGCGTGCAGCACCGACAGGTACACCACCCGGTCCACGCCGGCTTCCCGTGCCACGTTGAGGGTCACGATCGCCTGGGTGAACTCGTCGCCTGTCACCGCGTTGAGCAAGAACAACGTACTCACGCCCTCGAATGCCTGGCGCAGGGCAGGGACATCGAGCAGATCGCCCTGGACCACCTCCACGCCGTCAGGGAAGCGGGCTTTCGAGGCATCGCGGGTCAGTACGCGCACGGGGGCGCCGCGCTGCACGAGTTGGTCGACGACGTGGCGGCCGACGCGGCCGGTGGCACCGGTCACAAGAATAGTCATGGCAAGCACTCCAGTGGTGGGAAGACACTGGCTATGCTATCGACTCATATGTGGCGCGATAGACCGATAATATAGACGACACGTCCCGAATATGAGACGCCTGAGGCGAACTGCTCGGGCGAACCCTCAGGCTCTCCCCAACGAAAGAAGCCATGCGCCCGTACCGGCCGCATGGCTTCTTTCGTCATGACCGCTTCTTACCAGCTGTTGTCGTCGTCCGACGAGCCGCTATCGCCAGAGGCGCTGTCGTCCCACGAACTGTCGTTGTTGCCCATGTCGATCGGCTCATCGCGAAGATCGTCATACGCCTGGCCGGTCGGATCGCTCGGCATGCTGGGGGCATCGAACGCGTCGTTTGAACGCATGCCGCCGGATTCACCATGCGAGCGGAACGCCTCGTCGAGCAACACGCCCGCGGCGACGCCACCCAGACCCGCCGCGACGGCCGAGCCGACGCCCGAGCGCGGAGGCTGCGGTGCGGCGTAGGGGCCGCTTCCGTAGCCGCCGTTGCCGTAACCACCATACGGCGGCGGTACGTTGTTCACGGGCGGCACCGGCGGATACGCATTGGCCTGCGGCGCGCTGCGACGACGAACGAGCACGATGATGCCGATCACGATCGCCAGGACGACCACGACGCCGACGATGTGAGAGGAATGACCGCCCTCGGCGGGAGCACGGGGAGCGTCAGCGTCCCCCGCCGATGCCAAAGGGCGGCGCGCCCCCTGTACCGGACCGAGCGCGGCATCGAGCTTGTGCTGGAAGGCCTGGAACTTCGCCGGGTCGGTGAAATGCGTACCGGGATCCAGCGACGCAGCCTTGTTGGCCTCGGTTTTCGCTTCGCCGATGTTGCCTTCGTGCGCGAGGACTTCGGCGAGCACGTAGTGCGCCTTCGCGCTGGAGGGGTGTTCGGTGACGGCCTGCCGCAGCATGACTTCGGCACCGGAGAAATCGCCGCGGTCGATGAGCGCCTGCACGTCCTTCGGAGAGTCGGCCGCGGCGGCCGCGAAGGACAGGCAAAGCAACGCGAGACAAACGATCAGCTTCTTCATGGAGGCTCTTTGGTATCGGCGACGTCGCCGCGCACAGCCTACCGCTGCATCATTTTCCGTGGGCTTTCTTCGCGCCATGGCGATTCAGGCACGGCTTAACCAATGATCGCGCGCGGCGCTGATGCGCGGATTTCACCGAGGGCTCGCCACGATTCGTCGGTTTATCCCATCAACGATCCGAATCGCAGGAACTTACGACATGGCCAGTGACACGACGGTGGCGCCGGGCGACCGCGAAGGACGGCTTACCGCCTTGCGCAACCTCAAGATGGCGCGCTCGGCGCATGCCTACGTTCGCGGCAATACGCTGCAGTTCTACGAATGGTTGAACGACGGCGGCCGCACGCTTCCGCTCGGCCCGGACCTGTGGATCTGCGGCGATTGCCACGTGAGCAACATCGGCCCCGTCGCGGATCGCGACGGCGGCATCGATATCCAGATCCGCGACCTCGACCAGGCCGTCGTAGGTAACCCCGCGCACGACATCGTCCGCCTGGGCGTATCCCTCGCCACCGCCGCGCGCGGCAACGACCTGCCCGGGGTCATCACCGCGCGGATGGTGGAGCAGCTGATCGATGGCTACGAACGCGCCATGGGTGGCGGACGCAAGGCGTACCGCGTGGTCGACCGTCCCGATGCCATCCGGCTGGTGATGAAAGCCGCGCTCAAGCGGCGGTGGAAGCACCTGGCCCGCGAGCGCATGAAGGGGCTCACGCCGCATATCCCCGAAGGGAAGCGCTACTGGCCGATCACGCCCGACGAGCAGGCCGACCTGCAGGCCCTCGTGGACACCGACGCGATGCGACACCTGGTGACCCAGCTCGTCTACCGCTCGGACGCCGCGCGCCTCGAACTGCTCGACGCGAAATACTGGGTCAAAGGCTGCAGCTCGCTGGGCAACCTGCGCTACGCGTTGCTGTTGCGGGTCGTCACCAAGAACGAGGATGACGAGATCTGCCTGGTCGACGTCAAGGAAGCCCTCAAGGCGGCCGCGCCTCGCAGCCCGCACGGCGAGATGCCACGCAACAACGCCGAGCGGGTCAAGCAGGGCGCGTTGCATCTTGCACCCAACCTGGGCGACCGGATGATGACAGGCCGGGTGCGCGGACGCTCCGTGTTCGTGCGCGAACTCCGCCCGCAGGATCTCAAGATCGATCTCGACCAGCTCGACGAGGTCGAAGCGATGCGCGTCGCCCGTTATCTCGGCAATGTGGTGGGACGCGCGCACGCCACCCAGCTGGACTGGCCCACCCGCAAGGCCTGGCTCGCCGACCTGCAGCGCAATCGCCCGAAGACGATCGACGCACCGTCGTGGCTATGGAACAGCGTCGTCGCCCTCGTGCAGGCGCACGAAGGCGGTTACCTGGAGCACTGCCGCCGTTACGCCATCACGCAGGCGCGTTAACCCCAGGCTATCGCCTGGCCTGGGACAGGATCCGACCGTAAGCGTGCGCCGCCTCCGCCGACGTCGGAACGGGGCGTTCGGTAGCGGCTCGCCCGCGCTCGCGGGCGATCATGGCGGCGACGTCCTCGGGCGTATGCTTTCCACCGTCGATCACCTGCCCGTTGTCGCCGAAGGGCCCCCATTCGTCCCGATCCGTGGTCACGAACACGCCGAAGGTGGGCGTGCCGGTGGACCAGGCCAGGTGCATGGGACCGCAGTCGGCGCTCACGAACGCATCCAGGTGACGGGCGCAGGCGGCGAAGCGGCGCAGGTTGCAGCTGTACAAGGCGGGGAAGCGGTCGTCCAGGATCGACGCGCCGTGCATGGGGATGAACTCGACGATGTCGTGGCCGGGCAGCAAGGCCTGAAGGCGATCGAGCATCGCAAACCACCAAGCCTGTTCGAGTCGTTTGGCGCCCGTGGCGTTGGCGAACACGCCGATGACAGGGCGCGCCGCGACACCCTCATCGGGTCGACCCAACACGCGTTGCAGACGGCCATATCCCATCGCCGATTCCTCGGCGTCCAGCCGGATATCGGCTCGCGGGTACGCGTGGTCGATCCGCCGTCCCGTCGCCGCCCGCAGCAGGAACACGGGCACCTGGCCGACATGTCTTGCGGCTGTGCCTACCTCGACACCGTGGGTGACGTCACCGTGCTTTTCCGCACTCACGTAGCCCAGCTTTCGGGTGGCGCACGCCATGCGTAACAGGAGTCGTCCTGTCTTGGACTGAGGATCGGGATCGATGGCCAGGTCGTACGTCACCGCGCGCATCTGGCGAAGCACACGTAGCGTCCAGGGCAGGTGCGGCGGAAACCGCGACGGCAGGCGAAGTATCCGCCGCACCGACGGCCAGCTGCCGTACAGCGCTTCGCCCAGCGGACTCTGTGTGACGATGTCGACTTCCGCACCGGGATAGATGCGTTCGAGTTCGGCCAGCAGGGGCGTAAGCAGCAACGTATTGCCGAGGCTGTGGCTGGTGCGGCAGACCAGGATGCGATGGACGCCCAGGACAGGCAGGCGTTCGCCGCGAGCCATGACGGGGGGACTGAGCCGATGGAGCAGGGATCGCATCCAGCGTCGTCGGACGCCGTGGATGCCGGTCGGTGCGGTATATCGCTTGCCCATGGGTCATCACCTCTGTGGACGGACCAAGCGTTCGTGTGCGGCACGGGCGCTCGCGGACACGGTAATCGGCACGAATGACAGCTTCGCGACCCAAGGGCACGCGCCACCGGGCCCCCGGTCGGGTTAGCCTTGGGCGCGCGGACATCGTGGCGGGCCGCGACCCTGACAGGGAGGCCGCGTTCGGCGCGACGCCTGCCGACGGACCCACGCTATAGTCCGGGACACCCGCCTTGGCCCGGCGGTCCCATTCACCGGAGTAATCAACCGATGGCGATCCGGATCACCGCGCGCACGGCCGCATGCCTTGCCAGTCTTCTCTTCGTCGGCGTGACGGCGAGCGCCGCCGACGCACCCTCGGGCGGCCAGCCGTCGCCGCTGCTCGGCGCGTGGTCGCTCGACACCTCGCGCCTGCCCATGCCGCCAGACCAACGCCCCAGGAGTGTACGGTTTTCCTTCGCGGACGCCGGCGCCTCGCGCTGGACCATCCGCGTCGACATCGTCTACTCGCCGGGCCAGGAGGTCCATTCCATCGCCACCGCCACGCTCGACGGCACACCGGCACCGGTCGACAGCAGCCCCGAGGCGGACCACGTGCAACTGCGGCAGCCGGTGCCGAACGTGCTGGTGATGGCGCTGATGAAAGGCGGCGTGCTGATGTCGACGCGTGTCTACAGCGCCTCGCCGGATGGCCGGCACCTGGTCGAAACGGCGGTGTATCCGGGCCAGAACGGCGTGGCGGTGATCAAGCCGGCGTATTTCGATCGGGCACGTTGACGCGATGCGATAAGCGGTCGGCGTCGGCGGCCATGTACGCCAACACCGGGAGCGCGGCGGCCCAGGTCGCCGCGAGCCACGCCACGGCAAACATGGGCGATGCGGGCAGCAAAAGGGCCTGCCATCCGCGTGCCGCCGCGAGATAGGCCATCGGCGCGCCGATGGCCCCGAGGAGCGCGGCAAGGGCCGGCCGGCCTTGCACGAACGACAGCGATCGGCTGAGCGTGGTGGCAAAGCAGAGCCAGAGCATGAGGATCCAGGCCGGCGCACCGCCCGGTGGCAGCGCGGGCGACGGCGAGGCGTAGTGCCACCAGCCAAGCATCGACGGCACGCCGTCGATGACCATGCCGAACAGGAGCGCCATGCCCAAGCGCTTCGCCTCCGCGACGACATGGCCGCCCAAGGCCACCTGCGCGACGACGAACACACCTCCCGCGACAAGCGCCCAGCCCGTGTCGCCGTGGGACGCGCCGATGACCAGCGCGAACCAGATCGCCTGGTAGCCGATCGCGTTGAACCACCTGACGACGGTGGCGCGGCCGACCGTCATTGCGCGGGGTCCGGTCGCAAACGGTGCGACGAGGGAACGCGCAACGCAAAACGTGGCATATCGTCGTTTCCTTACCGTGGATACATACGCTTACGCGAAACCTGCCCGATCGGATGCGTCAGCGGGCACATCGCTCGACCAGCGGCAGGCGCCGCGCGTCGGCCACCTGATCGAGCGATACCGGCGGCTGGTCGTCGCGGGGGGTGAAGACGATACGCACCTGCTGATTCTTGCCGTCGTCGCCCTTCACGTTGCTGAGGCCCTCGAAGCCAACGAGCCGGTGGGTGTCCGCGGTGTAAAGGAGCGTGACCGTCGGCGCGATGCCCCCAAGCCAGCCGTCCAGCGCCATGCGAAACCGGCGCACCGATGGCGCGTCCGCGTCGCCATCCGGGCGGATGTTCAGGCGGAGATCGCTTCCGCGGCTTGGCACCACAAACCGCGCGGTGAGGCCCTTGGACTGCGTGATCGCGTCCCAATGCGCCCGGACGAAGTCGTCGAAACCCGCGTCGACGACCGTGTCCGGGTGCACGTCCAGGGTGGTCGAATCCGCCGTCGCGCGGGCGTTCTTGACCACGGTGGTCGACAGGCGTGGGCCGTCGACCTTGACGCTTTCCCGGTAACCGCTGCGTGCGTCGTCGTAGTCGACGTCGGGCGTCCAGGCCGTGTTCGTGTAGCGAACGTTCTTGCGGGCGAAAGGCCGTCCGTCGGGACAACGGTAGAGCACGAGACGCTCGCGGGCTCCCCCATCGTCGAACACCCAGTGCTCCTCCCGGTAGCGAACCGTCTGCGAACCGGCGGCGTAAGCGACGCCCGAATAGTGGGATGTCGTCAGGGTGGATGCCCGGGCCGCCGTGGCGGCGGCGAGGGCGGCAGCCACGGCGAAAGACATGCCGATCGGGCGATAGCGCATGCGAAGGACCTCTGCCAGCGATCTGGTTACAGAGTCTTACGGATGAAACACCGTTTCGGATGCATGCGCCGTTCCTGTCACGGGGCGGCGGGGGCCTGCGCGAGGCGCACGTCGCGACGCGTCGCCGGCCTGGGTTCGAGTCCGAAGCAGGGCCGGAGGAAACCCACCCGGCGGATCACCCCTTCATGGAGCAGGGCGCACCCGCCCACGGTCGCCAGCAGCACCAGCAGCGGTTCGACGACCGGCCCCAGGTGCATCGGCAGCAGCCAGCCCGCGGCGGCCAGAAGCACGCTCTGGTGCAGGATGTACCAGGGATACACGGCTTCGCGCGCATAGGGCAGCCAGCGGAACGGCCGGTTCAGCAGCACGTGGCCCCAGCCCAGTACCGCCAGCAGCATCGTCCACATGTAGACGATCCGTCCGAACTGCGCGACGTCGGCGACCGCATGGGCCACGGCGGGGGAGACCGCGTCCACGTCGATCCAGGCGCCTGCGTGGTCGATCAGGCAGAACAACGCGAAGCTGGCGGCGGCCAGGCCCAGCGTCACCCGGCGCAGCCGGGCCAGTTCCGCCCACAGGCCCTCATGGGTGCCCAGTACGAAGCCCATCAGAAACACCGAGAGATAACGGGCATGGGCATACAGGTCGCCGACCAGAGCGTGCGTGATCGGGAAGCGCGGTTCCAGGGTGGTGCGCAGCAGCGCGAAGAACAGGGCAGGGACGATCACCAGCGTGGCGCCGCGCGTCCGTTGCAGCATGGCGAGCAGCGCCTGGCCAGGCCGCGACCGCAGCGCGGGCATCAACGCCAGCAGCATCATGGTGTAGAGCCACAGGTACGGCAGGTACCACAGATGGTTCCAGGTGAAACCGTATTGCCAGCCGTCGAACGCATCCCGGGGCCACGGTCCGCCGGTGTAGTAGTGGCCAAGGAAGGCGAAAAAGCCCGGCGCGATGCTGCCGTTGGCCACCGCCTGCACGTAGGGCTGCACCGGGATCACCACCGCCATGCCGAAGACCAGGGGCAGGAGCAGACGGCGCGTGCGCTGGACGGCCAGGGCGCCGAGGGAACGGCCGCGACCGAGGAAGTGAAAGGCCAGGCCGGAGATGAGGAAGAGCAGGTCCATGCGCCACAGGCCCGAACTCAGCATGGGGATAGCCAGGGCTTCGGTGAGGTAGCTGCTCTTGAGGTGGTAGCGCCAGTCGTCGACCGGGCCGACGTAAAGCATGCCCAGGTGATAGAGGATGAGCAGGCCGAAGGCCAGTACGCGTAGGGCATCGATGTCGTGGCGACGGTGCATGGCGGGTCTCCCTGGAAAACCGCAGGTTGCCCGCTCGGCGCCGGTCCCGGCGGTCGAAAGTGATGGTGCGCCTGGCTTTGGGGACGAACGGTGACCCCACGGGGACGGCCGCATCCATCCCGGATACACTCCCGCGCCATGGAAGCCTCTCTGCCCACGTCCCCCTCCGCGCCCTGGCGCTGGCGCCGCCTCGTCGAGGTCGGCTCGTGGCTGGCGGTGCTGACCGTCAACACGGTCTTCAACGGGATGGTGGCCACGGCGGACAACCGGGGGCGGGAGCATCCGGCGGCCGCGGTCGAACCGTGGGTCTGGGAGATCAGCAGCGCCATCGGCGTGGCCCTGCTCGTACCGCTCGGCGTCCGGGCCGCGCGACGATGGCCGTTCCGGCTGGCGGAGGCCTGCCCTCCGATCGGGGTGCACCTGGGGCTGAGCGTGCCTTTCTCGCTCGCCCACGTGCTGATCATGGTCGGGCTACGCAAGGCCGCCTATGCCGCCGCCGGAACATCCTACGATTTCGGCTCCTGGCTCACGCAGTGGCCCTACGAGTACCTGAAGGATGTCCGCACCTGGTTCCTGATCGTCGGCGTGGTGTGCCTGTATGACTTCGTCCAGCGGCGTCGTCAGGGCGAGGCCAGCCTGCTGGCGCCGCCCGACGACGGTCCGCCGGTGGAGCCGGTGGACCGCCCGGATCGCTTCCTCGTCCGCAAGCTGGGCAAGGAATTCCTGATCAACGCCCGCGAGGTGGAGCGCGTGCAAGCCTCGGGCAATTACGTGAACCTGCTGGTGCGAGGGCACGAATACCCCATGCGCGCCACGTTGTCGGGCTTCGAGCAGCGGCTGGATCCCCAGCGGTTCGTCCGCGTGCACCGCAGCTACGTGGTCAACCTCGATTACGTGTCGTCCATCGAGCCGGAAGACGGTGGTGACGCGCTGGTGCGTCTGGCGAGCGGCGCCACGGTGCCGTGCAGCCGCCGTTATCGCGATGTGCTGCGTCGGCATGCGGGTCTGGACGGCTGACGCCGAGGCTCACTTCACGAGCAGCCGAAAGAGCACGCTGCCCAGGAATACCCCCGAACGCGCCGAGGATGCCGGTCAGGGTGGGCGGGGCAGGCAAGGGCAGGCGTAGCCACGAAAAGAGCAGGCCGACGCTGAGCCCCGCGACGAGGGCGATGACCTGTTCCATGGCGTCAGGCCCGACCGGCGGTCAGCGCGTCGTCGAAGAAGCGCTCGCGTTGCTGTGCGAGGAACGACAGCGATGCCGGGGCGACGAGCTTGCCGTCGGCCACTTTCTGACCGACGTGGGGGAACACGATCTCGGACAGCGGCACCAGCCGGCATTGCATCGAGGCCAGGGTCTCGCGCTGGCGCGAGCACCTGCGCGTGGTCGTGGCGGTCGACCGCCTCTCGCGCGGTCGTTCCATCGTCGAGACCGCCCTTGAACTGGGGTATTCCAGCGCGAGCCGTTTCACCGCGCTGTTTACCCGCCTGGTGGGCGCGCCGCCGCGACGCTACCTGGCGCAACGGGACGACGACCGCCGTCGCCACGCCGCGTCCACCGCCCTGGCCTAGCTTCACCCCGTGTTGTTCCCACCGGTGGCACCGTCGAGTGCCCCCCCCAACCGGAGCAAGCCATGACCACGTCGTTCAAGGTAGGTGACCACGTTCGTTGGAATTCGGAAGCCGGACACGTCACGGGCACCGTGACCAAGGTGCACAAGGCCGACTTCGAGTTCATGGGCCGCACGCGCCGGGCGTCTTCGGACGAGCCGCAGTACGAGGTCAAGAGCGACAAGACCGATCATGTGGCTGCGCACAAGGCGAGCGCCTTGTCGCACACGCGGTAAACCCCATCGCCTCAGCGGGCCCACGCCATCGACCGCGCCGCGCGATGGATGGCGTGGGAGCCCGACAGACGTCAGGGCATCGTCTTCCGCACCGCGCTGCGCAGGTCAGGCGGAAGCGTGCCAATCGGGCAGTAGTGATAGACGGTGGCATCGTCCGAGGTGATCGCGACGTGCTCGGGGTCGCGCACGCGTACCATGTGCTTCTCGGTGAAGGGCTTGCCCGGGCCTTCGCCCCCGTCGATGCAGGTCTGGCTCACGTCGTACACGATGCCGTCGGCGGTGTTCCGTCGCGACAGTACCCTGGCTTCGCAGGCGTGCGTGTGAGCCGTCGCGATGCCTTTGCCGTCGTATTGCTTGATCGCCGCATTGGGCGGACTGCCGCAGTCCGTACCTTCAGCCACGAAGATGCCGGGCCTGAGACCGTAGATGCCGATGGGCGACGGGGGGGGCGCTGGGCGGGCATGCACGGCCGGCAGGCCGGCGCCGAGCAGCAACGAGGCGGCGATCGCAAACGACGAAACGAACGGCTTCATGAAGGTCTCCAGCGGCACGGCTCGGGAAATGCGTGAGGTCGGGATATGACCTATCGGCCGTGATCGCCGTGCATAGGATGCCGGCGCGCGAACGGCGGCGCCTGTCGACCGATCCCCGTCGATGACCCAGAATCACGGCCCGTGCCATGGCCTTCCGACTATCACGAGCACGCGTTAGCCGCACCGCGTTCGCCCGCGGTCGAAGCGGCGTGGACGTTCACAGCCTCCACCGATGGCATCCACGTGGTGCTCCCCGACGGCCGGATGGACCTGATCGTCGCCTTCCGCGGCGCCGACGGCGCGCCGGTCCGTGACGTCCAGCCGCTCATCGTCGGTCCGTCACAGCGATGGGCCGAGGTACCCGTGGCACGCGGAGATCGTTTTGTCGGCGTGCGTTTTCGTCCAGGGTGGGGCGGGGCCGTCCTTGGCGTCGATCCGGCGTCGATCGTGGACGACTCGCTCAGCGGGCCGCCGCTCGAACGCCTGCTTGGCGAGGACGCGACGAGGCTGGGATCGGCGGCGACCCCTCACGCGCTGGTCGAGGCACTACACGGCGTGGTCCACCGACGCGCGGCGTGCGCGTTGGGCCCGGCGCCGACAATCGTGTACGCACTCCGGCTGATCCATGCCAGCGGCGGCCGATTGCGGCTCGACGAGGTGTCACGGATCGCCGATGTGCCGATACGTACCCTGCGGCGACACCTGACCCTCGGCGTCGGTCTGTCGTTCAAGGCGTTTTCGTCCGTCCTGCGTTTTCAGCGCACCATGCGCCTTCTGACCCAGGCCTCGGCGCCGCTCGATCCGGTGGACGCGGCGATCGAGGGTGGCTACAGCGACCAGGCCCACATGACGCGTGAATTCCGGCGGCATGGCGGCTTCACCCCCGGCCGTGTGCCGCCCTTGGTCCTCGTTGGGATGCCCCTCGACTGAGCTGGCCGATTTCTTCAAGCGTCACCATCGCGAGGCGTTTAGGCTGCGCCCACACCAAGGGAGAAGACCTATGCGCTTTGGCTACACGATCCTCTACGTGCCCGATGTCGAGGCCACCGTCGGGTTCTACGAAAAGGCGTTCGGATTGCGGCGCCGGTTCGTCCACGAGAGCGGCCTTTACGCGGAAATGGAAACGGGCGACACCACGCTCGGTTTCGCCGGCGAGCCGATGGCCGACATGAACGGCCTCGCGATCCGCCCCAACAGCCGCCGCGACGTGGCCGCGGGGTTCGAGATCTGTCTGGTGACCGAATCGCCGGAGGAGGGCTTCGCGCACGCGGTGCGCGAAGGGGCGCTGGCCGTGAAGGCGGTGGAGAGTAAGCCCTGGGGGCAGCGGGTGGCGTACGTGCGCGATCTCAACGGCTGCCTGGTGGAGATCTGCTCACCCATGGGCGGCGCCTGACGACCCTCGATCGCTCAGGCCAGCGCGCGTCCGATGTACGCGGCGTACGCCTCGAGCTGCGCGTGACGGTCGCTGTCGACCTCTTCCAACTGCATCCGCCCCTGCACGCGTGTCTGGATCGCTTGCGCAAGTCGCTTGCGTTCAGGCGCATCCAGCAGCGCGTGGGCCACCGCGATGAGATCGAACCGATCCCCCGCCCGCGCGCCCTGCTTGCGAATGAGGTTCAACGCGTAAGGCGGGCAGAAGAGGGCGTCCGACGTGATGCCGGTGGCCTCCCTGCGGGTGAGGCCCGCCACCCGGCGCACGCGCCAAAGCCGCCGCACCGCCACGGCGATGGCGAGGTAGAGCGAACCGATCCACGCCAGCAAGACCGGCAGCGGCGCATAGACCGCGGCCGGCGTCATGGCGAACAGACAGGCAACGAGGCACACCGGCCAGGCGCAGGCGGCGATCGCGACGCGCCACGCGCGCAGCCCGCGCAACGGCTGCTGCGCGCTGGGCAGGCGTCCCCATGTCCAGCGAAGGCGCAACAGTCCCCGCGTGGGCGCAAGCCATGGCGGCAGGAAGACGTGACGCCCCGCGAACTGCACGTCGGCGCCGAGCGAAAACGTCCAGCGCCCGCCGGCCCCCTCGTGCATCACCACTTCGTTGTCGTAGAGCAGATGCACGGCGTCGTAGGCGTACATGACGAGCACGCCAAGGGCCAGCCACCATGCGTGCTCGGGCATCGGCGTCAGCGCTTGCCGCGACCGACCAGTCGCTTGAAGAACGCCCCGACCGCGGCCAGGCCCATCAGCAGAAATTTCCACCCCGCCGCCAGTGCGCTCAGCAGCACCGCGAAAAACCCCTTCTTGGCCGCGACCGCCGCGGCGCCGCCGACGATGAGCGCGCCCAGACCGTATTCGGCGATGCGGTCGCCGGCGCGGAAGTCCGTGTAAGACTGCCCCGGATTGAAGGCGAAGCCGCGCACCACGTCCTTGAACTGGGCGATGGCCGAATCGACGCCGGCCGGGTCGGCGACGACGTCCACGCTCATGACGCCGGTCCGGCCGAGCAGGCGGGCGTTGTAGTTGACCGTGTCCTCGTGGGTCTGGTCGTCGCGCACGATAAAGGCCCAGGTCAGCGACTTGAACGTCGTGTCGTACTGCGGCTTGGTCTTCCACCCGGCGATACTTACGGTCGACCAGTGGCTCTTGCGTCGTTCCTCGTTGGAGGCTTCGTTGTCCTTGGTCACCGACGACAGCAACGCGTTGGCATCCAGGGTGTCGTCGTCTTTCACGTAGCCGATATCGTCATAGGTGAAAAAGGCGAACCACGCCAGGTCGTCCGGTGCCAGGGTGTAGCTGTCGCCCTCGCTGGACGGGTTCTGCATGAGTGTGTCGAGGCGACGCGTGCCAGCGGGATCGAGAAAGGCGTAGCCTTCGGGCACCTTGAGCGTGGCTTCGCCGCCCAGGCGAACCTCGGTGGGACCGCGTTGCCAGGGCAGTTCCTTGATGTCCTGGGCGTGCGCGACGAGCGCGACGAACGACAACGCGACCAGGGCCGCGATACGGCGGGCGAACTTCAACATGGTGGGTTCCTTATGACGAGCAAGAAGACACGCCGCGACACGTCCGCGGTGGGGCGAACCTCGTGTGCCTCGGTGTGCCGCCAGATCCCCTGGCGCGGCTACGAAAAGTCTGAATGGGTCAGGGGAACTCGTCAAGAACTTGCGGCAGCCTGGCACGCGCGGCGCGCGCCCGTGCTACTGCAGCGTCACCGGTACGTCGCGATGGCGTTTGGCCATGTCCCCGGCTTCATCGAGCGAGAAAGGGCGCCGCGCACCAAGCGCGACGCCCGTTGGCTCAGTACGAGCTGATGTTGCCGTTCACCGTGCCGAGGTTGAAGCTGCCCCGGCCGGTGACGTAGTCGTAGCCGCTGGAGGCGCTATAGCCACCGTTGTTGCCGCTGGTCACGTCGTGGTAGTCGCCCGCGGGAAGCTTGTAGATGTGCGGGCCGGCGAAACCGAGCGTGCTGTGCCCGGCGAGCAGGCGCGCCCACGAGGCGGTGAACAGCGGAGCCGCGAGGCTGGTGCCGCCGTACTGCGCGTTGCTGCCGTTGACGATGATGATCGCGCCGGAGTTCGGATCGGCGTCGAAGGCGACGTCGGGCACGACGCGATACTTACCGGTCACGGCCGTCTGCCAGCTCGGCCGAAGCTCGACCGTGCTCGGGCTGCCACCGCTGCCGCTCCACGCGGTTTCGCTGGTGTAGGTGCTGCCGCTGGTGTTGAGCGTGGTACCGCCCACGGCGATCACGTAAGGGGAGCTGGCCGGATAGCTCGGCGTGACGCCACCGTCGCCGCACTCGTCCGCGCCGTCGTCCCCGGAAGAGATCGAGAAGGTCTGCCCTTGTGCCTCGGCGGTCTGGAACAACTGGTCGTCGGCGGCCATCGAGCCGTCCTGCATGGTGTCGGTCTCGCATTCGCCCAGCGACACGTTGACGACCTTTGCCGCGTTGGCCGACACGGCGGTGTTGATGATGCTGGTGAGGGCCGAATTGCTCAGCGAGGATGCGTCGTAGAAGATCATCTTGGCGACCTTGCCGCCGGCCATGCCGATGATGTCCTGGCTGTCCAGGTTCCATTCGCCGATGCCGCTGGTGTCGCTGCTGCCCGGGCCGACGATCTGCGTGGTGACGGTGCTCAGGCCGTTCTTGCTGGTGAACGTCTTCAGGTCGGCGATGGTCTGGGTCAACTTGCCCTCGGCGATGATGCCGACGGTCACCGTGGACGCGGTGGGGACACCGCTGCCGCCATAGATCGCCGAGAACGTCGTCGGGTTATGGCCGGTGACCGACTGCGTCTTGAGCGCCGGCTTCGCCGCGGCATCGGCGCGGACGTTCATGGTGTGCATCTGGTGCACGTCCTGCAGGCCCACGACCGAGAGCACGTCATCCTGCAGGCTGGCGGGGATCGCCACGTCCTTGTCGTTGGCGTACGCGCTGCGCCCGTTCCGCGTGACGTTGACGAAGGTGGTGTTGAACGCCCGTTGCGCGGCCTCGACGTTGCCGTCGGCGGTCACCAGCAGGCGGTTCGGCTCGATCTGCACGTTCGAGAAACCGGCCTTGGCCAGGTAGTCCGCGACGGCCTGGGCGCGGTCGGCGGTCGGGGCATAGCGTTCGAGGACCTGTTGCGCGGTCATCGGCGCGGCAAGCTGCGCGCCGGTGGCGGCCAGTTGGCGGCGTGCCGCCACGAACGCGTCGAGCTGGTCGCGATCGCGCAGCTTGAGGGCGACCGCGATGTGCAACGGTTGGTCGATGGCGGTCAGGCCCGTGACCTTGTCTTGGGTGTGCATGGCCAGGGCATGCGTCTGGGTCGGGGCCCAGGTCGACGCCAGCGATGCGGTGGCGGCAAAGGCGGCACCCGGCATGACGGCCATGGCGCACGCTGCCGCGAGTACGTTACGAGTCATCAGAAACCCTGCCCAGTTCGATGTCTTCGACATGTGCTTCATCCTTCCTCTCAATGGGAAATCCGACGGCGAATGCCGGCGGTCGACGGTCGCGTATGTCGTACTCGTGCTGACGACCTCTCGGGTCGTGTGCCGCAACCGTCGCATGACGCTATCAGCGAGATATCGCGCGAGCTGCGCAAAAGCGGCTTCGGTGATACGCAAGTTATTGACGATACTCGCTATTACTTGCGAGTGGCCTGCGGCTTGCGCACATAAAGCGTACATACCGCCGCCATCAGCAGGCTGATCCCCCCGAGCCCCAACGCCCAGATCGGCCGGTTGTGGAAGCACAGCCGCAGCAGCATCCCGAGCATGCTGGCCGCCAGCACCTGCGGGACCACGATGGAGACGTTGAAGATCCCCATGTAGACGCCCATCTTGGCCGTCGGCAAGTGGTCCGAAAGCATCGCGTACGGCAACGACAGAATCGACGCCCAGGCGAAACCGACGCCCACCATCGAGGCGAGCAGCCACCGCGGGTCGCGGATGTACACGAACGAAAGCAGCCCCGCGCCGCCCAGGCACAGGTTCACGACATGGCTCGTGCGCAACCCCCAGCGACGGACCATGAAGGGGATCACCGCCGCCGCCAGCGCACCGAAACCGTTGTAAGCGGCGAACAGCACGCCGACCCAGTTGGCGCCCTCGTTGTAGAGCGCCGAGCTCGTATCCGAGGTGCCGTACATCGTCTGGGTGACGCCGGCCGTGGCGTAGATCCACATCGCGAACAGGGCGAACCACGAGAACAGCTGCACGCCCGCGAGCCGCCGCATGGCGTCGGGCATGCCATAGAGGTCACCGACGATCTCGCGAAGCATCCCACGGCTCGTCGTGCGACTGAGCCAGGTCAACAGCACGCCGAATGCGATCAGACCGCCGGCCAACAGGTAGACCTCCTTTTCCAGGGCGAAGTGTCCGATCGCCACCAGCACCGCCGTGCCGGCCAGCATGAGCCATACCCCAGGCCTGGCCGCGCGCGACACGTCGGCCGGTGGCCTCTCGGGCACCGCGTCCGCGAAGGATCGCAGCTGGACAGGCGTGTATTCTCGGGTGGTCAGCGTCGTCCAGAGCACCGCGCCGAGCAGCACCGCGCCGCCGAGGTAAAAGGCGTACCTGACCGTGTCCGGGATGCCACCGTTGGTCGCAACGTTGGCGACGCCGAGCTTGGCCAGGCACCAGGGCGACAGCGAAGCGACCACCGCGCCCACGCCGATGAAGAAGCTCTGCATGGCAAAGCCCGCCGGACCCTGCCGGGTGGGCAGTTGATCGCCGACCAGGGCGCGAAACGGTTCCATCGACACGTTGATGGAGGCGTCCAAGATCCACAGCAACCCGACCGCCATCCACAACGACGGCGAGTTGGGCATGCCTAGCAAGGCCAGCGAAGCGAAAACGGCGCCCAGCAGGAAATACGGTCGCCGTCGCCCGAACCGGTTCCAGGTGCGATCGGAGTAATGTCCGACGATGGGCTGCACGATCAGCCCGGTCAGGGGCGCGGCGATCCAGAGGGCGGGAATGTCGTTCACGTCCGCGCCCAGCGTCTGGAAGATCCGGCTCACGTTCGCGTTCTGCAGGGCGAGGCCGAACTGGAGGCCGAGGAAGCCGAAGCACATGTTCCATATCTGCCAGAACGACAGCGCCGGCCGGCTCGTCAACGGTGCCAGCGCGCGTGGCACGCCGTTCCCCGCGGCGTAACGACCCGCGTCAGGGATGCGCTCAGCCCGCACGTGACCGGCCCACGCCGTGGTGGTTGCAGCTCATCGATCGTCCCTCCGACCTCCGTTATGTCATGGCGGGGACGATCCCGCATGCTGCATTCGCAGCATCCACGGCCCAGGCCGCCCTTGAAAAGCGGCCGACGCTGGCGGCATAGTCGCTCGCCAGCGCGACGACAGCGGAGATTTCATGCGGGTACGCCTCGAAGATGTGGCGCGTAAGGCGGGCGTATCGCCCAAGACGGTGTCACGCGTACTCAACGACGAGGCCAACGTCACCGATGCCACGCGCGAGCGCGTGCGCGCCGCTATGGAGGCGATGGATTACCGTCCGAATCCGTCGGCACGCAGCCTGGCGGGTCATCGCTCGTTCGTCATCGCCATGCTCTACGACAACAACGACAACCCGGCATCGACCTATCTGGCCGAGGTGCAGGATGGCGTGCTGGAAGCCTGCGACGCGCATCGTTACAGCATGATGCTGCGCCCGCTGCGTATGCGCGACAGCGACTTCATCCGTCGCGTCGACGCCCTGATCGCCGACCATCATCCCGACGGTGTGGTGCTGACGCCACCCATCACCGACTACGCGCCCTTGCTGAAGCGTCTGCGCGAACTCGGCGTGCCGTACGCCAGCGTGTCGCCCGCCCGGCGCGGCAAGATCCTGGGCGTGGCGATGGACGAACAGCAGGCGGCGCGCGCGATGGTCGAACACCTGATCGAACAGGGCCATCGGCGCATCGCCCACGTGATCGGCATCGCGAACCACGGCGCGAGCCGCTGGCGGCTTGCGGGATACCGCGAGGCCATCGCCGCCGCGGGCCTGTCCGAGGATCCGGCATGGGTGGTGCAGGGCGCCTTTACCTTCGCCTCGGGCGTGGAGGCGGCACGGCAACTGTTCGCCTTGCGGAAGCGACCGACCGCCGTCTTCGCCGCCAACGACGACATGGCCACCGGCGTCATGTGGGCGGCGGGCGAGTATGGGCTGAAGGTGCCGCGGGACGTGTCGGTGTGTGGCTTCGACGACACGCCCCTGTCTCGCCAGTTGTGGCCGGCCCTGACCACGATCCAGCAACCCAGCCGCGAGATGGGCAAGATTGCCGCCGAGCAGCTTCTGACGCATTTGCGCGGACAGGGCAGCGGACGCCTGGTCGACATACCGTTTTCCTTGCAGGTTCGAGGCTCGACCGGGGTGGCGCCCAAGGACACGTAACCAGCGCGCCGCGAGACGGCGTTGCTGCAGCGCAAATTGACAGCGCTGTCATTCGTGCCAATATCCGCGTTCAAGAGCGTACCTGCCGGTACGCACGCAGGGAGCCTCGCCGTGTCATCGCCGTCTTCGTCCGGCCTTTTGTCGCGCCGCTTTTCCGTAGCGCTCGCGATGACGGGTGCCTTGCTGATGACCGTTCCCGCCATGGCAGACGATATGGCCACCGCCCATCCGGAATCCTGGCCGAAAGCGGCGTCACCGCTGCCACGCGATCCCGCCATCGAATCCCGCATCCAGGCGTTGCTGGCCAGGATGTCGATCGAAGACAAGGTCGGCCAGATGATCCAGGCCGACATCAAGAGCGTCACGCCGGAGGATGTACGTCAATACCGATTGGGCTCGGTGCTGGCCGGCGGCAACTCCAAGCCCCCGGGACATCCGTTTCCGGACGCCTCGGATTGGAAAGCGTTGTCGGATGCGTTTTACCGCGCCTCCATGGACACCTCCCACGGACGGCTTGCCATCCCGGTGCTGTTCGGCATCGATGCCGTGCACGGCCACAACAACCTGGTCGGAAGCACGCTGTTCCCGCAGAATTCGGCGCTCGGCGCCACGCGGGATCCCGCGTTGATCCGTGCGATCGGCGAGGTCACCGCGCGCGAACTGCGCGCGAGCGGCATCGGCTGGACGTTTGCGCCCACGCTCACCGTGCCGCAGGACGTACGTTGGGGGCGGGCCTACGAAGGCTACTCGCAAGACCCGTCGCTGGTCGCGCAGTACGCCAGCGCGGTCATCGGCGGCCTGGAAGGCGTCCCCGGCACGCCGCGGTTCCTCGACGCCGAGCACGTCATCGCCACGGCCAAACACTTCCTCGGCGATGGGGGCACCCAGGGCGGCAAGGACCAGGGCGACGCGCGGATCAGCGAAGCCGTGCTGCGCGACGTGCATGGGGCAGGGTATCCGCCGGCCATCGACGCGGGCGTGCAGGTCGTCATGGTGTCGTTCTCGAGCTGGAACGGGGTCAAGATGGCAGGCAACACGTCGTTGATCACCGGCGTGCTGAAAGGGCGCATGGGTTTCGACGGCATCGTGCTGGGCGACTGGAACGCCCATGGCCAGGTTCCGGGTTGCACCAACGAGCGTTGCGCCCCGGCGTACAACGCCGGGCTTGACATGCTCGAAGCGCCGGATTCGTGGAAAGGCCTGTATACGAACACACTCGCCCAGGCGAAGGCGGGCGTAATCCCGATGAGCCGCATCGATGACGCCGTGACGCGCATCCTTCGCGTCAAGTTGCGCCTGGGCCTGTTCGACGCCGGGTTGCCATCGTCCAATCCGCTTGCGAAAACGTCGTCGGAGGTGGTCGGTAGCCCGGCGCACCGGGCGGTAGCCCGACGAGCGGTGCGCGAGTCACTGGTGTTGCTGAAGAACAACGGCAATCTCCTCCCGATCGACCCACGCAAGCACATCCTCGTGGCCGGCGACGGAGCCGACAACATTTCCAAGCAGAACGGCGGGTGGACGCTGGGCTGGCAGGGCACGGGGCTGACCAACGCCCACTTCCCGGGCGCCACCTCGATCTGGACCGGCTTGCGAGCGCAGATCGAGGCCGCGGGCGGTCATGCCGAACTCGCCGCGGAGGGTGCCTATCGACAGAAGCCCGACGTCGCCATCGTGGTGTTCGGCGAGGATCCCTATGCCGAGTTCCAGGGCGACCTGCCGAACCTCGCCTACCGCCCCGGCAACGACCGCGATCTGGATCTACTGCGAACGCTGCGCGGGAAGGGCATCCCCGTCGTGGCGGTGTTCCTGACCGGACGTCCGCTATGGATGAATCGCGAGATCAACGCCGCCGACGCGTTCGTCGTGGCGTGGCTGCCGGGCAGTGAAGGGGAGGGCATCGCGGACGTGTTGCTGCGCGATCGCGAGGGCCACGTGGCGCATGATTTTCGCGGCAAGCTGCCTTACACGTGGCCACGTAACGCTCGCCAGATCACCGGAGCGATCGCCCAGGGCGATCGTCCCCAGTTTCCGTTCGGCTTCGGTCTGACCTATGCCGACCGCCAGCCGATGGCCCCCCTGCCTGAGGATGCCGGCGTCGAACTGAGCGCTGCGAAGGCGGGCGTCTATTTCACCCGAGGCAAGCCGGCACCCGATGTCACGGTGGATATCACGGGGGCGAGCGGCGTGACCACGCACGTCACCACGACGCCGGCCGCCACGGCGGATGGCCACCTTCGTGTCACCGCCCTCGACTACCATGCCCAGGAGGATGCGCGCGGTTTCACATGGTCCGCGGGCAACGGCGGCGCCTCGCAACTTGCGCTGGTGGCGCCCGCACCGTTGGATATGGATCGCGAGACCAACGGCGATGTGCTCCTGGTCACGACGTTGAAAGTGGATGCCGTGGCACCGGACGACACCTCGACGATAGGCGTCGGCTGCGGCGCCGGGTGTGGCGGCAACGTGTCCATCGGGCCGCAACTCGGCGCATTGCCCCGGGGGCAATGGTTGCGTGTCGGTATCCCGTTGAAATGTTTTCGCGACGCCGGCGCGAACATGAGCCGAGTGGATCGGCCGTTTGAATGGTCCAACCGCTCCGCCGCGCAAATCGCGATCACCGACGTGTCACTCGGCACCGTCGCCGATCGCACCTTGGCGTGCCCGGGCCACGGCGAAAAACCGTGACGCCGTTCCGCGATACGACCGATATGCAGCATGGGGATGGCCCGGACGTCTATTTGCTATGCACCATGAATCGGTCATCTAAAGGGTTGAAAGGCGCCAGAACGCCTTCGTGAGTGGCATCGAGAATGTATGGGAGGCGTGCTGCCCTGCGGCGAGCTTTCCCATCGACACCGTTTTATGATCCATCGATGACAGCGCTGTCATTCGATATCCGACAGCGCAAGGGGATGGGGAAACCACGTCATGGCCGTCGCGCACGACGAGCCACACAGATCCACGCGATCAAGGGAGAGCCTGATGAATCTGCGTCACTCGTTGATGTACGTCGCCATGTCCATCGCCTTCGCGCCGGGCACGCTGCTTGCAGCGGAGCAGGATGCGACGGCACCCAGACCATCGCCCGGAAACCAGGACACCGTCGACAAAGCGGATAAGAAAGTCCAGAACCTGGACGCCATTTCGGTGTCCGCTACCAAGCGCGACACGCCGCTGCAAAAGACACCGGTCGCGGTGACGGCGATCGCCGTCGACACGCTCGACCGGGAGCGGGTCATGACGGTGCAGGACCTGACCAAGCTGGTACCCGGCCTGCAAGGTACCTCGCAGGGCGACCATGGCGTCGTCACGCTTACGCTTCGCGGCATCGGCAACGACAGCGCCAAGACGGAATACGCCGATCCCGAGGTAGCCACGTTCGTCGATGGGATCTACGCACCACGCGCCGAAGCCGCGTCGGGCCTGCTGCTGGACATGGACGGCGTCGAAGTCTTGCGTGGCCCGCAGGGCACGCTCTGGGGCCGCAATTCGACTGCCGGCGCCATCAGCTTCCAGACGGCCAAACCGGAGATCGGCGGCGGCTTTTATGGCAACGCCCAGGTAGGGGCGGGCAACTACCATCAGTTCGGTTCGCGCGCCGCCTTCAACCTGCCTATCAGCGACACCTTCGCCATGCGTGTCGCCGTGGTCCACGAACAACACGACGGCTACGTCGATTACCAGAAGCCCTCGGGCCAGTTGCCCAGCCTTGCCGACCAGCAGGCGGCCTATCTTGCATCGTCGGCATCCGGCGGCACGTTGGCCGGGTTCAGGCCGATCGATCCGGGCCAGTATGTGCAAAGCGGTGACAAATACAACGCCCAGGATCAGTCGGCCGCACGTGTCAGCGCGCTCTGGCAGCCCAGCGACGCGTTCAAGTGGAACCTGTCATACGAATACTTCATCGATCGCGGCACGCCCAGCATGAGCCTCATGCAGACGCCGCGTGAGGGGCAGCGGTTCTGGTCCGCGTTGATCGACACCGCGCCGTACCTGCACCGCACCTCGAGCACGGTGCGTAGCCGGATGGACTGGAACATCAACGACGGCATGCAGCTCAGCTACATCGCCGGCTACAACCATTATTCGGGCCAGAGCGATTTCGACCAGGACGTCGGCGTCAGCGTCCCCACCAGCTTCACGACCAACGGCGTCTACCAGGACGACCGGACCAACAGCTCCACCTATACGAACTGGAGCCAGGAGCTCGACCTGAAGTCCACCGGTCCGCAGACAGTGGACTGGATTCTCGGCGCCTACTACGGCTACGAAGACAACAGCATCCGTTTCGACATCCCCATCATGAACGGCACGCGGTACGGCACGGTGAACTGGCAAGGCTCGTTCATCCAGCCGAAGGAAACCGTGGAATCGTATGCCTTGTTCGGCCAGGCCACCTGGCACCTGAGCGACCATTGGCGCCTCACCGGCGGCGCGCGCTGGTCGCACGACGACAAGGAGAACAAGGGCGGCATCAACTGGGGCTGGGCGTACAATCCCGCCGTGCCACAGGTGCCGATCTCGCCGGATGTGTACCCGGATCCGTCGAACGGCTTCAGCATCTCGCAGCGAAACACGGCCAAATACAGCAAGGGCAAGCCGACCTGGCTGCTGCGCCTGGACACCGACGTCAGCGAAAACGGCTTGGTCTATGCCAGCGTCTCCACCGGCTACAAGTCGGGCGGTACGCAGGACGCCGGTACGTTGTACAAGCCTGAGACCCTGACCAACTACGAAGTCGGCAGCAAGTTCGTTTTCCTCGACGGCCACCTGACCTGGAATTCGGCGGTCTACTACGAGAATTTCAAGAATTTCCAGCTGTCCGCGCCGATCGTCTACCCGGATGGCAACCACGGCCTGGGCTTCTCCAATGTGGGCGGCAGCACCAAGGTGTTCGGTATCGAATCGGAGCTGGCCTATCAGCAGAAGGGCGATCGCCTTAACCTGATCTTCTCGGCCATTCCGAAGAAAGAACTCGGCAAGCTCGTCTACGCCGGTTCGAACGATTACCAAGGCCTTCCGGCATGCCCGCCAGAATCCAACCTGGCCAATTGTGCCAACGTTACCGGCAACGACCTGCCGCACGCGCCGAACGTGTCGCTCACGGCCATATACGAGCACGATTTCCCGCTCGGCAATGGCGGCCGCCTGACGCCGCGCCTCAGCGCGCAATACCAGAGTTCGCAGTGGCTGAGCTACTTCAACCTGGGCGAGGGCGACCGGCAGAAGGCTTACACGCGCGGTGATGTGGCGCTGCGTTACAGCGAGCCGGGCGACAAGTGGTGGGTCAACGCCTACGTGCAGAACGTATCCAACGGGAAGATCCGTACCAGCGCCGGGCGCTTCCTGATGTCCGACGGATCGTTGCAGTACGTATCGCAGTACCTGGCGCCCCGCACCTATGGCATCCAGCTCGGCGTCTGGCTCTGAGATCGTGCGGGCGGACCGTCTGGGGGTAGCGGTCACCTGCGGTTTGCCGTTCTGCCACCCCTCCCTTGAATGGCATTTTGCCGGGCACGCGTCGCGTTGCCCGGCCTTTCTTTTTTCATCGTGCGACAGCAGTGGGACGACACCATGGCGCGTCTGAAAAACGTACTGATCGTGGGTGGCGGCACCGCGGGCTGGCTGACGGCCTGCTACCTGGCCAAGGCCGTCAACGCGGTCGATCCGCGCAGCGTGCAGGTGCACCTGGTGGAATCGCCGGACATCGGCTTGCTGGGGGTGGGGGAGGCCACGTTTCCCTCCATTCGCGGCACGCTGGCAGCGATCGGGCTCGACGAACGCCGTTTTCTCGTCGGCGCCACGGCAACGTACAAGCAGGGGATCCACTATCGCCATTGGGTGCGGCCACCGGGCGCGCCCGGGGCCGACCACTTCTTCCATCCGTTCAATGCGCCCAGCCAGCGACCGGGCGGCCCGGAATTGCTGCCGTACTGGCTGCTCGGCGCCGCGCCGCACGGCATGCCGTTCGCCGACGCCGTATCGATGCAGACGACGGTCGCCGAGCATGGTCGTGGGCCGAAGCGCACCAGGGATGGCGATTACCAGGGGCCCATGAACCATGCCTTTCACTTCGACGCCGCCTGCTTCGCCCGTGTGCTGGCCGAGCATGGCCAGCAGGCGCTGGGCGTGGTTCGGCACGCTGCGACGGTGGAAAGGGCGGAGCGGGACGCGCGCGGCGGCATCGCGCGCGTGGTAACGAAAGAGGAAGGCGAGTTGACCGCCGATCTCTACGTGGACTGCACGGGACTTCGCGGCCTGCTGGTGGGCCAGGTGATGCAGTCACCCTTCCGCAGACGGGCCGACGTGCTCTTCGCCGACCGGGCGATCGCCATGCAGGTGCCGTACGACACGCCCGATGCCCCCATTCCTTCCTACACGATCTCCACCGCCCAGGAAGCCGGCTGGATATGGGACATCGGCCTGCAGCGGCGGCGTGGCACCGGCTATGTCTACGCCTCGCGGCACACCTGCGACGACCGGGCCGAGGCGGTGTTCCGGCAGTACCTCGGCAAAGCCGGGGAGGGCGGCAACGCCACCCATCTCCAATTCGAGACGGGCTATCGACCGGAACCTTGGCGCAAGAACTGCGTCGCCATCGGACTGGCCGGCGGCTTCGTCGAGCCGCTGGAATCCACCGGCATCGCCCTCATCGAACTGGCAAGCTACCTCCTGACGCACCTGCTACCGGGCGACACCGACGGCATGGACGGCGCCGCGCGTCATTTCAACGAGATGATGGGGGCGCGCTATGAGCGGATCATCGACTTCATCAAGATGCATTACTGCCTGAGCCAGCGTCGCGATTCGGCGTTCTGGATCGACAACCGCGACCTCGCCAGTATTCCGGACACCTTGCGGGATAAACTGGCCAAGTGGAAGCACCGCCCACCGCACCGGTTGGATTTCATCACCGACCTGGAGATGTTCATGCCGTGCAGTTGGCAGTACATCCTTTACGGCATGGAGTTTCAAACCGACCTCGCGCCGATGCGCAGCGCTTTTCCGCACATGGACGCGGCGCGGGAGGAGTTTGCGATGATCCAGAGGGCGGCGGGCAGGGCGCTGGAGGATTTGCCGGATCACCGGGCGATCATCGAGCAGCTGTGTCGCGAATACGCCGCCAGGGCAACCGATCGACGAGGGGCGCCCGGTCCCCCGCATGACCCACGGCGCCTGCCGGACGCCGTACGGAACGTCTGACGGCGGAGGGATCGTCGCCGATCGTCTCACCGAGCACATGAGGGCCATGGCGAGGACGAGGTCATATCGCGACAAAGGGCTTTTAGCGTAGGATGCCCCCGCGAACGGGTGCGGATTTCGCACTTGAACAAGACGATATAAGCGGCGTTACGATGAGAGAGGACGGTCACGAGCGGCGAGTGAGATCCAGCTTAATCGGCTCTGGCGTCATCATCGTTCTGATCGGCCTGGGCTGGGGCGCCGCGTTCATATACTTCGATCGGGCTGTCTTGGTGGGGCTGCATGCGTGCCTGGTGGCTTTCGGCATGACCGTGGCGTGCCTCGCTTATCGGCGGCGACTGGACGCGGCTGCCTTGCTCGCAGGCATGTTCCTGCCGTTGTTCATCACGGCCTGCTGCCTGTTCGACAATGTACCTAATGGCGTTCATCGTGCCACGCACGTACATTTCCTTGCCGTTGCCCTAGGCGGCTATTTCGTTTTTCGGCGAGGCAGCATTTACATGAAGTACGTCATGCCGGCAACATGCCTGGTGGCCTTCGCCGTGTTCTCTCATACCTCCATCGGATTTCACGACCCGGCATGGGTCATTCCCGCCAGTGCGGCCGAGATTGGCGTGTGGACCAACACGCTGACGGCCATCGCTGAATTGGTTTTCATCGTTGTCATCATGCACGCCGACCTTTCCGTGCGGCGCATGATGGATATCGAAATGCGCAAGGCCATTGCAAATGGTCATTTCATGCTTCACTACCAGCCCCAGATCGACGAGGCGGGAAACGTGGTGGGTGCCGAAGCGCTCATCCGCTGGCGGCACGCCAAGATGGGTGAGATTCCTCCGGTCAAATTCATCCCGCTTGCCGAGGAAACGGGCCTCATCGTTCCCATTGGCAACTGGATCATGCGTGCCGCGTGCGCGCAGCTTGCGCAATGGGATGCCCGGCCGGAAACGCGTCGCCTCAGCATGGCGGTGAATATCAGCGCATCGCAGTTCCGCCAGCCCGATTTCGTCCAGAACATGTACGACATCGTACGCGTGAGCGGAGTCAATCCATCCAAACTCAAGCTCGAGCTCACAGAAAGCATGTTCGTCGACGACGTCGGTGCCACCGTCGCGAAGATGAGCGCATTGAAGAATATGGGCTTGGCCTGGTCACTCGACGACTTCGGCACCGGCTATTCGTCCCTGAGCGTCCTCAACAGCTTTCCGCTAAGCCAGATAAAGATCGACAAGTCGTTCGTCCAGGGCATGCTGAACAACGCGGCAAACATGGCCGTTACTGAAGCCATCATCGAACTTGCCGAAAAGCTGAATCTGCAGGTGGTCGCCGAGGGCGTGGAAACGGTGGAGCAGCTGAATCGTCTGAGGCAGGCGGGCTGCCGGATCTATCAGGGGTATCTCTTCAGTCCGCCCCTTGGCATCGATGCGTTTCATGAGTTCTTGTCCTCGGAGGCTTCCCGCGCTGAACCCTGTGCCGGATACCTTCGGCAGTAACGCACATACGCGCTACGTTCCGAAAACGGGGCAGGGAAGACCGTCAAGGTACGCGTTCGAAGGCGATCACTGGCTTTTCGCGATAGTCGCGCTCGTTGATCGGCCGATAGCCGAGCTTCTCGGCGACACGAAGCGAACCGATATTAAGGGGGTCGATGATGCACACGGTACGTTGCTGGCCCTTGAGCCGCAGGAACCAACCAAGCGCGGCCTCCGCCGCCTCGGTCGCGTAACCCTTGCCGTGACTGTTCGCACCCAGAAGCCAGGCGCTTTCAGGGTAGGGGTCGAAATCGGTGCCCAGATCGCGCTCGAAGTGCGCCGTGCCCGTTTCGCCGACGTATTCGCCGGTGGCCTTGTTGCGGATGGCGAACAGGCCGTAACCGTAAAGGCTCCAGTGGCCGACACTACGCAGGAAACGCACCCAGCTCTCGGGCCGCGGCGACGGCCCCGCGCCGATGAACCGGTAAACCTCTGGTTGCGAAAGGATCGCGTGGAACGGCTCGAAGTCGTCGATGGTCGGGATGGACAGCGTGAGGCGGTCGGTTTCGATCATGCGAGGGTCCCTGGGCGTGCTGTCGCTAGTGGGCGACGAACGGGGTGACGACGGGCGGGCCGCGAGGGCCGCGCTATCGACGTGACGACCGATTATGCCGCACGCGCCTCGTCGCAGGACGAAGGTCAGCGGCCACCGCAGATTCATGGCAAGAGGGGGCTTTATCCTGACCCCCGGCGTCCCTATCTCGACAGACAGCGCTCCCGCCTTGTCCCTGCACGCGCATGGTGCAGGGGAGAAGGCCGGGGGCGTCCACTTTCCCTCGATGGATAAAGGACGTCTTAATGACTACCTCACAGAAAATTGCACTCGTCACGGGTGCTACCCGCGGTATCGGTACCGAAACGGTGCGCCAGCTGGCCCAGGCCGGCGTGCTGACCTTGCTGGCTGGCCGCGATGCCGGTCGTGCCAAGGCGGCCGCTGACAAGCTCGTGGCGGAAGGCCTTCCCGTCGAACCGATCGCGCTGGATGTCACGAACCCGGAAAGCATCGCCAAGGCCGTTGCCGAGGTCACGTCCCGGTTCGGCAAGCTCGATATCCTGGTGAACAACGCCGGCATCATGGTCGACGACATGAGCAAGGCGCCCTCCGAGCAGACGCTCGCCGTGTGGCGCGAGACCTTCGACACCAACGTGTTCGCCGTGGTGGAAGTGACGCAGGCGTTCCTGCCGCTGCTGAAGAAGGCGGAGGCGGCGCGTATCGTCAATGTGTCCAGCCAACTGGGCTCGCTCGCGCTGCACCAGGACCCGTCATCGCCGATCTACAATTTCAAGGTGCCCGCCTACGACGCCTCGAAGACGGCCATCAACGCGTGGACCATCCATCTCGCCCACGAACTGCGCGATACGCCCATCAAGGTCAATGCGATTCATCCGGGCTACGTGCAGACGGACATGAATGGCGGGCAGGGCGACATCGACGTGCCGACCGGCGCGAAGAGCAGTGTCGGCATGGCCCTCATCGGCGCGGACGGTCCGACCGGCAGCTTTACCTATCTCGGCAAGACGCTTCCCTGGTAAACGGCTCACCCAAGGCATCGGTTTCATGAGGACATGGTTATGACGACGTACGTCGTATTCACCCGCGATCGCATCAAGGACGAAGCCGAGTTCGCGACCTACGGAAAGCTCGCCGCCAAGGCGGGCGAGGGCCACCCCGCCACACGGCTGGCGTTCTATGGCGACGTGGAAACGCTGGAAGGTGATCCGGTCGATGGCTCGGTCATCATCAGTTTCCCGAGCAAAGCCGACGCGCTGGCCTGGTACCACAGCCCGGCCTATACCGAAGCGCGCGAGCATCGCTTCAAGGGCGCGGATTATCGGGTCTATATGGTTGAGGGGGTGTGACCCGGGGCGTCTGAACCGGCGGGGTCGCGAGAGACCTTGGCTTTTCGGGGGGCTGGCAATCTGCTGGCCCTCCGTCTTGGGTGAATACGGTTGCGGTGCCGGGGCGTTGGGTAGCACCGGCATTTACGTCCTTCGCCGGTGTTCCCGTTCCGCCGTTGCACGCTAGACCGGGCGTGCGCCGCCAAGCGCCGAGGCGAGCGGGGCCATGGTTGCTGCACGCACAGGTGCCGAAGCCACCATCTCATTTGCGCGCATAATGTATATTATGTCTACTTGCGTAAGCACATCCGTCGCATGGCACTGGCGATCCTTCGTGCGGTTTTTCCCCACAAAGGTGTCGGCGTGCTCTCAATCTGCCGTCTGAGCATTAAATGCGTCGCGAGCGCCATTGATGTCGCGAACCGACAAACCTCCCGTGTGGATCAATGGCTTGATTCCGATTCGGAATGTCTTCGCCAGCGAGGTCCGACGCGATTCGCTAAGCTCGCGCTACGTCATGGCACGAGCGGTTTTGGCCTCGCAGCAGAGTTGCTGCGACTCGGCCGATCTGTCGGCCTTCTGGACGCCGGCGGGAGCGTCAGTTGGTGGCGATGGCCGGCGGGTGGACGTCGACGGCTGCCTTGGTTCGACTGCTCGATCGCGGGCTAAGTGCGTTGCCCGGTGAGGGGCATCTGAGACAGTGGGCTACTACCCTGCCCCTCCCCCCGGGTTTCTCCGCCGCGGTGGTTGGTTGAGAAGCCTAAGCCCGCCGGCGATACGCGTTCCGAAAAGTTGGTCAGTGTCAAGAAAGCATTGGACATGGGAGTCAACCACGAGGACAGATAATCACGGCAATAAGGTCTTTGATAACTTCGCCACTGCCGAAACCAAAGGCTCCAAATCTTAGAAAATCGATGACGCGAGCGGGGAGCCGGCTTGTCAGGAGGTTTACTGGCTACGACTGGCGAGAATGTCCTTCAGCCAAATGCGTAGTTCTGTTGTATCTGAGATGTCGCCTGGAAAGACGTGGTCTGGAGAATAAGGACCGAAATCTCCAACGCCGACGGCGACTTTCAGTAGCGTGCTGAAGGTTCGCAGGCCAGATGGCAGAGCTATCTCTTTCACCTCCATGTACCGCGTCGACTTATTCGTGGCTTCTCCGACTTGAAGCGCGCCCAGGCGTCGGAGTAAGTCGACCGCGAGGAGGCACGAACTAAAACATTTATGGTCAGTCACCACGATAAGTAGACCGGTCATCTTTGACGGCGGTATTTTATTTTGCGGTGTCGTCAACAGGGTTATCTGCGCCTTCGCTGCACACGGTGGAAGATCTGGGTAAAATGCCTTATGGGTCGAAACAGCGTTTATCAGTCCGGACCTGAGATCATTCCAAAAATGGATACCATCCGCATCTTTACGGTTTTGAGCCTTGACCAGACCCTCGTTTGCAGCCTCAAGACTTACGCGCGACGCTCGCCAGTAAGATCCACCGCATTTGCCAGTTAATATACGCGCCCCGTTCGCGCGTTCCGTTCCGACCAGGAGTCCGGCTAACTTGTCGAAGTAGGTGGAATCTCCACCTCCATTGCCGCGGAGATCGATGACGACCTCAGGTGCGATTTCTAGTGCAGCTTGATGTTCTCGAACCTCATCGACGACGGTCTGAGCTTCGTCTTCAAGAGTGTCTAAGGTGATCCAGTATCCGTCGTCCCAAGCTTGGACGCCGCGAGGTAATGGTTTTGTATGCGTGCCAGTTGTAGCCAGGTCGTCTACATGCGATCGTAAAACCTTTCGCCATGAGAATGACAGAGACACAACATCCGACCCTCGTTCGAAAATACATGTCTTTGGCAGAGTAAGAAACGGATTGCCGTCGTCGATAAAAAGGAAGCCGGCACCTGTGATGAGGTTGGCTTCAACCCGGGGGTCCCCTTTGAAGAGCTCGATCCGGTTGGCCGCAAATTGATCGAATGCCTGGCCATCACAGCTTATTATTCGCGCCCCGACGAGCTCAGGCTCGCCTTCCAGGCGCTCTTGGCCGCCGACATACCAAGCGTCGCCGCGGCGAACAGGGACAATGCCAGGCCACTCTACGATACGCTGAGCCACCAACGCGGACGACCAGATATGACCGTCTTGAAAATCTGCGGCCAGGCCCGCCATCGTCGCGGCGTAGCCGCCAAAGCTAGTGACTTGCGGAAGACGGGAAGCGAGGTGTTGCTTAGCTATGGCGAGGCGCGCCTGAAAGGCGTCATCACGCAATGCCACTGAGGCGCCAGGATGGTTGTTTTCAATGAGCGCGATTGCGGCCTTGGCGTCGCCTGCTGCGAGTTGACGCCAAGTCGCGCCAACGCCAGACGCATCGTCAGGATGCGAGTAAGCGGTCCCGGCAACAAGCACTAGTATCTTGAAGATCGATCCGACTTTCATGGAGTTCCGTAAAGAATCGTGATTTCAATGAAGGGAAGTGCCGGCCAAATGACTATCGAGTTACTGACCATACGCCCGATCAATCTCCCTGAGCAATCGGGTGCTGGATTGGATTAGCTCGCCCCTGCTTTACAGTACCCGATCACACGCGCGACTGGACTGCCCCGGGAATCGTAAGCACTTCCCGCCTATGATTTGAGCATAGGAGGAGGTCCCATGAGCACCCAACGTT